>NZ_JALJDX010000140.1 GCF_022952855.1 Pseudomonas sp. RGM2987 | reverse complement strand
ACATAATCGTTAACCGACACACCGCTTTCGCGAGCAAGCCCGCTCCCACAGGGGTACAGCAGTTGGATCAGAGCCCGTAGCTCATCAACCGCTCGTAGCGACGGGCCAGCAGCGCGTCGTTGTCGAATTTCTTCAGCATCGACAGTTGCGAACTCAGCTCGGCGCGAATCAGCGCAGCTGCTGCTGCCGGGTCGCGGTGAGCGCCGCCCACCGGCTCGTTGATCACCTTGTCGACGATACCCAGGCCCTTGAGCCGCTCGGCGGTGATGCCCATGGCTTCGGCCGCATCCGGTGCCTTCTCGGCGGTTTTCCACAGGATCGAGGCGCAGCCTTCCGGCGAGATCACCGCATAGGTGGAATATTGCAGCATGTTCAACTGGTCGCAGACACCGATGGCCAATGCACCGCCGGAACCACCTTCACCGATCACAGTGGCGATGATCGGGGTTTTCAGGCGAGCCATGACGCGCAGGTTCCAGGCAATCGCTTCACTCTGGTTGCGCTCTTCGGCGTCGATGCCCGGGTAGGCGCCCGGGGTGTCAATAAAGGTCAGGATCGGCATCTTGAAGCGTTCGGCCATTTCCATCAGGCGGCACGCCTTGCGGTAGCCTTCCGGACGCGGCATGCCGAAGTTGCGGCGGACTTTCTCGCGCACTTCGCGGCCTTTCTGATGGCCGATAACCATCACTGGCTGGTCGTCGAGACGGGCGACACCACCGACGATCGCGGCGTCGTCGGAGAAATGACGGTCGCCGTGCAGTTCGTCGAACTCGGTAAAGATGTGGTCAATGTAGTCCAGGGTGTACGGACGGCGAGGATGGCGCGCCAGACGCGCGATCTGCCAGCTGGTGAGCTTGCCGAAGATGTCTTCGGTCAGCGTGCGGCTCTTGTCCTGCAGACGAGAGATTTCATCGCCGATATTCAGCGAATTGTCATTACCGACCAAGCGCAACTCTTCGATCTTGGCTTGCAGGTCGGCGATCGGCTGTTCGAAATCTAGAAAATTCGGGTTCATAGGCGTCCGTCTTGGGTCGACGTCCAAGAGAGCTTGGGCCGGCCGGTTGTCTATTCGCGCCTACCTTAAGGGAGAGGCGCGTTCAGGTCGAGATTAAAAATTCGGGTCGAGATCAGGGGCGCACAGGTTTGGAGAGTGGCCCCTGGCCGTCAACGGTATTGGAGGAAGACGTTGTCTTTGCCGAACTGGTCACGCAAGGCTTGAATCAACGCATCCGCCGGGTCAATTCGCCAGCCTTCGCCGAACTGCAACACGGCCTTGGCGTCGGGGCGTACGTACTCCATGGTGATCGGGCAGGCGCCGCGATGACGCTTGAACAACTCGCCCAGCCAGCGTAGCTGATCGCCCTTGAGGTCCTGGGTCTGCAATTTCAGGCGCAGGCTTTCGGCCAGGTTGGTGCGGGCATCTTCCATGCTCATCACGCGCTTGACCCGCAGCCTCAGGCCGCCGGAGAAATCGTCGTTGCTGACCTCGCCTTCGACCACCACCATCGCGTCGGTCTGCAACAGCGATTGCGCCGAGTGGAACGCATCGGCGAACAACGACGCCTCGATGCGTCCGGAGCGGTCGTCGAGGGTGATGAAGCCCATCTTGTCGCCCTTTTTGTTCTTCATCACCCGCAAGGCGATGATCATGCCGGCGACAGTTTGCGTGTCGCGGGCCGGCTTCAGGTCGATAATGCGCTGGCGGGCGAAGCGGCGGATCTCGCCTTCGTACTCGTCGATCGGGTGCCCGGTGAGGTACAGGCCCAGGGTGTCTTTCTCGCCCTTGAGGCGTTCCTTGAGGGTCAGTTCCTTGGCCTTGCGATGGTTGCCGTAGACGTCGGCGTCGTCCTCGACGAACAGCCCGCCAAACAGGTCGGCGTGACCGCTGTCGTGGGTGCGGGCGGTCTGCTCGGCCGCCTTGATCGCCTCTTCCATGGCCGCCAGCAAGACCGCGCGGTTGCGGTCGATGTTGGCCTGGTAGGCCTTGGGCTCGTCGTGGAAATAAGGGCCCAGGCGGTCGAGCGCGCCACTGCGGATCAAACCGTCGAGGGTGCGTTTGTTGATGCGTTTGAGGTCTACCCGCGCACAGAAGTCGAACAGATCCTTGAACGGCCCGTCCTGGCGCGCTTCGGTGATGGCCTCCACCGGCCCCTCGCCCACGCCCTTGATCGCACCCAGGCCATAGATGATGCGGCCTTCGTCGTTCACCGTGAACTTGAACTCCGAAGCGTTCACGTCCGGCGCGTCGAGGCGCAGTTTCATGGTCCGCACTTCTTCGATCAAGGTCACGACCTTGTCGGTGTTGTGCATATCCGCCGACAGTACCGCAGCCATGAACGGCGCCGGGTAGTGGGCCTTCAGCCACGCCGTCTGGTAGGACACCAGGCCATAGGCGGCGGAGTGGGATTTGTTGAAGCCATAACCGGCGAACTTTTCCACCAGGTCGAAGATGTTACCGGCCAGGTCGGCATCGATGCCGTTGTTCGCACAACCCTCGATGAAACCACCGCGTTGCTTGGCCATTTCCTCGGGTTTTTTCTTACCCATGGCCCGACGCAGCATGTCGGCGCCGCCGAGGGTGTAGCCGGCCATGACCTGGGCAATCTGCATCACCTGTTCCTGGTACAGGATGATGCCGTAGGTCGGCGCCAGCACCGGCTTGAGGCCTTCGTACTGATAGTCCGGATGCGGATACGCCAGCTCGGCGCGACCGTGCTTACGGTTGATGAAGTCATCCACCATGCCCGATTGCAACGGGCCCGGACGGAACAGGGCCACCAGGGCGATGAGGTCTTCCAGGCAGTCAGGCTTGAGCTTCTTGATCAGCTCCTTCATGCCCCGGGATTCCAGCTGGAACACCGCCGTGGTCTCGGCTTTCTGCAACAGACTGTAGGTCGGTTTGTCGTCCAGGGGGATGAAGGCGATGTCCAGCGGTTCTTCGCCGACCTTGGCCCGGTCGCGGTTGATGGTTTTCAGCGCCCAGTCGATGATTGTCAGGGTCCGCAGGCCGAGGAAGTCGAACTTCACCAGCCCCGCCGCCTCGACGTCATCCTTGTCGAACTGGGTGACCAGGCCGTCGCCCTCTTCATCGCAATAGATCGGCGAGAAGTCGGTCAGCTTGGTCGGCGCGATGACCACGCCACCGGCGTGCTTGCCGACGTTACGCACCACGCCTTCCAGCTTGCGGGCCATCTCCCAGATTTCCGCGGCTTCTTCATCGACCTTGATGAAGTCCCGCAGGATTTCTTCCTGCTCGTAGGCCTTTTCCAGGGTCATGCCGACTTCGAACGGAATCATCTTCGACAGGCGGTCCGCCAGGCCGTAGGACTTGCCCTGCACCCGTGCCACGTCCCGCACCACCGCCTTGGCGGCCATGGAACCGAAGGTGATGATCTGGCTCACGGCGTTGCGGCCGTACTTCTCGGCCACGTAGTCGATCACCCGGTCACGACCGTCCATGCAGAAGTCGACGTCGAAGTCGGGCATGGAGACCCGTTCCGGGTTGAGGAAACGTTCGAACAGCAGGTCATATTCCAGCGGGTCGAGGTCGGTGATCTTCTGCACATAGGCCACCAGCGACCCGGCGCCCGAGCCACGGCCCGGGCCCACCGGCACACCATTGCTCTTGGCCCACTGGATAAAGTCCATCACGATCAGGAAGTAACCGGGGAACCCCATCTGGATGATGATATCCAGCTCGAAATTCAACCGGTCGATGTAGACCTGGCGCTTGGCTTCGTAATCCTCGGTAGTGTCCTTGGGCAGCAGGACGCTGAGGCGTTCCTCCAGGCCGTCGAAGGAGACCTTGCGGAAATACTCGTCTATGGTCATGCCGTCGGGGATCGGGAAGTTGGGCAAGAAGTGTTTGCCCAACTTCACTTCGATGTTGCAGCGCTTGGCGATCTCGACGGTGTTTTCCAGCGCCTCGGGCAGGTCGCTGAACAACTCGGCCATTTCCTCGGCGCTCTTGAGGTACTGCTGGTCGCTGTAGTTCTTGGAGCGACGCGGATCGTCGAGGGCCCGGCCCTCACCGATGCAGACGCGGGTTTCGTGGGCCTCGAAATCTTCCTGCTTGATGAAACGCACGTCGTTGGTCGCCACCAGCGGCGCGCCGATCCGGTCGGCCAGGGCGACGGCGGCGTGCAGGTGCTCTTCGTCGTTAGGACGGCTGGTGCGTTGCACTTCGATGTAGAAGCGGTCCGGGAACACGGCCATCCAGTCGCGGGCCAGGGCTTCGGCTTCTTCAGCGTTGCCGCTGAGCAGGGCCAGACCGATTTCACCCTCCTTGGCCGCCGACAGCATGATCAGGCCTTCGCTGGCCTCGGCCACCCACTCACGCTCGATGATGATCGAGCCGTTGCGCTGACCGTCGATAAAACCACGGGAGATCAGCTCGGTGAGGTTGCGATAGCCAACGGCGTTCATCACCAGCAGGCTGATACGGCTCAGCGGTGCGTCCGGGTCCTTGTTCGACAGCCACAGGTCGGCGCCGCAGATCGGCTTGATGCCCGCGCCCATGGCGTTCTTGTAGAACTTGACCAGCGAACACATGTTGTTCTGATCGGTGACCGCCACGGCCGGCATGTTCATGCCCACCAGGGTCTTGACCAGGGGCTTGATCCGCACCAGACCATCGACCAGGGAGTATTCAGTGTGCAGGCGTAGATGAACGAATGAAGCCGGCATAGTGATCCTGCGTAAAGTCATGAAAACAACAAGGCCCGGATTGTACCGGGCCTTGGGTATGAGTGGCGAATGCCCGTCAGTTATGGCGCAAAACTTGTGGGAGCGGGCTTGCTCGCGAAGGCGTCCGCACAGCTGACATCGACGTTACCTGGTCCACCGCATTCGCGAGCAAGCCCGCTCCCACATGGGTATCGTTTAACTGAAAGCCATGATTGGCTCAGCCTACGATCAACCCTTCGCGCGCTTCATAAGCCAGCCGCACCGGCGCAAACGAACGCCGGTGGATCGGCGTTGGCCCCAGGCGGGCCAGGGCTTCCAGATGAACGGGCGTCGGGTAACCCTTGTGGCCGCCGATGCCGTAGCCCGGGTAAATCAGCTCGAAAGCGCTCATTTCCCGGTCGCGACTGACCTTCGCCAGGATCGACGCGGCGGCGATGGCCGGCACCTTGCCGTCCCCCTGGACGACCGCTTCGGCGCGCATCGACAGTTTCGGGCAACGGTTGCCATCGATCATCGCCAGCTTTGGCGTGATGTGCAGGCCCTCCACCGCGCGCTGCATGGCGAGCATGGTGGCGTGCAGGATGTTCAACTCATCGATTTCCTCGACCTCGGCGCGGGCAATGCACCAGCTCAGTGCCTTCTCGCAGATCTCATCGTAGAGCTTTTCACGACGGGCTTCGGTGAGTTTCTTGGAGTCGTTGAGCCCCAGGATCGGCCGGTTCGGATCGAGAATCACCGCCGCCGTCACTACCGCGCCGCACAGGGGGCCACGACCCACCTCGTCGACACCGGCCACCAGTTCTTCCACTTCGGCGACCAGGTTGAAGTCCAGGCCCATCTGTAGCTTCGAATTATTCATTATTTCGCGCCGATCAGGGTCAGTACCGCGTCGGCGGCCTGATTGGAGGCATCGCGGCGCAAGGTACGGTGAATTTCGTCAAAGCCCCGGGTCTGCTCCTCGCCGCCATCGATCAACGGTGCCAGCGTGTTGGCCAAGGCCTCGGCGGTTGCGTCATCCTGCAACAACTCCGGCACCAGCAGACGCTGGGCCAGCAGGTTCGGCAGGGAAACGTAAGGGCTCTTGACCATGCGTTTGAGGATCCAGAAAGTCAGCGGTGCCAGGCGATAGGCGACCACCATCGGGCGTTTGTACAACAACGCCTCAAGGGTAGCAGTGCCGGAGGCAATCAACACGGCATCACACGCTGCCAGCGCGTCATGGGAGCGACCGTCGAGCAGCGTTACCGGCAAATCCCGGCCGACGAGCAGCGCTTCAAGCTGCTCGCGACGTTGCGGGCTGGCACACGGCAGGACAAACCGCACGTCGGGACGCATCGCCCGCAGGCGTTCAGCGGCATCGAAAAACAAACCACCCAGGCGACTGACTTCGCCGCCCCGGCTGCCGGGCATCAACGCCACCAGTGGCCCGCCATCCAGGCCCAGCGCCTGACGAGCGGCGTCACGGTCGGCTTCCAGAGGGATGGTGTCGGCCAAGGTGTGGCCGACAAACCGCACCGGCACGCCCTTCTCTTCGTAGAACCGGGCTTCGAATGGCAACAGCGTGAGCATCAGGTCGCAGCCTTCACGAATCTTCAGCACCCGCTTCTGCCGCCACGCCCAGACCGACGGGCTGACGTAATGCACGGTCTTGATCCCGGCCTGACGCAGCTTCAATTCGATGTTGAGGGTGAAATCCGGCGCATCGATGCCGATGAACACATCGGGCTTTGCCTCGATCAGGGTCGCGATCAGCTTCTTGCGCCGGGCCAGCAACTCGCGCAAACGCCCGAGCACTTCCACCAGCCCCATCACCGACAGGCGCTCCATGGGGAAATAGGAGGTCAGCCCTTCGGCCTGCATCAATGGACCACCCACACCAATGAACTCGACGGCGGGATGCTGCGCCTTGAGCGCCCGCATCAGGCCTGCGCCCAGAATGTCGCCGGAAGCCTCCCCCGCCACCAGCGCGATACGCAAATTGGCCATGGTTAACGCGTGATGCCGCGGGTCGAAGACTGGATGGAATCGCGGAATGTGGCGACTTCCGGGTACTGCGCCGAAGCCTCGGCCAGCTCGGCGAGTGCCTGCTCCACCGTCAGGCCCTGGCGATACACCACTTTGTAGGCGCGACGCAATGCAGCGATCGCCTCTTCGCTGAAGCCACGGCGGCGCATGCCTTCGAAGTTCATGCTGCGGGCTTCGGCGGGATTGCCGAACACCGTGACATAGGCCGGGACGTCCTTGCCGATGGCGGTACCCATGCCGGAAAAGCTGTGGGCGCCGATGTGGCAATACTGGTGCACCAGGGTGAAACCGGACAGGATCGCCCAGTCGTCCACGTGCACATGACCGGCCAGCGCGGTGTTGTTGACCAGGATGCAGTGGTTGCCGATCACGCTGTCATGGCCGATGTGCGCGTAAGCCATGATCAGATTGTGGTCGCCCAGGGTCGTTTCGGAACGATCCTGGACGGTGCCACGGTGAATCGTCACGCCTTCGCGGATCACGTTGTGATCGCCGATGACCAGGCGGGTCTCTTCACCCTTGTACTTAAGATCGGGCGTGTCCTCGCCTACCGAGGAAAACTGGTAGATGCGATTGTGACGGCCGATCCGGGTCGGTCCCTTGAGAATTACGTGGGGACCGATCACCGTACCCTCGCCGATTTCCACACCTGCGCCGATGATCGACCACGGGCCGACCTCGACATCGGCGGCCAGGACGGCCGTCGGATCGATGATTGCGCGAGGGTCGATCAAACTCATAGCTTGCGTTCCGCACAGATGATTTCAGCCGAGCAGACCGGCTTGCCGTCGACCGAAGCCTGGCATTCGAACTTCCAGATCTGGCGCTTGCAGCTGATGAACTTGGCTTCGAGGATCAGTTGATCGCCCGGGGTGACCGGCTGGCGAAAACGCAGCTTGTCGGAGCCAACGAAGTAGTAGAGCGTGCCGTCGGCAGGCTTTACGTCGAGCATTTTGAAACCAAGGATCCCGGCAGCCTGAGCCATCGCCTCGATGATCAGCACGCCCGGCATGATGGGATGCGCGGGGAAGTGACCATTGAAGAACGGTTCGTTGATGCTGACATTCTTGTAGGCGCGAATGCGCTTGCCTTCAACATCCAGGTCCACCACCCGGTCCACCAGCAGGAACGGGTAACGGTGAGGCAGGTATTCGCGAATCTCGTTGATGTCCATCATTTCGGGGGGAAGCCTATGTAAAGATTGGGAGCGCACGAGTGACGCGCACTCCGCTAGCAAATCAAGATGCCCTAACGGCTGTGCACACTTGATATGGAAATGGTATCAGCCATCTGATGAAGCATTACCGCCAGGGGTCACGTCCCCTACACGCTTTTCCACCTGCTTGAGGCGCCGCGCGATGTCGTCGAGCTGACGGATACGGGCCGCGCTCTTGCGCCATTCGGCTGCCGGTTGCATGGCTGTGCCGGAAGAATAGGCGCCCGGCTCGGTAATCGAGTGGGTCACCATGGTCATTCCGGTCAGGAACACGTTGTCACAGATATCGATATGACCCACCAGGCCCACGCCACCGGCGAGCATGCAGTGCTTGCCGATCTTGGTACTGCCGGAAATACCCACGCAGGCGGCCATGGCGGTGTGGTCACCGACCTGGACGTTGTGGGCGATCTGGATCTGGTTGTCGAGCTTGACGCCATTGCCGATGATCGTGTCAGCCAGCGCGCCGCGGTCAATCGCGGTGTTGACGCCGATTTCCACGTCATCGCCAACGGTGACGCCACCGATCTGGGCGATCTTCTGCCAGATGCCCTTTTCGTTGGCGAAACCGAAGCCTTCACCCCCCAGCACCGCGCCGGATTGAATCACCACCCGCTTGCCGATGCGCACGTCGTGGTACAGGGTGACGCGTGGCGCCAGCCAACCACCTTCGCCGACCTCGCTGCGCGCACCGATGAAGCAATGGGCGCCAAGGGTGACACCGGCGCCGATGCGAGCTGCGCTTTCGATGACCACGAATGGACCGATACTGGCGCTGGGATCAACCACCGCATCCGGCGCGATCACTGCGCTGGGGTGAACACCCGGGGCCGACTTGGGCTTGGGGTCGAACAGGTGGGAAATCCGTGCGTACGCCAGGTATGGATCGGGCACGACCAGGGCGTCGCCGACAAACCCTTCGGCATCGGCCGCCTTGAGCAACAGCGCACCCGCCTGGCTGTCGGCCAGGTATTTACGGTATTGGGGATTTGCCAGGAAGCTCAACTGAGCTGGGCCAGCCTCTTGCAAAGTGGCTAGCCCAGTAATTGCCTTCTCCGGGTCGCCACGCAGGGTGGCGCCGAGGAACTCGGCCAACTGGCCGAGCTTGATAGTCGCTGTCATGGATTACTTCAGCTGATTCATGCGCTCGATGACCTGGCGCGTGATGTCGTACTGCGGCTTGACATCGATCACGGCGCCACGCTCGAACACCAGGTCAAAACCACCTTTCTTGATGACTTCTTCCACGGCGCTGTCGAGTTTCGGCTTGAGCTGCTTGAGCATTTCACGGTCGGCAACGGCTTTGGCTTCGTTCAGTTCCTTGGACTGGAACTGGAAGTCACGGGCCTTTTGCTTGAATTCAAGCTCCAAACGCTCGCGCTCGCCCTGGGCCATTTTGTCGCCACCGGCTACCAGGCGGTCCTGGATACCCTTGGCGCTGCTTTCCAGGCTCTTGAGCTTGGTCAGTTGCGGGCCGAACTTCTTCTCGGCGTCCACGGCGTATTTCTTCGCCGCATCGGATTCCAGCAGGGCCATCTGATAGTTCAGCACGGCGATCTTCATGTCGGCAAAAGCCGGACCTGCGACCAGTACGGTCGCCAGGAGAACCAATTGAGTCAACTTACGCACGATGTACTCCTACAAAATCCATTGTCGTTGTCTTGGGTCAGACGCTTAGAACGTCTGGCCGAGGGAGAATTGGAACACTTGGGTTTCAGCGTCATCCGGTTTCTTGATCGGCATCGCCAGGGCGAAGCTCAATGGACCCAGCGCGGTGACCCAGGTCACGCCGACACCAACGGAACTGGCCATGTTGCTCAGGCTGATGTCGTTGCACGTCGTATCGGACTTGGTGCCATTAGTGTTGGTGGTAGTTTCGCACTTGGAATCGAAAACGTTACCCACGTCCCAGAAAACCGAGGTACGCAACGAGCGTTGATCCTTGACGAACGGCATCGGGAACAAAACCTCGAGACCGCCCTGGATGAGCACGTTGCCACCGAACGGCAGCGGATCCTGGTCCGGGTCGGCGATCGTACCGACGTTGCCTGTACGGTCTACACCACGGCTCGGCGTACTGCGAGGACCAAGGGTACTGTCCTTGAAGCCACGAACCGAGTTGAAACCACCGGCGTAATAGTTCTCGTAGAACGGCAGCCCCTCGGTCGAACCGTAGCCATCACCATAGCCCAACTCGGTGTGCAGGCGCACGGTGTAGTTGTCGGTCAACGGCTGGAACAACTGGCCACGGTAATCGAGTTTGAAGAACGACAGGTCGCTGCCAGGGGTCGTGGTTTCCAATACCAGGCTCTGGGAATGGCCACGCGTCGCCAGCACGCCTTTGTTCAGGGTCGACTCGGACCAGCCGGCCGATGCCTTGAAGTTCAGGTAGCTGTCGCCTTCGCGGTTCACGAAGTCGAAGATCTCGTCGACGGTGTAGCGACCGGTGTTGATCTTGTCCTGCTGGGCAGTAAGGCCGAAAGTCAGGCGCGAGGTTTCGCTGATCGGATATCCCACGTTGACGCCCGCACCCAGGCTGTCCACCGCATAGCTGGAGATATCGGAGTCGAGCTCGTCATAATCGGTGGTGCGATAGAAGGCGTTGTAGCCCAGGCTCACGCCGTCAGCAGTCCAGTAGGGGTCCACGTAGCCGAAGTTGTAGCGAGTCTGGTACTCACTGCGGGTCAGGCCGATGCTGACCTTGTTACCGGTACCGAGGAAGTTGTTCTGGGTGATCGAACCACCGAGGATCAGGCCCGCGCTCTGGGCAAAACCGACACTGGCGGTGATGGAGCCGGAGGCTTGCTCTTCGACGCTGTAGTTCACGTCGACCTGGTCATCGACACCCGGCACGGCCGGCGTCTCGACGTTGACTTCCTTGAAGAAGCCCAGGCGTTCCAGACGGGTCTTGGACTGGTCGATCAGGTAGGTCGAGGCCCAGCCACCTTCCATCTGGCGCATTTCACGACGCAGCACTTCGTCCTCGGACTTGGTGTTGCCACGGAAGTTGATGCGATTCACATAGGCACGCTTGCCCGGGTCCACGGCGAAGGTGATGTCGACGGTGTGGTCGTCATCGTGCGGCTGTGGCACGCCGTTGACGTTGGCGAAGGTATAGCCTTCGTTACCCAGGCGACGGGTGATCAGTTCGGAAGTGGTGGTCATCAGCTTGCGCGAGAACACCTGGCCTTTCTGCACCAGCAACAACGACTTGACCTGGTCTTCAGGGACTTTCAGGTCACCGCTGAGCTTGACGTCACGAACGGTGTACTTCTCGCCTTCGTTGACGTTGACGGTGATGTAGACGTGTTTCTTGTCCGGGGTGATGGACACCTGGGTCGAAGCGATGTCCATGTTGATGTAGCCACGGTCCAGGTAGTAGGAACGCAGGCGTTCCAGGTCACCGGAGAGTTTTTCACGGGCGTACTTGTCATCGTTCTTGAAGAACGACAGCCAGTTGGTGGTCTTGAGCTCGAACAGGTCGATCAGGTCTTCATCAGGGAAAACCGTGTTGCCCACCACGTTGATGTGCTGGATGGCGGCGACGGTGCCTTCGTTGATGTTGACCTTCAGGCCTACGCGGTTGCGCGGCTGCGGTACGACCTCGGTGTCGACCGTGGCCGAGTAGCGGCCCTGGGCCACGTACTGGCGTTGCAGTTCGTTACGCACGCCTTCGAGGGTGGCGCGCTGGAAGATCTCGCCTTCGGCGAGGCCCGACTGTTTGAGGCCTTTCATCAGGTCTTCAGTGGAGATCGCCTTGTTGCCTTCGATCTCGATGCTGGCGACCGACGGGCGCTCCACTACCGTGATGACCAGGACATTGCCGTCACGGCCCAGCTGGATATCTTGAAAGAAACCGGTCTTGAACAGCGCACGAGTGGACTCCACCAGGCGCCGATCATCCGCCTGCTCGCCGACGTTCAGCGGCAAGGCACCAAAGACGCTGCCCGCGGAAACCCGCTGCAGGCCGTTGACGCGAATATCAGAGATAGTGAAGGACTCGGCGTGAACTTCGGCGATCATCAACACGGTAATAACCGCGGTTAGCAGCAGACGTTTCATGAAGTCCTTTCTTATTCCAACTGGCAATAAACAAACTGCCGCAAAATGCGGCAGATTCGCAATTCAGCAAAGCGTTACAGACGACCCAGATCGTTGACCAGGGCAAGCAACATCACCCCGACCACCAGACTGATACCAATCTGTATCCCCCAACCTTGAACCCGCTCCGACAAGGGACGACCACGCGCCCACTCGATCAGATAAAACAGCAGATGCCCCCCATCCAGTACCGGGATGGGCAGCAAATTCAGAACCCCCAGGCTAATGCTCAGATAAGCAAGGAAATTCAGGAAATCAGCAACGCCCGACTGGGCAGAAGCGCCCGCCACTTTAGCAATGGTTATCGGTCCACTCAAGTTTTTTACCGAGAGCTCGCCGAACAACATTTTCTTCAGTGAGTCGAGGGTCAGGACACTCATGGTCCAGGTACGACGCGCACCCTCGCCAATCGCTGCCACCGGACCGAAACTGACTTCGCGGACCATTTCCGGTGGCCAGTCGACAGCCTTGACGCCAGCCCCCAGGTAGCCGGTCGGCGCCTTGCTCTCGCCACGAGCGGCCAGGGCCACCGGGACGTCGATTTGAGCGCCGTCACGCTCGACGCGCAGCACAATTCTGGTATCAGGATGCACACGAACCGCATCCACCACCTGCTGCCAGTCAGTCACCGCCTGGCCATCGAGTGCCAGCAGGCGGTCGCCGGTTTTCAGGCCAGCCGCCTGGGCCGGGCCCTTGGGGTCAAGTTCGGCGAGTATCGGTGGCAGCGCTGGGCGCCATGGGCGGATACCCAGGGAGCGAATCGGGTCCGGCTCGTCGGCGCCCTTGAGCCAGTTATCCAGCAGCAGCTCTCGCGGCGAATCCACCGAAGAACCCTGCTCGCGCACCATCAACTGCAATGAACCGCTCTCGCCAAGGCGGCGTACCAGTTGCAGATTGACCGCAGCCCAGCCCGATGTCGGCTCGCCATCGATGGCGACGATTTCCTGCCCGGCCCCCAAGCCGGCACGGGCAGCCACACTGCCCGCCTCCACCGTGCCGATGACCGGACGCACCTGTTCGCTGCCCAGCATGGCCAGCGCCCAGAAAAAAACCATTGCCAGCAGGAAGTTGGCGATCGGCCCTGCGGCGACGATAGCGATACGCTGGCGAACACTCTTGCGATTGAAGGACTGATCGAGTTGATCGGCCGGCACTTCGCCTTCGCGCTCATCGAGCATCTTGACGTAGCCGCCCAGCGGGATCGCCGCCACGACGAACTCGGTACCTTTCTTGTCGTGCCAGCGCACCAAGGGCATGCCGAAGCCCACGGAGAAACGCAGCACCTTGACGCCACAGCGACGCGCGACCCAGAAATGACCGAATTCGTGAAAGGTGACCAACACCCCCAGTGCAACCAGGGTGCCGACAATCATATAGAGCGCGCTCATCTGTTTTCTCCGCAATCCTGTCCAGGGCGACCCTGGCTAACGTATCGCAGCTTCAACGCCCGTGGCGCTGCAGCCATTGGCCCGCCAACTCACGAGCCCTGGCGTCCGCCGTGAATACCGCATCGAGGTCATCGACCGCAACCACGGCTTCGAGATTCAAGACTTCCTCGATGATACTCGCGATCTCGAGGTAACGGACACGTCCATCGAGAAACGCCGCAACCGCCACTTCGTTGGCCGCATTGAGCATGGCCGGCGCGCTATCGCCCGCCTCGGCCGCCTGCCGCGCCAGGCGCAGGCAGGGGAAACGCTGTTCGTCAGGCGCCTGGAAATCCAGGCGAGCGATGGCGAACAGGTCCAGCGGCGCGACACCGGAGTCGATCCGCGCCGGCCAGGCCAGCGCGTTGGCGATCGGTGTGCGCATGTCCGGATTGCCCAACTGGGCCAGCACCGAACCGTCAATGTAATCCACCAGGGAGTGAATCACGCTTTGCGGGTGGATCACCACCTCGACCTGGGACGGCTTGGCATCGAACAGCCAGCAGGCTTCGATCAGCTCCAGCCCCTTGTTCATCATGCTGGCCGAATCCACGGAAATCTTGCGCCCCATGGACCAGTTCGGATGCGCACAGGCTTGCTCAGGTGAAACATGCATCAATTCTTCCAGCGGTGTCTGCCGGAAAGGACCGCCGGAGGCTGTCAGCAAAATCCGTCGGACTCCCACCGCGCCCAGGCCACGGGAAAAATCCTGTGGCATGCATTGAAAGATCGCATTGTGTTCACTGTCGATGGGCAGCAGCACCGAACCGCTTTTGCGCACCGCCTGCATGAACAGCGCACCGGACATGACCAGGGCTTCTTTATTGGCCAGCAGGATCTTCTTACCGGCTTCCACCGCCGCGAGCGTCGGACGCAAGCCCGCCGCACCGACAATGGCCGCCATCACGGCATCGACTTCCGGGGCGGAGGCCACCTGGCACAACCCCTCCTCCCCGACCAGCACGCGAGTGGAGAGCCCGGCGGCGCGCAGATCATCCTGCAAGGCCCGCGCTACGCCCGCCTCGGGCACCACGGCAAACCGAGGCGCGTGACGCATGCACAACGCCAGCAACTCACTCAAACGCGTGAATCCACTCAGGGCAAACACTTGGTAACGCTCGGGATGCCGAGCGATGACATCAAGCGTACTGAGCCCGATCGAACCGGTCGCACCCAGCACCGTGATCTGTTGAGGCCGACTCACGAAGCCGCCATCCACAGCAATACGGCAAAGATCGGGATCGCCGCAGTCAAGCTATCGATACGGTCCAGCACGCCGCCGTGACCGGGCAACAAGTTACTGCTGTCCTTGATCCCGGACTGACGCTTGAACATGCTTTCAGTCAGGTCGCCCACCACCGAAACAAAGACAACGACAGCGGCGCCAAACAGGCCCATCAGCAGCTGTGCGACCGTCCAATCGCGCACAAAGCCGACCACGGTGGTGATCACCAGGCTCAGGGCCAGGCCGCCATAGACCCCTTCCCAGCTCTTGCCCGGGCTGACTTTCGGCGCCAGCTTGCGCTTGCCAAAGGCCCGGCCGGAGAAATAAGCCCCGACGTCGGCGCCCCAGACCAGCACCATCACGGCCATGATCTGCCAGTTGCCCAACGGCCCCTGCTTGATCCAGATCAGACCTTGCCAGGCCGGCAGCAGGATCAACAGGCCGATCATCAGCTTGGTTGCCGCGTTGGCCCAATGGTGAGTGGTTTTCGGATAGGTCAGGACCAGGAAGGTCGCCGTCGCCCACCACAGCACCGCCGCACCCAGCACCCACGGGGCGAGGCCCGGGATGAGGTGCATGATGAACAGCATGGCGGCCACCGCCACGGCATAGGCCACACGCGCCGACTGCGCGGGAAAACCCGCCAGCCGCGCCCATTCCCAGGCCCCCAGCGTCACGACCAGCCCGATGAACAGTGCAAAACTGGCACCTTCGAGCAGGAAAAAACCGCACAGGGCGATGGGCAACAGGATCAGGGCGGTGATGATTCGTTGTTTGAGCATTAAACCCGGGCTCCGGCCTCGATCTGCTCGCTCGTTTTACCGAAGCGACGCTGACGGGAAGCGAAATCGGCCAGCGCGGTACGCATGGCTTCGTGTTTGAAGTCCGGCCAGAACAGGTCGGAGAAGTACAACTCGGCGTAAGCCAGTTGCCAGAGCAGAAAGTTGCTGATGCGGTGTTCGCCACCGGTGCGGATGCACAAATCCGGCAACGGCAGGTCACCGGTCGCCAGGCAGGTCTGCAACAGATCAGGGGTAATGTCTTCCGGGCGCAAGTGCCCGGCCTGGACTTCCCGCGCCAACCGCTGGGCCGCCTGGGCAATGTCCCACTGGCCGCCATAGTTGGCGGCAATCTGCAGGACAAACCGATCAGCGCCGGCCGTCGCGGCCTCGGCTTCGCGCATCGCGGCTTGAAGCTCCGGATGAAAACGCGAGCGATCACCGATGATGCGCAGGCTGATGCTGTTCTCATTGAGGCGCTTGGCTTCCCGGCGCAGGGCCTTGAGGAACAATTCCATCAAGGCACTGACTTCATCGGCCGGACGCTGCCAGTTCTCGCTGGAGAACGCGAACAGGGTCAACACCTCGACCCCGGCCTCGGCGCACACCTCGATGACCGCGCGAACCGCATCGACCCCCGCCTTATGCCCGGCAACCCCGGGCATGAAGCGTTTCTTGGCCCAGCGGTTGTTGCCGTCCATGATGATCGCCACGTGGCGCGGCACCGCGAACGACACGGCCTGCTTGGTCTTTTCCATCAAACGAGACCCTTATACGGCCATCAGGTCTTTTTCTTTCTGAGCCAGATCCGCGTCGATCCTAGCCACGTATTTCTTGGTCAGGTCATCGATTTCGCCCGTGGCGCGACGCTCTTCGTCCTCGCTGATTTCCTTTTCCTTGACCAGATCCTTGAGCTGGCTGTTGGCATCACGACGGATGTTGCGCACCGCTACGCGGGCGTCTTCAGCCACGTCGCGCGCCTGCTTGGTGAAGCCCTTGCGGGTTTCCTCGGTCAGGGCCGGCATGGAGATCAGCAGCAACTCGCCCAGGTTGGTCGGGTTCAGGTTCAGCCCGGCACTGCCGATGGCCTTGTCGACCGCCGCCAGCATGTTGCGCTCAAACGCCACGACCTGCAGGGTACGAGCGTCCTTGACGGTGATGTTGGCCACTTGCTTGATTGGGGTGTCGGAACCGTAGTACGGCACCATCACGCCTTCCAGGATGCTTGGGTGAGCCTGGCCGGTACGAATGCGACCGAAGTTGTGAGCCAGGGACTCCAGGGACTTCTGCATGCGCTGTTCAGCGTCTTTCTTGATTTCGTTGATCATTGTTGAACTTCCTCGATCAGTGTGCCTTCGGCGCCGCCATGGACAATGTTCAGCAGGGCGCCTGGCTTGTTCATGTTAAAGACGCGCAACGGCATCTTGTGATCGCGGCACAGACAGATAGCCGTCAGATCCATTACACCCAGCTTGCGATCCAGCACTTCATCGTAGGTCAGATGATCGAACTTCTCGGCATGGGGGTCCTTGAACGGGTCGGCGGTGTAGACACCATCGACCTTGGTTGCCTTGAGCACGACATCGGCATCGATCTCGATCGCTCGCAGACAGGCAGCCGAATCCGTGGTGAAGAACGGATTACCGGTGCCGGCGGCAAAAATCACCACCTCTTTGGAGTTGAGGTGGCGCATGGCCTTGCGGCGATCGTAGTGATCGGTCACGCCAACCATGGAAATGGCCGACATCACGATGGCCGAGATATTGGCACGCTCCAGCGCATCACGCATAGCCAGGGCGTTCATCACAGTGGCCAGCATGCCCATGTGGTCGCCTGTCACCCGGTCCATGCCGGCTGCGCTCAACGCTGCGCCGCGAAACAGGTTGCCGCCGCCGATGACCAGGCCGACCTGGACACCGATCCCAACCAGTTGGCCAACTTCCAGGGCCATGCGATCCAGCACTTTCGGATCGATTCCGAACTCTTCGGAGCCCATCAGGGCCTCGCCGCTAAGCTTGAGTAGAATGCGTTTATAGCGAGCCTGATAACCACTGCCCTGCTGAGCCATTGCGAATCTCTCCTGCGGCGTATTTTCGAAAATTCTTTGCGGCTGTTTTGCAGCCTGCGTTCACTCTAGCTTGACGCTGACACAGCGCCATCGGAACACGGCTTTGTAAGCCAGTTCCGGCAGGAAACCAATAAAAATCGGCATCCCCATCCAAAAAGAGGCTGCGCGCGTGAGCGGGCAGCCTCTTCTGGGCGACAGTTATAAAAACCTGTCTTATTGCTTGCTGGCAGCAGCTACCTGGGCGGCAACTTCTTCAGCGAAGTTGTCGACCGGCTTCTCGATGCCTTCACCGACCTTGAAGTAGGTGAACGAAACGATTTCAGCACCGGCTTTCTTCGCCAGGTCGCCAACCTTGACTTCCGGGTTCTTGACGAAAGCTTGCTCAACCAGGCTGGCTTCAGCCAGGAACTTGGAGATACGGCCAGCAACCATCTTCTCGGCGATGTCAGCAGGCTTGCCCTTGAGCTTCTCTTCGTTCAGTTGCAGGAAGACGCCCTTTTCGCGCTCGATCGCTTCGGCCGAAACGTCCGAAGGCAGCAGGAATTCAGGATTGGTCGCTGCCACGTGCATGGCGATGTCTTTCGCCAGCTCAGTGTCGCCGCCCTTGAGGACGACAGCCACGCCGATCTTGTTACCGTGCAGGTAAGTACCGACCACGTCACCTTCAACGCGTACCAGGCGACGGATGTTGACGTTCTCGCCGGTCTTGCCGACCAGGACCAGGCGCGCTTCTTCCTGAGCTTCGATCAGCGGAGCGGCGTCGGTCAGCTTGTCAGCGAAGGCTTTTTCAACGCTGGCAGCGACGAATGCCTTGAAGTCATCCTGCAGAGCCAGGAAGTCGGTCTGGGAGTTGACTTCCAGCAGAACGGCGGCTTTACCGTCGTCCTTGATGGCGATGGCGCCTTCAGCGGCAACGTTGCCCGCTTTCTTGGCAGCCTTGATGGCGCCCGAAGCACGCATGTCATCAATGGCTTTCTCGATGTCGCCGCCAGCCTTGGTCAAGGCTTTCTTGCAGTCCATCATGCCTTCGCCGGTACGCTCGCGCAGTTCTTTGACCAACGCTGCAGTAATCTCTGCCATTTCAAAATCCTCTTGGATAGGTTTTCAACCATTCCACCCGACCGAACGGGCGATCAATTCTTCCCGGAAAACCACTGCTTATAGACCGCGACACGTTACAAACAGGTAGCTGCGCTGGCGACAAATGGTTTTCGAGGTGGCAAAAAGGGGGCCAAGCCCCCTTTTTGCTTACTGAGTCAACGCCAGGGCGTCAATTACTCAGCGGCTGCTGCCGGAGCTTCTTCAGCGAAGACTTCGGTGCCGCCATTAACGTTGTTGCGACCACGGATAACAGCGTCAGCCATCGAACCCATGTACAGCTGGATGGCGCGAATGGCGTCATCGTTGCCTGGGATGATGTAGTCAACGCCTTCCGGGCTGCTGTTGGTATCGACTACGCCGATGACCGGGATGCCCAGCTTGTTGGCTTCGGTGATCGCGATGCGCTCGTGGTCAACGTCGATCACGAACAGTGCGTCAGGCAGACCGCCCATGTCCTTGATACCGCCCAAGGAGCGGTCCAGCTTCTCAAGATCGCGGGAGCGCATCAGCGCTTCTTTCTTGGTCAGCTTGGCGAAAGTACCGTCTTCGGACTGCACTTCAAGGTCACGCAGACGCTTGATGGAAGCACGAATGGTCTTGAAGTTGGTCAGCATGCCGCCCAACCAGCGGTGATCGACGTACGGCGAACCGCAACGTGCTGCTTCTTCAGCAACGATCTTGCCAGCGGAACGCTTGGTGCCGACGAACAGAATCTTGTTTTTGCCCTGGGCCAGGCGCTCTACGAAGGTCAGTGCTTCGTTGAACATCGGCAGGGTTTTTTCAAGGTTGATGATGTGGATCTTGTTGCGCGCGCCGAAAATGTACTTGCCCATTTTCGGGTTCCAGTAACGGGTCTGGTGACCGAAGTGCACACCGGCCTTCAGCATATCGCGCATGTTGACTTGGGACATGATAGTTCCTTGATAAGTCGGGTTTGGCCTCCACGTATCCCAATGACCAACCAGCAGCTGCATGAGCTGAAGGCACCCAGGTCATCGTGTCGACACGTGTGTGGATTTAAGCTTACGGGGTCATCCCCGGAAAGCGGCGCATTTTATACCACGGCATGGGCGAAAACGGAACACGGATTCTGCTCTTCAAGTAAAACATCCTCAAGTCGACCACCCAAACGTGGCGAGGGAGCTTGCTCCCGCTGGGCTGCGCAGCAACCCCAAAAAAGCGAGGGCCGCTAGCGCGGCCCAGCGGGAGCAAGCTCCCTCGCCACGGTTTAACGGGGCTTAACTGGACTGGCAATGCATCCGGACGCGGATTTGCCCCGATCGTCTGTTAGAATCGCCTCTTTCAGGGCCCGGCGTATCGCCATCCGCCGCCCATTTCGCATTGAACAGCGCCGCCAGGCGCAGAGAGAGCCTGTATGACCGTTACCCTCAAGACTCCAGAGGACATCGCCAAAATGCGGGTCGCCGGCAAACTTGCCGCCGACGTGCTGGAAATGATCGCCGACTACGTCAAGCCTGGCGTGACCACCGAAGAGCTGGACCGCATCTGCCACGACTACATCGTCAACGAGCAGAAAGCCATCCCCGCGCCGCTCAACTACAAAGGCTTTCCCAAGTCGATCTGCACCTCGATCAACCATGTGGTCTGCCACGGCATCCCCAACGAAAAGCCGTTGAAGGATGGCGACACCCTGAACATCGACGTCACGGTCATCAAGGACGGCTATCACGGCGACACCAGCCGCATGTTCCACGTCGGTAACGTGCCGGAGTGGGCCCAGCGCCTGTCGAAAGTCACCCAGGAATGCATGTACATGGCCATCGAACTGGTGAAGCCGGGCTGTCGCCTGGGAGACATCGGCGAAGTGATCCAGAAGCACGCGCAGAAGAACGGCTTCTCGGTTGTCCGTGAGTTCTGCGGCCATGGCATCGGCAAGGTGTTCCACGAAGAGCCGCAGATCCTGCACTATGGCCGCGCCGGTACCGGCATGGAACTGCAGGCGGGCATGACCTTCACCATCGAGCCGATGATCAACCAGGGCCGCGCCGAGACCAAGGTGCTGGGCGACGGCTGGACCGCCATCACCAAGGACCGCAAGTTGTCGGCCCAGTGGGAGCACACCCTGCTGGTAACCGAGACCGGGTACGAGATCTTCACCCTGCGCAGCGATGACACCATCGCCCGCGTTTCTGCCTGAACCGAACCCAGCCGACAGCTATAGACAGCTATAGATAGAAAGGAAAGCCATTCGATGCCGCAGGTGGACCCCGAACTCTTCGACCGTGGCCAGTTCCAGGCTGAACTGGCCCTGAAGGCAAGCCCCATCTCGGCCTTCAAGAAGGCGATCCGCCAGGCCCACGAAGTGCTCGACCAACGCTTTCGCGATGGCCGCGACATCCGCCGACTGATCGAGGACCGTGCCTGGTTCGTCGATAACATCCTGCAAAAGGCCTGGGACCAGTTCAACTGGAGCCAGGAGGCCGACATCGCCCTGGTGGCGGTGGGCGGCTACGGGCGCGGCGAACTGCACCCCTACTCCGACATCGATCTGCTGATCCTGCTGGACAAGGCCGATCATGAAGTGTTTCGCGATTCCATCGAACGCTTCCTGACGCTGCTGTGGGACATCGGCCTGGAAGTCGGCCAGAGCGTGCGTTCGGTGCAGGAATGCGCCGACGAGGCCCGCGCCGACCTGACGGTGATCACCAACCTGATGGAAAGCCGCACCATCGCCGGCCCGGAGCGCCTGCGCCAGCGCATGCTCGATGTCACCAGCACCGCGCACATGTGGCCGAGCAAGGATTTTTTCCTGGCCAAGCACGCCGAGCAGAAAGCCCGTCACCACAAGTACAACGACACCGAGTACAACCTGGAACCCAACGTCAAGGGTTCGCCCGGCGGGCTGCGGGATATCCAGACCATCCTCTGGGTGGCGCGTCGCGAGTATGGCACCTTGAACCTACGAGCCCTGGCTGGCGAAGGCTTCCTGGTGGAAAGCGAAAACGCCCTGCTGGCCTCATCCCAGGAATTCTTGTGGAAGGTTCGCTACGCCCTGCACATGCTCGCCGGTCGTGCCGAGGACCGCTTGCTGTTCGATCACCAGCGCTCCATCGCGGGCCTGCTGGGTTTCGAGGGGCAGGACGCCAAGCAAGCCATCGAAAACTTCATGCAACAGTATTACCGGGTGGTGATGAGCATCGCCCAGCTCAGCGAATTGATCATCCAGCACTTCGAGGAAGTCATCCTCGCCCCTGAGGATGAAGAACCACCGCAACCGATCAACGCGCGGTTCCAGCTGCACGACGGCTACATCGAAGCGCGTAACGCCAATGTGTTCCGTCGCACGCCATTTGCCATGCTCGAAATCTTCGTGCTCATGGCCCAGCAGCCGGAAATCAAGGGCGTGCGCGCCGACACCATCCGCCTGCTGCGGGAAAACCGCCACCTGATCGATGACCACTTCCGCCACGATATCCGCAACACCAGCCTGTTCATCGAGTTGTTCAAGTGCAAGATCGGCGTACACCGCAACCTGCGACGCATGAACCGCTACGGGATCCTGGGGCGCTATCTGCCGGAGTTCGGCTTCATTGTCGGGCAGATGCAACACGACCTGTTCCACATCTATACGGTCGATGCCCACACCCTGAACCTGATCAAGCACTTGCGTAAGCTGCAATACACCCAGGTGTCGGAGAAATTCCCGCTGGCCAGCAAGCTCATGGGCAAGCTGCCCAAGCCTGAGCTGATCTACATGGCGGGGCTGTACCACGACATCGGCAAAGGCCGCCAGGGCGATCATTCCGAGATCGGTGCGGTGGATGCCGAAGCGTTCTGCCAGCGGCATCAACTGCCGGTGTGGGACAGCCGGCTGATCGTCTGGCTGGTGCAGAATCACCTGGTGATGTCGACCACTGCCCAGCGCAAGGACTTGTCCGACCCACAGGTGATCCACGACTTCGCCCAGATTGTCGGCGATGAAACCCGCCTGGATTACCTCTACGTGCTGACCGTGGCCGACATCAACGCCACCAACCCGACCCTGTGGAATTCCTGGCGCGCCAGCCTGCTGCGCCAGCTCTACACCGAGACCAAGCGTGCCTTGCGCCGCGGCCTGGAAAATCCGGTGGACCGCGAAGAGCAGATCCGTCGCACCCAAAGCGCCGCCCTGGACATCCTGGTGCGGGGCGGCACCGATCCGGACGATGTGGAACAGCTCTGGTCGCAACTGGGCGATGATTATTTCCTGCGCCACACCGCCGGCGACGTGGCCTGGCACAGCGACGCGATCCTGCAGCAACCGGCCGATGGCGGACCGCTGGTGTTGATCAAGGAAACCACGCAACGGGAGTTCGAGGGCGGCACGCAGATTTTCATCTACGCACCGGACCAGCATGACTTCTTCGCCGTGACCGTGGCCGCGATGGACCAGCTCAACCTCAACATTCACGACGCGCGGGTCATCACCTCCAGCAGCCAGTTCACCCTCGACACCTACATCGTGCTCGACACCGATGGCGACTCGATTGGCGACAATCCGGCACGGATCAAGCAGATTCGTGACGGCCTCACCGAGGCCCTGCGCAACCCGGCGGACTACCCGACCATCATCCAGCGTCGGGTACCGCGCCAGCTCAAGCATTTCGCGTTTGCGCCCCAGGTGACCATCCATAACGATGCCCTGCGCCAGGTCACCGTGCTGGAACTCAGCGCCCCGGACCGCCCGGGCCTGCTGGCGCGGGTCGGGCATATTTTCCTGGAGTTCGACCTGTCGCTGCAAAATGCCAAGATCGCCACCCTCGGCGAACGAGTGGAAGACGTGTTCTTCATCACTGACGCCAACAACCAGCCACTGTCCGATCCGCAGTTGTGCAGCCGCTTGCAGGAAGAGATGGTCCGGCATTTGAGCGTCAACCAGGAACCCGATGCTCACCTGACACGCATCAGCATCTGAACCAATATATGTCCCCTGTGGGAGCGGGCTTGCTCGCGAATGCGGTGTGTCAGTCAACTGACCATCGCCTGGCACACCGCATTCGCG
>NZ_JALJDX010000141.1 GCF_022952855.1 Pseudomonas sp. RGM2987 | reverse complement strand
AGCTATTGATGGTATCGACTGACACACCGCCTTCGCGAGCAAGCCCGCTCCCACAGGGGTACTCGGGGTCTGGAAGGTTTGCGCTCAACACCCATTCGTGGCGAGGGAGCTTGCTCCCGCTCGACTGCAAAGCAGTCGCCCAGGCCCAAAGCGTCACAAACTCATCCCAATCCGGTAACACTGGGCCGGATAAAAGAACGCCCGAACATATCGAGCACCATGTCGACCCGCTGGCCGATCTGTTCATCGGACCAGCTCTGCTGGACCCCAAGGGTAAATAGCTTGAGCGGTTGCGAGATCAACAGCGCGTCGATCAACTCGACTGCCGGCTCGACATCGCCGTAGGCCAGCAATCCCTTGCCAGCCGCCTTGTCCAACCAACCGCGCAACAGGCCAAGGCAGCGCTCGGCACCCTCCTGATACCAGATCCGTGCAATCCCCGGCGCGGTCTCGCGTGCCTGCGCCGCCATCAGGTACAGCCCCAGCGCCAGTGGCGACAGGGTCAGGCGCGCCCAGAGGGTCAGGTACATACGCAATTCGCTGAGCAGGTCTTCAGCGCAGTCGATACCACTCTCCAGCAGTAACTCGAGGGTCGACAGATCCCGGGCCACCAGTTGCGACAGCAGCGCTTCCTTGCTCGCCACCAACTGATACAGGGTTTTCTTCGAGATGCCGGCGGCGCGGGCGATGGTGTCCATGGTCACGTTGGCAAAATTGCCGCTGCCCAGTATCTGCGCCGCCGCATCCAGCAACAGGCGCATCTGCTCCTCGCGGCTGCGCAGCGGCGGACGGCCGCGAGCGCGAGAGACGGCCTCGCCACATGGCCCACTCAAAGATTCCCGACCCGGGCGTGATCGGCCTCCTGCACCGCCGCACCACGAAAAGCCCCCCGCAACGCATCCTCGATGAACTGCCAGGCCTCATCCGCCGAAGCATCTGGTCCAAGGTGGGTGAACATATGGTCGCAGCCGGGGAACATCCTTTCGTTCACCTCGACCCCAGCCTGACGCAATTTTTCCCCGTAGGCCTCGCCTTCGGCCCGCAGGATATCGTACTCGGCGGTAATCAGCGTGGCGGCGGGCATCCCCTGCAATGCTTCGACCCTCGCCAGCAAGGGCGACGCCAGCGGGTCAAGGGCGTGGACCGGATCGCTCAGGTAGCAGCTGTTGAAGAAGCGCATCAGGCCAGTTCCCAACAATGGTTTATCGAGGGGCGAGCGCTTGAGCTCCGGGGCCTGGGACAGATCGACGGCGGCATAGTCAATCACCTGATGCACCACCCGCAGCTGCTCATGCCCTCGCGCCAGATTCGCCAGGCCGGTGGCCAGGTTGCCACCGGCGCTGTGTCCGCCGACGGCGATGCGTTGAGGGTCGATACCCAGGGCCGTGGCCTGCCCCGCCAGCCATTCCAGCACCTCGAAGCTCTGGCGCAAACCGGCGGGAAACGGATACTCGGGGGCCAGGACGTAATCGAGGTTGACCACCAGGCACCCTAGATTGTGCGCCAGACGCCGGCAATAGCTGTCGTCGTGCTCCGGCACCCCGGCCACGAAACCGCCGCCGTGCAGATTCAGGTAGACCGGCAACTGTCCCACGGACGACGTATGGGGCCAATAGAACAACGCCCGTGCCGGCCCCCACGCGGTCGGGATGAAAGTCTGGCTGACCGAGCGTAACGGGTACTGCGCAGCGTCATAGGTGAACTTGGCTTTCATGCGCTTGGCCAGGGCACGCAACAGCTTGGCCTTGATGTTCTTCAACAGGTTCATGGTCAAACTCCCCTGCGGCTCAATGGGCCGTCAGCAATTGGTCCAGCAGACCGTGGATCATCGCGCCGTAGGGCGCACGCATCGCCAGGTTGGACTCGCCGACTGGGCTCTGCACGACCACGGCCTTGGCATGGCTGAACGTACGGAAACCGTAGACACCATGATAGGCGCCCATGCCCGAGTGCCCGACGCCACCGAATGGCAGTGCCTCGAACACCACGTGGCTCATGACGTCATTGATGACCACCGCCCCCGACATGGTGTGCTCCAGCACCTGCCGGCGCTCTTGGGCATCCTCGCCGAAATAATAGGCGGCCAATGGCCGAGGCTGGCCGTTGACGTAATCGATGGCCGAGGTGAAGTCGCGGTAGGTCTTGACCGGCAACAGCGGGCCGAAGATTTCCTCACGCAGCACCTGCATCTGCTCGTGGGTGTCGAGCACCAGGGTCGGGGCGATCTTGCGGATCTCCCGGTCGCCCAGGTTCTCTTGCGCCGGGTTGATCTCGACCAGTCGCGCACCTTTGCCCCGGGCGTCGGCGAGGTAGCCGTGCAGACGGTCGAAATTGCGTGAGTTAATGATCGACGTGTAGTCCGGATTGTCGCGCAGGGTCGGATACATGGCCGCGACAAAGCGCGCTGCCTCGTCGACGAAATCCTCCAGCAACTCCTCGGGCAACAGCACATAGTCCGGTGCCAGGCAGATCTGACCGGCGTTGAAGGTTTTCACGGTCATGACCCGTTGCACCACCGTGGCAAGGTCGGCGCTGCGCGAGACCAGCACCGGCGACTTGCCGCCCAGCTCCAGGGTCACCGGTACCAGGTTGTCCGAGGCGGCCCGCATGATGTGCCGCGCCACGGCCGTTCCGCCGGTAAAGATCAGGTGGTCGAACGGCTGCGCACTGAACAGCGCGCCGACTTGGGCATCGCCCAATACCGTGCGCAGTTCGTTCTCGTGGAAATAACGGGGAATCAGTTGGTCGATCAGCGCCGACGTGCGCGGGGTCAGCTCCGAGGGCTTGAGCAAGGCGCGGTTGCCGGCGGCGAAGATACTCGCCAACGGCCCGAAGGCCAGTACGATGGGGAAATTCCATGGGCTGATCACCCCGACCACGCCCAACGGCTGATAGTCCACCCGCGCTTCACAACCGGGGAATGGCGCCGGATGCCCTTGCGATTGCATCCACTCGGCCAGGTGCTCACGGCAATGCTTGAGGCTCGCCACCGAGCCGGCGATATCGGACAACAACGTCTGCTCGCGGCTGCGGTTGCCGAAATCCGCGGACACCGCCGCGACGATCGCTTCACGGTTGTCCAGCAACAGGGCAATCGCCCGGTCGAGCCGGTCGCGCCGAAGTTCCAGGCTTGCCGGCCCTTCGTCCAGGTGGGCCTGCTTCATTCGTGCGAGCGCTGTTGCGATGTGTTCGGCGGGGGACGCGGTGGCGTGATGACCGGGCGTGCTCATGGCGTGGGTTCCTGCTGGTTGAATTGTTATTATCCAGTACTAATTTCCCTACAAGGCAGACAGCTCTGTCCGCTCGCAGGGTGGAGTATGACAAAAAACCAGCCAAAGGAAACCCATGAGTTTCTTTATTTTCAAGAACTGAGCATCACCTTACACCCTATAAACGTTGGTCATGGCGCTGGTTACGAATTGATATTGAGCCGCCAGGCAATCACATCAAGGATTTTTTTCAGGGGAGTCATTTTCGAAAATAGAAGCAAGCCATTGATTAAAAAGGTTATACACATTAACCAAAAAGGCGCCCTGATCGAGCGGCGCCTTGCGAGGTCTGCCCCGATTACCAAAGTCCCAGCGTATAACTCACGATCAGCCGATTTTCATCCAGGTCATTGCCGAAGTTCGAGCGTACCGAAGCGTTGCGCCATTTCATTCCCAGCCCCTTGAACGTCCCGTCCTGCACCACATAGGCAATGTCCATGTTGCGCTCCCACTCCTTACCCTCCCCCGGCGCGCTACGTTGCACGTTGTCGCCCGAAATGTAGCGGGTCATGAACGTCAGCCCGGGCAGGCCGAGGGCGGCGAAGTTGTAGTCGTAGCGCGCTTGCCAGGAGCGTTCATCGACGTTGGCGAAATCACCGATCTGGACGAAGTTGACCAGGTAGGGATCACTGCGTCCGATGTAGGGAAACGGATCGTCGCCACTCATGCGCTGGTAGCCCAGGCCCAGCCCATGGCCGGCGACGCTGTAAGTGAACAGCGCGCCGAAAGCTTGATTGTCGAGATCACGAAAGTTGCCATCCTCGGTACTGCGCGAGTAACGCACGTCACTCTTGAGCCACTGACCTGCGCCCAGGTCCAGGGTGTGCACGAACCCCAGGTAGTTTTGCCGGTAGATGTTTTCCAGCTGGCCGTAGCGGTACTGTGCCGTCAGGTTGGGCTGGAACTGGTAGTCCCCTCCGGCAAACTGGAACTTGTCGCTGCTGCCGCCGATGCGGTTGGCGGTCAGGTCCTGGTAATCCGTGGAGTCGACCACATTGATCTGCGTGAACTGCCCGGCAGTCAGTTTCAGCCGGTCGATTTCCTGTACGTTCAGCAAGCCGCCCCTGAACGTGGCCGGCAGCAGGCGCGTGTCGTTGGAGCTCACCACCGGATCTTTGATTTGCAGCGTGCCCAGCTTCAGCGTGCTGCTGGAAACCCGCACCTTGGCGGTCAGGCCCAGTTCGCTGTACTGGTCCTGGGAGCCGCCAGACCGGTCGGGCGGCAGCAGATTGGTGCCCGCCGTGCCGCCGCCGGAGTCGAGCTTGAAGCCGGCCACGCCCAAGGCATCCAGACCGAAACCCACGGTGCCGGTGGAGTAGCCCGACTCCATCCGCAACAGGAATCCTTGTGCCCACTCTTCAGCCTTGTCCCTCGCACCTTCCTGGCGGAAATCGCGATTGAAGTAGAAATTGCGCGCCTCCAGGCTGCCCTTGCTGTCAGCAATGAACTCGGCGTGGGCGCCTGGCATGCCCATCAGGCTTAAGCCCAATGCCGTGCCGATAGGTGTGCCGATCCATGGGGTGGATTTGAACTGGCGCATGCGTGCTCCTTTTTTTTGGGGCGCGAACGGACGCTCTCGGGAACGTTGCGCACGCCACGTTATTGTTGTGTGAAGACGTTGTCGTTTGGGGCCCGGTGCGGTGTCCCGCGCCGTGGGGCTGGATTCTTCTGGTCGCGGTCCGGCAGCGTCAAACGGGAAAAAAGCCGGATCGGCCATAAGAAAATCTGATGCGTGCAAAGGGCGATCTGGAGCGGCAATTGCAATTGAGACGGTTGATTAACTTTTTATTGTGAGAGCCAACAGATTTCCTTGTTAGACGTCGGCGCCTGGGGTCACTAGGGTACAGGCAAACAAAAATGCGCCGGCATAGCCGCGGAGAACCGTCGATGAACCAGCAAGCCCTGCCCTTCGAACAACTGCAACAGTGCGACCCGGCAGCCTTGCGCCAATACATCGCAGCGGGTCGATACCAGGGGCATACCAGCGGCCTGGGCCAGGGCCGGGTCCAAGCCAACATCGTGATCTTGCCCCTGGATTGGGCCAACGAATTCCTGCGTTATTGCGCCCTCAACCGCCAAGCCTGCCCGTTACTCGACGTGACTGAGCCAGGCGACCCGTTCTTTCGAAACCTGGGGGCAGCCATCGACATCCGCCATGAAGTACCCCGCTACCGGGTCTATCGCCATGGCGAATTGAGCGCGGAGCCGACGGACATCGAGCCGCTCTGGCAGGACGACCTGGTGGCCTTCGCCATCGGCTGTTCGTTCTCGTTCGAACAGCCGCTGCTGGAAGCCGGCATTCGCCTGCGGCACATCGAGCTGGGGCGCAATGTCGCGATGTACCGGACCCACATCGACACCCGCCCCACCGCTCGCCTGTCCGGCAAACTGGTGGTGAGCATGCGCCCGATGAAAGCCGTCGATGCCATCCAGGCAATCCAGATTACCGGGCGCATGCCCAACGTCCACGGCGCGCCAGTGCACATTGGCGATCCGTCGCTGATCGGCATCGACTCCCTGGAAACCCCTGACTACGGCGACGCCGTGCCCGTCCAGGCGGACGAGATACCGGTGTTCTGGGCCTGCGGCGTGACACCTCAATCGGTGGTCCAGGCCTCGCGCCCACCGCTGTGCATCACCCACGCCCCGGGCTGCATGCTGGTGACCGACTTGTGGAACAATGACCTCTAGACTTCAAGTGAGAGTGCTCTCAACCTCAAGGGACTCACCATGCCCCATGCGCAACAAGCCATTGAACAATACATACGCGCCAAGGATGGCAATCGCCCGCACCTGCTTGCCCAGGCGTTTACCGCAGAGGCGATTTTGGACATGGTCGTGCGCACCGGCTCGATCTCGTTTCCCGGTCACGTCGAAGGCCGTACGGCCATCGGCGAGGTGCTGGTCAGTCGCTTCGGGCAGGCGTTCGAAAACGTCTACACGTTTTGCCTGGATACCCCGCCGCCGGCAGATGCCAGTTCGTTCCAATGCAAATGGCTGGTGGCGATGTCCGACAAACAGAGCGGCGAGGCACGCGTGGGTTGCGGATTTTACGACTGGCAATTCAATCCGCAGTCGCGATTGACCGAACACCTGACGATCACCATCGAACACATGAAGACGCTGCCGGCGAGGGATGTATCAGCGATCATGGCTTGGGCATCGCGGCTGGACTATCCGTGGTGCAGCCGTGAAGCGGTGGTTGGCGGGATGCCGGATTTGGAGGCGCTTCGTGAGGTGGTCCAGTTCGTGGCTACCCCAGAGTTACAGTAGAACCGAAACGGCTGGCGTCGATTCACTGTGGCGAGGGAGCTTGCTCCCGCTGGGCTGCGCAGCAGACCTTGTTTGTGAGCGCTTCGCACTCAGCGGGAGCAAGCTCCCTCGCCACAGGTCCGATGTGCCCCTGAAAGCGCCAAGGAACCTTAACAATGAACATCAAGTTTCTGGAAACCTTCGTCTGGGTCGCGCGCCTGAAGAGCTTTCGCCTCACCGCCGAAAAACTGTTCACCACCCAGGCGTCCATCTCCAGCCGGATCGCCGCCCTGGAAGATGAAATGGGCGTGCGCCTGTTCGTGCGTGATTCCAAAGGCGTGTCGCTGACCGCCGAAGGACAGCGGGTGCTGGAGTACGCCGAGCGCATCATGGACACCATGCAAAGCATGAAAGCCGTGATCAAGGACCCGCGCCAGGTACGTGGACGAATTCGCATCGGGGCAATGGACACGGTGATCCACACCTGGCTCAGCCCCTTGGTTACGCGCCTGATGGAACGCTACCCGGCGCTGGAAATCGAGCTATCGGCCGATACCGCCAGCAACCTGTGCTCTCAATTGGAAAAAGGCTATCAGGACATCATTTTCCAGACCGACATCCTGCGCCTGGACAGCGTGCGCAATGCTTTGCTGGCCCGCTATCCGATGCACTGGGTGGTGCGCACCGGCTCTATCTTCGACCGGCAATACACGTCACTGGAGGAGCTGTCCCAGGAACGGATCGTCACGTTCTCGCGCAACTCGCGGCCCCATCAGGACATTCTCAACCTGCTGCATTCGGCCAACATCGTCTCGCCGCGCATCAATTGTGTGAACTCCGCATCGGCCATCACCCGCCTGGTTCGCGATGGTTTCGGCATCGGCGCCATGCCCGCAGCGTTAGTCCTTGGCGAACTGGCCCAAGGCACCTTGAAACTGCTGGAAGGCGTGCCGCTGCCATCAGTGATGGACATCGTCGCCAGTTGGCGCACGGGCGCGGGAATGGAACGGGTGGAAGACATCGTCGGCCTGGCCCGGGATGTCGTCGATGAGTTCGTCACCGACCTGCCCCCGGGTACGGCCTGGATGCAGGCTGAAATCGATCGTGCCATTCACTCATTTCATCATCAACCCGTCACACCCATGCCATACCGTTAGCGCCGATGGCCGGAGGCTGGGGGGCTACTTTCTGCCGTTGGAAACCAACGCAGCATTACTGCAAAATTAATGCACTCAACCAGCATTAATATGAATTTGTAAGCCGGTTGTCAGAACGGCACACTGTGCGCCGTTCCTCCCCCAACTGTGGAACACTTAAAGGGCTTTCAGGGATTATCCCGTAAGCCCCTTTTTTTGTTCGTTTTTTGGATTAACGCTTTATGTTTTCTCGCTGGTTTCCCGCTGCTATCAATACCCGTCCCACAGAATGGAGTCGCGCGGCCATCGGCATGGCGCTGGGAACGATGTTCGGTGTCTGGCTGTGCAGCCAGGTGTTTGGCCTGGAGGTGGCGCAACACCTGATCGGTCCTCTTGGCGCTTCTGCCGTGCTGTTATTTGCCGTGTCGTCGGGTGCCCTCGCCCAGCCCTGGTCGATTTTCGGCGGTTATCTGTGTGCCTCGGGCGTGGCGGTGCTGGTGGCCCACGTGTTGGGCCGTACGCTGGGTAGCGCTTGTCTGGCCGCGGGCATGGCACTGGTGCTGATGTGTTGGCTGCGCTGCCTGCATCCGCCAGCAGGCGCCGTTGCGGCAACCATGGTGCTGGCAGATCCGTCGATCATTGCCCTGGACTGGCTGGCCGTCGGCGCCACTATGCTGGCCGGCACCGGCCTGCTCGCCTTCGCCCTGGCCTACAACAACCTGACCCGGGTGCGTTATCCAAAGCGTGCCAGCGAGCCGCTGGCCGTGATTCCGGCGGATCATCCCCCTGTCGACCGGCAGGCCATCACCGCTGAAGACCTGAAACTGGCCCTGGCGGAGATGGAAGCGTTTTTCGACGTCACCCCTGAAGATCTTGAACAATTGATCCATACCAGCGAGCGCTATGCCAAGCGTCGCAGCATCACGGAGGTGCTCTCGGGTCGCGGTTGATCCTGTGGCTGCTATAAATATGCAGAAAGGACCTGCACGTATCCCGGTTGTGCTGTGCAAATTTGCACTGGTACGATCACGGCGGTACAGGCGCGATCACTATCGATAAAAGACAATAAAACAGGGAGTTAGCGATGACTGCTCAGGTTTCATCTCAAGCCTCGGTAACCGTAGACACTGTGGGCTACGAAGTGCTGGTCGACATTCGCAATCACATCGGCCACCTGACCCTGAACCGCCCTGCCGGCCTCAATGCCCTCACATTGGGCATGGTGCGCAGTCTGCAGCAGCAACTCGACGCCTGGGCGCTCGATCCGAAGATCCATGCCGTGGTTTTGCGCGGTGCCGGCGATAAGGCATTCTGTGCCGGCGGTGATATCCGTTCGCTGTACGACAGCCACCTTCAGGGCGACACCCTGCACGAGGCGTTCTTCGTCGAGGAATACGCCCTTGACCTGACGATCCACCACTACCGCAAACCGATCCTGGCGTTGATGGATGGCTTTGTTCTGGGCGGCGGCATGGGCCTGGTGCAAGGTGCCGACCTGCGGGTGGTGACTGAACGTAGCCGCCTGGGCATGCCGGAAGTGGGCATCGGCTACTTCCCGGATGTGGGAGGCAGTTATTTTTTACCCCGGGTGCCGGGTGAGCTGGGTATTTACCTGGGGGTCAGTGGCGTGCAGGTCCGCGCCGCCGACGCGCTGTATTGCGGATTGGCCGACTGGTACCTGGACAGCGACAAGCTCCAGCAACTGGATGAGCGTCTCGACCGGCTGCCATGGCACGACACACCGCTCAAGGACCTGCAAGGCCTGCTGGCAAAGCTGGGTGTCCAGCAACTCCCCGAGCCGCCCCTGGCGGACCTGCGTCCGGCCATCGATCACTTCTTTGCGCTGCCCGACCTTCCGAGCATCATCGAGCAGTTGCGCCAGGTCACGGTTGCCGACAGTCACGAGTGGGCGCTCAAGACCGCCGACCTGCTGCAAACCCGTTCCCCGCTGGCCATGGCCGTGACGCTGGAGATGTTGCGCCGTGGTCGGCACCTGAGCCTGGAACACTGTTTTGCCCTGGAGCTGCACCTGGACCGGCAATGGTTCGAACGCGGCGACCTGATCGAAGGCGTGCGCGCCTTGCTGATCGATAAAGACAAGAATCCGCGCTGGAATCCGCCCACCCTGGAGGCGCTGGACGCCGGCCATGTGGCGAGTTTCTTCGACGGCTTCGATGACCACGGGAACTGAGCCATGCAAGACCTCGAACTGACCGAAGAACAAGTGATGATCCGCGACATGGCCCGGGATTTCGCCCGCGGTGAAATCGCTCCCCACGCCCAGGCCTGGGAAAAGGCCGGCTGGATCGACGATGGCCTGGTGGCGAAGATGGGTGAACTGGGCCTGCTGGGGATGGTAGTGCCCGAAGAATGGGGCGGCACCTATGTCGACTACGTCGCCTATGCCCTGGCGGTGGAAGAGATTTCTGCGGGTGATGGCGCCACCGGAGCGTTGATGAGCATCCATAACTCGGTGGGCTGCGGACCGGTGCTCAACTACGGCACCGATGAACAGAAACAGACCTGGCTGGCGGATCTCGCTAGCGGCCAGGCAATTGGTTGCTTTTGCCTGACCGAACCCCAGGCCGGCTCCGAAGCGCACAACCTGCGTACCCGTGCCGAACTGCGGGATGGCCAGTGGGTGATCAATGGCGCCAAGCAGTTCGTCAGCAACGGCAAGCGGGCGAAACTGGCGATTGTGTTTGCGGTGACCGACCCGGAATTGGGCAAGAAAGGTATCTCGGCATTCCTGGTGCCCACCGATACGCCGGGTTTCATTGTTGATCGAACCGAACACAAGATGGGCATCCGCGCCTCGGACACCTGTGCGGTGACCTTGAGCAACTGCAGCATTCCCGAAGCCAATCTGCTGGGGGCGCGAGGCAAAGGCCTGGCGATTGCCCTCTCCAACCTGGAAGGCGGCCGTATCGGCATCGCCGCCCAGGCCTTGGGCATCGCCCGGGCCGCGTTCGAAGCGGCGCTGGCCTACTCACGGGACCGGGTGCAGTTCGACAAACCGATCAACGAGCACCAGAGCATCGCCAACCTGCTGGCCGACATGCACACCCGCCTGAACGCCACGCGCCTGCTGATCCTCCACGCCGCCCGGCTGCGCAGCGCCGGCAAGCCGTGCTTGTCCGAAGCTTCCCAGGCCAAGCTGTTCGCCTCGGAAATGGCCGAGAAGGTCTGCTCCTCGGCCATCCAGATCCATGGCGGGTACGGCTACCTGGAGGACTACCCGGTAGAGCGCTACTACCGCGATGCCCGGATTACCCAGATCTACGAAGGCTCGAGCGAAATCCAGCGCATGGTCATCGCCCGGGAGCTCAAGCACTACCTGGTGTGATGGCTTGAAAAAGCATCGCGAGCAAGCACGGCTCCCGCAGGTCCAATGGCGTGCCTGAAATCCCACGAACACCGCAAATCCACTGTGGGAGCGGGCTTGCTCGCGATAGCGGTCCGGTAGCCGATGAAGATGCCGGATGTGCCGCCATCTTCGCGAGCAAGCCCGCTCCCACAGGTTTGTCTCACTCAGCTTTCATTGGGCCAGTCGACGCCGCAGGATGTATTGCTCGATCGCCAATGCCGCGCCGTCTTCGGTGTTGGTGGCGGTGATGACATCGGCCTGGCGCTTGATCGCTTCCGGCGCCTGTCCCATGGCGATCGACAGCCCTGCACGATGGAACATCGCCGGGTCGTTGCCGCCATCGCCCATCGCCGCCGTCTGCTCCAGAGGCACCTCCAGAAACGTCGCCAGGGTCGCGAGGGCGTCGCCCTTGTTGGCCTTCATGGCCGTGACATCCAGATAGATCGGTTGCGAACGCGATACCTGGGCCTGACCTTCAAGCAGCGGGTGCAAGCGCGCCTCCAGTTCCACCAGCAACTGCGTATTGGCGCTGGTGGCGACGATCTTGTCGATGCGCTCAAGGTAGGGCTCGAAACTCTCGACCTGCACCGGCGGATAGCCCAGGCCACGGGTTTCGACCGGCACCATCGGCCCGTTTGCGTCGAGCACCAGCCAGTCGTCGTCGGCGAACACCCAGACCTCGATGCCTGGCTGATCGGCGTACAGCGCCAGGGTGGTCAGCGCCGCCTCGGGCGGCAGGTAATGCACGGCGAGGAAGCTTCCGTCAGGGTGGACCAGGGTGCCGCCATTGAACGCGGCAGTGGGCAAGTCGACGCCCAAGGCTTCGATCTGCTGGCGCATCGCCCGGGGCGGCCGTCCGGTGGCGAGGCTGAACAACACCCCCGCCTCACGCAACGCGCGAACCGCTTCGATGGTGTGCTGGGTCAGGCTGTGATCGGGCAGCAGCAAGGTGCCGTCCATATCGCTGAGCAAGAATCGGATGGGTTGTATCACCGACGCACTCATCCGAGGCCGTGCCAGACGCGACCGTCACGGGCCAGCAAGTCATCGGCGGCGGCCGGGCCATCTTCCCCGGCCTTGTAGGGCTGGAATGTCGCGTCCTGCTGCCAGGCATCGAGGAATGGCTGCACCGCACGCCAGCCGTTCTCGATGTTGTCGGCACGCTGGAACAGCGTCTGATCGCCGGTCAGGCAATCGTAGATCAAGGTTTCGTAACCCGTGGACGGTTGCATCTCGAAGAAATCCTTATAGGCAAAACCCAGTTCGATGTTCGCCATGTCGAGCGCCGGGCCCGGCCGTTTCGCCAACAGGTCGAACCACATGCCTTCGTTGGGCTGTATCTGGATTCTCAAGTAGGTAGGTTGCAATTCGTCGACCTCGGTGTCGCGAAATTGCGCATAAGGCGCCGGCTTGAAGCAGATGACGATTTCCGTGTCCCGCACGCTCATGCGTTTGCCGGTGCGCAGGTAGAACGGTACGCCGACCCAACGCCAGTTATCGATCATGACCTTGAGGGCGACGTAGGTCTCGGTATGACTGTCTTCAGCCACGTTGGCTTCCTGGCGATAGCCGTTTACCGCCTTGCCACCCACTTCGCCAGCGGTGTATTGCCCACGTACCGAATTGGCGCGGGCCTGTTCCACCGACCAAGGCCGGATCGCCCCGACCACCTTGGCCTTCTCTCCACGCACCGCATCGGCGCCGAATGCTGCCGGCGGCTCCATCGCGACCATCGCCAGCAACTGGAAGAGATGGTTGGGCACCATGTCCCGCAAAGCACCGGTGTGCTCGTAGAAACTGCCGCGGGTTTCCACGCCGACGGTTTCGGCGGCGGTGATCTGCACATGATCGATGTAGTGGTTGTTCCAGAACGCCTCGAACAGGCTGTTGGAGAAACGGCTGACCAGAATGTTCTGTACCGTTTCCTTGCCCAGGTAATGGTCGATCCGATAAATCTGCTTCTCGCTCATGACCTTGAGTAGACAGGCGTTCAGCGCCTCAGCGGTGTGCAGGTCGGAGCCGAACGGCTTCTCGATCACGACTCGCCGGAAAGCATCCTGTTGTTCCTGAAGCAGGCCGGCCGCGCCAAGGCGACTGACCACTTCACTGAAAAAACGCGGCGCGGTCGCCAAGTAGAAGACCGCATTGCCGGTGTCGCTGGCGGCGATCTTCGCCGCCAGCGCCTGATAAGTACCGTCATCGAGGAAATCACCCTGCACATAGCTGATGCCCTTGGCCAGCTTGGCCCAGAGCGCCGGGTCGAGGGCGCGCTCGGCATCGCCGCCCTTGTTTACCGCTTCGCTGCGGATGAAATCCTCGAGTTTCTTGGCGAAATCCACATCGCTGATCGCGTTGTGGTCAACCCCGATGATCTGCAGCCCATCCCCCAGCAGACCGTCACGACTGAGGTGGTAAAGCGCCGGCATCAGCAGCCGCTTGACCAGATCGCCATGGGCTCCGAACAGGAATAACGTGGTCGGTGGTGCCGGTTCCGCCTTGGATTTGCTGCCGATCGCGGTCATTTTTTCGGCGTCTCCACATGGCCGCCGAAGCCAAAGCGCATCGCTGAGAGCATCTTGTCGCCGTAGGTGCTTTGCTGACGGGAGCGGAAACGGGCGAAGAGCGAGCTGGACAATACCGGGACCGGCACTGCTTGTTCGATGGCGGCCTCGATGGTCCAGCGCCCTTCACCGCTGTCGGCGACTTCACCGGAGAAACCGTCCAGTTTCGGGTCGCTGGCCAGCGCGTCGGCGGTCAGGTCCAGCAGCCAGGACGAAACCACACTGCCGCGACGCCAGACTTCGGCGATATCGGCCACGTTCAGGTCGAAACGCTGCTCAGGCGGCAGGCTTTCGCTGGATTTGGTCTTGAGGATGTCAAAGCCTTCGGCAAAGGCCTGCATCATCCCGTACTCGATGCCGTTGTGGATCATCTTCACGAAATGCCCCGCACCCGCCGGGCCCGCGTGGATGTAGCCGCGCTCGGCACGGTCATCGTCAGACTTGCGATCACGGGTGCGCGGGATGTCCCCCATGCCCGGAGCCAGGCTGTCGAACAGCGGGTCCAGGCGCTTCACGACCTCGGCGTCACCGCCGATCATCATGCAGTAGCCGCGCTCCAGGCCCCAGACGCCGCCGGAGGTGCCGACGTCGATATAGCCCAGGCCTTTTTCCGCCAGGGCCCGGGCGCGGCGGATGTCGTCCTTATAGTACGTGTTGCCGCCGTCGATGATCACATCACCCGACTCAAGCAACTGGCTGAGGTCGTTGATGGTGTCTTCAGTGGGTGCGCCGGCGGGCAGCATGACCCAGACCGCCCGAGGTTTTTCCAGGCCGGCGACCAGCGCAGGCAGATCCGCCACACCGGTGGCGCCCTCCTGACGCAGGTTTTCGACAAAAGCGGCATTGCGGTCATAGACGACCGTGGCGTGCCCATTGAGCATCAAGCGCCGCGCAATATTGCCGCCCATGCGGCCCAGTCCGATGATCCCGAGTTGCATGTGCTGATGCTCCCTACTACAAATAAAGGTGTGTCAAAGATTTAACACTATCGACTAGTGGAGGTTAGTCCAGAGCATTGCTGCATAGTTTCCGGGTAATTCGACCAACCACAAGGGATAACGCTACAAACCCAACCGAAGACACAGCGACCATGAAAAATAAAAAAGTTCCAATCACAGGCAAAAGAAATCAGAATCGGCGCCGATAGTAGAGGTGTCGACCAAATACTGGCGACATCTCTATAGTTGATGTACGCCATTTGCGAGGTGAGCAATGGGCCCTGTCGTTACCGCACGTCCTCCCCAAACCCTTTATGTGACCATTCGTCGCGACGAATTGCGCCTACTCAAAGAAGAGCGCGATCTCCTGCTTGATGAAGTGACGCAGTTGCGCATGCAGTTGCAACACTCACAGCTGTCCCATCAGAGCCAGGCCCTGGCTCGGTAAGCGCTCCGGCGGCACTGCACCTGGAAGTGGCATCGGCCAGACCGCTGTCACTTCCCAAATCCAGAACAATTCCTGTGGCGAGGGAGCTTGCTCCCGCTCGGCCGGGCTGGCGCACCAGTGCGCAGCAGCCGTAAAATCCTCGGGCCGCTTCGCGCCGAACGGGGGGCAGGCTCCCTCGTCACAGAATTTCTGCTCCTCTGCCTCATTGCCAGGCAAGTCCTTCTTTTCCTGTCGTTTTGTAACTGAAAAACTCACAAAGTTTTCACACCCGAGCCGTGATACTCCCAACCTTTAGGGTTGTTCGACGCAGACCTGCGGTCGCCAATAGGCTGACGGCAGCTTCCTCGACTAAGGCTGGAGCGCTTGATGAGCTTGTTCAAACGCAGCAAAACGACTGCGAAAGGTTTCGACTGGGCCGGATTCGGCTGGCTGTTTCTATTCTTCTGGTATTTTTCCGGCATCACCCAACTGCTCATTCTGCTCAGCGACACCTCCGGCTTCACAGGGTTTCGCCAGGCATTCGTGATGAGCGCGCTGTGGCTGGCGCCGATGCTGCTCTTCCCTGCCCGCACACGCCTGCTTGCTGCATTGATCGGCGTGGTGCTGTGGGCCTGCTCCATGGCCAGCCTGGGCTATTTCTTCATTTATCAGCAGGAATTTTCCCAGAGCGTCATCTTCATCATGTTCGAATCGAACGTGGCCGAGGCCGGTGAGTACCTGACGCAATATTTTGCCTGGTGGATGGTTGCGGCGTTCCTGGCCCATACCGCTGTCGGCTACTGGCTCTGGACCCGACTGCGCCCGGTGTATCTGCCCCGGGGCCAGGCGCTGGTCGCCGCCATCGCCATCGTCGTGGCCGTGGTCGGCTATCCGTTGATCAAGCAGACCCAGCGCACCGGCAGTTTCGCCGGCGGCCTGGAAAAGTTCGAAGATCGCATCGAGCCCGCCGTGCCATGGCAGATGGTGGTGGCCTATCGGCGCTACGGCGAACAGCTGGAAAACATGCAGGGCATGCTCCACAGCGCCAGCAAAATCGCTCCCCTGCGCAACCTCAAGGACGCCATGGCCAACCAGCCGGCCACCCTGGTGCTGGTGATCGGTGAATCCACCAACCGCCAGCGCATGAGCCTCTACGGTTACCCGAGGGAGACCACCCCGGAATTGGACAAGCTCAAGGACCAGCTCTCGGTGTTCGACAATGTCATTACCCCGCGCCCCTACACCATCGAAGCGCTGCAACAGGTCCTGACGTTCGCCGACGAAGAGCACCCGGACCTGTACCTGAGCACACCGTCGCTGGTGAGCATGATGAAACAGGCCGGCTACAAGACGTTCTGGATCACCAACCAGCAGACAATGACCAAGCGCAACACCATGCTCACGACCTTCTCCCAGCAGGCCGACGAGCAGGTGTACCTGAACAACAACCGCAACCAGAATGCCGCGCAGTATGACGGCGACGTGATCGAGCCGTTCAACAAGGCCCTGGCCGACAGCGCACCGCGCAAGCTGATCGTGGTGCACCTGTTGGGCACCCACATGAGCTATCAATACCGCTATCCGCCAACCTTCGACAAGTTCACCGACCGCCAAGGTGTTCCACCCGGCATCCGTGACGACCAACTGCCGACCTACAACAGTTACGACAACGCGGTGCTGTACAACGACTTCGTGGTGTCCAGCCTGATCAAGGACTACGCCAAGAGCGATCCCAATGGCTTTTTGCTGTACCTCTCGGACCACGGCGAAGACGTGTTCGATTCCCAGGGCCATGGCACCCTGGGTCGCAACGAAGGCAAGCCGACCGCGCCGATGTACACCATTCCGTTCATGGCCTGGGCTTCACCCAAGTGGCGCGAAAACCACGACTGGAACTTTGCCGGCGATCTGTCCCGGCCGTACAGCAGCTCTCACCTGATCCACACCTGGGCGGACATGGCGGGCCTGAGCTTCGATGAACTGGACCGCAGCAAGAGCCTGGTCAGCGATGAATTCAAGGCCCGGCCGCTGCTGATTGGCAATCCTTATGAGAACCAGCACAAGGGCCTGATCGACTTCAGCCTGATCAAGCCCAAGGCGCCGACGGCAGCCGTGGTGCAGAAATAACCAGAACGTGGCGAGGGAGCTTGCTCCCTTTGGGACGGTCCGACGTCTCTGGCGCAGCGGCCCCAAAAACCAGCGAGCGTTACGCACTGGTGCGCCAGCCCGGTCGAGCGGGAGCAAGCGCCCTCGCCACGGGTACTGATGCCCATTACAAGGGCTTGGTCCAGAACAGCATGCGGCCGTGCGCCGGGTCGAACATTCCGGCAGCAAAGCCGAACTTGGCGTAGCTGGCCTGAGCCACGGCATTGCCCTCGAGCACTTCCAGGGTGATCTTGCAGCAACCACGCTGACGAGCAATGTCCTCGACCTTCTGCAGCATTTTCTGGCTCAACCCGAGCCCCCGAAAATCTTTCATCACCGCCACATCGTGGACATTCACCAGCGGCCGGCAGGCGAACGTGGAAAAACCTTCGAAACAATTCACCAGCCCGGCGGGCTCACCGTTGACGAACGCCAGTACGCTGAACGCATGCGCACGCTTGGCCAGCTCCTCAGGCAGATGCAACAGTACCTCGGCCGGCAGCGAATGACCGACGCCCATCGGGTCCTCGGCATAGCCATTGAGTACGTGACAGATCGCTTCGGCGTGAACCGGGTTGGTGTAGCTGGCTTGCAATATCAGAATGTCCTTGGCTTCTTCCATGACCATCTCACTTCGTTGATACCGGCGACTCGCAGCCGTCGGCGGGATACGGGTCAGGCGGGCTGACCAAAACGTTGCATCTGCATTTCCTGGAGGCGACTGAGGGTACGGCGAAACGGGAATTGCAGATAGCCCTCGGTGTACAGCTCATCCATCGGCACCCGGGCCGACAGGTACAGCGGGACCTTGCGGTCATAGCATTCGTCGACCAGAGCGATAAACCGACGCACGCCATCATCGTGGACCGACAATTGCGGCAACTCCCGATCACCGGCCTCGACCCGCTCGACGCCGTCTTCGGTGCCACGGGCGATCCGGCCTTCACGTTGCGCCGCGCTCAGACTGGGCACTTCACCGAGCAGGATTACGCTGAAGCGGTCGCACAGGGCCATGAAATCCAGGGCGGAGAACGGTTGTTCGCAGAGGTCCTGATAACGACTCCAGAGCACCGTGTCCGTGACCTGCACCGGTTCCAACAGGCGATGACCGACTTGGATCGCCCCGTTGCCCGGTTGCTGCCCGGCGGTGAGCTGGGCGAAGACCTCGGCCAACGGCTCGGGCTGTTCGGGGCTACGCACCCAATAGCGCTGCTGCAAGGTTCCCGGATGCTGGCGATGGTCTTGCCAGCCGTTCACCGGCACCACCTGCATATGCTGCTTGATTGCGGTGATGGTGGGCAGGAAGCGTTCGCGGTTATGGCCGTTTGCGTAGAGTTCTTCCGGCGGCAGATTGGACGTGCTCACCATCACCATGCCCTGCTCGAACATCACCTGGAACAGGCGGCTGAGGATGATCGCGTCGCCGATGTCGGTGACGAACAGTTCGTCGAAACACAGCACCCGCACCTCGGCGCTCAGCTCTCGGGCCAAGGCCTTCAACGGGTCGGGTGTGCCAGTGAGCTGGAACGAGCGCTGGTGCACCCAGGCCATGAAATGATGGAAGTGCTGGCGGCGAGCCGGCACCTTGAGGCTTTCGTGGAAACGGTCCATGAGCCAGGTCTTGCCTCGACCGACCGGCCCCCAGAGGTAGACGCCCTTGATCGACTTACGGCCCTCGTGCAACGCCTTGTGGCATTGCTCCAGGGCCATGATGGCCAACTCCTGGGCTTCGTCCTGGACGAAGCCGTGGTGTTCGATGGCATGCTGCCAGGCACTCAAGGGGGAGTCGAAAGTCATACAGCCCAGGTCCGGAAAAGCGAAGGTGGGGAGTATGCCATGTCGACCGCATCGCAAGCTTGATCACCGCTCAGATGATTCACCCAAACCCTGTGGCGAGGGAGCTTGCTCCCGCTCGACCGGGCTGGCGCACCAGTGCGTAGCGCTTGCTGGTTTTTTCAGGGCTGCTTCGCCCGAACGCGGACCGGCCCAGCGGGAGCAAGCTCCCTCGCCACAGGAATCACCTTTTGCCAGAGTAGCTGCCTTTACCACCCAGATTTTTTGCCAGGCAGAGGGCCTAGATCGAGATATCCAACCGACTGATCTTCCCCTGCTCATCGAGCCGGAAGGTATAGCGCAACTCCAGCGGGCTACCGGGGAAGGTGCCGGAGATCAGGTTGTGGACCAGCACCTTGCCGGTGCGTTGCTGCACATTGAGCACCTGGACCCGGGGCTGGTAGCGTCGGGCGGTGTCTTCCATCCATTGGGCGATGGCCTGGGCGCCGACGCGGTGCTGGCCTTCATCGAACACATTGGCATTTTCAGCGAAGAAACGCGTCGCTGCCGAACTGTCACGGGCATTGGCGGCCTCGATGTAGCCGGCGATGGCCGGGGCCAGGGAAGAGACGGGGTTGGACATGGTACGGCTCCTTGTTTTATCGATCTGACGCCATGCTAGAACAGCGTTGTGTCAGTTTTTGTCAGGAGTGAAGCGCCCCGTTTCGTCCAGTTGCATCAGCTTGAACCAGGCCCGCAGCAGGTCACTGCGCCTGCCCGGATACCGCTCGCCCTGCTCAATGGCGGACCCGATGCGGTCAGTGCGAAACGTTCGATAGGCGCCACGCAATTCGCACCAGGCCACCACCACCCGCGCCTCGTTGAAGAAGCCCAGGGCCAGCGGCCAGATCAGGCGTTGGCTCGGTTTTTTGTTCACATCGGCGTAGTCAATATGCAGCTTGGCTTGCGTACGAATCGCCTGGCGGTACACGTTGAGTTCCACCGTGTTTTGCGGGTAGCCATAGCCCGGCGGCCCCGGCAGCACCGTAGGGTTGCGCAGCGCATCCCCCAAGTCCGGCGCCAGTACCGCCGCCACTTTCGCCAGCGCGTCGGCGGCCGCCCTGCTCAACACCTCGTCACCGCGCTGGTCGACGTAGCGCAAGCCCAGCACGATGGCTTCGATTTCATCGGCGGTGAACATCAGCGGCGGCAGGAACAGGCCGCTGCGCAGCACGTAACCAATGCCCGCCTCGCCCTGGATCGGCGCGCCGAGAGCGGTGAGCTCGGCGATGTCGCGGTACAACGTACGCTCGGACACCCCCAGTTCGGCCGCCAATGTGGCAGCGGTAACCGGGCAGCGCTTGCCCCGCAAGACTTGCAGCAAAGTGAGCAGCCGAGTGGTACGGGACACGATGGGCGATCCGGGCAAAAAAGTTGACGCAGATTAGCAGAGGTTGCTGTCAGAAATTGGCAGGAGCTTGCAGGCTATGCATGCAGCGCCCCTATTTATTGACATGCGCTCTTGTGGCGAGGGAGCTTGCTCCCGCTGGACCGGTCCGCGGTCGGGCGAAGCTACCCCTGCTTATCGAGACGGCTGCTGCGCAGCCGAGCGGGAGCAAGCTCCCTCGCCACAGGGATTGTGGGTATCCTGCCCTTATTTTCCTGAGAGAATATCCATGCGCAAAATCCTCGGTTTCTCGCTGTTCCTGATGCTACTCAGCCTCAGCGCTTGCGCCCTCTTCCCCCATCGGGATCCGCTGAACATCAACGTGGTCGGCATCGAACCGTTGCCCAGCCAGGAACTGGAGATGCGCTTTGCGGTGAAACTGCGGTTGCAGAACCCCAACGAAACCGCCATTGACTACAACGGCGTGGCATTGGACCTGGAGGTCAATGGCCGCCCGTTGGCCTCCGGGGTCAGCGACCAGACCGGCTCGATCCCACGGTATTCCGAAGCAATAGTCAGCATTCCCGTGAGCATCTCGGCGTTTTCCGTGCTGCGCCAGACCCTCGGCCTGAGCCAGACCCAGAGTCTGGACGGCCTGCCCTATGTGCTCAAGGGCAAGCTCGCCGGCGGTTTGTTCGGGACGATGCGCTTCGTCGACCGAGGTACGCTCGATTTACGCGGCTCCGCGGCTACATGGTGAAGCGCACCCCTGGCTTGGCGCGCTCGTCCACGACCAGTTCGAAGATGTCCGGCCTGGCGTAGTGCCCGACCACGTCATAGTCGTAGCGCGCCCGCACCAGCTCGTCGGTATCGATTTGCGCCGTGAGCAACCCGGTCGTGTCTTTCAGCGGCCCGGCCAGCACGTCGCCCATGGGCCCGACAATCACGCTGCCACCGGCGATCAGTGGGCGTTCGGCCGGCCAGTTCGGCACCTCGATGCCCAGTGCCTGGGGCGATGCCTGGACCTGGCAGGCGCTGACCACAAAGCAACGGCCCTCGTGGGCAATATGCCGCATGGTCACCTGCCACATCTCCCGCTCATCCACCGTCGGCGCGCACCAGACCTCCACGCCCTTGGCGTACATCGCGGTGCGCAGCAGCGGCATCATGTTTTCCCAGCACACTGCTGCACCGACGCGACCGACCTGACTGTCGATGACCGGCAAGGTCGAACCATCACCCTTGCCCCAGATGAGCCGTTCGGTGCCGGTGGGCATCAACTTGCGATGCTTGGCGACAAGGCCGGCATCCGGTTCGAAATACAGTGCGGTGCAATAGAGTGTGCTGCCGGCACGCTCGATCACCCCCAGCACCAGGCTCGCCCCGGTACGCGCCGAAAGCCCGGCCAGGGCTTCGGTTTCAGCGCCGGGTACGTCAATGGCATTGGCGAAATACCGGGCAAAGGCCTCGCGACCCTCCGGCAAGCGGTAACCCAACTGGGTGCCAAAGCCCTCGCCCTTGGGATAGCCGCCCAACAACGCCTCGGGCATCACCACCAATCGGGCGCCGGCCTGGCTTATGGCGTCTTCGTAGGAAAGGATCTGCGCCAGGGTTTCGGCCTTGCCGCCAGGCAACGAACCGATCTGCAGGGCAGCGACAATGGATTTGGGCATCGGATTTGGCTCCTTGATCATGAGGTGTTGCTGATTCTCAGGCGTCGACCGATCATGAATAAAGCCCAAAACGCTGCTAACTGATATGAGCCATATGAATATCGTCGACATCGACCTCAACCTGCTCAAGACCTTCGAAGCCCTGCACGATGAATCCAGCGCCAGCCGCGCCGCGTTGCGCCTGGGCGTGACCCAGTCGGCCATCAGCGCCGCATTGCGCAGGCTGCGTGGGCTGTATGACGATCAGCTGTTCGTGCGCACCGGGCGAGGCCTGGCGCCGACATTGCGGGCCAATCAGTTGAAGCCGGTGATCAGCGAGGCGCTGGACAAGTGTCGCCAGAGCCTGGCGATGGTCGATCCAGACGCGAACCATTACGCAGGGCGTTCGGTTATCGTCGGTCTGTCGGATGATTTCGAGATCGCCCACGGGCGACGCTTGATTGACGAAGTGGCACGCCGGGCGCCAGGCCTGCGGCTGATTTTTCGCCAGACCCACAGCCAGATCGTCGGCCCGGCCTTGATGGAGCGCAGCCTTGACCTGGCGATCACGGCGGGAGGTTTTGCGCAACGATTACTCAGCCGCCAAGTGCTGGGCGAAGGTGACTACGCCTGCCTGGTGGACCCGGCCAGCCTCGCGGCGGGCGAGCAGGCACTGAGCCTGGAGGCGTTCGTGGCCCGTGAGCATCTGCTGGTGTCATCGGGCGGATTTATCGGCATCACCGACGAAGGGCTGGCCACCGTCGGCTTGAGTCGCCGGGTTTGCGCCTCGACCACTCACTTCGCCGCGCTGCCATTCCTGCTCACGGGCAGCCAGGCGGTGGCGACCATCCCGACCCATGCCGCCCGGGCCATCGCTGCCCTGAGCGGCCTCGCGTTGCTGCCCTGCCCGCTGGCGCTGCCGCGCTACCCCATCGAACTGGGCTGGCGAACCCACACGCAGCTGGACCCGGCAGTCGCCAAGGTCCGCGAGGCCATTGTCGCCACCTTTACCTGAGGTTTATTTGCTGGCGGCCATCAGGCGATTGACCTCACTGCGCACCATGTTGGCGTATTCCGGCGGCGACATTCCGTCCAGTTCGGCGCGCACCCACTCGGCCCATTTGCCCTTGCGCTTGGAGCGCTCGCCAAACAAGCGGGCCCCCTCGCCCTTGGCCTTGCCCAGGTTGTTCTGCCACAGCTCGAACAGTCGGGACTTCTCGTCTTCCAGCGCAGCGCGCTCGGCCAGGGGCTTGTCTGCCAGATTGAAACTCATGGGAATTACCTGTTGCGTAAATAGGCGCCATCTTACACCTTGAAGCGCACAGCCTTAACCCGGTTTTATGAAAGCATCTCGCTGCACGGCGCATGTCGCAACTTTTAAGCCGATGCAGCACTCCATAGAGCAATGTCATCAGTAAGGAGTCAGGCAATGGCGCGCAAAAGCACCCTGCAAACAAACGGAGAGCAAATCAAGGATCAGGTTTTCAGTGATCTGAGGGCATTGATCGAGGAGTCGGAGAAACTGCTCAAGAGCAGTGCGACGCTGGTAGGCGAAGACGCTGAAAACCTGCGTGGCCAGATCTCCCAGAAGCTGCAACAGGCGCTGGATTCGGTTGCCAGCGCCCGGGAACGCACCCGTCCGGTAGTCGATGCCACCGAAACCTACATCGGTGGCCACCCCTGGCAAACCGTGGCGATTTCCGCAGGCTTCGGGCTGGTGGTGGGGTTGCTGCTGGGCCGGCGATGAACATCCCCTGACCATAGATGTGGGAGCGGGGGGGGGCGGG
>NZ_JALJDX010000142.1 GCF_022952855.1 Pseudomonas sp. RGM2987 | reverse complement strand
TACCCAGGCGCTAGTGATGTTGGCTCGCAAGCTTGCCCGGATCGTATTCGCTCTGCTGAAAGGGCAAAGCGAATACCAACCAAAAGCGGCTTGAGGGCTTCCACCAAACCATAGAATCTCCCACAGAAGGTCGGCGGCGACTGCAAAACGAGGGGAGGTCTAGCGCACCGTCGGCGCAGCCGGCATCCCCTGTTCACCCACGCAAGCCCCGCGCAACTGCGCCTCGAACTGCTCGATCACCGACGCCCAACCCTGGCGGCTGGCATGCTGGCGCGCATTGAGCCGCACGCAGCGCAGGTTCTCGCGGGCCTCCAGCAACCAACAGGCAGCCTCGCAGAACGCCTCTTCATCCCCAGGCATCGCCAATACACCGTTGTAGCCGTGACGAATGTGCTGCGCCGCCGCAGCCTGGTCGTAGGCCACCACACCCAGCCCGGACGCCAGCGCCTCCAGCACCACGTTGCCGAAGGTCTCGGTCAGGCTCGGGAAGACAAACACATCCCCGGACGCATAATGACTGGCCAGCGCCTCGCCTCGTTGCGAACCACAGAAAATCGCCTCGGGCAGTGCCTGTTCCAGGGCCGGGCGCTGCGGGCCGTCGCCAACCACCACCAGTTTCATCCGACGATCCGGGAACGCGCCGCACAGCGTGTCGAAACTGCGCTTGAGCAGGCCGAGGTTCTTCTCCGGCGCCAGGCGCCCGACATGGATCACGGCAATGTCGTTATCCCCCAGGCCCCAGGCCTCACGCAAGCTGGCCGAGCGCTTGACCGGATGAAACAACTGGCTGTCCACGCCCCGGGACAACAGCGCCACACGTTCGAAATGCCTTCGCTCCAGCTCCAGGCGCTGGCTGGGGCTGGGCACCAGGGTCAGGCTGGAGCGGTTGTGAAACCAGCGCAGGTAATGCGTCAACACCCGGCTCAACAGCCCGAGGCCGTATTGTTGGGTGTATTGCTGGAAATTGGTGTGGAAACCACTGACCACCGCGATCCCCAGGCGCCGCGCCGCCCGCAGTGCCGACAGCCCCAGGGGGCCTTCGGTGGCAATGTACAGCACATCCGGGCGATGGCGTTTCCAGCGCCGCATCAGCTTGTGCATCGACGACTGGCCCCATTGCAACCCCGGATAACCCGGCAACGGCCAGCCCCGGCACAGCAGCAGTTGTTCGTCGCTGGCCCGGCGTTGATCGTCCATCTGGCGCGGCCGGATCAGCTCCACTTGATGCCCACGGGCCCGCAAGCCGTCGTACAAACGTCCCAGGGTGTTGGCCACGCCATTGATTTCCGGCGGGAAGGTTTCGGTGACGAGGGTAATGTGCAGGTGTGTGGTCATGACCCCAGTGTCGGCCGGGGCCATGTCGTCATTGTGACGCCCGTGTGATGGATTTGTGACCGCTCAGCCTTGCCGGGCCAGGGCCGTCTCGGCGCCTTGCTCGCGCACCCAGAACAACGTCGCCCCGGCCACCGCCGCTGGCATCATCAGGATGTTCACCAGCGGGATCAGCAGCACCAGGTAGACGCTGCCGCCAAAGCCCAGGCTCTGCCAGCGTTTTTCCCGCAGCCAGGCGAGCATCTCGTTCCAGCCCAGCTTGTGGTTGTCGGCCGGGTAGTCGATGTACTGGATCGCCATCATCCAGACGCCGAACAGCAGCCACAGCGGTGCCGCGACAATATTGATCACCGGGATGAGCGACAGCACGAACAGGCCCAGGGCACGGGGCAGGAAATAGCCGAGCTTGCGCGCTTCCCGGGCAAAGGTCCGGGGGACCATGGCAATCAACTCGCCCCAGCTGAAAGCGGGGAAATCGTCGGTGCCCCGGATGACCACTTCGACTTTCTCCGCGAGAAAGCCATTGAAGGGCGCGGCGATGATGTTGGCGAGCATCGTGAACGTGAAAAACACCATCAACACCACCAGCACCACGAACAGCGGCCAGAGGATGTAGCTGAGGAAGCTCAGCCAGTCGGGCAGCGACGGCATCAGCGTATCGACCCACAGGCTGAACTGGTGGCCGGCCAGGTAGATCAGGCCGACGAACAACAGCAGGTTGATCGCCAGCGGCAAGAGTACGAACAGGCGCAGGCCCGGGCTCAGGACCAGCTTGAGGCCTTCTCGCAGGTATTGCGGGCCGGACAGGACGGGGGCGGGCATAAGGGGCTCCGAGCGAAGGTGAACGGGCCGACCTTACCGGCTTTGCCTTGCGCGGGAAAGCGCCGACATGGCGTGTAACAACGTTTCCCCGGCGATTTGCAGCTATTGAAGGGGCTACGGCGGATAGAGCTCACCTATGAGCTGGATTGTTAAACCGTATTTCCTTAATCTTCCCTCCCTCGATACGCTGCACCCATTCTTTTTCAGGACTGTCGAACCAAAGCCTTCCCCAAGTGCATCCACAGTCCTTTTTATTCGCGCCGCTCACCCGGCGTTCCGGCCCGCAAGGTCCGGTCAACAGGAGCAGGTCATGTCTGAAGTCCGTCATTCGCGAGTGATTATTCTCGGTTCCGGCCCTGCCGGTTACAGTGCCGCCGTCTATGCGGCCCGTGCCAACCTCAAGCCGTTGCTGATCACCGGCATGCAGGCCGGCGGTCAATTGACCACCACCACCGAAGTCGACAACTGGCCGGGCGACGTCCATGGCCTGACCGGTCCGGCCTTGATGGAGCGCATGAAGGAGCACGCCGAGCGCTTCGAGACCGAAATCGTCTTCGATCACATCAATGCCGTCGATTTCGCTGCCAAGCCGTACACCCTGACCGGCGACAGCGCGACCTATACCTGTGATGCGCTGATCATCGCCACTGGCGCCAGCGCCCGTTACCTGGGCCTGCCGTCGGAAGAGACCTTCATGGGCAAAGGCGTGTCCGCCTGCGCCACTTGCGACGGTTTCTTCTACCGCAACAAGCCAGTGGCCGTGGTCGGTGGTGGTAACACCGCTGTCGAGGAAGCCCTGTACCTGGCCAACATCGCCAGCACGGTCACGTTGATTCATCGTCGCGAAACCTTCCGCGCCGAGAAGATCCTGATCGACAAGCTCAACGCCCGTGTCGCTGAAGGCAAGATCATCCTCAAGCTCAACGCGACCCTGGACGAAGTGCTGGGCGACAACATGGGCGTGACCGGTGCCCGCCTGAAAAACAACGACGGCAGCTTTGACGAGATCAAGGTCGACGGCGTGTTCATCGCCATCGGCCACACCCCGAACACTTCGTTGTTCGAAGGTCAGTTGGAACTCAAGGACGGCTACCTGGTGGTCAAGGGCGGTCGCGACGGCAACGCCACCGCCACCAGCGTCGAAGGCATCTTCGCCGCCGGCGACGTGGCCGACCACGTCTACCGCCAGGCCATCACCTCGGCCGGTGCCGGCTGCATGGCGGCCCTGGACACCGAGCGTTACCTGGACGGCTTGCAGAACGCTTCGTTCTGATTCAACGGGCATGAAAAAACCGGCTTCGGCCGGTTTTTTCATGCCCGTCACAAGATCAACGGCTGGACGCTGAGCCCTGTGGGAGCGGGCTTGCTCGCGAAAGCGGTGTTCCAGTCGAGATCAACGTTAACTGACACACCGCCTTCGCGAGCAAGCTCGCTCCCACAGTTTTTTTGGGGTCAGAAGCAATGCATTTCAGACCAGCTTCGCCAGGCACGCCTCCAGGATATCCAACCCTTCCTCCAGCACTTTCGCCTCGGTGGTCAACGGCGCCAACAGGCGGACGATGTGCCGCGACTTTCCGCTGGGCATCAGCAGCAACCCTGCTTCCCGAGCGAGCGTCAGCAGCTGGGTCAATTGCGCCGCGGCCGGCGTGCCGTCGGGGTGGGCCAGTTCGAGGCCGCGCATGGCGCCGACACCGGTCAGGCGACCCAGGTAGGGCGTCAATCCTCGGCTGCGCCAGGATTCATAGCGGCTGACGATCGCCTCTTCCTGTTGCGTGCCCCAGGCCTTGAGGTTCGTGTCGCTCATCTCATCCAGCGTTGCCAGGGCAGCGGCGCAGGCGATGGGGTTGCCCGAGTAGGTGCCGCCCAATCCGCCCTTGGGCAGGTTGTCCAGCAACGCCTTGCGCCCGACCACCGCGCCGAGAGGCACGCCGCCGGCGATGCTTTTGCCCAGCAACACCAGGTCCGGCTCGATGCCCAGTCTCGGGAACGCAAAGCGCTGGCCGGTACGACCAAAGCCGGACTGGATTTCGTCGATGATCAGCACGATGCCTTTTTCATCGCAGAACTGGCGCAGGGCTTGGGCGAAGGGGATATCCAGCGCCAGGAAGCCGGCTTCGCCTTGTACCGGTTCGACGATGAAACAGGCCACGTCATTGACATCGATTTCGACGCTGAACAGCCGCTCCATGGCCTTGAGCGCTTCGGCGCAGGTGATGCCGTTGTCCTTGCTGGGGTAGGGCAGGTGATAGACCGGCCCGGGCAGTACGCCGATTTTCTGTTTGTAGGGCGCTACCTTGCCGTTGAGATTCAGGGTCGCCAGGGTGCGGCCATGAAAGGCACAGTCAAAGGCAATGACCGCCGTGCGGCCGGTGGCGCCACGGACGATCTTCAAGGCGTTTTCCGCCGCTTCGGCGCCGCTGTTGGTGAGCATGCCACTGACCGGATAATCCACCGGGACAAACGCCGCCAGGCGCTCCATCAGCTCAATGTAGGGCACATGGGGCGCGGCGTTGAACGCATAGTGGGTCAACCGCGTTGCCTGCTCGCGGATCGCCTCGACGATGCGCGGATGGCAATGCCCCAGGTTCAACACGCCAATCCCGCCCACGAAGTCGATGTAGCGTTTGCCCTCGGTGTCCCAGACCTCGGCATTTTTGCCGTGGCTGAGGCTGACGGGGTGCACGATGGAAATCGACTGGCTGATGGTTTCGCTGCTCATGGATTGCGGCTCGCAGGGGAAGAAGGGCAGGCGTTATTCAAGCCGCGAGCGCAGGCAGCCGGCAAACGAAATAAAGTTGCCGGGTCAATCTTAAAAGTCGGGATGTGGGAAAGGTAAGCCCAGGGAAGGCTCTCTGTGGCGAGGGAGCTTGCTCCCGCTCCAGTGCGAAGCGCTGGCTGGGATGGGGCGGGGGGCTTGCGTTGTGAGTGCTGCGCACTCAAGCGGGAGCAAGCTCCCTCGCCACCAAAGCGGGTTGCGACAGTCTTTGGATCAACGCCGCCGCAACGGCAGCTCATCGAACTTCACGCCCGCCAGCCCGTGGGCCATCAGTGCGCGGATGTTGCCGTGATCAGTGCCCTGGGGAGTGGCCAGCACCGAACGATAGTGTTCGCCAAATGCCAGCAGCGCTTCTTCATCGCTCAGGCCTTCAAGCAGGGCCAGGCCCAGGGTCTTGCACGAGCCTTCGTTCTGCCCGGCTGCGTTGTGTACGTCGCCGTTGCTGAATGCCTGGGGCTGGTAAGCGTAGCCGTCGGCGATAAAGGCCAGGGTCTGGGCGAAGGCATGTTCGCCACTTTTGAGGCGGGTGCGGAAGGTGTCCAGGTCAGGCATCGGGTTTTCCTTTGGCGAATGCCGCTTGCTGTTCGGCACTGGCTTCTTTCTGGTATAGGGCTTTCCATTCGGCGTACGGCATGCCGTAGACCACTTCACGGGCGTCATCGAGGCTGACCTCGATCTGGCGCTCGTCGGCGGCGGCCTTGTACCACTTGGACAGGCAGTTGCGGCAGAAGCCGGCAAGGTTCATCAGGTCGATGTTCTGCGCATCCTTGCGGCTGTCCAGGTGGGCAACCAACCGACGGAAAGCGGCGGCTTCGAGTTCGAGGCGTTGTTGATCGTTCATGGTGGTCTCTTCGAGACAGCTCCAAGCGGCAAGCTTCAAGCTGCAAGAGTGGATTTGCGGTGGTCAGGCTTGAAGCTTACAGCTTGAGGCTTGCAGCTGCTACGAAGTAGCTCGGCTGGCCGCCAGCGTAATCGACACCGACTCGGCAAATCGCAGGGCGTGGGGCTTGTCGACTTCGACCTCGGCATACAGTACCGACTCGTTCGCCATGACCAGGTCCAGCAGCTCCTGGGTCAGCCGTTCGAGCAGGGCGAAGCGGTTGCCTTCCACGTGGGCGATGATCGCCTTGGTGATGGTGCGGTAGTTCAGCGCGTGGTCGATGTCATTGTCGCGCACCGCCTCCTGGGCGGCATAGAGGATGGTCAGGTTGATCAGCACATCCTGCTTGTTGAGGATTTCATCCTCATTGATGCCAATGAAGGTGCGCAGGCGCAGGTCCTTGACCTTGATGCGTGCCATGGCTGGCTGAAGTTGTGGCATTGACTTGCTCCGTCGGATCAATTGCAGGAACGCCTGGCGGATAAGCCCAGGACCGTGCCCGTAGGAATATAAGCCACATGGGCCTTGTCGATGAAGGGCAACAGGTGATGTTTGTACTGGGAATAGAGTCGGGTGCCCCTCAAGACCAGGCTATTTGACGTGCCGCCCGCCGTTGACGGTCAGGGTCGTGCCGGTGACATAGGGGTTGTCCAGCAAATAACGCAGGCTCTGGTAGATCACTTCGCTGCCGGGCTCGATGCCCAGCGCGGATTTGGCCAGGGTCTTGGCACGGTACGCCGCGTCGTCGTCGGGATTGAACAGGAGCAGGGCCGGGGCGATGCCGTTGACCTTGATGGTCGGCGCGTACTTCGCCGCGAATGACAGGGTCAGGCTTTCGAGACCGGCCTTGGTGGCGCAATAGGCGATGTGCCGGCTGCTGCCCTTGCGCGTCACGTCATCGCTGATGTGCACGATGTCCGCCGGTGTCGAGCGCTGCAGCAGCTCGGCGCAGCGCAGATTGATCAGATAAGGCGCCAGCATGTGCACGCCGAACATGGCGCTAAAAGCTGCGGCTTCGTCTCCCGGGGTTTCCATCAACCAGGCCGAGGCGTTGTGCACGATGGCTCGCAATCGGTCGGTGTGCTGCTTGAGCTGTTCGATGAACGCCAGGATTCCCGCTTCGCTGGAAAAGTCGGCGAACACCAGGGTCGCCCCCAGGTCGCGCAGGGCCTGCACCCCAGGACGCTCGGTGCGATAGGTCGCGATTACCGGCTGCCCGGCCTCCAGCAATCGCCGGGCGCAGTGCAGGCCGACGCGCTGGGCGGCGCCGGTGATCAGGATAGGAGCAATGATGCTGGGCATGGGCAGGCTCGGTTCACGGCAAGGGCAAAACTATAACAGTGACGTATGCGTGCGACGAATCTATGGAGCGCGCCCGCCCGTGAAGGTGTAGCGGACTCTTCCATTGCGCGTTAAACAACAAAACCGCGCGCCAATTGCGTTTGTTCTTGTAATGACGTGTACGAGTGGGGGTAAACTGGGATCCAATCTGTCCGCCGGATTTGTCTGCCAAATGAGCGTAATCACAGACGATAACTTTGTTTTCCAGGCGTCAGGTGCCCTGAAACGGGAAGATCTGTTCCCTATTCGCGAAGTAGCGCGCTTGACTGGTGTGAATCCCGTGACCTTGCGTGCCTGGGAGCGGCGCTACGGGTTGATCCAACCCACTCGCACCGAAAGTGGCCATCGCCTGTACTCCCTGAGCGACATCGAGCGGGTGCGCAGCATCCTGGGCTGGATCGAGCGCGGTGTGGCAGTGAGCAAAGTGGGCAAGATCCTGGCGAAGACCGAGTCTGTGCAACCGGTATCCCCGCTGATTTCATCCGACCTGGTCAAGGCCGATTACACCCAATGGCAACGCCAGGCAGCCGCTGCGGTCGGGAACTTTGACGATGTGGAGCTGGATCGCGTCTACGGGCAGATCTTTTCCACCTATGCCGTACCCATCGTCTTTCAGGAAATCCTCATGCCGCTCTGGCGCCAGTTGCTGCAACGCCAGCAGGAATTCGGGCAGACCAGTGAATGGGTGTTTCTCGATGGTTTCCTGCGCTCGCGCATCATCCAGAGGCTTTTGCTCAAGCGCGAAGGCCTTGGGCAGCGAGTCCTGGTGTGCGCCATTGCCGGTCATTGCCGTGAGCTGGATCTGCTGGTCACCGCGCTGTATCTGTCCAAGGCGGAAGTCGGTGTCAGGGTGCTGACGGTGGGACTGCCATTCGATGAACTGGCCCTGGTGTGCCAGAAGATCCAGCCATTGGCACTGGTGCTGGTGTCCAACCATGCGCCTGTCCCGGACTTGCCCAAACGCCTGCGCAAATTGGCGATGAGCCTGGATTGCCCGTTGATGCTGGCCGGGGATGCATCCGATCTGGCGCAGGACAGTCTCGCAGGATCGTCGGTCGGTTGCCTGGGCAACGAGGGAACCTTGATGCGCCAACGCCTGCGCCAGCTGCTGGCAGGAAACCTGGATACCTGATAACCGGCAGGTGAGGCGTCGTGCTAGCTGCGCTAGATGTGCATGGCCGGATGCGTCAGGCGGTGTTGTTGCAGGATGTACTGGCGCAGGCGCTCGGTCTCATCCTCGTCGTTCTGGCTCAGATGATACGCAAACAGACCTTGAGCGGTTTCCCGCTCGAAATGACCCTGCAACGAAATCCGCTCGTAGCCTGATGGGCTGAACCACAGGCCAAATTGTTTCGGTGGCTTGGCGCGACTGCGGCTCTCCAACAAAACGCCTTTGCACGACACTTCGCGTACCCAAAGTGGTCCTGGCTGGCCCTTGATATTTTCCAGCGCCACCGGTTCTTCGAGCACCAGCCGCCAGGGGCGGATTTTTGGCCCGTCCTCATAGATACTCGGCACACCCAGGCGCAGGTGCATCGCATGGAATTCGTCTTCCACCAGATGCAGCGGAAAGGTCATTTGCTGGTTTTCGAAGTTGGCTTGCAGCGTGACTTGCTCGTTTGCCGCCAGGCGCGTCAACAGGTCGCGAATTTGCGATCCACCGTTTACCAGCAGGCTCGAGGTGACATCCCGCTCGTTCAACTGCGGGTTGTGCTGCATGGTCCGGATGAAGTCCAGTTCATCCTGGGTCAGAAGGGCATCGCGCGGCATGATGTGCTCGGGTTGATGTGTCTTTTCACTGGTGATTGTAGTGAATGACCGTTAATTCAGCGTTTTGTTTTTGCCGTTCGTCGCCTCGAACCGGGCGATGGTTTCCCGAGCCTCGGCCAGCTCTTGTTCCAGCTGGGCGACGCGGTGTTGGGCCTTGACCTGAGCGGTGACGTCTTTTTGCACACCAACGAAATACGTGTGTCCGTCAGCTTCGTTTTTCACCGTGGTCAATGACAGTTCATTCCAGAACGGCGTGCCGTCCTTGCGATAGTTGCGCAGCACTTCCCGGCACGCTCCGCCTTCCTTCAGGGCCCGGCGGATGCGCGCCAGAGAGGGCTGGTCGCGGTCGCCCGATTGCAGGAAGCGGCAGTCCTGATAAAGGATTTCGTCCCGGCTGTAGCCGGTCAACCGTTCGAAGGCCGGATTCACGTAAATCAGGATGTTGTCGTCGTCGCCTTCCTTTTCGGCGATGACAATCCCGTCATTCGAAGCATTGATGACCAGTTGCATCAGTTGCGCGTTGATCATGGAGAGGGCCTTTAGACGTCCTTGTTGGTGCAGCATTCTAGAATAATTCGACGGGCTGTCCACTTGCCATTACCGCTTGTTGAGAGCGGTTCGCAGCCTGGCCGGTGCAACTGTTACTATCCGGCTCTTTATTATTCAGGTTCAGGAACAGACAGATGAAAGTCGCCATTCTTTCCGGCTCGGTATACGGCACCGCCGAAGAAGTCGCCCGGCACGCCGCCAAGCTGCTGGACGCGGCAGGCTTCGAAACCTGGTACGACCCACGTGCCACGCTGGCGCAGGTCCAGGCGTTTGCTCCCCAGGCGTTGCTGGCGGTCACCTCTACCACCGGTATGGGCGAGTTGCCGGATAACCTGATGCCGTTGTATTCGACCTTGCGCGATCAACTGCCGACAGCGTTTCGCGGTTTGCCCGGCGCGGTCATTGGCCTGGGCGATGCCAGTTATGGGGATACCTTCTGCGGCGGGGGCGAGCAAATGCGTGAGCTGTTCGCCGAACTGGGCGTGCGCGAGGTGTTGGCAATGTTGCGCCTGGACGCAAGCGAAAGCGTTACGCCGGAAACCGACGCCGAGCCGTGGCTGGCTGAGCTGATCGAAGCGCTGCGTGCCTGAAGCGCTGCGATGACCCGCACGGCCAGTAAGCTGGCTGCCAATGCAACTATCGCCTCTGCGAGAGCTGACTAGACTGATCTGCTTGGGAGTAAAAGTTTTGCTTGCCGGATTCACATAAAAAGATCAGAGGTCAGAGCCGTGAGCGTAGCGCCCGTCCAGACGACACTCAGCATCAAGGAACAGGTCAGTGCGGCCGAATGGCAAACCCGGGTGGATCTTGCCGCCTGTTATCGGCTTGTTGCACTGCACGGTTGGGATGACCTGATCTTCACCCACATCTCCGCGAAAGTCCCCGGGACCGAAGACTTCCTGATCAACCCGTTCGGGTTGATGTTCCATGAAATCACGGCTTCAAGCCTGGTCAAGGTCGACCAGGCCGGCAACAAGTTGATGGACAGCCCCTACGAGATCAATCCGGCCGGCTATACCATCCACAGCGCCGTGCATGAGGTGCGCCATGATGTGGCGTGTGTGCTGCACACCCACACCGCAGCCGGCGTTGCGGTATCGGCACAGAAGCAGGGCGTGTTGCCGATCAGCCAGCAATCGCTGTTCGTGCTGTCCAGCCTGGCTTATCACGCTTACGAAGGGGTGGCCTTGAATCATGAGGAAAAAGCACGCTTGCAGGCGGACCTGGGCGATAGCAACTTCCTGATGCTGCACAATCACGGCTTGCTGACCTGTGGCGGCACCATCGCCGATACGTTCCTGATGATGTTCACCTTCCAGCGCGCCTGTGACATCCAGGTGCTGGCGCAGAACGGCAGTGCTGAACTGATTGTCATCGAGCCGCAGATCCTGGCCGGTGCCCGGGCGATGATCGCCGGGGTGACCAAAAGTGCCCAAGGCATGGGCGGCGCGTTGGCCTGGCCGGCGTTGCTGCGCAAGCTCGACCAGCAGGACTCGGGGTACAGAAACTGATGCCCCTGGCCCAGATCCCCCTGCGTATCTGGCGCCAGCGCAGCCAGACCTTCATCTTCCGCGGCCACGCCATCCGCTACTGGGTCGCGGGCCAGGGCGAACCACTTTTGTTGATCCATGGTTTCCCCACCGCCAGTTGGGATTGGCATTACCTGTGGCAGCCGTTGGCGCAGCGCTACCGGGTGATCGCCTGTGACATGCTGGGTTTCGGCGATTCCGCCAAACCCAGGGAGCATGTCTACAGCCTGCTGGAGCAGGCGGATCTGCAACAGGCTTTGCTGGCGCATCTGGATGTGGAGCCGGCGGTGCACGTGCTGGCCCATGATTACGGTGACAGTGTGGCCCAGGAGCTGATCGCACGGCACTACGAAGCACGCATTGAGGTTGCCAGTTGTGTGTTTCTCAATGGCGGGCTGTTCCCGGAAACCCACCGCCCGGTGCTCGCCCAGAAATTATTACTCAGCCCCCTGGGCTGGCTGCTGGGGCGGGCGTTCTCCAGGGTCAGCCTGGCAAAGAGCTTCCGGCAGATTTTCGGCCCCGCCACCGGCCCCAGCGAAAGCGTGCTGGACGATTTCTGGAGCCTGATAGAAGTCAACCAGGGGCCGCGGATCATGCACAAACTGATCGGCTACATCCCCGAGCGACGGGTACAGCGTGATCGCTGGGTCCAGGCCATGCAGCGCGGCGAAGTGCCGTTGCGGGTGATCGACGGCGCAGTCGATCCGATTTCCGGGGAACACATGGTGGCGCGCTATGAGTCGCTGATTCCCAATCCCGACACGGTGCTGTTACCGAATATCGGGCACTACCCACACACCGAAGCGCCGGTCCAGGTACTCAAGCATTACCTGGCGTTTCGCGAAGCCATCACGCCGCGGTGCAGGAAGGTGGCCTGTTCCTGACACAACCCTCTGTGGGAGCGGGCTTGCTCCGGGCGGCGATCCGACGAAAGCGGAGTGTCAGGCAGTGCAGCTTTGACTGAAGTACCGTCTTCGCGAGCAAGCCCGCTCCCACAGGAGGTAGAGCTGCGCTTCGAACCGGCATTTAGCAAGAAACACTGTGGGAGCGAGCTTGCTCGCGAAGCGATGGATCAGCCAACAAAGAAACATCGACCAGCCATGACGCTGCATCATCCCCCCACCTTATCGCCCACCATTCACTCCCAACTGAGTTCATTGTGAGTGGCCGACGAGTACCGGACACTCAGGCTCATTGTCCTATCGGCCTGCTGGAGTCCTGCCATGAATGAGTCTGTGCGCTTCGAAGATAAAGTCGTGATCGTCACGGGGGCCGGTGGCGGCCTGGGGCGCGCCCATGCGTTGCTGTTTGCCCGGCACGGCGCGAAAGTGCTGGTCAACGACCTGGGCGGCTCGGCCCAAGGCGAGGGCGCCAACGCTTCGGCAGCGGACCGCGTGGTGGCCGAAATCCGTGAGGCCGGCGGCATTGCCGAGGCCAACCACGACTCGGTCACCGATGGCGACAAACTGGTGCAAAACGCCCTCGATGCTTTTGGCCGGGTCGACGTGGTGGTCAACAATGCCGGGATCCTGCGAGACAAGACCTTTCACAAAATGGACGATGCCGATTGGGACCTGGTGTACCGGGTCCACGTCGAGGGTGCCTACAAAGTCACCCGCGCCGCGTGGCCACATCTGCGCGAGCAAAGCTACGGGCGAGTGATCTTCACCGCTTCCACCTCCGGCATCTACGGCAACTTCGGCCAGTCCAACTACGGCATGGCCAAGCTCGGCCTGTATGGCCTGACCCGCACCCTGGCCATCGAAGGCCGTAAGAACAACATTCTGGTCAACGCCATCGCCCCCACCGGCGGCACTCGCATGACCGAAGGCCTGATCCCGCCGCAGGTATTCGAGCAACTCAAGCCCGAACTCGTCAGCCCCTTGGTGGTGTATCTGGGGAGCGAAACCTGCCAGGAAACCTCCGGCCTGTTCGAAGTGGGCGGCGGCTGGATGGGCAAGGTGCGCTGGGAACGCAGCCTGGGCGCCGGCTTCGATCCACGCAAAGGCTTCTCACCTGAAGAGGTTGCCGCCCATTGGCAGCAGATCTGCGACTTCGAGGATGCGGTTCATCCGAATGACAACCTTGAGGCCCTGAAGGAAATGATGGCGAATCTGCAGCGCTACGCCGTTTAACCTCACCACTTCGATTCATTGCCGCCGCTGGTATCCGAGGCGGCATTGACGTCTCAACTCCCCGCAAAACTTGCGCCCATAAAAAAGGCCGCTGCAACAAAGCAGCGGCCTAAGCATGACGTTGGAAAGGAGCTACAAATCAACGTCGGTGTACACGGGCTGATGGACCGATACGCCAATCCATCCGAATGACGGTGCGCCAGGCATGAGGGATGCCGTGGCGGCTTTTGCTTACAGGCCCGTTGTCCTGAAAGCCCGGCCAGCATAGGGTTTGAGCGCCGTTGGAAACAGCCCGGATCCGGACATGCACTGTTGCAGTGCGCGCAACAGTTGGAATAGAGGGCTGAGTATGGATCGCGCTGATGACTCATCATCCAGTCCGTCGATGCGCGGCGCGAAGGCCCGGTCTGCCTGGGCAGTCATCCTTTCGGGGGACAACACGAATACCTCCTTGGTGCGCTTATCGCCCCTGGCGTGCGGCAGTAGGGTGAAGCCTCTGTCACTCACCGGGGAAGACGCATGACAACAATAACAATGCGCGCCATCTTCAAGCCGCAGGCGCTGGCCGTCGCGGTGGCCTTGGGCTGCTGCGCCCAGGCGCAGGCCGTTTCATTCAACATTGGTGAAATCGAAGGTCAGTTCGACTCTTCGTTGTCCGTGGGCGCGAGCTGGGGCATGCGCGATGCGGACAGGGACTTTGTCGGCACCGTCAACGGCGGCAGGGGGCAATCCTCCACCGGTGACGATGGACGCTTGAACTTCAAGAAGGGCGAGACCTTTTCGAAAATCTTCAAGGGCCTGCACGACCTCGAACTCAAGTACGGCGATACCGGTGTGTTCGTCCGTGGCAAATATTGGTACGACTTCGAGCTCAAGGACGAAAACCGTGAGTTCAAGGACATCAGCGACAGCAACCGCAAGGAAGGCGCCAAGTCGTCAGGGGCGCAGATTCTCGACGCGTTCGTCTACCACAACTATTCCATCGCCGATTTGCCGGGCACGTTGCGCGCCGGTAAACAAGTGGTCAGTTGGGGTGAAAGTACCTTCATCGGCAACTCCATCAACAGCATCAACCCGGTGGACGTGTCGGCGTTCCGCCGTCCGGGTGCTGAGATCAAGGAAGGCCTGATTCCGGTGAACATGCTGTTCGCCTCCCAGGGCCTGACCGACAAACTCACCATTGAAGGTTTCTACCAACTGGAGTGGGACCAGACGGTCGTCGACAACTGCGGCACGTTCTTCGGCAACGACGTGGTGGCCGACGGCTGCACCACTGGCTACACCGTGGGCAGCCCGGCGATCGCGCCGTTCCGACCGTTGACCCAGTTGTTCGGCCAGGGCATCGAGGTGTCTCGCGAAGGCGTGATCATCCCCCGTGGCGGTGACCGCGATGCACGCGACTCCGGCCAATGGGGCACGGCGTTGCGCTGGCTCGGCGATGACACCGAGTACGGCCTGTACTTCATGAACTACCACAGTCGCACGCCCACTGTCGGGACGACCACGGCGGGTGCATCCACCTTGGCGGCCTTGCCGGGGATGGTCGGTATTGCCAACGGCCTGGCCCCCGGCAGCGGCGCGGGCCTGGCGCAAAGCGTGATGCTGGGGCGTGGTCAGTACTACCTCGAATACCCTGAAGACATTCGCCTGTATGGGGCCAGCTTCTCCACCACGTTGCCTACCGGCACCGCGTGGACCGGCGAAATCAGCTATCGGCCCAACGCGCCGGTACAGCTGAGCACCAACGACCTGACCCTGGCGTTGGTCAACCCGATTGCCGGTGGCGCGGCGTCGCCTATCGCCACCACGCCGGGGGCTGACAACACCGGCTACCGGCGCAAGGAGATCACCCAGGTCCAGAGCACCTTGACGCACTTCTTCGATCAGGTGTTGGGCGCCGATCGCCTGACCGTGGTCGGCGAAGCAGCTGTGGTGCATGTCGGCGGGCTGGAGTCCAGGGACAAGCTGCGTTATGGCCGCGACTCGGTCTATGGCCAATATGGTTTCGGCGGCGATACCGGTGGCTTCGTCACGTCGACTTCCTGGGGCTACCGCGCCCGGGCGATCCTCGACTACTCCAACGTGATCGGCGGGGTGAACTTCAAGCCCAACGTGTCCTGGTCCCACGACGTGGCCGGCTACGGCCCCAACGGCTTGTTCAACGAAGGCGCCAAGGCTGTCAGCCTGGGTGTCGATGCCGACTACCGCAACACCTACACCGCCAGCCTGAGCTACACCGACTTTTTTGGCGGCGATTACAACGTTCTCGAAGACCGCGATTTCCTCGCGCTGAGCTTCGGCGTGAACTTCTGATCTGGCTGACAAGGAAAACCCAATGCGCAAGATGATCCTGCAATGCGGTGCCCTGGCCTTGAGCCTGTTGGCCGCGAACGTGATGGCGGCGGTCTCGCCTGATGAAGCGAACAAACTGGGCACCAGCCTCACACCCTTGGGCGCTGAAAAGGCCGGTAACGCCGACGGCTCGATCCCGGCCTGGACCGGCGGCATCCCGAAAAACGCCGGTGCGGTAGACAGCAAGGGCTTTCTGGCCGACCCGTTTGCCAATGAAAAGCCGTTGTTCACCATCACCGCGGCGACCGTGGACAAGTACAAGGACAAGCTGTCCGAAGGCCAGGTGGCGATGTTCAAGCGCTACCCGGAAACCTACAAGATCCCGGTCTACCCGACTCACCGCAGCGTGGGCCTGCCGCCGGAAATCTACGAGTCGGCCAAGCGCAGCGCGCTCAATGTCAACGCGATCAACGACGGCAATGGCCTGGCCAATTTCACCGGCAACCGCTACTACGCATTCCCGATTCCCAAGAATGGCGTGGAAGTATTGTGGAACCACGTGACCCGCTATCACGGCGGTAACCTGCGGCGCATCATCACCCAGGCCACGCCGCAAACCAACGGCAGCTTCACGCCGATCCGCTTCGAAGAAGAAATCGCCGTGCCGTTCCTGATCAAGGACGCCGACCCGGAAAAGGCCAGCAACGTGCTGACCTACTTCAAGCAGGAAGTCACCGCCCCGGCGCGCCTGGCCGGTAACGTGCTGCTGGTGCACGAGACCCTCGACCAGGTGAAGGAGCCGCGCCTGGCCTGGATCTACAACGCCGGCCAGCGCCGTGTGCGTCGCGCCCCGCAAGTGGCCTATGACGGCCCGGGCACCGCCGCCGACGGCTTGCGCACTTCCGACAACTTCGACCTGTTCTCCGGCGCACCGGATCGCTACGACTGGAAGCTGATCGGCAAGAAGGAAATGTACATCCCGTACAACAGCTACAAGCTCGACTCGCCAAGTCTCAAATACGACGACGTGATCAAGGCCGGTCACATCAACCAGGACCTGACCCGCTATGAGTTGCACCGGGTCTGGGAAGTGGTCGGCACGGTCAAGCCCAGCGAACGGCACATCTATGCCAAGCGCCACATGTACATCGACGAAGACAGCTGGCAGGCGGCACTGGTGGACCACTACGACGGTCGCGGCCAATTGTGGCGCGTAGCCGAGGGGCATGCGCAGTTCTACTATGACCATCAGAACCCCGGCTACACCCTTGAAGCGCTCTACGACATCATCGCCGGTCGCTACATTGCGCTGGGGATGAAGAACGAAGAGAAACACAGCTACGAGTACGGCTTCGAAGCCAGGGCAGCGGACTACACACCGGCGGCGTTGCGCTCTACGGGGGTGCGTTGATTTGCATGATCTGAATGCAGATGTGTGTGCATGACGGGGATTGCTCTTGTGGCGAGGGAGCTTGCTCCCGCTGGGCTGCGTAGCAGCCCCCTTACGGTTGGACCTGATGCATCCTGCTGACTGGATCGGGGTCGCTTCGCGACCCAGCGGGAGCAAGCTCCCTCGCCACAGGATTTGTATCAATCTCATTGAACGACCGGCAGCCGCATCTGCCGGTCGTTTTTTTATGGCTTGCAATCAGCGCGCTGAATACTTCTCCAAAGGTCTGCGACACAGGGCTAGGGTGATGACACAACAATAAACAGGACCCACGCCCATGACCGCCATGACCCCGTGTCCGGACCGTCCAGGACTGCTCCCTCGCCTGTCCTCGACGCATGTCCCGCGGCGGTCGCTGAGTGAGCCGCTGCTGACCTCCGAGGCCCGGGTGAAGCTGCTGTGCGCACCGGCCGGCAGTGGCAAGAGCGCATTGTTCGCCGAGTGCTTTCTCCAGGCTCCTGCCGAGTGTCGGCTGCACTGGTTGCCGCTGGGCGGCGCGGCGTTGAGCCCGGTGCAACTGTGCGAGCGCCTGGCAAATACCCTAGGATTGCCGATGATGGATGAGCCAGGGCTGTTGGCACATCTGGCGCGGTTGCAAACCCCTACCTGGTTATTCCTGGATGATTATTGCCGGGTACCCAACCCGGAGCTGGACCAGTTGCTCGACCGCCTGTTGAACACCAGCAGTCCGGCGCTGCACCTGTGGTTGAACGGGCGCCGCCGTCCCCACTGTAACTGGCCGCGGTTGTTGCTCGATGACGAGCTGCACGAATTTGATGCCCAGGCATTGCTCTTCACCCCCGACAATGTCCAGCAATTGCTGCGTCATCTGCCCGAGCCCCAGGCAGCCCGCACCGCACGCGAGGTGATACAACGCAGTGGCGGCTGGTGCGCCGGGGTGCGCATCATCTTGCTTGAGCGCTGTGAATGGGCGCGCAGCCAGGCAACGCCGGGGCGAGCGGGAACCTTGCTCGATTACCTGGAGCACGAATTGTTCAGCACCCTGGCTCCGGACCTGGCGCAGGCCTGGCGTGTGCTGGCGCATCTGCCGCGCTTCAATGTCCGGCTTTGCGAGCATTTGTTCGGTGACACGGTGGGCGCTGAATGCATGCCGCTGCTGCGGCACCTGGGATGTTTCATCGAGCCCTGGGAGCAGAGCGCTGACTGGCTGCAGGTGTTTCCGGCCCTGGCCCGGCTGGTGCGCGAGGAACCCTGGCCGCAGGGGCGCTCCTGGCATCGGCGGGCCTGCCAATGGTTTGCCGCCGAGCAGGATTGGCAGATGGCATTCGAGCAGGCCATGTTGGCTGAAGAGTTCGAAGCCGCCGTCAGTTTCCTCCAGCACTTGAGCTTCGAACACATCCTGCAGCGTCGCAATGTGGTGCTTTTGCTGAGTTTGCATGATCGACAAGGCGAAGCGCTGGCCCTCGGTACGCCACAATCGGTGGGGTTGGTCACCGCCGCCCTGTTGTTCGCCGGGCGCTTCGACCAGGCGTCGGCTTGCATTGAACAACTGACCCGTTTCGTACCGCAGCCACTGGCTGGCCGGCAACAACAGCTGCTGGCGCGCTGGCAGGTCTTGCGGGGGTGGTTGTTGCACCTCTCGGGCGATGGCGACGGGGCGCGCGGACATTTCCTCCAGGCCCAGGCCAGCCTGGACCCGCAAGCCTGGGCCCTGCGCCTGTTGTGCCTGATGGGGCTGACGCAGCAGGCGCTGCTCAAGGGCGAGCTGGCGTCTGCGCAGTGGCTCAATCGCCAGGCGTTATGCCTGGCGCGTGCGCAAGGCTCGCTGGTATTCGAGGGCTTGCTGGAACTCGACCATGCACAGGTGCTGGAGCAACGTGGCGCCCCCCATCGGGCTGACCACCTGCTCGCGGCCGTCCAGGTGCTGCTCGATCGGCCGGGGCAGGATTTTTCGGCATTGTCGGGGCGCATTGCCTTGCGCCGCGGACGCCTGGCGTTGCGCATGGGGTTCGAAGAGCGGGCCGCCGAGCATTTCGAGCTGGGATTGCAGACGGGCCTGCACTGCCAGGACAAACAAGTGCTCTACGGTTTTCTCGGCAAGGCCAGCCTGGCGGCGAACCAGGCCGACTACGGCGAGGCTTTCCGGCAATTGCGCGACGCCGAGCGGATCATGCAACAGCGCCACATCCCCGACACCGTCTACCGTGGCGTGTTGCTGCAAACCAGCTGCCAGTTCTGGTTGCAACAGGGACGAGCGGAACTGGCCCACGAAGCTTTGAGCCGTGTGCTGCGGCATTTTCGCGGACCCCAGGCCAAGCATGCGCCACCCGCGACCCTGGAGTTGATCCCGCGACTTGAGTACCTGTTGGTGCTGGCCGAGGTCTATCTGCATCGGGCACAGGATCCGCAGGCCCGTTTGCAGGCCATGATTGCCCAGGCGCAGCGTGGCGCGATGCACAGCCTGGAAACCGAGCTGTATCTGGCGTTGGCGGAAGTCCTCTGGTTGTCGGCCGACCGGTCCCAGGCCCGGTCGCTCGTGCAGCAGGGGCTTGAACGCGTCAGTTGCTGGCGAGCCCGGCAGGCGTGGTGTGAGTTGCGTCTGCGTCAGCCCGAGCTGGTGCGCTGGGCACAATCGGTAGAGCCGAGCCAGGCCCCCGCGACCAGCGACGACACGTTGCTCAGTCATCGTGAGTTGGAAGTGCTGGAGCTGATTGCCCAGGGTCATTCCAATCAGCAGATTGCCGAGCGTTTGTTCATATCCTTGCACACGGTAAAGACCCACTCGCGTCGGATACATAGCAAGTTAGGGGTGCAACGGCGTACTCAAGCGGTGGCGAAGGCCAAGGTCATGGGCATGATGGGTTAGATATGCCCGTAGTCTTAACCGGCTCTTACATTTGCGTTTTACAAGTTGAAAGTCAGTTGAGGTATAACGGCGATGCCGGTCGAACAGGAAGTTCGACCCCAAGACATGACAAGGATGTTTATGAATACTCGATTATTTACTTCTTATTCTGAAAAACTGCTCGCTCTCAAGAACACTCGCGTGGACTTTGCCGTGCAGGTGCTGTTGGGCGAGCATCTGGACGCGCTCGGCGTCAACCCGTTTACCCACTACCTGAACACATTGGCAGCCGCTGCGGATCCTTTGGTTGGGTCGTCCACAACCTTATTTGAAGAAGCGTTGGCCTGGGTGGAAAAACAGCAATTGCCCCATTACACGCAAGGCGTCAGCAATATCTTCAGCAAACGCTATTCCTTTGCCGACGAAGACCGGGTCAAGGCGCTGGAGTTGATTACATTTGAAAGAATCGTTACGCATATTGTGACTCGCCTGGCGGAAAAGCCGGCAATGGATTTATCCGAGCGCTCCATCATGCATCTGGACGCCGAGGATATTCACGCGGCTTTGAAAGTACACTTGCCCGAGGTTGATCTGGAGAAAGTCTACGTCACCGGTTTTATTACCCATGACTCCGGTGAACGAGTGGTGTCTTCTTCGGAGCCCCTGGTGGACTACCTGCTGGGCCATTTGCGAAACAATGAGATCCCCTACCACGCCAAGGGCGATCACCAGGGCATTTACATGGTCGCCTACAGTGGAGAAGAACGCCATCTTCATCCACGACTGGCCCCCACTCAGCTCAATGATCTACTGATCCGGATCGTTCCCGACTTCCTGGGTTGAGCCAGGGCCGGTCTCATAACCCATCCGCCAACTCACGGCCCGGGTCGCCGCCAGCAGGCGCTGCGCCGCCGGGCCATCTTCGTCGGCGTGGAACAGCGAGGTCGGACCGACGATAGTCATCACCGCCGCCACCTGGCCAACCGCGTTGAACACCGGGGCGGACAAGGCATCCACCCCCGGCATCAGCAGGCCATGCACATGGTGCAGGCCACGACGACGGATCTGTTCGCACAGCGTCGCATAGGCCCGGTCATCGGCCAGGGCGTGGTCATGTGTGTCGCGCACTTCCTGTTCCCGCAGGCCGATGGTTTCGCGCTCGGGCAGGTACGCGCCGAACACCAGCCCCGTGGAGGAACTGAGCAGCGGCAACACCGAGCCCAGTTGGGTCACGACGGTCACGGCGCGGACCGCGGGCTCGATGCGTACCACGGTTGCCCCATGATTGCCCCACACCGCCAGAAAGCAGGTCTCGTTCAGGTCGTCGCGCAATTCGGCCAAGGGCAGGGCAGCCACTTGCAGGACGTCCATGCCGTTCAACGCGGCCAGCCCGACGCGCAGGGCCTCGCGGCCCAGGCCATAGTGGTTGGTCGCGGCGTTCTGCTCGGCAAACCCGCTGGCGATCAGGGCCTGCAAGTACCGATGGACCTTGCTCGCCGGCATCTGCACGTGGTCGGCCAGGCGCGACAGCGATGTGGAGGGGGACAGTTCGGCCAGGGCCTTGAGAATGTCGGTGCCGACCTCGGCCGAGCGGACTTTCTGTTTAGCGTTGTTGGGCGGGGTTTGCATGGCGGCGCGGGGTCCAAAGGCGAATGGGCGTCTTTATAGCTTGACGGTCGCCGTCGAGCAAATTACGTTATGCGTAATTTGATTACGATAAAAACAACCCGGTGCGCCTCAGACTTCCCTTTGAGTGACGGACCGCATCTCAGGAGGCTCCATGAACCTCGATTCCACCGCGTCGGACCTGGCCTACCAGTCTGGCTTCGGCAATGAATTCGCCAGTGAGGCGCTGCCCGGCGCATTGCCTGTCGGTCAGAACTCCCCGCAGAAGGCGCCCTACGGTCTTTATGCCGAATTGTTCTCCGGCACGGCATTCACCATGGCCCGCGGTGAAGCGCGGCGCACCTGGATGTATCGCATCCGGCCATCGGCCCATCATCCGGCCTTCGTCAAGCTCGAACGGCAGATTGCCGGTGGCCCGCTGGGCGAGGTAACGCCCAATCGGCTGCGCTGGAACCCTTTGGAGATGCCCGCCGAGCCCACCGATTTCGTCGACGGCCTGGTGCGTATGGCCGCCAATGCCGGCGCGGATAAACCCGCCGGCGTCAGTCTTTATCAGTACTGCGCCAATCGTTCGATGGAGCGGGTGTTCTTCAATGCCGACGGCGAATGGCTGGTGGTGCCGCAATCGGGACGGCTGCGCATTGCCACCGAACTGGGCGTGCTGGAACTGGCCCCGCTGGAGATTGCCGTGCTGCCGCGGGGCCTGAAATTCCGGGTCGAGCTGCTCGACCCACAGGCCCGCGGTTACCTCGCGGAAAACCACGGTGCGCCGCTGCGCCTTCCAGACCTTGGGCCGATCGGCAGCAACGGCCTGGCCAATCCCCGGGACTTCCTGGCGCCCGTCGCCCACTACGAAAACCTCGCGCAGCCAACCACGCTGGTGCAGAAGTTTCTCGGCGAGCTGTGGGCGTGCGAACTGGGTCATTCGCCCCTCGATGTGGTGGCCTGGCACGGCAACAATGTGCCCTATAAATACGACCTGCGCCGGTTCAACACCATCGGCACGGTCAGCTTCGACCACCCGGACCCGTCGATTTTCACCGTACTGACCTCGCCCACCAGCGTCCACGGCCTGGCCAATCTCGACTTCGTGATTTTCCCGCCGCGCTGGATGGTGGCCGAAAATACCTTCCGTCCGCCGTGGTTCCATCGCAACCTGATGAATGAATTCATGGGCCTGATCCAGGGCGCCTACGATGCCAAGGCCGAAGGTTTCCTGCCCGGCGGTGCTTCGCTGCACAGTTGCATGAGCGCCCATGGTCCGGACGGCGAGACCTGCACCCGAGCGATCAATGCCGACCTTCAGCCGGCAAAAATCGATAACACCATGGCGTTCATGTTCGAGACCAGCCAGGTGTTGCGTCCAAGTCGCTTCGCCCTGGACTGTGCGCAACTTCAAACCGACTACGATGCATGCTGGGCCTCGCTGCCTGTCACGTTCGACCCGACCCGGAGATAACCCATGAGCCAATCTTTCCCTGCCCGTAGTTGGGTCGCCAGCGCCAACGGTCACGCCGACTTCCCGTTGCAGAACCTGCCCTTGGGCATCTTCAGTGTCGACGGTGGCACCCGGCGCAGTGGCGTGGCCATTGGTGAGCGGATTTTCGATCTGTCGGCTGCGCTGCACGCCGGCCTGTTCGACGGCCCATCGCGAGACGCCGTGGAAGCCATGGCCGGCGGTCAGTTGAACGGGTTCTTCGAGCTGGGGCGCAGCGCTCGGGTCGCCCTGCGTGAACGGCTGTTGGAACTGCTGCGCGAAGACAGCCCGTTGCGCGGCAAGGTTGAAAGCCAGGGCACGCAGTTGCTGCATGTCGCAGCCGAATGCCAGATGCACCTGCCAGCGCGGATCAGCGACTACACCGACTTCTACGTCGGGATCGAGCACGCGCAGAATGTCGGTAAGCTGTTTCGTCCCGACAACCCCTTGCTGCCCAACTACAAGTACGTGCCCATCGGTTACCACGGTCGCGCCTCGACCGTGCGCCCGTCCGGCACCGACGTGCGTCGGCCCAAGGGTCAGACCTTGCCTGCCGGCCAGAACGAGCCGAGCTTCGGCCCGTGCGCGCGGCTGGACTATGAGCTTGAGCTGGGCATCTGGATCGGGCGGGGCAATGCCTTGGGCGAGCCCATCGCCATTGGCGATGCGGCCGAGCACATCGGCGGCTTTTGCCTGCTCAACGACTGGTCGGCCCGGGATATCCAGGCCTGGGAGTACCAGCCGCTGGGGCCATTTTTGTCCAAGAGTTTCTTGACCAGTGTGTCGCCGTGGGTGGTGACGGCCGAAGCCCTGGAGCCATTCCGTCGCCCGCAGCCGCCGCGCCCTGAAGGCGATCCGCAACCGTTGCCCTATCTACTGGACAAGCGTGACCAGGCCGGCGGGGCCTTCGATATCGAATTGGAGGTGCTGTTGCTCACCGCAACCATGCGCGAGCAGAACCTGCCGGCCCATCGCCTGACCTTGAGCAATACCCAGTACATGTACTGGACCGTGGCGCAGATGGTTGCGCATCACAGCGTCAACGGCTGTCAGTTGCAGGCCGGTGATCTGTTTGGCTCGGGCACTTTGTCCGGGCCACAGAGCGGCCAGTTTGGCAGCCTGCTGGAAATCACCGAAGGCGGTAAGAAACCGATCGAGCTGGCCTCGGGCGAAGTCCGGAAATTCCTTGAGGACGGCGACGAAATCATCCTGCGGGCTCGCTGCAGTCGCGAGGGTTTCGCCTCCATCGGCTTCGGCGAATGTCGCGGCACGATTTTGCCGGCGCGTTGAGGAACAAGGCATGGACCTCTATACCTACTACCGTTCCACCTCGTCCTATCGGGTACGCATTGCCCTGGCACTGAAGGGGCTGGATTACCTGGCCCTGCCGGTCAACCTGACTGCAGCGCCGGGTGGCGAACACCGTCAGCCGGCCTACCTGGCAATCAACCCCCAGGGCCGGGTGCCGGCCCTGCGCACCGACGAGGGAGCATTGCTGGTGCAATCGCCCGCCATCATCGAATACCTGGAGGAACGTTATCCACAGGTGCCGCTGCTAAGCGCCGACCTGGCGCTGCGTGCCCATGAACGAGGGGTCGCTGCGCTGATCGGTTGCGACATTCATCCGCTGCATAACGTCAGCGTGCTCAACAAGCTGCGGCAATGGGGGCACGATGAAACGCAGGTCAGCGAGTGGATTGGCCATTGGATCGGCCAGGGATTGGCGGCGGTGGAGCAACTGATCGGCGACGCAGGCTATTGCTTCGGCACGGTGCCCGGGTTGGCGGATGTGTACCTGATCCCGCAGCTGTATGCGGCCGAGCGGTTCAATGTGGATTTGCAGGCGTATCCACGGATTCGTCGCGTTGCGGCACTGGCGGCCGCCCATCCGGCATTCCAACAGGCGCATCCGGCAAATCAGCCAGATACGCCTTGATCTCAAGCCATGTGATCCTGTGGCGAGGGGGCTTGCTGTGGCGAGGGAGCTTGCTCCCGCTGGGCTGCGCAGCAGCCCTATGTCCCAGATGCCGCTACGGTCGAGGG
>NZ_JALJDX010000143.1 GCF_022952855.1 Pseudomonas sp. RGM2987 | reverse complement strand
GCTTTGGGGCTGCTGCGCAGCCCAGCGGGAGCAAGCTCCCTCGCCACAGGGGCCGATTCTCAGCTTGGGGTTTATAGGGCCCGCTGCAGAAAAGCGGCCGTGCGGCTCTCGGCAGACTTCGCCACTACCTCCGGGGATCCACACACCACGACTTTCCCACCCTGGGCCCCTGCGCCTGGGCCGATGTCGATGACCCAGTCACTCTGCGCCACCACCCGCATGTCATGTTCCACCACAACCACCGTGTGGCCCTCATCCACCAGGCGATTGAGCTGCACCAGCAAGCGATCCACGTCCTGGGGGTGCAATCCGTTGGTGGGCTCATCCAGCACGTACAAGGTCGCGCCACGGGCCTTGCGTTGCAGCTCGGTGGCCAGCTTGATGCGCTGCGCCTCGCCGCCGGACAGTTCGGTGGCCGGCTGGCCCAGGCGCAGATAGCCCAGGCCGATGTCTTGCAAGACCTGCAAGGTTCGCCGTGGTGCAGCCTGTTCGGCGAACACCTCCAGCGCCTGGTTCACGGTCAGTTGCAGCACCTGGGAAATGTCCAGGCCCTGCCAGGTCACTTCCAGGGTCTGCGGGTTGTAGCGCGCACCGTGGCAGGTCGGGCAGGGCGCGTACACGCTGGGCATGAACAACAATTCGACGCTGACGAAACCCTCGCCTTCGCAGGTCTCGCAACGGCCCTTGGCAACGTTGAAGGAAAACCGCCCGGCATCGAAGCCCAGGGCCTGCGCCTGCGCGGTCGCGGCGAACAGCTTGCGCACGTGGTCGAACAGCCCGGTGTAGGTGGCGAGGTTGGAGCGCGGGGTACGGCCGATGGGCTTCTGATCGACCTGGACCAGGCGCTTGATGGCGTCGAGCCCGGCCGTGACGACGCCGCCGCTGGTTTGCACGGGTTCGTCTTCCAGGCTCTGTTCCTCGGGTTCGGCATTGGCGCTGGCCTGGCCCAGGTGGGCGCCGACCAGATCCAGCAGCGCTTGGCTGACCAGGCTGGATTTACCGGAGCCGGAAATGCCGGTCACCGCCGTGAAGCAGCCCAGGGGAAATGCGGCGCTGAGGTTGTCGAGGTTGTTACGGGTAATGCCTTCCAGGCACAGCCAGTCCTGGGGCTCGCGGGGGCTGCGCCCGGCAGCCGACTGCTCGGCGAACAGGTAGGCGCGGGTCCTTGATTGCGGCACTTCACCCAGGCCTGCCGGTGGACCGCTGTAGAGGATTTTCCCGCCTTGCTCACCCGCGTCAGGGCCGACGTCGATGAGCCAGTCGGCGCGGCGCATGGTGTCCAGGTCATGCTCGACCACGAACACCGAATTACCCGCAGCTTTCAAGCGTTGCAGGGCCTCGAACAGCGCTTCGCTGTCGGCCGGGTGCAGGCCGGCGGAGGGCTCGTCGAGCACGTAGATCACCCCAAACAACTGGGAGTTGAGCTGGGTCGCCAGGCGCAGGCGTTGCAGTTCGCCGGAAGACAGCGTGGGCGTGCTGCGCTCCAGGGCCAGGTAGCCCAGGCCAAGGTCGATCAGGGTGACGATCCGCTCCAGCAGCTCGGCGGCGATGCGTTGGGCGGCCAGGCGTTTTTCCAGCGAAAGATTCGGCGTGTGACGGGCGTCCGGTCCGCCCGCATGCGGGTTCTCGCCCCGGGCCGCGCGTTGCTCACGGGCCTCGCGGGTCTGCCGGTGGCTGAGGACTTCGCCCGGTTCTTCGGCCTGTTCGAGATAGGCCGGCGCCAGCACCCCCTTGAGCACCTCGGCCAGGTCCAGCAAGGGCAGTTGCGACAGTTCGGCGATGTCCAGGCCGGCGAAGCTCACGGTCAGCGCCTGGCGCTTGAGGCGTTTGCCCTCGCACGCAGGGCATGGACTGGCGCGCATGTACTGCGCCACGCGCTTGCGCATCTGGGCGCTTTGCGAATGCATGAAGGTGTGCAGCAGATAGCGCCGGGCACCACTGAACGTGCCCTGGTAGCTGGGCTCGAGCTTGCGCTTGAGCGCCGCTCGGGTCTGCGCCGGGGTGAGCCCGGCGTACACCGGGACGGTGGGGGTTTCTTCGGTGAACAGAATCCAGTCGCGCTGCTCTTTCGGCAGGTCACGCCAGGGGATGTCGACGTCATAACCGAGGGTCACCAGGATGTCCCGCAGGTTCTGTCCTTGCCACGCCATGGGCCAGGCCGCCACGGCGCGCTCACGAATGGTCAACGACGGGTCCGGGACCATGGACGCCTCGGTCACTGCATAGACCCGTCCCAACCCATGGCACTCTGGGCAGGCGCCTTGCGGCGTGTTGGGCGAAAAATCTTCGGCGTAGAGCATCGGTTGGTCGGCCGGGTAACTGCCGGCGCGGGAGTAGAGCATGCGGATCAGGCTCGACAGGGTGGTGACGCTGCCCACCGAGGAGCGCGCGCTGGGCGAGCCGCGTTGTTGCTGTAGGGCCACCGCCGGCGGCAGGCCTTCGATGCTGTCCACGTCCGGCACGCCCACCTGGTCGATCAGGCGCCGTGCATAGGGTGCCACCGATTCGAAGTAGCGGCGCTGGGCTTCGGCGTAGAGCGTGGAAAACGCCAGCGACGACTTTCCGGACCCTGACACGCCGGTAAACACCACCAGGGCGTCGCGAGGAATATCGACGTCGACGTTCTTGAGGTTGTGTTCGCGGGCGCCGCGCACCCGGACGAAGCCGGTGCCTTCAGGCAGTGGAGGAGTGGCTGCGGGGCCGGAGCGTGAGGGCATGGAGCGTTCCTTGTGGGCGTCTGCTTTGGTGCGTTGAGGCTGGGTGGCGCAACGGCGCCCGTTGAAAAATGGAACCTGGGTCACAGCGTTGACAAGTATGCGACCGGCTTCATCCGTTCTCGTGCAAAAAAAATTTACTCCGGGCCCAAGAGATGAGAAAAGCTTTGCGGTTTTCTCCCTGGATACGGACTTCCCATGCCTCGATCAAAGCTGTTCACTACTCTGTTTGTCGCGCTGCTGGGTGGCGCCGCGCTGTGGTACATGTGGATACTGACCAGCGCCAAGCTGGAGTGGGGCGGCGCCAGTCCGGACCAGCAACAGCTGGGCACGGTGAAGGATACCCGGCTGCGGGCAATGACCCAGTATTGCACCGGTGTCGTCGTGACCGCGCAAGGCACCTGGCTGGTCGGGCGCCTGGACGGTGATGCCAGCCAGTTGAAGCCTGCGGCCGAGGTGGTGAACCTGGATGCCGTGGTCTATGGCAAATCGAAAGCGCCGCAAGTGGGGGGGATCTATTCCCGTTTGATCGTACGTGAAGAGGAGACCTCCTTCATTTCACGCCTGGACGCTCAAGGCCAGTTCCAACTGGTGGCCCACGTCAGCGGCGCGGCTTGCCTGGTCGCCAGTCCGGACGGCGCCAGCGTATTCCTGCTGACGGGACTTGACCGGCCTGAAGGTGCAGATGACATTAGCCAGACCGTGGTCCTGCGCAGCGACGATCAAGGCAAGCGCTGGACCTGGTTGAACAAAGGCTGGTTTGCCGAAGCCGATAATGTGGCCTGGAGCCTGAAACCGTATTTTCATGGCGCCGATGAAGTCTGGGCCTGGGGCCGACCGAGCGTTGTAGAGGATGATGGCGGCGAAGCGACAGCCGGCGCCGTTCCCACCGGGGTCTTTTATTCTGCTGATCGCGGCATGAACAGTACTGCGATTGTCGCATCCGAGTCGTTGCTGGTCTCTGCTGAGTCCGTGCATCAACAACACCCCGAGATCACTGAGTGGTACACCGGCTCTGGCGAGCAGGGAGAGATCCAGACCAACGTGCTGCAACTGGACGCCCGGCAGGCGTTCATCTGGGTATCCCAGCGGTTCTGGGGAAGCAGCCCCGGTGGCGACGTCAACAACATAGCGTTCAACCTGACCGCTCGGGCCCGCCTGCAACGCGAGGAGGGTGCGTGGCGAGTCGTCGAGATCCAGCGTGAGGACAACCTGTATGTCTCCAGGCTGATCCAGAACGATGCCGGGAAGGTCATTGGTCTTATCGACCAGGACAACCGGGGCCGCGAGGTCGTCGCCGAACTGGATACCACCAAGCTGACCTGGCGCACCCTGGGCGACCTGCCCAGTGTGTTTTCGCCCCTGGCATCGGAAAGCCGGGTACGCGGGGCGAACTTCTGGATCGGGCAAAACAGCCTGTTGATCAACACCACCAGCACCCACCATCCACCGCGCTGGATCTACTGGGGACGCGAGGCGAACATCTCGGCTGATGGGGTGTTCTACTCCAGGGATTGGGGCCAGTCGTGGAAACGCCTGGACATTGATGGCTACCTGGGCATCGTCGGGTTCCAGCCCGAGCAGGATCGGGTGATCTGGGGCAACGGCAATTGGTACGACAATAATGATGGTGGGCTTTATTCCTATGGGCTGCGTTGAGGATTGCTGAGATTGGAGGTGTCTGGCCTGACGCCATCGTCGGATTCACCCAATCCCCTGTGGCGAGGGAGCTTGCTCCCGCTGGGCTGCGCAGCAGCCCCAAGGCCAGACTCCTGGGTGGATCAGGCAGGCCGCGTCCAGCCTGCATGGGGGCGCTTCGCACCCCAGCGGGAGCAAGCTCCCTCGCCACGGGGTCTGGGTTGTTTGGGTTGATGTCAGGAACTCGGTTTTTTTCCAAGTTGATTTCAATCAAGGGCCGCTGAGGGTGCGGCACCTACCATGAGCGCCAAGTTCCTGCCTTCAAGCCTTGGCGTCCATGACCCTTTCCTTTGTGCTGCTGCACCCATCCCGCTCCTGGCTCCATGGCCTGTTCGCACTCCTGCTGGCTTTCACGAATCTCGCCCAGGCCAGGGATTACGGGGACATCCAGCAGCAACGCATCCATCACGTCCTGAACCAGACCGAGACGATTTCCGAGCCCGAAGGACGCTTCAAGGTGCGTACCTTGTCGGCGGCAGGCAGGGTCCTGGGGTATGTGTTCCAAAGCCTGGACGTGGTGGATATTCCCGCTTACTCGGGCAAGCCGATCAACGTCCAGGTGATTCTCGATCCGGCCGGGGTGATCCTCGATGCCTATGTGCTGGAACACCATGAACCGATCCTGCTGATCGGCATTGCCGAAGAGAAACTCCACGCATTCAGTGCGCGCTACAGCGGCATCCAGGTCAATCAAAGGGTCGTCGTGGGGCACTCCAGCGACCCGAATGCGGTGACGGTGGATGCGATTGCCGGTGCCACCGTGACGGCGATGGTGGTCAACGAAGTGATCATGCGCGCTGCCCATGACGTCGCGGTGTCCCTGGGCCTGGTCAAGGGCGATTCCGGGGTGGCCGTGGCGCCTGCCAGGATCCGCGAGGCCTACCAATCCGCCGACTGGAACACGCTGCTCGGCGATGGTTCGGTGCGACGCCTGCACCTGACGCGTGGCCAGGTGGATGACTCGTTCAAGGGCACCGAGGCCGAGCAGGTCGAAGTCGCCAGCGCCGGGCAGAGGGACGACACTTTTATCGATCTGTACCTCACCCAACTCAACCCACCCACCGTTGGCCGCAACCTGCTGGGCGAGGCGCAATATCGCACGCTGATGGCCGCGCTCAAGCCCGGCGAGCAGGCCATCGCGGTGATGGGCAGCGGGCGCTATTCGTTCAAGGGCTCGGGTTATGTGCGCGGCGGGATTTTCGACCGGGTGGTATTGCGTCAGTTCGGCGACACCATCAGCTTCCGCGACCTGGATTTCCAACGCCTGGATGACGTGGCGCTCGATGACATGCCGGCCTTCGATGAAATGGCGATTTTCATCATTCGAGCTTCCCACCGTTTCGACCCTGGCTCGCCCTGGAGCCTGGAGCTGCTGGTGCGCCGGCAGACCGGACCGGTCAGCGGCACCTTCAGCAGTTTCGAACTGGCCTATCAACTGCCCGAAGCCTACCTCGAACGGCCATTGCCCACTGCCGCGCAGCTGGCGGCGGCCGAAGAGGCCAGTCGGCCGCTGTGGCTGACCCTGTGGTATCAGAAGAGTGTCGAGATCAGCGTGCTCGGTGTGGCCCTGTTGGTACTCACGGGCATTCTGTTTTTCCAGGACGCACTGGCCCGTCGGCCCAGGCTCCTGCACTGGGTGCGCCGGGGTTACCTGGTGTTCACCGTGGTGTTTCTCGGCGGCTATGGCTTGGCCCAGCTGTCGGTGGTCAACGTCCTGACGTTCGTCCATGCGCTGTTCGAAGGTTTTCGCTGGGAACTGTTCCTCACCGATCCGCTGATATTCATCCTGTGGGTATTCACCGCCGCCAGCATCCTGCTGTGGGGGCGTGGCGTGTTCTGCGGCTGGCTGTGTCCGTTCGGTGCGCTGCAAGAGCTGATCAACGAACTGGCGCGCAAATTCAAGGTGCCACAATACGAGTTGCCGTTTGCGGTCCACGAGCGCCTGTGGGCGATCAAGTACATCATCCTGCTGGCGCTGTTCGGCGTGTCCCTGGAGTCCATGGCAACCGCCGAGCGACTGGCCGAAGTCGAGCCATTCAAGACCGCTATCACCTTAAGGTTCGATCGCCAGTGGTGGTTCGTGGCGTATGCCGCCGGCCTGCTGGTGATCAATCTGTTCACCCGCAAAGTCTATTGCCGCTATATCTGCCCGCTGGGCGCGTCCCTGGCGATGCCGACGCGCCTGCGTTTGTTCGACTGGCTCAAGCGCCGCAAGGAGTGCGGCAACCCCTGCCAATTGTGCGCCAAGGAATGCGAGATCCAGGCGATCCATCCCGATGGCCGGATCAACGCCAACGAATGCCATTACTGCCTCGACTGCCAGATGACCTGGCACAACGAAAACAAATGCCCGCCGCTGATCAACAAGCGCAAGAAGCGCGGCAAGGCGAGCACGACCGATGCGCAACTGATTCCCGTGGTGCAGGTGACGCCGGCGCCTTGAGGCACCCCTTGGCCTGTCCCTCTGACCGATTCATTCTTGATGGAGCATTAGCATGAACGACAAGAAAAACGACACCACCGACGTGGTGCCAGAACCCAAGGGCGTGAGCCGACGCAGCTTCCTCGGCACGGGTGCGGTGACCGGCGCAGTGCTGGCTGGCGCCACGGCGCTGGGAGCCGGGACGTTCACCCGCGAATCCTGGGCCGCAGCGGCCAAGGAAGCCAAGTCCAGGATCCACGTGGCGCCCGGCGAGCTGGATGAATACTACGGTTTCTGGAGCGGCGGCCATCAGGGCGAGGTGAGAGTGCTGGGGGTGCCGTCGATGCGCGAGCTGATGCGTATCCCAGTGTTCAATGTCGACTCGGCCACCGGCTGGGGCCTGACCAACGAAAGCAAGCTGATCCTGGGGGACAGCGCCAAATACCAGAACGGCGACTGCCACCACCCGCATATTTCCATGACCGATGGCAAATACGACGGCAAGTACCTGTTCATCAATGACAAGGCCAACTCACGGGTCGCGCGCATTCGCCTGGACATCATGAAGTGCGACAAGATCCTCACCGTGCCCAACGTGCAGGCGATCCACGGCCTGCGCCTGCAAAAGGTGCCGTACACCAAGTATGTGTTCGCCAACGCTGAGTTCGTGATCCCGCACCCCAACGACGGCCGTACCTTCGACCTGCAAGACAAGAACAGCTATACGATGTTCAATGCCATCGACGCCGAGAAAATGGAGATGGCGTTCCAGGTGATCGTCGACGGCAACCTGGACAACTCCGATGCCGACTACACCGGCAAGTACGCCGCCAGTACCTGTTACAACTCGGAGAAGGCCTACGACCTGGGCGGCATGATGCGCAACGAGCGCGACTGGGTGGTGGTGTTCAACATCCCGCGGATCGAAGCGGCGATCAAGGCCGGCAAGTTCATCACCCTTGAAGGCTCCAGCGTGCCGGTGGTCGATGGTCGTAAAACCGACGGCAAGGACTCCGAATTCACTCGCTACATACCGGTGCCGAAGAACCCCCACGGGTGCAATACCTCGTCCGACGGCAAATATTTCATTGCCAACGGCAATCTGTCACCGACGGTCTCGATGATCGCCATCGACCGCCTCGACGACCTGTTCGCCGGTCGCTACAAAGACCCCCGCGAGGTGATCGTCGCCGAACCGGAGCTGGGCCTGGGCCCGCTGCACACCACCTTCGACGGGCGCGGCAATGCCTACACCACGCTGTTCATCGACAGCCAGGTGGTGAAGTGGAACATGGACGAAGCCATCCGCGCCTACAAGGGCGAGAAGGTCAACTACATCAAGCACAAGCTCGACGTGCAGTATCAGCCCGGGCATAACCACGCGTCGCTGACCGAGACCAGCGAGGCCGACGGTAAGTGGCTGGTAGTGCTGTGCAAGTTCTCCAAGGACCGCTTCCTGCCCACCGGGCCGCTGCACCCGGAGAACGACCAACTGATCGACATTTCTGGCGAAGAAATGAAGCTGGTGCACGATGGCCCGGCGTTTGCCGAACCCCACGATTGCATCCTCGCCCGACGGGACCAGATCAAGACCCAGAAAATCTGGAACCGCAACGATCCGTTCTTCGCCCCAACCGTGGAGCGGGCCAAGAAGGACGGCATCAACCTGGAGACCGACAACAAGGTCATCCGCGACGGTAACAAGGTGCGGGTGTACATGACGTCCATGGCGCCGGCCTATGGCCTGACCGAGTTCACCGTCAAACAGGGCAACGAGGTGACGGTGACCATCACCAACATCGACCAGATCGAGGACGTGTCCCATGGTTTCGTCATGACCAACCATGGCGTGAGCATGGAAATCAGCCCGCAACAGACATCGTCCATCACCTTCATTGCCGACAAGCCCGGCTTGCACTGGTACTACTGCAGCTGGTTCTGCCACGCCCTGCACATGGAAATGGTCGGGCGCATGCTGGTTGAAAAAGCCTGAGCCGGCGGATTCGGGAGGCTGCGATGACCGGGGACATGCGACGACTTGCAAGCGACGCTCGGCAACCGGTCATTGCGCTGGTGCTCTGGCTGCTCTCGGGTGGGGTGCTCGGCGCGCCGCAGCCGATCACCGACCTGCCTTTGCAGGCCGAGGGCGAGCGGCACTGGCGCTTGCCTGCCGGCCAGTACCAGGGGGCGTTCAGCGTCGATCAGCCCATGACCCTCACCTGTGAACCGGGCGCGGTATTGCGGGGGCACGGCGAGGGTAACGGCCTGACTATCCGGGCGCCGAATGTCCAGGTCCAGGGTTGTACTTTCCTGGATTGGGGTCATGACCTGACGGCCATGAATGCCGCAGTGTTCATCCAGCCGGGCGCCCAGGGCGCCGTGGTTCGCTCGAACCGGATGCAGGGCCAGGGCTTCGGCATCTGGGTCGACGGTACGCCAGAGGTGAGCCTGGTCGACAACCGCATCCAGGGTGACCCGAGTGTGCGCTCCCAGGACCGCGGCAACGGCATCCACCTGTATGCGGTGCACGGCGCGCGGGTCATTGGCAATCAGGTGCGCGACACCCGCGACGGCATTTACATCGACACCTCCAACGGCAACCTGCTCCAGGGCAACACCCTGGAGGACCTGCGCTACGGCGTGCATTACATGTTCGCCAACGATAACCGGCTGCTGGACAACATCACCCGGCGCACCCGCACCGGCTACGCGTTGATGCAGAGCCGCAAGTTGACGGTGATCGGCAATCGCTCCGAACAGGATCAGAACTACGGGATCCTGATGAACTACATCACTTATTCGACCTTGCAGGGCAACTTCGTCAGCGATGTGCGCGACGGGAGTACCGGCGACACCATGATCACCGGTGCCGAAGGCAAGGCGCTGTTCATCTACAACTCGCTGTTCAACCGCATCGAAGGCAATCATTTCGAGCGCAGCGCCGTAGGCATTCACCTGACCGCCGGCTCGGAAGACAACCGCATCGCCGGCAATGCCTTCGTTCATAACCAGCGCCAGGTCAAATACGTCGCCACCCGCTTGCAAGAGTGGTCAGCGGACGGACGCGGCAACTACTGGAGTGACTACCTGGGGTGGGATCGCAACGGCGACGGCCTTGGGGATGTGGTCTACGAACCCAACGACAACGTCGACCGGCTGCTCTGGCTCTACCCACAGGTGCGGTTGCTGATGAACAGCCCGGGCATCGAACTGCTGCGCTGGGTGCAGCGGGCGTTCCCGGTGATGAAATCTCCCGGGGTGCTGGATAGCCATCCGCTGATGGCGGCGCCGGTCCAACCCCCACCACGCAACAGTGCTCAGGAGGACGTGCCTTGAACGTCGTCGAGATCGAAAGCGTCAGCCAGCACTACGGCGATGTCGCCGTGCTGCGTGACTTGAACCTGAACCTGGCCCAGGGCGAGGTGCTGGGCCTGTTCGGGCACAACGGGGCCGGCAAGACCACCACCATGAAATTGATCCTCGGCTTGCTGCGCGCCAGCGCAGGGCAGGTGCGGGTCTTCGGTCGCGATCCCGGTGACCCGGGTGTGCGGAAATTGCTCGGCTATCTGCCGGAAAACGTGACGTTCTACCCGCAATTGAGCGGGCTGGAGACCCTGCATCATTTCGCCCGGCTCAAGGGCGCTGCGCCGCAACAGGTCGGGCGGCTATTGGAAGAGGTGGGGCTGGCGGACGCGGCCCGGCGCCGGGTGCGCACCTATTCCAAGGGCATGCGCCAACGCCTGGGCCTGGCCCAGGCGCTGCTTGGCCAGCCGCGGCTGTTGCTGCTGGACGAACCCACCGTCGGCCTGGACCCCATCGCCACCCAGGACCTGTATCAACTGCTCGACCGCCTGCGTTGGCAGGGCACCAGCATCATCCTCTGCTCCCATGTGTTGCCGGGTGTCGAGGCGCACATCAACCGCGCCGCGATCCTGACCCGCGGGCGCCTGTTGGCCTTGGGCAGCCTGGCCCGCCTGCGTCAGGAGGCTGGCCTGCCGACGCTGATCCGCGCTTCGGGACTGTCCCGCGCCGATCACCTGCAACGACATTGGCGCAGCGAAGGGCATGTGATCCAGGGCTGGGGGCGCGACGGCTTGCAGGTGTCCGCGCCGGACGGCAGCAAACTGGCCTTGCTACGGCAGTTGCTGGCCCAGGACGACCCGACGGATGTCGAGATCAAGCCGCCGTCCCTGGAGGATCTGTACCGCCATTACATGGTCCGCGCGGCGGCCGAGGAGGCCGGTCAATGAACCCGATCTGGAACATGGCGCGCAAGGAATTGAGCGATGGCCTGCGCAATCGTTGGCTGTTGGCGATCAGCCTGCTGTTCGCCGCGCTGGCCATCGGCATCGCCTGGCTTGGCGCGGCGGCCTCCGGTCAGTTGGGCTTCACCTCGGTGCCGGCGACGGTGGCCAGTCTGTCGAGCCTGGCGACCTTCCTGATGCCACTGATTGCCTTGCTGTTGGCCTATGACGCGATTGTCGGCGAGGACGAGAGCGGCACCTTGCTGCTGTTGCTGACCTATCCGCTGGGGCGCGGCCAACTGCTGCTGGGCAAGTTTGTCGGTCACGGCCTGATCCTGACCCTGGCGACGGTCATAGGCTTTGGCTGCGCAATGCTTGCCATCGCCCTGCTGGTGGACGATGTCGAGTTGAGCCTGCTGCTCTGGGCCTTTGGCCGCTTCATGTTGTCCAGCACGCTGTTGGGCTGGGTATTCCTCGGATTGGCCTACGTGCTGAGCAGCCTTGCGGCGGAGAAATCCACCGCGGCCGGGCTGGCACTGGGGGTCTGGTTCTTCTTCGTGCTGGTGTTCGACCTGGTGTTGCTGGCGCTGCTGGTGCTCAGCGAGGGCCGGTTCAAGCCGGACCTGTTGCCCTGGCTGCTGCTGTTGAACCCGACCGACGTCTACCGGTTGATCAATCTGTCGGGTTTCGATTCCGCCTCCAGCGGCGCTGCGGTGTTGACCCTGGGCAGCGATCTGCCGGTGTCGGGCCCGTTGCTCTGGCTGTGCCTGGTGTTGTGGCTGGCCGTTGCGTTGTGGCTGGCCTATCGACTGTTCAAGCGCCGCAGCCTATGAATTTCTGATCTTGTAAAGGAGCATGCAACGATGAACAGGGTGTTTTGGGCCGGGCTGTTGATGTGCCTGGCACTGGCGGGGTGTGGCAAGGAGTCAGCGCCGGCCACCGAGGCCGCGCTGGCGTTCCATCCCAGCGATGAGTGCCATGTCTGCGGCATGGTCATCACTGACTTCCCCGGGCCCAAGGGCGCGGCGGTGGCTGCGGACGGCGTGAAGAAATTCTGCTCGCCGGCGGAAATGCTCGGCTGGTGGTTGCAACCGGAGAATCATCGGGCCGACGTCAAGCTGTATGTTCATGACATGGGCCGCAGCCATTGGAACGCGCCCGACGATGCCCACCTGATCGACGCGCGGACCGCCTGGTTCGTCGTCGGCTCCGGCCTCAAGGGCGCCATGGGCGTCGTCCTGGCCTCGTTCGCCGACGCCCAGGCCGCGCAGAAACTCGCCCATGACACTGGCGGTCGTGTGTTGCGGTTGGAGGACATCGACCAGAAGCTGCTAGGGCAGGCGACGATGAACCATTGATTCACAACAGCATTGCCCGTGTGGCGAGGGAGCTTGCTCCCGCTGGGCTGCGCAGCAGCCCCAACTCCAGGCGCCTCGGTGCGCCAGACAGCCCCCGCTCAACCTGCAAGGGGGCGCTTCGCACCCCAGCGGGAGCAAGCTCCCTCGCCACAGGATGTGCCCACCATGTCCCCGGTCCAAACAGAGCGGTCGGCGCGACATTGGTGTTGAGTGCCACTTTCTCCTCCCATGGAAGCGTCCACCCGCTACCCAAGTAGCATTCGTGTGTGCGGCGCGGCTTCGTACACTCAAGGCCCCGATCACGCACGCGCCGGAGGCGAGGATGCAGCAGGCCCAGAGCGAAGGTGTGGTGAGCGCCATGTCCCAGGCGACGGACGTCCAGCAGGTGGCCCAGGAACTGGCGCGGCAGCTGTTGCATCCGTACCTGGGCTTCGTGTTGTTCTTTTGTTCCGCCGAATACGACTTGCCTGCGCTGGGCCAGGCGCTTTCCCAAAGTTTCGGTGGGATTCGCCTGGTGGGCTGCACCAGCGCCGGTGAAATCACCGCCCAGGGTTATGGCCGCAACTGCGTGACGGCGGTGGGTTTGGACCATCGACATTTTTCCATCGCCGCCGAGCTGATCGGCGAAATGGAACACTTCAGCCTGATCGACGCCCAGCAAATGGTCGAGCGGCTGGCCAGCGGCTGTCGTAGCAACGCCCTGGCGCCGATCAAGGGTCACAGCTTTGCGCTGACCCTGCTCGACGGCCTGTCCAGTCGTGAAGAAATGGTCCTGGCGGCCCTGAGCGCCGCACTTGGCGATATCCCGCATTTCGGCGGCTCGGCCGGCGATGACAATCGGCTGACTCATACCCATGTGTACTACGAAGGCCAGTTCCACAGTGGCGCGGCGGTGGTGGTGCTGGTCAATACCTGGCTGGCGTTCGAAGTGTTCACAGCCCATCACATCCTGCCGCGCCAGGAAAAACTGGTGGTGACCGGCGCCGACAGCGCCTTGCGCCGGGTCTATGAGCTCAACGCCGAGCCCGCTGCCGAGGAGTACGCCCGGCATATCGGCGTGCCGGTGAGCGCGCTCGACTACCGGGTCTTCGCTGCCCATCCATTGGCCGTGCGGATCCATGACCAGTACTACGTGCGGGCGATCCAGCAGGTGCACCCGGACCTGAGCCTGAGTTTCTACTGCGCGGTGGAGAACGGCATCGTCCTCACGGCCATGACCCCCGGCCCCTTGCTGCACAACCTGCAGGCGCTTTTCGACGGCTTGCAGGCCCGCCTCGGTAACTTGCTGCTGACCATCGGCTGCGACTGCTTCCTCAGGCGCCTGGAGCTGGAAGACCGTGGCGGCCTGGAGCAGATCGGCCAGGTCTTGCGCGAACATCGGGTGATGGGGTTCAACACCTATGGAGAACAGTTCAATGGCATGCACATCAACCAGACTTTCACCGGAGTTGCCATTGCCCGCCATCGCGTCCCCGGCCATCGCTGAGTTGCAGGCGCAGATCGCCGGCCTGCAAGACGAAAATCGCAAGTTGCGCCGCATCAATGCGGCGTTGATCGAGCGGGTGGAATCGGGCGTGACCCGGGGCAACGATCCGTATGCGGCGTTCCAGCATTCGGTGGTGCTGGCCGAGCAGGTGCGCGAGCGCACCGACGCCCTGAACCAGGCCATGGCCGAGCTCAAGGCCGGCAACCATTTGCTGGGCGAGGCGCGGCTGCGGGCCGAAACCGCCCACCGGCATTTGATCGACGCCATCGAGAGCATTTCCGATGCGTTCGTGCTGTTCGACGCGCAGCAACGCATTGTCCTGTTCAACAGCCGCTTCAAGGCGTTCTGGGCCCACAGCCGGGTGCGGATCATCGCTGGGATGCGGCTGTCCGAGGTCAAGCGCCTGATGACGGCCAACGGCCTGTTCAGTGAAGAACCGCGTGGGCAGGCCGATGAGCATGTGCTGTATCGCTTGCAGAACGGTCGCTGGTTGCAAGTCAGCGAACGGCCGACCCAGGAAGGCGGCCGGGTGATCCTGTTCACCGACATCACTGACGTCAAGCTCAGTGAAACCGTGCGCCGCGAACAGGCCATCGCGCAGAAGTCGCACCTGCTGCAACGGGCGGTGGACAACCTTTCCCAAGGCGTGGCGATGGTCAATGCCCACGGCGTGCTGGAGTTGTGGAACCGCCGCTTCCTCGAACTCAGCGGTCTGGCGCCGGTCGCTGCCCATCGGCCCTTCAATGAGGTGATCGGCGACAGCGAACTGAAATTACTGACGCCCGCCAGTCGCGATAGCAACGGTCGGTTGATCCACGAATGCGAACAGCGCCTGTCCGACGGTCGGGTCCTGGAAATTCGCACCCATCCATTGCCCACCGGGGGCTACGTCAACACCTTCACCGACATCACCGAGCGCTACCAGCACGCCGAGGCCTTGAGCGAAAGCGAGCGCTGGATCCGCCTGATTACCGACCATGTGCCGGCGCTGATCGCCTATCTCAACGCCGATCTGGTCTATGAGTTCACCAACAAGGTCTACGAGCAATGGTACTGCTGGCCGCGCGGGGTGATGCTCGGCCAGAACCTGCGCGAGGCCCACAGCGAACAGCACTACCAGCGCCTGGAGGCTTACGTGGCCCGGGCGCTGGCCGGGGAGAGCGTGACGTTCGAATTCGCCGAGACCAATATCAACAACCAGGAGCGCTACATGCTGCGTTCCTACGTGCCCAACCGCCTGGCCAACGGCGAGGTGGTGGGGATCTTCGTACTGATCCGCGACATCACCGAGCGCCGCCGCACCGCCGAAGCGCTGCACCAGGCCTATCAGAACCTGGAACAGCGAGTCCAGGAACGCACCGCCGAACTGACCACCCTCAACGGTCAGCTGTTACGCGAGATCGACGAACGCAGCCGCGCTGAACTGCGCCTGCGCGAAGCCAAGCGCGAGGCCGAGCAGGCCAACCTGTCGAAGACCAAGTTCCTCGCGGCGGTCAGTCATGACCTGCTGCAACCGCTCAATGCCGCACGCTTGTTCACCAGTGCCTTGCTGGAGCGTCGCGAGCCGCTGGCGAACGCGCAGCTGGTGCGCAACGTCAGCCATTCGCTGGAGGACGTGGAGAATCTGCTGGGCACGCTGGTGGACATTTCCAAGCTCGATGCCGGGGTGATCAAGGCTGATGTCGCGCCTTTCGCCCTCAGCGAGCTGCTCGACAACCTCGGCGCCGAATATGCCCAGGTCGCCCGCAGCGAAGGGCTGGTGCTGCGCTACATCGCCTGTTCGGTGCTGGTGCGCAGCGACATGCAGTTGCTGGCGCGGATCCTGCGCAATCTGCTGAGCAATGCGATTCGCTATACCCCCATTGGCCGGGTGGTGCTGGGCTGCCGGCGCCATCGCCGGCATGTGTCGATCCAGGTCTGGGACAGCGGCATCGGCATCGCCGAAGAGCGGTTGGAGGAAATCTTCCAGGAGTTCAAGCGCGGCGATGTGCAGCGCCCGAACCAGGACCGTGGGCTGGGCCTGGGGTTGGCGATCGTCGAGAAGATCGCGGGGATCCTCGGGCATCGCATCCAGGTGCGCTCCTGGCCGGGCAAGGGATCGATGTTCGCCATCGACGTGCCCCTGAGCGCCACCGCGCCCAAGCCATCGGTGTGCCTGGACATGAGCGAGCCAATGCTGGAGCGCTTGCGTGGAGCGCGGGTCTGGGTGCTGGATAACGACGCGGCGATCTGCGCCGGCATGCGCACGTTGTTGGAGGGGTGGGGCTGCCGGGTAGTCACGGCGCTGTCGGAACAGGACCTGGCGCGCCAGGTGGACGACTACCGCGCCGAGGCCGACCTGTTGATTGCCGACTATCACTTGGATCACGACCAGAACGGTGTCGACGCCGTGGCGCGGATCAACGCCCGACGGGCCACGCCAGTCCCGGCCATGATGATCACCGCCAACTACAGCAACGAACTCAAGCAGCAGATCCGCGAACTCGGCCATTCCCTGATGCACAAGCCAGTGCGGCCGATGAAGCTGAAGATTGCGATGAGTCATTTGCTGGCGCAGCCCCACTGAGCCGAACGGCTTTCTGTGGCGAGGGAGCTTTCTGTGGCGAGGGAGCTTGCTCCCGCTGGGGCGGTCCGACGCCTCGGGCGCAGCGCCCCCATACAGACTCAACGCGCTCTGTCTGATTCACCGAGGCGCCTGGCCTTGGGGCTGCTTTGCAGCCCAGCGGGAGCAAGCTCCCTCGCCACAGGGATGTCCATCCTATCCCAGTGCCGTTCAGCGCCGCAGGTACGCCCCGAAATCAATATCCCCCGCACTGAGAATCGCCTGCACCCGGTTGTGCACATTGAGCTTGCGCAGGATCGCCGAGACGTGGGCCTTGACCGTGGTTTCGGCGATGTCGAGGGTGTAGGCGATCTGCTTGTTCGATTCGCCTTTGGTCATGCGTTCAAGCACCAGCAGTTGCTTACGGGTTAACGCCTGGAGCAGTTCGGGCGGGAACGCCGGGGCTTCGTTCAGGCGCCGGCCCGTCGGGCTTTTCTGCGTGCGGATGATGTCCGGTGGCAGGTACACGTTGCCGTTGAGGATCTGCTCGATGGCCTCGGTCATCTGCGAGCGTGGCGAGGACTTGGTGATGAACCCCACCGCCCCGTAGGTGATGGCCTGCAACACCACCTGCTTGTCCTGCTCGGCGGAAACGATGACCACCGGGATGGTCGGCGCCTCGTTACGCAGGTTGATCAGGCCATTGAGCCCGTGCATGCCGGGCATGTTCAGGTCCAGCAGGATCAGGTCCAGGTCGTCGTGCTCGGTGGTCAGCGCCAGGGCGCTGTCCAGGTCGGCGGTTTCCATGACCTCGCTGCCAGGAAAACCGTCGCTGATGACGTTGTGGATGGCTTCGCGAAACAGTGGGTGATCGTCGGCTATCAGGATTTTATACATGGCCATTCACCTCGTTATTGTCGTATGGGTGGGGCAGTTGCACGCACGCTTTTGCTCAAACAGATGGATCAGGGAAAAGGTTCGGGCCGGGCCGCTTGCAGGGGCAGGTTGGCCGCCTCCCAGGCGTCGAGGCCGTCGCGATACCAATACAGATGCTTATAGCCCATGGCCGCGGCGCGTTTTACCGCGTTCCAGCTCAACCAGCAATCGGAGCGGCAATAAAAGACCAGCGGTTGCTCCGCGCGCCCGGCCGTGGCCTTGCGCAGGTGGTAAGTGAAGTAATTCTGCCAGCTCGGGTCGAGTTCACCGTCGCCGGTATTGGCCAGCCACAGGCTGCCGGGGAGGTTGGCGTGGGGTTCGTTGTCGATGAATCGTCCCTGGAGCCAGGGCCGGCGATAGACGTCGATCAGCACCGGCGGCGACGCTTGCCCCAGTAGCTGTTGCAAGGCCTGGGTGTCGACCGTCCGGGCGCCTTCAACGCTGGCGGGCGTCGGGCTGCGGTATTGGGTGATGCGATAGCCCTGCGGGGAAAACAGCAGCGTGTCGGCCTGCGCGCCATTCAGCGCCAGGCCCAGCAAGACGATCGCCAGCAAACGGGGCATAGGATTGATCCTTTTTGTTATGCGCCCATTACATGTCAGGGTCGAGGTCTTGTGAATGCGACCATAGACAGGGAAAGCAGTACTAAAGTCGTAAATTTGCTTGAGCGCTCATGGGTTCAGAGACATGCACGGAACCTGTGGGAGCGGGCTTGCTCGCGAATGCGGTGGATCAGTGACATCTTCTTTGGCTGCCACACCGCTTTCGCGAGCAAGCCCGCTCCCACAAGGGACTGTGCCAAGCCGTCAATTTGTCTTACGCAACGCCGCATGCTGCGGGTTGAACGTCCACACCGCCAACAGCGCAAACACCAGGGTCAATCCCAGGCACACCGCCATCGCCAACAGGTTGAACCGCTCGTACAGCGCAAACCGCACCAACTCCACCCCATGGCTGAACGGATTGACCGCGCACAGCCAATACAGCCAGGGACTGGCTTCGAGCATTTTCCACAGCGGATACAGCGCCGAGGACAGGAAGAACATCGGGAAGATCACGAAATTCATCACCCCGGCAAAGTTCTCCAATTGCCGGATGGCATTGGACAGCAGCAAGCCCAGGGCGCTGAGCATCAGCGCCACCAGCAACAGCGCCGGGAGCGCCAGCAACAGGCCCATGGGCGGTGGCTGGACGCCGTACAGCCAGGCAATGACGAGAAAGGCATAGACCTGCAACAGCGAGATCAGCGACGTCGCCAGCAGCTTGCTTGCCAATAGGAATGCCCGGGGCAAGGGGCTGGTGAGCAGCACGCGCATGCTGCCCATCTCCCGGTCGTAAACCATCGACAACGAGCCCTGCATGCCGTTGAACAGCAGGATCATGCAGGCCAGTCCGGGGACGATGTACACCTCGTAGGGAATGTAGGTGTCGTAGGGCGCAATGATCGCGATGCCCAGCGCCGCCCGAAACCCGGCGGCGAATACCAACAGCCACAGCAGGGGCCGCACCAGGGCGCTGAGCAGGCGCGTGCGTTGCAGTACGAAACGCAGCCATTCGCGCATGACGATGCCGCTGAAACAGTGCCAATAAGCGTTCATGAGCAGACTCCCGCAACGGTCAGGCGAGTGAAGGCCGAGCCGAGGCTGCCGCCGTGTTCCAGGCTCACCGCATCGGCGCGACCGCTGGCGACCAGGCGTCCCTGATGCACGATCAGCAACTCGTCGTTCGGTTGTACTTCGTCCAGCAGGTGGGTGGTCCAGAGCACGCTGATGCCTTGTTCGCGGCACAGTTGTCGGACGTGCTGTCCGAGGGCCAGGCGGCTGGCCGGATCGAGGCCGACGCTGGGTTCGTCCAGCAATAACAGGCGAGGTGCATGGAGCAGGGCCCGGGCGATTTCCACGCGGCGTCGATGACCGCCATTAAGATCGCGCACCCGTTCGTGGCGGCGCTCCGTCAGTTGCTGACGGGCCAGCTCGGCGTCAATCCGCGCAGCGCCCTGGCGCCGGGACATTCCATGCAGCGCGAGGTGATAACGCAGGTTCTGTTCGACACTCAGGTCCAGGTCCAGGGTGCTTTGTTGGAACACCACGCCCAACTGGCGCAAGGCCGGGCGCGGAGCTTTTTTCAGCGAATGGCCGGTGATATGGATCTCGCCGCGCTGCACATCGTACAGCCGGGTGAGCAGGGCGATCAGCGTCGATTTCCCGGCCCCATTGGGCCCCAGCAGCGCGGCGAAGTGTCCGGCGGGCAGGCTGAAATTGACTTGCCTGAGGGCTTCGCGGGCGCCATAGGCAAAACTCAGGTCGCTGACCTCCAGAGCGTTCATGGCGTCACCACCACGCCCCAGGGGTAGCGCCCGACCTTCACCGACTTGAGGACCTTGCGGCTCTGCACGTCGATCACCGAGACGTCGCCGCTGACCCCGTTGGTCGCCAGCAACTGGCGCTGGTCCGGGGTAAACGCCAGTTGCCAGACCCTGCGCCCCACCAGCAGGTAGTCCAGGACTTCGAAGGTCTTGGCGTCGATCACCGCGACATGATTGGCCGGGCCCAGGGCAACGTAGGCGAACTGGCCGTCGGCGCTGAGCTTGATGCCCACCGGCTGCACCTTGTCCGGATGCACGCCCTTGATCTGGAAGGTCAGGGTCTTGAGGATCTTGCGCGTGGCGACATCAAGGATCGTCAGGGTGCCGCCAATCTCCGCCGAGGCCCAGAGCTGGGTGCCGTCGCGGTTGAACTCGACGAAGCGTGGCCGCTGATCCACCAGCGTATTGTCAGCCAGGGTCTGGGTGCTGGTGTCGATCCAGTGCAGCATGTTGGTGGTTTCACTGGTGTTGACCGCCCACTTGCCGTCGGGGCTGACGGTCATGCCTTCGGGTTCGACGCCGACGCCGATTTGCCCGAGTACTTCGGAGGTCTGGGTGTCGATCACTGTCACCAGGGCATCGTCTTCATTGGAGACGTACAGCCAGCGGTCGTTGGGGTGCAGGGCGAATTGTTCCGGGTCCTTGCCCGAGGGCAGTTCCTTGATGATTTTACGGGTCGCCACGTCCATCACCTGGACCCGGTCCGAGTCGCTGGCGCAGATGTACAGCAGGCGCTTGTCATGGGACAGCAACAGGCCACGGGGACGCTGGCCCACCGGCAGCGTCTCGACGACCTCCAGGCTATGCATGTCGATCAGGCTCAGGCTGTTGTCTTTTTCGTTGGAGACCCAGGCGATGCTGGCAGTCGCCGGGCCCGCGACGAGCAACGTAGCGCCCAGGGCGATGGCTTGGCAGAGCAGGGCCGGTTGGAGCAGGCGGCGCATGGCAGTTTCCTTGTTGTTATCAGGATTATTGTTATGGCTCAGGGGTAACGGCAGCTCACTTCAGGCTGGTCGTAGCCCAGGCTGTCCATTTCGTTGGTGGGGTGCAGGAAGCCATCCTGGGGCGAGGTGCTGACCAGGGCGCGAGGCTGGACCAGCTCGATCGGCTGGCGCAGCTGGCCGTTCCACGGCCGGTAACTGAGCTTGCGGCCCTTGAAACCGTCCAGTGGCAACTGGTCGCTGAGGGCCAGTTGGCGGATCGCGACCGGGTCATCCTGGCGCAGTTTGCTGACTGCACTGGCAATGCTGCGCACAGCGATCCAGGCGGCGAAATCGCGGTCGTTCATCCAGCGCCCGGCCAAGGCTTCGAAGCGCTTTTGCAACTGCGCCGCGCCGTAGGTCTCCACGGTCTTGTGCCAGCCGGTGGGGGTCAGCCCCTGGGTGCCGGCCACCGGGCGCGCAAACCAGGTCTGGTAGGGCAGGTATTCGCCGAAGTCGCCGCGCTCGTCGGCCACCAGCACCACGTCGTACTCGGCGGTCTGGGTGAACAGCGGCATGTCAGCCTGGGCGCTGCGGCGCTGGTCGTTGTCGAACTGCCAGGCCTTTTCGGCGACGGTCTTCATGCCGAAGCGCTTCATGGCCCGGCGCAGGGCATTGGCGTAGGCCTGGTCGTCGGGCGTCTGGCCGACGATCAACAGCGCGCGCTGCCACTTGCGCACGACGCTGAACTGCACCAGCGCATCGGCGAGCATGGCCCGCTCGGGCAGGCTGTGGAGCACGTTGCCCAGGCAGTCAGTGGTGCGCAGGCTGTCATCGGGGCTGCCGGCGTTGAACAGCAGGCTGTCGGGCAGCGCCGTGCTGAGCTGGCGCAGGCTCGCCGCCGGGGCGTTGACCACGAACAGGCGCAGGCCCTGGTCATGTTGTTCACGGGCGGCCTGGAGCAGAGCCTCCGGGCTGTCGACATTGGCGCTTTGCAGGCGGTAATCGTGCTTGAGAAAACGCCCGGTGCTGTTGCTGTCGATGATTGCCAGTTCAGCACCGCGCAAGCCGGCATCTGCAGGTTCGGCGATGACGTTGGACAGCAGCGGCCCCGGGTCGGGGCGATAGCCCAGGTAGCCGATGCGCACCTGCAACCCGGCGTCGTCGCTTGCCTGCAAGGCGCCCGGCAGCCAGCCGGTGGCGGCGGCCAGCAGGGGAATCAAGGCGTAACAGGCGAGCCGGCGCATACCACCTCCATTGCAGGTAGCACCAGCATAGGAACCCCGTACCCGACGGGAAATATGCAGAAAGTACCGGCGGGCCAGTACCAAGGTAGTAAACCGCTGCCGGGCATGGGGTTTTAGGATGCAGGCACGGGTCATTCATCAGGGAGCGGGCGGACCGTGCGGATTTTCAAAGCGCTACTTTTGCCGTTGTTGCTGATTCTGAGCCTGATTGGAGTGGATCGGTTTTCTGCCAGGCACAAAACCTTCAAACACCTGCAGTCCCCTGTGGGAGCGGGCTTGCTCGCGAAGGCTGCAGTCCTGTCGATACCGATGCAAGCTGACGCACCGCTTTCGTCGGATTCGCCGCCCGGAGCAAGTCCGCTCCCACAGGGGAACTGTGGCGTGCATGCAGATTGTGCGTTAGTTCCGACAACAGGCCACTGACCATGTCACCCCTCTGGCGCATCAACCTCTGGGTCACCGCCTTCTTCGCTCTGGTCACCCTGGCCTGCGCGACGCTGTTGTTGCATCAGGCCGTGGCCGATGTGAAGCGCGAGTTGCAATCGGCCGAGTCGGTGGTGCATTACCTGCGTGAAACCGCCGAGCGCGACCCGGCCAGTCTCCAGTCGAGGCTGACCGGCAGCCTGCGGCATGTGCGCGTTCGCTGGCTCGCTCCGGGTGAGCTGTTCCCGCCGCAGGTAGACGAAGGCTTCCAGGCCTGGCTCGGCCGTCGCCTGCTGGATGCCGGTCCGACAGCGCAAGTGGTGGATCTGCGCGACGGTCGCCGGGCCTGGATTGCCGTGGACCCGCGGGACGAGGTCGAGGAAATCCTTGATTCGCTGGTGCAACTGCTCGGCGTTTGTGCGATGGCGCTGCTGCTCAGTCTTTGGGTGATTCGTTGGGCGGTGCGTCGGGGCATGCGCTTGCTGGATGACTTGCAGCAGGCATTGCTCCAGGTGTCCGTCGGCAATCTGCACGTGCGCCTGCCGGCTGATGGTGTTGCGCAGAAGCAATTCCTGGCCGGGCATTTCAACAGCATGGTCGCCGCCTTGGGCGAGGCGCAGGCAGATAATGCCCGGCTCACCGAAGCGCTGCTGGTGGTGCAGGAGCAGGAGCGCACCCGATTGGCCCAGACCCTCCACGACGACCTGGGCCAATACGTGGCCGGTATTCGCGCCCGTGCCTGTCTGTTACGCCTGCTGATCGACCAGCCGACAGCATTGGAGCAGACCGTCAGCCAGCTTGAAACCCATTGCGAACATCTGCAGCAAGGTTTCCGAGCGCTGGTCCAGGATTTGTACCCAGTGGTCTTGCAACACTTGCCGTTGGACGCCGCCATCGGACTGCTTGCCGAACAATGGCAGCAGAACCAGGACATCGCTTGCCGGCTGTCGATCGATGGGCCGTTGCCGCCGCTGTCAGCATCGCACAAGACTCATCTGTACCGCCTGTTGCAGGAAGCGCTGACCAACGTCGCCCGGCATGCCGGCGCCACGCAAGTGCGGATCCGCCTGCAACATCGCGCCGGGCGCCTGCGATTGCTGGTGCGTGACAACGGGCGCGGGGTCCCGCAGCCGGCGCGCCCGGGCGTGGGCCTGCACTCGATGGCCGAGCGAGCCCGCAGCCTGGGCGGCGAGTTGCGCATCATCAGCCAGCCTGGCGCCGGTTGGGCGCTGGCCTTGAACATTGCTTTGGAGGCGTGATGAACATCTTGTTGGTGGATGACCATGCGGTGGTCCGGCAGGGCTACGCCAGCCTGCTGCGGGCATTGATGCCGGACCTGCATGTGCGCGAAGCCGCCACCGGGGAGCAGGCGTTGAGCCAGGTGCAGGAACAGGTCCCGCACCTGGTGATCATGGACTTCGGCCTGCCAGGTATCAGCGGCCTGGAAACCACCCGGCGCCTGCGCCAGCGTCTGCCGCAACTGCGGGTGTTGTTCTTCAGCATGCACGATGAATTGCCGTTGGTACGCCAGGCGCTGGACGCCGGCGCGGCGGGCTACCTGACCAAGAGTTCAGCGCCGCAGGTGCTGGTGGAAGCCGTGCGGCGGGTGTTGGCCGGTCATGCCTACATCGAGCAATCCCTGGCGACCCAACTGGCTTGCGCCAGCTCCCGGCAAGCAGTCGACCCGCGCCTGCAATCGATGACCCAGCGCGAGCTGGAGATCTTCGTCATGCTCGCCAAGGGCACCCCGGCGCGCACCATCGCCGAGCAGCTGTGCATCAGCGCCAAGACCGTGTCCAACCACCTGACGCTGCTCAAGAGCAAATTGCAGGTCAGCTCCCATGCCGAGCTGGTGCATCTTGGGATTGACCTGGGGGTGGTGCGGGTGGCGGGGTGAAACATTACAGGGATCACTTGCCTGGTCCCTGGATATGAATAGCCCTGTGGCGAGGGGATTTATCCCCGCTGGGCTGCAAAGCAGCCCCGGCCTAAGATGGGGCCGCTTCGCGCCCCAACGGGGATAAATCCCCTCGCCACAGGGTTTGTGTATGTCGGAAGGCTTTCATCGGTCCCAGGATGCCGGGCAGCCCTTGCAACCCTGCATATTCGCATCCTGGAAATTCCCGTAATGCTGGCGCGAGCCACTCAGGTCGGCCTGTTCCAGGTTGCTTTCGCCAAGCTTGGCTTCCTGCAGGTTGGCGTCACGCAGGTCGGCGCCCTTGAGGTCGGCCTTGCTCAGCCAGGCCATTTCCAGGTCGGCGGCTTGCAGGTTGGCGTCGTGCAACCGGGCGCCGGACAGGCGGGCGAACTGCAGATAGGCTGCGGTCAGGTCGGCGCGCTGGAACTGCGCGCCCTGGGCGAACAGGCCCCATCCCTGGATGGCCTTGAGCGTCGCGCCGGTGAAGTCGGCCAGGCGCAGGTTGCTCTGTTGCAGGCTGGCGCGGGTCAGGTTGGCGCCTTGCAAACGGGCCCGTTCGAGATTGGCCAGGTCCAACCGCGCATGCCTCAGGTCAGCGCCGCGCAGGTCGGCACCGCTGAGGTTCATCTTGCGCAGGTCCTGGTTGGCCAGGCGGGCGCCGCGCAGATCGGCGCCGGGGCATTGGCTGGATTCGGCGATGAGGCAGCCGTTGATCGTCAGAGGGTTGTCAGAGCTGTCGGCATGGGCAAAGGCGCCGACGAGCAGAAGCAGCGATGGCAAAAATTTCATGGCATGAACTCAGGTAGGTGTGGGAGCGGGCTTGCTCGCGAAGACGTCAGCACAGTCAAAATC
>NZ_JALJDX010000216.1 GCF_022952855.1 Pseudomonas sp. RGM2987 | reverse complement strand
CACGCCCGCTCCCACATTTGGTTTTTGGTGAACACTGGATCTGCGTCTGCCACAGCCCTTGTGGGGGCGAGCCTGCTCGCGAAGCGGTGGGTCAGTCACCTCGATGCTGGCTGAGCTGACGCCTTCGCGAGCAAGCCCGCTCCCACATTGGTTTTTTGGTGGTCAGCGGATCTGCGTTTGCCACAGTTCCCCTGTGGGAGCGAGCCTGCTCGCGATGGCGGAGTCTCTGTAGACGGTGATCTAGCGATACGCCGTCGTGATTCCCTGGCGTTCTTCAATGCATTCCGGTGCGCCCATTTCGAATTCACGGCAAATCAGCGGACGTTTCTCGTAAATCGTGCACATCATGCTGTCGCGGTCCAGGGCTGCGCACCAGCCGTCGTCGAGCCGCCGCATCACTTCCCCGCCCCACTCGTCGGTGTCGATAAAGCGCTGCGGAACGCCGGTATCGGTGATCAGCATCACCTCCAACTGGCAGCAGCACGCCGCGCACGTCGAGCAACTGACGGCGGGGGTGCTGATTTCCTGAACAGGGATGGTTTTCATGGCGCGCAGTGTAAGGCAGTTGCGCAGCTCAGCGTCGTCCCTTGATCGGGTCATCGTTTTTCGCCTGGCGGGCATCGGTGTCCGCCGGCAGGGTCTCGACCGATGAGGAGAGCGGCCAGAGTGCGGTCATGGACGCGACGGGTAAGGCTAATTCGGGAGGGTGCTCCGCCAGGTGCTCAAGAACGTGCCGTGCCGCTTCGTCGGGCGTCCACCGGACCGGTGTCGAAAAGCAATCGCCATGGCCCGGTGGCGGTATGTCATACCCCGGATGGACCAGCGTCACATCGATATCCTGGGCGGCGAGGTCGGCGCGAGCCGTTTCGAACAGATAACGCATCCCTTCGCCATCCGCTTCGGTTGCCGTCGCTGGCAAATACGTCGCCGGGCTGGCAATGCCCACCAGATGCGGTGCGCTCCCGGCGCGTAAAAAGGGTACGGCGGCTTCGATGCAATAGCTGGCGGCGAGCAGGTTGCTGCGCAGCAAATGCTCGATCATCGTGTGATCAGCCGTCTGCCCGTCGATATACTCAGCCGTTCCGGCGTTGATGATCAAGGTGTCCAGCGAGCCCCACTGTCGGGCGATCCGTTCGCCGAGTTCGCGCACGGTCTGGCTATCGGTAAGATTGCCGGGCAGCGTCAGCACTTGGCCCGGATAGCGTAATGACAGCGCTTCGCATGATCGAACACGGCCAGAACTGACCGCCAGGTGCGCCCCAGTTTCCAGCAATGCCTCAGCCAACGACGCACCGATCCCGTTGCCGGCACCGGTGAGCCAATATCGCCGTGGCTGCTTTGGATCCATCGGGTACTCCTATTGATCGTTGCTGCGCCTTGATGCGCGGCTTATTAGTAAGACTATATGGCCGGCTGAATAATTGCGCACCCCAACAGCCGCAATTTCATGTCCGCTGATCGGCCGGCGTCTGCGGTATCGCGTCCTGCCGCGCCGGCAGGTTCCTGAACGCAGAAAGCGCCCGAGCGCGGGATTGGGCCAGATCGACGATGGGCGGTGGGTAATCCGCCGCACCAAACAAACTGCCCTGAGGATTTGGGTTATGGACTTGTTGCCCATCCAGATCGTTCAATTGGGGTAGCCAATGCTTGATGAACCGGCCTTCTCGATCAAACTTTTCCGACTGGCTCAGAGGGTTGAAGATCCGGAACCAGGGCGATGCGTCCGTACCGGTGGAAGCACTCCATTGCCAGCCGCCGTTATTGGCCGCCAGGTCGCCGTCGATCAAATGCTGCATGAAAAAACGCTCGCCCTCACGCCAGTCGATCAGCAGGTTCTTGGTCAGGAACATCGCCACGACCATGCGCAGACGATTGTGCATCCAGCCGGTTTCCAGCAGTTGGCGCATGGCCGCATCAATAATCGGCAATCCGGTGCGTGCCTGTTTCCAGGCCGCTAATTCTTCGGGGGCGTTACGCCACCGCAGTGCCTCGGTTTCCGGGCGGAATGCACGGTGGCGAGACACGCGTGGATAGCCCACTAGAATATGTTTATAGAACTCGCGCCAGAGTAATTCATTGATCCAGGTCACTGTTCCGGCGTTTCCGCTCTCGAATTCACCCTGGTTGGCTTGCAGCGCGGCGTGCAGGCACTGGCGCGGCGAGACCACCCCGGCTGCCAGGTACGCCGACAGTTGGCTGGTACCGGGCTTGGCCGGGAAATCCCGTTCGCTCTGGTAATAGTCAATGTGTTGGTCGACAAACGTATCCAGGCGCCGTTGGGCTTCGTTCTCACCGGCAGGCCACAGCGCGCGCAACGCTTCGCTGGGAAGGGCAAAGCCGTCGATTTGCCTGGGCACCGGATCGCTGACGATGCCGGTGAGCGCCTGTCGGACCGGCGACGCAACCCGGTTTGGCAGGGACACGTGCAAACGGCTGTAGCACACCTTGCGAAACTGACTGAACACCTGGAAATAGTTGCCGGTCTTGGTCAGGACCGTGCCGGGCTTGAACAGCAGTTGGTCCAGGTAGCTGTGAAACGCCACACCCTGGGCCTTCACCGCCTGAGCCACTTCAGCATCGCGAAGTTGTTCATTCACGCCGTACTCTTCGTTGACGTGCACGGCGCCGACGTTCATTTCGTGGCACAGCTTCATCAGCACTTGCGGCGCCTGGTTCCAGTGCGCCGCGTCGCGGATCAGCAACGGGATGTTCAGCTCACCCAATGCTGCGCTCAACGTCGCAAGGTTGCGCAACCAGAAATCGACCTTGCAGGGCGCGTCGTCATGGACGCGCCATTGGGCCGGGCTCGTCAGGTAGACCGCGACACAGGGCCCCTGGGCGACGGCTGCCGCCAGGGCGGTGTTGTCATGCACGCGCAAGTCGCTGCGCAGCCAGATCAATTGCACGCTGTTTTCCATCAAATGATTTCTCTACGACTCAGTTCGCGGTGAGCGGATAGCGGGTCTTCAGCCCAAGACACGTCAATCATCGAAACGCCTGTGGATAACCTGGCGTGGTGAATCGACGCGGCCGGACCGGCGATGATGATCGGGCAGCCAATGGCGCCCAGTAGCTTGGGCAGTTGGGACAGGTTGAGCGCATGACTGGCATACAGCAGCACGCCACGGGCCTGGAGGCGCTCCACCGCCAAGGCCAGTTCGCCGGCTGGCAAAGGCCCGTCGAACACTTCCACCGGGCAGTCGGCGCTGCTGGCCAGCCAGGCGGTAAGCCACAAATATGGTTCCGGGAAACTGTCCGAGTGATTGATCAGCAGCAACGGCGCGCCGCGCAGTTGGCGGTTGTTGTGGTAGATCCGACTGCCGAATTTGCTACGTAGCCAGGAGTACAGGAATACCTGTTCCAGTTGCGCACCGAACTGATTTTGCCAGCGCACCTGCAATTGGGCGAGAAGAGGCAACAGCAACTGCTCGCACACGGTCGAGGGCGGGTAAAGCGCCATCGCCTGGTTGACCAGCTCATCGACCTGACGCTCGGCCAGTTGCGTCACCGCCAGTACCAAGGCGTGGCGCTGACGCTGCCAGTCGTCTTCAAGAGGTTCGGCAAGCGGTTGCGCAGTGTCCAGCAACGGCTTGATCTTGCTCACGGCCATTCCGCGGTTGATCCAGGTCAGGATGCTCCGGATCCGTTGCACGTGTTCGGCATTGAATAGCCGATGGCCCTTGGGCGTACGGTGCGGCACGATCAAGCCGTACCGGCGTTCCCAGGCCCGCAACGTGATGGCGTTGACCCCGGTTTGCCGGGCAACTTCGCGGATCGGCAGCCAGCCCTGTTCCAAGGCCTTGGCAAAGTCGGCCCCCAGGTCTTCGCTGGCGCTGGAGTCGGTATCGCGCTTCATCAGATGGCGTTTCGCAGGCTGAGGTTTTCCGGATGCGGTTGCAGGTAGGCCTGCTGCGCCAGATACGGGTCGGGGTGCAAGCGCAGGTGATGCTTGAGCAATGTCAGGGGTACGACCAGGGGTACGATGCCCAGGCGATACTGAGCGATCAGATGCTGCACTTCCTGTTTGTCTTCGCTGCCGATCGCGCGTTTCAGATACCCGCTCAGGTGTTGCAAGACGTTGGTGTGGGTGCGGCGGGTCGCACATTTTTTCAGTGCTGCCATCAGTGCGCTGAAATAGCGAGGACCCAGCTCGTTGGGATCGGCCTTGCTCATGTCGCCAAGCATGGTTCCCAGGACTTTGTATTGCACCGGGTTGTGGGCCATCAGCAGGTATTTATAGCGCGAGTGGAAGTCGATCAGGTCACGCCGGGTCAGCCCCCTGCGGCGCAGCGGTTGCCAGGCGGCGTAGACGAACACCCGGCTCAAGAAGTTCTCCCGCAGCACCGGGTCATTGAGGCGACCGTCTTCTTCTACCGGCAGGTCAGGGTGACGGGCGCAAAAAGCCTTGGCGTAGATACCGCGTCCGCCACCGTCCTGTGGTGCGCCATTGGGGCGGTAGACCTTGACCCGTTCCAGGCCACAGGACGGTGATTTCTGCATGAAGATGTAGCCGCAGATGTCATCCAGTTCACCGGCCATCTGCTGCCCGTAATCGGCCAGTGGCTGCGTCACGTCGAGGTTGTGATCCACCGTGCCGATGGCGGCGGGATGGTCAGGATCGCCCACCAGGCGGATTGGCTCCCGTGGGATGCCCAGGCCAATGGCGACCTCGGGACACACCGGCACGAAATCGAAATAATCCACCAGGGTCCGGCTGCACAGGGGGGATTGCTTGTGCCCGCCGTTGAAACGAACTTCGACGCCCATCAGGCAAGCGCTGATGGCGATTCTGGGCTTGGCGGCTTCGTTGGGCATGGGCGACCTCTGATGGCTTAATCTTGTACAAATATAAATTTATGTACAATATTTTCATCATAGTTACGAAGTCGTGCAAGTCAACCGGTTTGTACAAGAACTTGCAGGGTGGCGCGTCGCAGCTTTTCTTGCGGATCGAGCTGCTGCCTTTTTCGACAGCAGCGGTTGGCGCAGGGTAACGCGATTTACTGCAAGCTGGCGTGCAAGCGGCGGGCGGCCTCCTGGCCACTGAGCCACGCACCTTCGACCCGGCCGGAGAGGCACCAGTCGCCGCACACATACAGGCCCAGGTCGGCATCGGCCAGGGCGCCCCATTCATGGTTGCCGGCGGGGCGGGCGTAGAGCCAGCGATGGGCGACGCTGAAGCAGGGGGCGGGCATTGCGCTGTGCAGCAACTCGGCGAAGGCGCCGTGCAGGTGTTCGATCACCGCCTCCTTGGACAGGTCGATGTGCTGCCGGCTCCAGTCGCTGGTGGCGTGCAGCACCCAGGTGTCGAGCTTGCCGTCGCGTCCCGGTTTGCTGCGGTTGAGGGCCAGCCAGTCGAGCGGGCTGTCCTGCACGAAGCAGCCCTCCATGGGCGTATCCAGCGGTGTCTCGAATGCCAGGGCCACCGCCCATGTCGGGTCCATTTTCACCCCGGCGGCCACCCCGGCCAGCTTCGGTACGGCCGCCAGCAATGCGGTAGCCTGTGGCGCCGGCGTGGCGATCACGACCTGGCCGAAGGGGCCATGGGTGAAGCCCTCGGCGTCCTGCAAGTGCCAATGCTCCTGGCCGCGAAACACCTCGGTGATCCGGCAGGAGAACTGCACCTGCAACTTGCCGAGCAGGGCGCGGGTGATGGCGCTCATGCGCGGCGTGCCGACCCAGCGGGTCTGCTCGTCCGGCGAAGGACTCAGCTGGCCGCCCTGGAAGTTATACAGCAGAGGGGTCCATTCCGCGGCCCAGCCGTTGGCTTGCCAGCGCTGGACCTCGGTGACGAAGCGCCGGTCGCGGGCCGTGAAATACTGTGCGCCCATGTCCAGTGCGCCAGCATCGCTGCGCTTGCTGGACATACGTCCGCCGCTGCCGTGGCTTTTATCGAAGAGTTGAACGACATGCCCGGCCTCCGTCAGGGCCTGGGCGGCTGATAGTCCGGCGATGCCGGTGCCGATGATTGCGATGGGTACAGTCATGAGGGCCTCGTTTACCTTTCTGTACAGACTATGCCGTCGTTTAAACCTGTACAATTCTGGTTTTTAGTATAGGTTTTGCCGTTCGCGCTTGGACAGGTTGTCCTATTGTTTAATCACAGACCCTGTCTGATACGAAAAATCCCTGCTTATAAAAATAGACTAGTGGGCCGGGTAAAACGCGATAGGAGAAACAACTCATGCATATATTGCTGACCGGCGGTACTGGTTTGATCGGACGTCAGCTCTGTCGGCTCTGGTTGGGGCAGGGCCATCGCCTGACCGTATGGAGTCGTCGTCCGGACGAGGTGGCGAAAATCTGTGGCGCGCAGGTGCGGGCCGTCGCAAAGCTTGACGAGATTGCCGAGCCGGTGGACGCGGTAATCAACCTGGCCGGCGCACCGATTGGCGACCGTCCTTGGACCCACAAGCGCAAGATGCTGCTGTGGAGCAGTCGCGTCACCCTGACGGAGGTACTGCTGGCGTGGCTGGAGCGTTGCGAGCAGAAACCAGGGGTGTTGATTTCCGGCTCGGCGGTGGGTTGGTACGGCGACGGTGGCGAGCGTGAGCTGACCGAAGCGTCGGGCCCGGTCAGCGAGGATTTCGCCAGTCAGTTGTGCATCGCCTGGGAAGAAACCGCGCAGCGGGCCGAGGCCATGGGTATACGAGTGGCGCTGGTGCGCACTGGCCTGGTCCTGTCTGCCGAGGGCGGTATTTTGTCGCGCCTGCTGCCGCCCTTCAAACTGGCGCTGGGCGGGCGTATCGGCAATGGTCGGCAGTGGATGCCGTGGGTCCACATCGACGATCAAATTGCCCTGATCGATTTTCTTCTGCACCGCGATGAGGCCAGCGGTCCTTATAATGCCTGCGCACCGAACCCGGTGCGCAACCGCGATTTCGCCAGGGCCCTGGGGCGCGTGTTGCATCGGCCGGCGGTGGTGCCGATGCCGGAACTTGTGCTGAAAGTCGCGCTGGGAGAATTGTCATTGCTGTTGCTGGGCGGCCAGCGCGCCACGCCGGCCCGATTGCAGGCGGCGGGTTTCACCTTCCGCTTCACTGATTTGCCTGCGGCCCTGGACGACTTGTCCAGCCGCTTCTGAAATAGGACGTTGCATGACCGATCACGCGTTGCTTCTGGTAAACCTGGGTTCGCCTGCCTCCACCTCGGTGGCCGATGTGCGCCGCTACCTCAATCAATTCCTGATGGATCCGTATGTCATCGACCTGCCATGGCCGGTGCGGCGGTTGCTGGTGTCGCTGATCCTGATCAAGCGTCCCGAACAATCGGCTCACGCCTATGCCTCGATCTGGTGGGAAGAGGGTTCGCCGCTGGTGGTGCTCAGTCGCCGCCTGCAACAGGCCATGACCGCGCAATGGACCCAGGGGCCGGTGGAGCTGGCGATGCGTTATGGCGAGCCGTCGATCGAGTCGGTGCTGGTGCGCCTGGCGAGCCAGGGCCACAAGAAGATCACCTTGGCGCCGTTGTACCCGCAATTTGCCGACAGCACCGTCACCACGGTCATCGAAGAAGCCAGGCGGGTGGTGCGGGAAAACAAGCTCGATGTGCAGTTCTCGATTCTCCAGCCGTTCTACGACCAGCTGGAATACCTCGACGCCCTGGTGGCCAGCGCCCGGCCGTACCTGATCCAGGACTTTGATCATCTGTTGTTGAGTTTCCACGGCCTGCCGGAGCGGCACCTGACCAAGCTCGACCCGACCGGGTTTCATTGCTTCAAGGATGCCGACTGCTGCAAGAACGCGCCGCCGGAGGTCATCGCAACCTGTTACCGCGCCCAATGCATTCGCACCGCCGAGCTGTTTGCCCAGCGCATGGGGCTCAAGGATGGGCAATGGTCTGTGTCGTTCCAGTCCCGCCTGGGCCGCGCCAAGTGGATCGAACCCTATACCGAAGCGCGCCTGGATGAACTGGGCAAAAGTGGCGTGAAGAAAGTCCTGGTGATGTGCCCGGCGTTCGTGGCGGACTGCATCGAAACCCTGGAAGAGATCGGCGATCGCGGGCGCGAGCAGTTCCTGGCGGCGGGCGGCGAGGAACTGGTGCTGGTGCCTTGTCTCAATGATCAGCCGCAGTGGGCGCAGGCGTTGAGCAGGTTGTGTGAGCGGGCGCCGATTGCTTTGTAATACAAAACTGTGGCGAGGGAGCTTGCTCCCGCTGGACTGCGAAGCAGTCCCATTAGAATGGGCGCTTCGCCCCCAAGCGGGAGCAAGCTCCCTCGCCACAATAGAACAGGCTGATTTATAGCAGCGGCTCATCCGCCTTCTTCTGCTTCCAGCCGTCATTGCCCGGCAGGATCAGGTTCAGCGCAATCGCCACCACTGCACACAGGGCAATGCCCTTGAGGCCAAAGTCGTCCGGGCCGGTGCCGGTGCCGACCAGCACACCGCCGATGCCAAACACCAGCGTCACCGAGACGATCACCAGGTTGCGCGCCTCGCCGAGGTCGATCTTGTGGCGGATCAGCGTGTTCATGCCCACCGCTGCAATCGAACCGAACAACAGGCACAGGATCCCGCCCATCACCGGCACCGGGATGCTTTGCAGCAGTGCGCCGAACTTGCCGATGAACGCCAGGCTGATGGCGAAGATCGCCGCCCAGGTCATGATTTTCGGGTTGTAGTTCTTGGTCAGCATCACCGCGCCGGTGACTTCGGCGTAAGTGGTGTTGGGCGGGCCGCCGAACAGCCCGGCGGCGGTGGTGGCAATGCCGTCGCCGAACAGGGTGCGATGCAGGCCGGGTTTTTTCAGGTAGTCGCGCCCGGTCACGCTGCCCACCGCGATCACCCCGCCGATGTGCTCGATGGCCGGCGCCAGAGCCACTGGCGCGATGAACAGGATCGCCTGCCAGTTGAATTCCGGCGCGGTGAAGTTCGGCAGGGCGAACCACGGCGCGGCGGCGATTTTCGCGGTGTCCACGACGCCAAAGAAAAACGCCATGGCGAAGCCCACCAGCACGCCGGAAATGATCGGCACCAGGCGGAAGATGCCTTTGCCGAACACCGCGACGATCAGTGTGGTGAGCAAGGCCGGCATGGAGATCATCATCGCGGTTTGATAATGAATCAGCTCGGTACCGTCACCGGCCTTGCCCATCGCCATGTTCGCGGCAATCGGCGCCATCGCCAGGCCAATGGAAATGATCACCGGGCCGATGACCACCGGCGGCAACAGCCGGTCGATGAAGCCTGTGCCCTTGATCTTCACCGCCAGGCCCAGGAAGGTGTAGACGAAACCGGCCGCCATCACGCCACCCATGGTCGCTGCCAGGCCGAACTGGCCCTTGGCGAGAATGATCGGGGTGATGAACGCAAAGCTCGACGCCAGGAACACCGGCACCTGACGCCCGGTGACAATCTGGAACAGGATCGTGCCCAGGCCCGCCGTGAACAGGGCGACGTTCGGGTCCAGGCCGGTGATCAACGGCATCAGCACCAGTGCACCGAAGGCCACGAACAACATCTGCGCGCCCGACAGCACCTGGCGCCAGAGCGGATCGTTGAACTCATCCTGCATGCTCAGGCGTCCTTCTGCTTGGTGCCGAAGATCTTGTCGCCGGCATCGCCCAGGCCCGGGATGATGTAGCCATGTTCGTTGAGTTTCTGGTCGATGGAAGCGGTGTAGATGGTCACGTCGGGGTGGGCATCTTCCACAGCCTTGATGCCTTCGGGCGCCGCCACCAGCACCATGGCGCGGATGTCCCGGCAACCGGCTTTTTTCAGCAGGTCGATGGTGGCGACCATGGAACTGCCAGTGGCGAGCATCGGGTCGATGATCATCGCCAGGCGCTCGTCGATTTCCGGAACGAGTTTTTCCAGGTAGGTATGCGCTTGCAGCGTCTGTTCATTGCGCGCCACGCCCACGGCGCTGACCTTGGCGCCGGGAATCAGGCTGAGCACGCCTTCGAGCATGCCGATACCGGCGCGCAGGATCGGCACCACGGTGATCTTCTTGCCGGCGATTTTCTCGACCTGGACCGCACCGGCCCAACCGTCGATTTCATAGGATTCGAGCGGCAGGTCCTTGGTGGCTTCGTAGGTGAGCAGGGCACCGACTTCCTGGGCGAGCTCGCGGAAGTTCTTCGTGCTGATGTCGGCGCGGCGCATCAGGCCGAGTTTGTGTCTGATCAGCGGGTGGCGGATCTCGAGGATGGGCATGGGGACGGCTCCGGCGGCGGGCAAAAAAACCGGCCTAGATTAATCTATCCGAGGGTGTTGTCCTATAGACAATACAGAACGTTAGTCCACAAACGCTTGATCTGGCCGGTCGGGATGCGTACCTTTGCCCGCTTTTCCGAACCTGCACCCTTGGAGAGCGCCATGTCCGCTGATCTCGAGCATATCCGTCAAATCATGCGCGAGGCTGACTGCCTGTACAGCGAAGCCGAAGTCGAAGCGGCCATCGCCCGTGTCGGTGCGCAAATCAACGAGCAACTGGCCGAGTCCAACCCGGTGGTGTTCTGCGTCATGAACGGCGGGCTGATCTTCTCCGGCAAGCTTTTGACCTACCTGAACTTCCCGCTGGAAGCGTCCTACCTGCACGCCACCCGTTATCGCAACGAAACCAGCGGCGGCGATCTGTTCTGGAAAGCCAAGCCGGAAGTCTCGTTCATCGACCGCGACGTGCTGATCATCGACGACATTCTCGATGAAGGCCACACCCTGGGCGCGATCATCGATTTCTGCAAACACGCCGGCGCCCGCGCGGTGCACACCGCCGTGTTGATCGACAAGGACCACGACCGCAAGGCGCGTCCCGATCTGAAAGCCGATTTCGTCGGCCTGCCGTGCGTCGACCGCTACATCTTCGGCTATGGCATGGACTACAAGGGCTACTGGCGCAACGCCAACGGTATTTTTGCCGTCAAAGGGATGTAATCAATGACCCGGCCGAGCTTTCTGGACCAAGCGCTGTTTGACGAGCTGGCCGGGAACGCTGTGGCCAATCCTCGTGGGCGGCAGCACCACAACTTCCATCAGATGGACGAACCTTGCCATCGCATGGCGGTTGGCTTGCAGCCTTCGACGTACATCCCGCCGCACCGGCACCTGAGTGCCGACAAGGCGGAAACCCTGCTGGTGCTCAAGGGGCGGCTGGGGGTGTTGATCTTTGATGAGAGTGGTGCGGTGGTGGACAAGCGCATCCTGCAGGCCGGCGGTGATTGCCTCGGTGTCGACCTGCCGGCTGGTGTGTACCACGGCCTGGTGGTGCTGGAAGCCGACAGCCTGATGTTCGAATGCAAGGCCGGCCCTTACCGGCCTGTGGGCGAGGGTGAACTGGCCCACTGGGCACCACGCGAGGGCGAGCCGGGCGTGGCCGAGTACCAGGCCTGGATGCGCGCACAGTTCGACTGAGTACTGTTTGGAAGGGCTACACAGTCCCGTGGCGAGGGAGCTTGCTCCCGCTTGGGTGCGTAGCACCCACCTGCAATTGTGGCTGCTGCACCCGAGGCGTCGGACCGTCCCAGCGGGAGCAAGCTCCCTCGCCACGGGTTCAGGCAAGCCTTGAGTGGGTGGTGCCAGGCGCCAACCACTGCTCACTCTTGACCCGTGCCTGTTCCAACGTCTGCACATACGCCAGTTGGCGCTGCTCGCGATGAATACCGGCGCGGCGCAGCTTCAGGCGTACCCGCGGCGCGGTCGCCACCAGGATCAGGCCGATGCCCTGCTTGCGGTAGTCCTTCAGGATGTTTTCAAACGCGGCCAGTGCGGTCATGTCCAGCATCGGCACGGCACTCATTTCCACGATCACCACCCGAACCCCCGAATCGAAGCGGCGTAGCACGTCCAGAGCCTTTTCGGCCGCGCCGAAGAACAGTGGCCCGCGAATGCCGTAGCAGCGCACATGCTCGGGCATGTCCAGCAAGGCTTGGTGGAAGTGGCGCGGCAGTTCGGCGCTGTCGGTCAGTTCGCTCATGCGCTTGATGAATAGCCCGGCCGCCAGCAACAGGCCGACCGCGACCGCCAGCACCATGTCGAACAGCACCGTCAGGCTCAGGCAGGTCAGCAACACCAGCACGTCGCTGCGCGGGGCAATACGCAGAGTATGCAGCACATGCCCGGCCTCGCTCATGTTCCAGGCGACCATCACCAGCAACGCGGCCAGTGCAGCCATGGGCAGGTAGCTGAACAGCGGCGCCAGCGACACCATCGCCACCAGCAGCACGAGGCTGTGAATGATTGCCGCCAACGGCGAGGACGCGCCGCTGCGTACGTTGGTGGCGCTGCGAGCAATCGCTGCGGTGGCAGTGATCCCACCAAACAACGGTGCCACCAGGTTGCCCAGGCCCTGGCCCATCAATTCGGCGTTGGGGTCGTGCTTGCTGCCGGTCATGCCATCGGCCACCACCGCACACAGCAGCGACTCGATGGCACCGAGCATGGCGATGGCAAAGGCCGGTGCCAGTAGCTGGCGGATCAGGTCATAGGACAGCGTCAAAGGATGTCCTTGGCCATCCGGTAGATTCCACGGCCAATCAAAGTGGGGCAGGAACGGCGGGATGCCCGGATGAGCCACGCCATCGACCAGGTAACTGAAGCGTTCGCCCAGGGTCGCGACCGGCCAGCCGCCGCGCTCCAGCGCCAGCCCCAGCAGCGCGCCAACCAGCAGGGCCACCAGATGGCCGGGCACCCTTGGCACCCAGCGCGGCCAGGCAATCAAGACCGCCAGGCAGCTGGCGCCGATGAGGCTGTCGCCCAGGCGGGCGCCGGGCAGTGCCACGATCAACTCGCCCAATTGCTCGATGTAGTGATGGGCCTGGCCGGCGGTACTCAGGCCTAGCAGATCCTTGAGTTGCAAGGTGGCAATGACCACGCCGATCCCGGCGGTGAAGCCCAGGATTACCGGATAGGGGATGTACTGAATCAACCGTCCGGCCCGCATCAGCCCCAGGGCGATCAGGATCAGCCCGGCGAGCATGGTGCACAGCAGCAGGCCGCCCAGGCCGTACTGCTGGGTGATGGGCAGCAGGATCACCACGAACGCCGCCGTCGGCCCACTCACGTTAAAGCGCGAACCGCCGGTGAGGGCAATCAGCGGCGCGGCCACCAGCACCGTGTACAAACCATGTTGCGGCGGTACGCCAACGGCGATCGCCAGGGCCATGGCCAAGGGGATCGCGATAATACCCACGGTCAGCCCGGCCACCAGATCGCCCCGCAGGTGCGCGAGGGTATAACCGGCACGCCAGGATTGGCGAAAGGCGGCAAACAGCGGCGGGGCGGAGAAGGGCATGGGCACTCCACACAAAATGAATGGGGCGATACAACGAATCTGGATAGCACCACATTTGTGGCGAGGGGATTTATCCCCGCTGGGCTGCGCAGCAGACCCTGGGATTTCTATCCTGTCGAAGAATTTGCGAGCGCTACGCACTCGAACGGGGATGAATCCCCTCGCCACAACGGCATCGCTTCTGATCAAGGATGATGGCGCTTTGAGTATGCCTCTTGCAGTGCCGGCAGTATTGATCCTGATCGTTTATTTTTACTGCGCCCGCCCATGCTAGAGTGCCCGGCCAAGACCCTGGAGCCTGTCATGAGTGTATCGACCCGCCGCTGCGTCGCCTTGCTGTTGCTATCGAGCCTGACCCTGACAGCCGAAGCCGCGCCGATGCACAGCCAGTTCCTGCCGCCCGATGACCTGACGGTGCGCCAGGAGCAGCCCGAACAGCAGCAACTGCTGCAAGTGACCGAGTATTCGGTGGTGCTGGGTAACCAGCGTCAGTCCAACCAGCAACCAATACCGGTCACATCACCGTTGCTGGTGCGTCTGAAGGGTAAGCCGCTGAACAAAGGCGCGACCATCAGCCAGGTCATCCTTAACTTCGACGGCGAAAGCAAAAGCCTGAAGAAGCCGATGTTCGACGAAGCGAGCAAGACCCTGACCCTGTCTTATCCACAGGCCCAGTACCGGGTTGTCATCGATCTGTTGCGCAATGACACGGTCTACGTGCAGTTCCTGACCTACGCCAACGGCCATATCTGGGCCGACCTGCACACCGGCGCCGAACGCCCGCGTTGAGCCTCGGGCCTCGGCGGGGGTAAACTGCCCGCCCCGTGAACTGTGCAAGCTGGAGCCGGCAATGCGTAAAGACAAGAAACAAGTGATTGGTGACGAAATTGGCGATGAGCAGATCAAGCTGTTCCTCAATTTCGAACCGGTCGATGCCACGTCGCCGTCGTTGCACAAGCTGATCAAGGGCTACCGTGGCTTGCGGGTTGACGACTTCGAGCGCTTCCTGACGTTTTTCGTCGAGGCCGGCTACGACCTCAACGGTAAGGATGAGAAGGGTAACGATTTTATCGCGCTGATCCAGGACCAGCGTAATGCCGAGGATTACATCGAATTGATCGAGAAGGCGCGTGGCTGATTGATCATGGGCCTGCTTCGCAGGCCAGCGGGAGCAAGCTCCCTCGCCACGAAAGCGCCACCCATAAAAAACGCCCCGCTCTCATGGAGAACGGGGCGTTTTTTTATACGGTCAAATCAAGCGTAGCTTTGGGTCTCGCTGCTTTCTTCAACCAGTTCCAGCGCGACGTTGTTCTGCGCATTGACCTTGCGATACAGCGCCGCGTCGGTTTCCAGCACTTTTTCACGGGCCGGGAAGATTTCCGCGAGCTTGGCGGCCCACTCACCCTTGGCTTTGTCCGGGAAGCAGCGCTCGATCAGTTCCAGCATGATCGATACGGTCACCGAAGCACCTGGCGATGCACCGAGCAGGGCGGCGAGGCTGCCGTCCTTGGCCGCCACCAGTTCGGTGCCGAACTGCAGGACGCCACCTTTCTTCGGGTCTTTCTTGATGATCTGCACCCGTTGGCCGGCCACTTCCAGGCGCCAGTCCTCGGCCTTCGCCTCGGGGTAGAAACGACGCAAGGATTCGAGGCGCTGCTCCATGGACTGCATCACTTCGCTGATCAAGTACTTGGTCAGGTCCATGTTGTCCCGGGCCACGGCCAGCATCGGGCCGATGTTGCCGGCGCGTACCGACAACGGCAGGTCCATGATCGAACCGTGCTTGAGGAACTTGGTGGTGAAACCGGCGTATGGTCCGAACAGCAGGGATTTCTTGCCATCGACCACGCGGGTGTCCAGGTGCGGTACCGACATGGGCGGCGAGCCCACCGCGGCCTGGCTGTAGACCTTGGCCTGGTGATGCTTGACCACTTCCGGGTTGTCGCAACGCAGCCACTGGCCGCTGACCGGGAAGCCGCCGAAGCCCTTGCTTTCCTCGATGCCCGAGGCTTGCAGCAACGGCAGCGCCGCGCCACCTGCGCCGAGGAAGACGAACTTGGCGTCGACTTCACGGCTGCTGCCGGAGTTGACGTCCTTGATGCTCACGGTCCAACCATTGCCGTTGCGCTTGAGACCGGTGACGCGCTTGCAGTACTTGACCTGGGTATCCGGGGCGCTGGTCAAGTGCTTGAGCAACTGGTTGGTCAGGGCGCCGAAGTTGACGTCGGTGCCGTTCATGACCCGGGTCGCGGCGATGACTTCATCGGCGGGCCGCCCAGGCATCATCAGCGGCATCCACTCGGCCATCTTGCCCTTGTCTTCGGTGTATTCCATGTCAGCGAAGGCGTGATGCCGGCTCAGCAGTTCGAAGCGCTTCCTGAGGAACGACACGCCTTTTTCACCCTGCACGAAACTGAGGTGCGGCACCGGGGCGATAAAGGACTTGGAGGAGCCAAACGTGCCCTTCTTGGTCAGGTACGTCCAGAACTGCTTCGACACCTCGAACTGGGTGTTGATGTGCACGGCTTTCTTGATGTCGACACTGCCATCGGCGGCCTGGGGCGTGTAATTGAGCTCACACAGCCCGGCGTGACCGGTACCGGCGTTGTTCCAGGGGTTGGAACTCTCCGCGGCACCGGAATCCATCAGCTCGACGACTTCCAGCGAGATCGCGGGGTCGAGCTCCTTGAGCAGTACGGCCAGGGTGGCACTCATGATGCCGGCCCCTACCAGAACTACATCGACTGCTTCGTTATGCGCCATTTAACGCGTCTCCAAAATCTGCAGCACCAAATTGTCGGCATAGCGGCCAGGAGTGGCGGGGCAGGTCGGTTGCGCCCCAGGTATCCATGGCCAGGATCGCCATGTCCGAATCTTCGCAATTTATCGCAACTACTGCGGATGCATGCAGCCTGGCCTCAAGCGTCCTATGAACTCACTTAAGCGCCGGGCGGGCAATTCGACTTATGGCCGAGACATCCGTTCGTGCAACCAAATCCGTAGCGGACAGGCTTCAGGCGCCGGTTCTTGAACGATGGCCGGTCCTGTGTCGTTGGGCTGTTCCAGACGCTAATGGTGCTTGTTCAGACGCAAAACTCTTCATTTGCTCGCCACACTCTTGTGAAGTTGTGAAAACCCGTTTTTTTCACGCTCTTTTGAAGACGTGAACCTCAAAAAAGGGCTGTCCCAGCCTGGCACCGCGCCCGGTTTGGTTGCCCCCATGTAATACATGACAGGCAAAACGGGCAGACAGCTCAGTGACCGAGCGTAATGACAGCTCTGCAGATTCGCGAAAAGTGGTGATTTGCCTGAAGAACAGCAAGCGCGCCAGCTCCACTCGATCTGTGTGGGCGGCTCTCTGTGGGCGGTGCGGGGTGCCAATACCAGCGCATCAGCGGTGTTGCGAGGCCCGATCAGGAGACGTCCTTATAATCGGGGGGAGATTGTATCGAAGAAACGCAGGGAAATGGTCGTGTTTAATGACTTTTATTAGCCGTCCGGTCAGATGGTCAACAGTTGCCGGTTGCGTGAGCGGGCACGAAGCGGCTGCACGCGAGCACTGGCGGGCAACGGCTGGTGCAGCCAGTTGAGACGAATCTCTTCGATTTCCACCCAACCCTCGCCCATCGGTTGCAGGCTGCACTGCTTGAATGCCTGGCAACGGCCGTTGCCGTCCAGCAGGGCGAAGCTGCGATGATGCGGGCGCGGCGTGAACAGGGAAATAAGGAAGCGCATGATCGAATACCGGGTCAGGGAAACTTGTATTCAAGCCTGACAGCGGGCCATGACATGCCGGTGTAAGGAGCGTGACAATGGAGTGACAAGGGGGGGTGACAAGGGGGGAGACAGGAACCGCCCCTTGCGGGTTTTGTCAGACATTTGAGTATTCATCGTGGGGTGCTGGTTCCCCGCGATGGCCCACCGCTATACTGCCGGCCTGTTTGTGCCCGATTCTGGAGAGAAGAGCATGTTGCAACGCCTGTTGTTCGGTTTGATCGCTGTGACCAGTCTGACCCTCGTCGGCTGCGCCCACAGCCCGCAACAACTTAACCCGGAGCCCAAGCTCAATGCCCAGCTGGCGCCCGTGGGTCGCGGCCAGCCGGTAGTCGTGCGTGTGGTGGATGGTCGTCCTTCGCCGACCCTGGGCACCCGCGGCGGGTTGTACCCGGAAACCAGCGTGATCACGGTGCAGGGCGCGCAGATCCTGCCTAAATTGCAGGCCCAGGCTGAAGCTGCGGTACGCCTGCTGGGCTTCACCCCGACGGCCAACGCCTTGAACGCACCGCAACTGACCGTGACCCTGGCCGAACTCAAATACCAGTCGCCCAAGGAAGGCATGTACGTGACCGAGGCCACCATCGGCGCGACCTTCCGCTCCGACGTGCAGAACGCCAACCGCCGCTACAGCGGTCGCTATGGCGCTTCGCTGGACCAGCGCTTCGGCATGGCGCCGAACCAGGACACCAATACCAAGCTGGTCAGCGACGTATTGAGCGACGCCCTGACCCGGCTGTTCAAGGACCCGACCATTGGGCAGGTGTTGGCCGAGTAAGCTTTAAATTCAAAACCCATTGTGGGAGCGGGCTTGCTCGCGAAGGCGGCGGTACATTCGGCCTTGTTGTAACTGGACAACCGCTTTAGCGAGCAAGCCCCCGCCCACAGGGGCTTTTTTTATGGCTGCGATTTTCAGGCAGCCTGCGAATAGAACTCCAGCACACTGATCCCGGTCAGCAGGTCGGCCTCGGGCAGGTCGGCATGTTGATGCCCGCCGAGGGCGCAGTAGACCAGCCAATGTCGGTCCTGGACATTGAAAGACAGGCTGCCGACGAGGTTCTGTTGTTCCTCGCTCGGGCTGATGAGATAGAGACGATCCTGGTTTTCGGCGTGAAGCATGATGGGGTCCGTGCAGGTTTTGACGGGCGACAGAGTGGCCTGCTCAGATGACGAAATCGTGACGGTTGAAATTAATCCGTAGCCCTCAGTCCCAACAGCAAATCTCTGTAAGAACTCACTTTTGTAAGAACACGTTTCTGTGGGAGTAGGGCTTGCCCCCACAGGTCGGAAAAAACGGGGCAGGGCGATGGGCTTTCGGTAGAATCCGCGCCCCGTTCGTCGCTCGCGTTCCTGAGGTTTTTGATGTCGCTGCAACTGCTTTCGCTGTTCGCCAACCACCCCGCCAAACTGGTCAACCTGCTGGCATTGCTGTTCGCCTGCCCTGGCGGCTGGGTGCTGCATGCGACGCGCCGCCGTGAGCAACGGGCCCGGGCGTGCCTGGAAGCGCGCAATCGCGAAGGCAACGAGCGATTCGAAGCGCTGCTGGACCTCGCCACTCAGCGCATGAATCGCTTCTTCTACAGGTTCGGTTTTGGCTGCCTGGCGTTGGCGTTGCTGGTGTCGTGGGTCAGTACGCAGATTCGCTGAGGCAACCTGCAAAGGTCATCACCAGGCAGGCGCGCTTTTGTGGCGAGGGAGCTTGCTCCCGCTGGGCTGCGTAGCAGCCCTTCTGTTTTGCGAGTGCTGCGCACTCGAGCGGGAGCAAGCTCCCTCGCCACAAGTGCCGGTTTTTTTGAGGGCGGACATCCTCTGCCTTACAAAGCCAACCCCGCCTTGACCCGATACTGATTACGCACCGGCGTCGCATACTGCAACACCAGGAACGGTCGGTGTTCCGGTGGGCACGCGTCCAGCCGGCGTTGCCATTCCTGTTCGGCCTTGGCCAGTTCCTCGGCGCCAAACACCTCGGCGGCCGTGGGCACCTGCAACTGCGGGTCGGCGTCGGCCCATTGGGCGTAGGCCAGGTAGTGCACCGGGAACAGGCGATAGCCACCGAGAATCTGCCGGTCCATCTCCACGGCCAGTTGCTTGGTGTCTTCGAACAGTTCGGTGATCGGCGCGGCAAAGTTCACGTGGACCCGGCCTTTGTAGCCGGTGATCCCCTTGGCGATGCTCACGTCGTCCTCGCCCGGCGCCTTGGTGTAGGTGCCAGTGGTGGCGCGGATGTACAACTCGCGAGCCTTGGCCTGGTCGCACGGGTCGTACTCGTAGCTGATGGACACCGGCGTGAGGTTCAATGACTGGATGACCTCGCCGAACGGCTCGTCCTTGCGGCTCATGTGGAACATCTTGAGGATCGCCGATTCGGTCCGGTCGTCACCGTCCTTGGCCCGGCCCTCGGCCTGGGCGATCCAGATCGAGGCGCAATCGTTGCGGATCGAGTGATTGATGTACGCCGACAGCAGCTGGTACGCCGCGAGCTTTTCCCGTCGCCCGGTGAGCGAGCGGTGCACGATGAAGCTTTTGTTCAGGCGCATCAGGTCGCTGACAAAAGGCTTTTGCAGCAGGTTGTCGCCAATGGCGATGCGCGGAGTCGGCAGGCCAGCGTGGTACACCGCATAGTTGACGAACGCCGGGTCCATCACGATGTCGCGGTGGTTGGCGATGAACAGGTACGCACTGCCGGACTTGAACTGCTCCACGCCGGTGTAGGTTACGCCATCGGTGGCGCGCTCGATGGTGTGGTCGACGTAGAACTCCACTTTGTCCTGCAACGTGGCGACCGACGTCACGCCGGCGAACTCACGACGCAATCTTTGCGCTATAAGGGGTTTGAGCATCCAGCCGAGGGCGCCGGCCAGGCGCGGGAAGCGGAAGTGGGTGAGGATATCTAGAAACGCCTTGTCGCCGAGCAGCCGGGCCAGCACTGCTGGGACTTCGCTGTCGTCGTAAGGTCGGATGGCATCGAATTCGCCCATCATGCTCTCTTGTTGGAAACGGCTAGGGTAAGTAAAAGTTCGATCAAAAAAATGACAGGGCCCGCTCTGGAAGATAAGCCAGATGAAAATAGCCCTGCAAATAGACCGGCGATTATACGCACAAGTCACCTGGGAGGCCCGCGATGCTGGAAACCGCGCTGTACGATTGTCCTTATTGTGGCGAAGAAGTTGAAACCAGCGTGGATCTGTCCGGCGGCGACCAGACCTATATCGAGGACTGCCAGGTGTGTTGCCGGCCGATCACGTTCGTCCTGCAAGTCCATGGTCAAGAGTGGCATCTCGAGGTCTTTGGCGAAAACGACTGACGGGGGCATTGATGCGCAGAATCTACGAGCTGGAAAACCTGATGGAAGGCGAATTGCTGCAAGGCATGCTCGCCAGCGAAGGCATTACGGCACATCTGGTGGGGCGCGACCTGGTGGGCGGCGTCGGCGAGTTGCCGATGCAAGGCCTGTTGGGGCTGGCGGTGGACGATGATCAGGCGCAATACGCTCGGGAGCTCATCGCCGCTTACAATGCCGCGCTGCCGCTGCCCGGCGATGAACCGGACAGTTACCCCGGCACGCTGGTCTGCTAGGCTGGCGGCCGTTCGATCAAGAGTCGTGTTGCCCCATGTGTGGACGTTATGCCCTGTTTCGCTGGAACCCCGCTTTCGCGGCCTTGCCCGGCTTTCCTGCCGACCAGAAGGCCCAATGGAATATTTCGCCTAACGATTCGGTGCTGATGCTGCGTGCCAACGCCGCGGGCCAACGCGAACTGGCCCGGGCGCGCTGGGGACTGACGCCGCCGTGGCTGACCGACCTGTCCCGCACGCCGGCCCATGCCCGGGCCGAAACCGTGGCCGAGCAGCCGATGTTCCGTGAAGCCTTGCGCCTGCGTCGCTGCCTGCTGCCGGCCAACGGCTTTTACGAGTGGCGCGGCGGCACGCGCAAGCGTCCGTTCTGGCTGACACCGGGGGAGGGGTCGTCGCTGTTCTTCGCGGCCATCTGGGAAGCCTACCCGGTGCAGGAACAGGTGTGGCTGAGCACCGCCGTCATCACCCAGCCCGCAGCGGGCCAGCGCCGGCCATTGATCCTGGACGAACAAGGCCAGCGCCTGTGGCTCGACCCCGAAACGCCGCTGCACGCCCTGCAAGGATTGCTGGCAAGCGAACCGCTGCCCCTGCGCGAGCGGGTGCTGGCCAACCTGATCAACGACCCGAAACTCAACGGGCCGGAGTGCCTGACACCGGCTTGAGTGTGCGGTGCCTGGGCCGGCCTCATCGTCGGATCGCCGCCCGGAGCCGGCTCGCTCCCACATGAAAGGTGCGGTGTCCGCAAAACATGTATTCGCCACCAACCCCTGTGGGAGCAGCCTGCTCGCGAAAGCAATAGACCAGACAAAACTGCATTACCTGACACGCCGCTTTCGCGAGCAAGCCCGCTCCCACATGAGAGGTGCGGTGTCCGCAAAACATGTGTTCGCCACCAACCCCTGTGGGAGCGGGCTTGCTCCGGGCGGCGATCCGACGATGGGGGCCTCTGGATCAAACCCTGAACTGATTGATCAACCGCCGCTGCTGTTCCGCCAGTTTGGTCAGCCCGGCGCTGGCGGCGCTGGACTCGTCGGCGCCGCTGGCGACTTCGTTCGCCACCTGGCCGATGTTGATCACGTTGCGGTTGATGTCGTCGGCCACGGCACTCTGTTCCTCGGCAGCACTGGCAATCTGGGTGTTCATGTCGTTGATCACCGACACGGCCTGGGTGATCGTCTCCAGCGCCTGGGCCGCTTTCGCCGCGTGCTGCACGCTTTCATCGGTGCGGTGCTGGCTGTCCTCCATGACCCGCACCACGTCCCGCGTGCCTTGTTGCAGCTGCTGGATCATCGACTGGATTTCTTCCGTAGCCTGCTGGGTCTTTTGTGCCAGGTTACGTACTTCATCAGCCACCACCGCGAACCCACGTCCCTGTTCGCCGGCCCGGGCTGCCTCGATGGCCGCGTTCAGCGCCAGCAGGTTGGTCTGTTCGGCGATCCCGCGAATCGCGGTCAGGATCGCATTGATGTTCTCGCTGTCCTTGGCCAGGTTCTGTACCACCCCGACGGCCCGGCCGATTTCCACGGCCAGGGCGCCGATGGACGTGGAGGTGTCCTGTACGATCTGCATGCCCTGGCTGGCGGCCTGGTCGGCATGACTGGCGGCTTGGGCGGCCTGGGTCGCGTTGCGTGCCACGTCCTGGGCGGTGGCGGTCATTTCCTGCACGGCAGTGGCGACCTGATCGATCTCCGACATCTGCTTGTGCACGCCCTGGTTGGTGCGGATCGCGATATCGGCGGTGTGTTCCGACGAATCGCTGACACTCTGCACCGACGTCACCACCTGGGTGATCATTCCCTGCAACTTGCTCAGGAAGGTGTTGAAGCCCCGGGCAATCGCCCCCAGTTCATCGGCGCGATCACTCACCAGGCGACGGGTCAGGTCGCCTTCGCCCTGGGCGATGTCATCGAGCATCGCCACCATCTGCTTGAGCGGACGGGCGATGCCGTGGCCCACCAACCAGATCACCAGCAGGCCGATAGCGGCAATCGCCAGCCCGACCATGGCCATGCCGAAGATGTCGGTTTCGCGTTGTTCGTTGAGGTCTTTCTGCAAGGCTTGCAGGTCGGCCATCACCGCGTTCAGCGGCAACTGCAACATCAGTGTCCAGCGTGCGCTGGTCTCGCCGATGCCGAACGGCATGTACACCTCGATATGGCCGTGCTCTTCATCGATGTCGTAGCGCACTTCACCCGCGCCGAGTTTGCCCAGGTTGTCCAGTTCGCTGGCATCGAGCAGGTCGCTGGCCTTTTCCCCCAGCTTGCTCGGATCCTTGGTGAACGCCACGAACCGGTTGTTGCTGGACAGCAGGGCCATTTCCCCGGCGCCGTTGTATAGCTTGGCGTCGGCGGCGACGAGCATGTCCTGGATGAAGTTCACCGACAGGTCGGCGCCGACAATGCCCTGGAACTTGCCATCGATCATGATCGGTTCGATGAACGAGGCGAGCATGGTCATGGTGCTGCCGACGCGGTAGGGCGCCGGGTCGATCACGCAGGCCTTCTTGCTGTCTTGGGAGCACAGGTAGTACTCACTGGCACGGATCCCGGTGGATAGCAGTTTCTGGTCGGTCACGTCGGCGAGCTTCTCCAGGCCCAGGGTGCCGTCCTGATTGCGAAACCACCACGGCAGGAAGCGTCCGTTGGTTTCCATGCCCAACACAGGGCTGTTCACGTAACTGGCATCGTCGTGGTCGATGGCGTTCGGTTCCCAGGCGATGTAGGCACCGAGCACTTTCGGATTGCGTACCACGGTCTCACGCAGCAGGCTGATCATTTGCTCGCGAGGCATCTTGAGTTGCGGGTTGCCGTCCGTGCCATTCATGCCCATCAGTGCGTTGGTGGTGGCAAGACCCTTGGCAAGCTGCAGCGGGGCTTCCAGTTCCCGTTGGATCAGGCTGGCCTGGGTGCGCGCCAGTGCGCTGAGGCGTTGCTCGATGAGTTGTTCGAATTGCGCCTTGGTGCGCTGCTGCACCATTTCCTGGGTACGGGCGCCGGCAAACAGCGCGTACAGCACCAGCGCGCCGACCACGCTGAGCACGATGGCACCGGCCAGGGCGGCGACGGAAAACTGGATCGATTTGAATTTCATATTGGCTCCGGACGCGGGATGACGTCTGAAGCTTGTATCGGCGTCGGGGAGGCGCGGCATGAGACGCTGTTCGTCGGATGGCCGTTTTGAAACTGTCGGTGTCGCAAATGACCGGTGTGGGATTTGTCGGAAAAACCTGTAGTTGCGAATCGTGTATCTGGCGCCGATACAAAACCGCGCATAGGATACGCCCACGTTTCCAGGGAGCTACTTATATGAACAAGACTTTGATGGTGAGTGCGCTGAGTGCGGCGCTGCTGCTCGCCGGTTGCCAGTCGGTCAATACCACCAGCGGCGGAGCCGTGGGTGTGGAGCGCAAGCAGTACATGTTCAGCATGCTGTCGACCGATGAAGTCAACCAGATGTACGCCCAGTCCTATCAGAAGACCGTGGGCGAGGCGAGCACCCAGGGCGTGCTGGACAAGACCAGCAGCGAAGCCAAGCGGGTCCAGGCCATTGCCGACCGATTGATCGCCCAGGCACCGGTGTTCCGCCCGGACTCGGCACAATGGAAGTGGGAAGTGAACCTGATCAAGAGTGACGAGCTCAACGCCAACTGCGGCCCTGGCGGCAAGATCATTTTCTACACCGGCCTGATCGATTCGCTGAAGCTGACCGACGATGAAATCGCCGCGGTCATGGGGCATGAAATTGCCCACGCCCTGCGCGAGCACGGGCGCGAAGCGATGTCCAAGGCCTATGGCATCGAAATGGCCAAGCAGGGCGCCGGTGCCTTGTTCGGATTGGGCCAGGACAGCCTGGCGTTGGCCGATACCGTCGCCAACTACGGCATGACCTTGCCCAACAGCCGTGGCAACGAGAATGAAGCCGACCTGATCGGTCTCGAACTGGCTGCCCGCGCCGGCTATAACCCGAACGCCGCTATCACCTTGTGGAACAAGATGAGCAAGGCCTCCGAAGGCGCTCCGCCGGAATTCATGAGCACCCACCCGTCGTCGACCAGCCGGATCGCCTCGTTGCAGGCGGCAATTCCGAAGGTGATGCCGTTGTATCAGCAGGCTAAAAAATAACCAGCCTCCTGCATTGATACTGCTTTATGTGGCGAGGGAGCTTGCTCCCGTTGGGTTGCGAAGCAACCCCAGGATGTATCTGCCAGCGCAGTGCATCAGACAGAAGCCAAAGGGCTGCTATGCAGCCCAGCGGGAGCAAGCTCTCTCGCCACAAGAGCCTGCACCAGCCTGGGTCAAACCCAGCCACTACTCTGCATCGCCTTGTACACCGCCACGATCGCCAGGACGAAAAAGGCCGAAGCGGCCAGGCGGCGGATCAGGGTCAAGGGCAGTTTATCGGCGGCGAAGTTGCCCGCCAGGACCACCGGCACGTTGGCAATCAACATGCCCACGGTGGTGCCGATGATCACCAGCCACAGTTCCGGGTATTGCGCGGCGAGCATCACCGTGGCGATTTGGGTCTTGTCACCGATTTCCGCCAGGAAAAACGCAATCAGCGTGGTCAGGAACGGCCCGAACTTGCGTACGGGGTTGGCTTCGTCATCGTCCAGCTTGTCCGGGACCAGTGTCCACAGTGCGGTGGCGGCGAAGCTCGCGGCCAGGATCCAGTGCAACACGGCGTCTGAAAAAATACTGCCGACCCATGCCCCAACCGCCCCGGCGGCCGCGTGGTTGGCAAGGGTCGCGGCGACGATACCGGCGATGATCGGCCAGGGTTTGCGAAAGCGAGCCGCCAGCACGAGCGCGAGCAATTGCGTCTTGTCGCCGATTTCGGCCAGCGCAACGATGGCGGTAGGTACGAGGAGAGAGTCCAGCATCAGGGTTTCCTAAAGGGGGCGGGTCGACACGGCTATGACACGTACAGCCTTCCCGCCCCGGGTAAGGTGTGCGTGTCATAGGTCTTGTCAAACCCAGCGACCATCTGCGTGGACGCTTGGGCCGCATACGCCATGGTCTGCTGACCAAGTATGTTGACGTATGCCGGGCGAGCATGGCGCTCGCGGGAGACTACTCCCCTAGGACGGAGCGGATTCTGCCTAGGCAAATCCGATTGGGCAAGTGCTGTTCTTTAAAAAACTTCAACCACGCTTGGCCCGGTAGATGCGAAACCCCTGGCCCTCGGCCTTGATCGCGCAGATGCCCAGATGCTCTTCGATCAGCGGTTGATACTTGAGGAAGCTGTTGGCCACCAGACGAAGTTCGCCGCCGTTTTTCAGGTGTTTGGCTGCTTTTCGCAACAAGTTTTCCGTAGCGTGGTAATCGGTGTGAACCCCGACATGGAACGGCGGGTTGCTCAGGATTGCGCTCAAGCCCATCGGTGCGGCGTCGATCCCGTCGCCGGTCAGTACCTCGGCCTCCAGGCCATTGGCGGCCAGGGTCATGCGACTGCTGGCGGCGGCGAAGGCATCCACGTCCAGCAGCGTGACGGTGTTGTGCGGATAGCGACGCTTGACCGCTGCCCCCAGTACACCGGCGCCGCAGCCGAAGTCCAGCAGATGGCCGCTGGGCAGTTTATCCAGGTGCTCCAACAGCAACGCACTGCCGCGGTCCAGGCGACCGTGGCTGAACACCCCGGGCAGGCTGATGACTTTCAGCGGGCCTTCGGCCAGGGGCAGTTCGTAAGTCTGGGCCAGGCTTTCCAGGGGCTTGGCTTCAGGTGCCTCGGCGACAGTGACCTGCCACAACTGGCAGTGCCGGGCGCTGTCGAGCTTGCGCGGCTTGCCGAATGGATTGAGCTGCTTGGACGCGCCCTCGATGCCGCTGCGTTTCTCGCCCACCAGATACACCTCGCGACCGGCCAGGCGTGCGGCCACGGCATTGAGAATGTAGTCGGTGAGATCCTTGGCCTTGGGCAAGAACACCACGGCGGTGTCGAAGGCTCGCTCAGGGACATTCACGCCAAAATGGCTGCGCTCGGGGAAGCGTGCGTCCAGCGCGGCCTGGTCACCGGCATGCCAGCACCAGCCATGAGCGTCGGGCAGGCGGCCGAGCAGGTCGTCGGCGGGCAGGCCGGCCAGCAGGACCGCGCCCTGGAATAACTCGGCCTGACGAAGCAGTACTTCACTGCGCGGATCCATGGTCTGCTCCTTGAAAAAAAGTGCGGCAGTTTATCAACTGACAACCCGTCGTGCTGTACCGCTGAAAAAGGCCTGGGCGTTTTCGCTCATCTGGCCGACGATCCGTTGCCGCGCCTCGCGGCTGCCCCAGGCGTTGTGGGGGGTGACGATCAGCCGGGGGATATCGGGCGCCAACAGCGGGTTGCCCTGGGTCGGTGGCTCCACGCTCAACACATCGGTAGCGGCGCCGCCCAAATGACCGTTGCGCAGCACGTCGGCCAGGGCCTGTTCGTCGATCAGGCCGCCGCGTGCGGTATTGATCACGAAGGCACCGGGTTTGAGCAGCGCCAGTTCCCGAGCGCCAATGAAGTTTCGGGTGTGCTCGTTGAGCGGGCAATGCAGCGTCAGGGCATCGATTTGCGGCAACAGTTGGTCCAGCGGCAAGCGCTCGGGGCGGGGCGGGCGCCCTGGAATCTGCCCCAGCAGCACGCGCATGCCGAAGGCTTCGGCCAGGCGTGCGACGGCGCTGCCCAGTTCACCGTGGCCCAGCAGCCCCAGGGTCTTGCCCTCCAGCTCGATAATCGGATAGTCCAACAGGCAGAACTGCGAGGCCTGCTGCCAGCGACCCTCGCCGACCGCTTTTTGATAGTCGGCCAGGCGCGTCGCTAAGTTGAGTAACAGCATGATGGTGTGCTGGGCCACCGATGGGGTGCCGTAGCCCTGGCAATTGCACACCGTGATGCCGTGGCGCCGGGCCGCCTCCAGGTCGACGTTGTTGGTGCCGGTGGCGCTGATCAGGATCAGCTTCAAACCGGGGCTGGCGGCCATCGCGGCCGCGTCGATCACTACTTTGTTGGTGATCGCCACGCTGGCGTCCTTGAGCCGCTCGGTCACCTGGTCCGCTGTTGTGCGGGCGAACAATTGCAGGTCACCGAAGCAATCGCGCAGCGGGTTCAGGTCCAGGTCGCCGAGGTCCAGGGACGAATGGTCGAGGAAAACGGCGCGGGCGGTATTTGTCATCAGCTGTACCTGTTATGAAGAGGCTTGAAGGCGTAATGTGGCGAGCCTATCAGATGAACTGTGGCATGACGCCGGACCGTGGCGAGGGAGCTTGCTCCCGCTGGGCTGCGAAGCGGCCCCTTGAGCATGCGAGCGCTGCGCACTCGAGCGGGAGCAAGCTCCCTCGCCACGGTATTTCAACAACAAGGAGCCCCCCATGTACCTCGCCGAATTCCTCACCGTCGCCCTGATCCACCTGCTGGCGGTCGCCAGTCCCGGGCCGGACTTTGCCGTGGTGGTGCGTGAAAGCGTGACCCACGGCCGACGTGCCGGGACCTGGACCGCGCTGGGCGTGGGCACAGCGATTTTCCTGCACGTCGGCTATTCGCTGCTGGGCATCGGCTTGATCGTGTCGCAGTCGATCGTGCTGTTCAACGCGTTGAAGTGGGCAGCCGCCGCGTACCTGCTGTACATCGGCTTCAAGGCATTGCGCGCACAACCGGCCAAGCCTGCCACAGACGATCTGCACAAGGAAACCGGCGAACGTACGGCTCGTGGTGCGTTCACCGCAGGCTTTGTCACCAACGGCTTGAACCCCAAGGCCACGCTGTTTTTCCTGTCGCTGTTCACCGTGGTGATCAACCCGCATACGCCCCTGGCCGTCCAGGCCGGCTACGGCGTGTACCTGGCGGTTGCGACGGCGGCCTGGTTCTGCCTGGTGGCGATGCTGTTCAGCCAGCAGCGGGTGCGAGCCGGATTCGCCCGCATGGGCCACTGGTTCGACCGAACCATGGGCGCGGTGCTCGTCGCCATCGGCGTCAAGCTGGCATTCACCGAGATGCACTGACCGGCGCGGTCCTGGCAAGTGTTGCGCAGTCGCTCAGAGATGGCTCAAGGCTACCAGTTGCGTGCCGATCAAATCATTCCTTTGGCTGATTTGATCCGTGTATAAGCGCTCTAAAGTGCTTATCGCAAGCCAAGACCGTGCAGCCAGAAAAGGGACCCCTATGTTGCAGACTCGCGTTATTCCTCCAGCCGAAGGCGCTTATCAATATCCGCTGCTGATCAAGCGGCTGCTGATGTCCGGCACGCGTTACGAGAAAACCCGCGAGATCATCTACCGTGACCAGTTGCGCTACAGCTACCCGACGCTGATCGAGCGGGTCGCGCGGCTGGCTAATGTATTGACCGAGGCCGGGGTCAAGGCTGGCGATACCGTGGCGGTGATGGACTGGGACAGCCATCGCTACCTGGAATGCATGTTCGCGATCCCGATGATCGGCGCGGTGATCCACACCATCAACGTGCGCCTGTCACCGGAACAGATCGTCTACACCATGAACCACGCCGAGGACTGCTTCGTGCTGGTCAACAGCGAGTTCGTCGGCTTGTACCAGGCGATTGCCGGGCACCTGACCACGGTCGAGAAGACTTTGCTGCTGACCGACCTGCCGGAAAAAACCGCCGAGCTGCCGAACCTGGTGGGCGAGTACGAACAGTTGCTGGCCGCCGCCGCTCCGACCTACGACTTCGAGGACTTCGACGAGAACTCCGTCGCCACCACGTTCTACACCACCGGTACCACGGGCAATCCCAAGGGCGTGTACTTCACCCACCGGCAGCTGGTGCTGCACACCATGGGCGTGGCGACGATCATGGGGGCCATCGACAGCGTGCGGCTGTTGGGCACCAATGACGTGTACATGCCGATCACGCCGATGTTCCACGTCCATGCCTGGGGCCTGCCCTACGTGGCGACCATGCTCGGGCTCAAGCAGGTTTATCCTGGCCGTTACGATCCTGAGTTCCTGGTCCAGCTGTGGCGCAAGGAGAAGGTCACGTTCTCCCATTGCGTGCCGACCATCCTGCAAATGGTCCTCAACGCCAAAGGCGCCCAGGACACCGACTTCGGTGGCTGGAAAATCGTCATCGGTGGCAGCGCCCTGAACCGCAGCCTGTACGAGGCTGCCAAGGACCGGGGCATCCAGCTCACCGCCGCCTATGGCATGTCGGAGACCGGGCCACTGGTGTCCTGCGCGCACCTCAATGAAGAGTTGATGGCCGGCAGCGAAGACGAGCGCACCACCTACCGGATCAAGGCCGGCGTGCCGGGGCCCTTGGTGGAGGCGGCGATTGTCGACAGCGAGGGACGTTTCCTGCCAGCCGACGGCGAGACCCAGGGCGAACTGGTGTTGCGCGCGCCGTGGCTCACCGAGGGCTACTACAACGAACCGCAGAAAGGCGCCGAGCTCTGGGCCGGTGGCTGGCTGCACACCGGTGACGTTGCCACGCTCGATGGCATGGGGTTCATCGATATCCGTGATCGCATCAAGGATGTGATCAAGACCGGTGGCGAATGGATTTCCTCCCTGGACCTGGAAGACCTCATCAGCCGTCACGTGGCGGTACGCGAAGTAGCAGTGGTTGGCATTCCCGATCCGCAGTGGGGCGAGCGGCCATTTGCCTTGCTGGTGGTTCGCGAGGGGCATCAGATCGGGGCGCGTGAGGTCAAGGAACACCTCAAGCCGTTCGTTGAATTGGGGCACCTGAGCAAGTGGGCGATCCCGAGCCAGATCGCCCTTGTTACGGAAATTCCCAAGACCAGCGTCGGCAAGCTCGACAAGAAGCGCATCCGCGTCGACATCACCGAATGGCAGAGCAATAACAGCGCCTTCCTATCCACGCTTTGAGCTGTTCTTGCGTGTCCGAAAGGGCACGCAAACCCCACCAAGCAAGCGCTTGCCTTGTCAAACCGCGAATTTCAGCCATCCTTGCCGTGCCGATACTTGTCGGCCTGGCGAAAGGACTGTTCCAGAGTGGTCGAGGGCTGCAAATCACACTTTAGAGGGATCAAGCCGTACTACCTGCTGGCTATAGTCCGCTCACGGATCTTCAGGAACGGGGCGCACGCACGAACGGGCGATGCGACTTCCACGGATGTCGGGACGCTGCCGCTCCCAGCCGTTGAAGTGTTCCTGGAATATTCACTGCCATAACAATAATGCACATGGAGTAGCGTCGATGACCTCAGCAACCACGTTCTGGCGCCGGGCAAAATTGCCTCTGGCGGTCAGTCTCGCCTCTTCGCTCGCCGGGCCTGCTTTCGGCGTCAGCTTCAACATCGGTGAAATCGAAGGCCAGTTCGACTCGTCCCTGTCGGTCGGCGCGAGCTGGTCCACGGCCAAGCCCAACAGCGACCTGATCGGTGTCAACAACGGCGGCAAGGGCCTGTCCCAGACCTCCGATGACGGTCACTTGAACTTCAAGCGCGGGGAAACCTTCTCGAAGATCTTCAAAGGTATCCACGACCTCGAACTGAAATACGGCGATACCGGCGTGTTTGTCCGTGGCAAGTACTGGTACGACTTTGAGCTGAAGGACGAAAACCGCGAGTTCAAGGACATCAGCGACAACAATCGCAAGGAAGGCGCCAAGTCTTCCGGCGGGCAGATCCTCGATGCGTTCGTCTACCACAACTATGCCATTGCCGATCAGCCGGGTTCGGTCCGCCTGGGCAAGCAGGTGGTCAGCTGGGGTGAAAGCACCTTCATCCAGGGCGGCATCAACTCCATCAACCCGGTCGACGTGTCCGCATTCCGTCGCCCTGGCGCCGAGATCAAGGAAGGCCTGATCCCGGTCAACATGTTCTACGTCTCCCAGAGCCTGACCGACAACCTGTCGGCCGAGGCGTTCTACCAGTTGGAGTGGGACCAGACCGTGGTGGATAACTGCGGTACGTTCTTCTCCCAGCCGGATGTGATTGCCGATGGGTGCTCCGATAACCTGCGGGTGTTGAACAAGCGTTCGACCCTTCCGGCAGCGGCATTGGGGCCAGCAGCCGCTTTTGGCGTCGATGTCAACGAGGAGGGTGTGCTGGTGCGGCGCGGTGCGGATCGCGATGCCCGAGATGGAGGCCAGTGGGGCGCATCCATGAAGTACATGTTCGAGCCACTGGACACCGAGTTCGGCGCCTACTTCATGAATTACCACAGCCGTGCGCCGATTTTCAGCGCCACAGGCGCTCCGCAATCGGTCTATAACCTTGCGGCAGGCTTGCCTCCGGCGTTCGCCAGGCTGGCGCCGCTACTGGTCGCGGGTAATTCGAAATATTTCGTCGAGTATCCGGAAGATATCCGCCTGTATGGCCTGAGCTTCTCCACAACACTGCCCACCGGCACGGCATGGAGCGGTGAAATCAGCTATCGCCCGAATGCGCCAGTGCAACTGAGCACCACGGATATTCTTTTTGCCGGTGTGACACCGCTGCCCGGATTTGGCAATGCTTCGGTACTGCAAGGCACCCCCGGCCAGGACCTCCACGGTTATACCCGTAAGGAAATCACACAGTTTCAGACCACCTTCACGCACTTCCTGGATCAAGTCATGGGGGCTAGCCGCCTGACCCTGGTGGGTGAGGTCGGGGTGACTCATGTTGGTGGGCTGGATAGCAAATCCGATGCACGCTATGGCCGTGACCCGGTATTCGGTCCGGGGCAGTTACCGAACAACTTCTGTAATGCGCTCAACGCTTCGACAGCCGCAGGTGGCGGTCAGACCGCCGGCAACGTGAACAGCAACTGCAACAACGACGGTTTCACCACCGCCACCTCCTGGGGCTATCGCGCACGTGCCATCTGGGAATACCCGGATGTCTTCGCCGGGGTAAACCTCAAGCCCAACGTGGCCTGGTCCCATGACGTCAAAGGCTACTCGCCAGGTCCTGGCGGCAACTTCGAGGAAGGCCGCAAGGCCGTCAGCCTCGGGCTGGATGCCGAGTACCAGAACACCTACAACGCGAGCCTGGCCTACACCAACTTCTTTGGTGGCGACTTCAGCACCGTGGACGATCGCGACTTCCTGGCGCTCAGCGTCGGCGTGACTTTCTAAGCACCGTATTTCAGGACGACACACTATGAAAATAACAAAGAGTCTGTTGCAGGTCGGCGTGCTGGGAGTCTCCCTGCTGGCCGCCAGCGTCATGGCGGCGGTGCCTGCCGCAGAAGCCGACAAACTGGGCAAGAGCCTGACACCAATGGGCGCCGAAATGGCCGGCAATGCCGATGGGTCGATTTCGGCCTGGAAACCCATGGCCAAGAACGTCGGCGCCGTCGATAGCAAAGGCTTCCTCGCCGACCCGTACGCCAGTGAAAAACCGCTGTTCACCATCACCGCGCAGAACGTCGAGCAGTACAAGGACAAACTCGCACCGGGCCAGTACGCGATGTTCAAGCGCTACCCGGAAACCTTCAAGATGCCGGTCTACCCGACCCATCGTGGCGCCACCGTGCCGGATGAGGTGTACGCCTCCATCAAGAAAAACGCGGTCAACACCAAGCTGGTTTCCGGCGGCAACGGCCTGGAGAACTTCGAGACGGCCGTTCCGTTCCCGATCCCCCAGAGCGGCGTCGAGGTGATCTGGAACCACATCACCCGCTATCGCGGCGGCAGCGTGACGCGCCTGGTGACCCAGGCCACGCCGCAACCCAACGGCTCCTACAGCCTGGTGTACTTCCGCGACCAGTTCGTGTTCCGCGACAAGATGAAGGACTTCGATCCGGCCAACCCTGGCAACATCCTGTTCTACTTCAAGCAGCAAGTGACCGCGCCGGCGCGCCTGGCCGGTGGTGTGCTGCTGGTGCACGAAACCCTCGACCAGGTGAAGGAACCGCGTTCGGCCTGGGTCTACAACGCCGGCCAGCGCCGTGTGCGCCGGGCGCCGCAAGTGTCCTATGACGGGCCGGGTACCGCTGCTGACGGCCTGCGTACTTCTGACAACCTGGACATGTATAACGGCGCGCCGGACCGCTACGACTGGAAACTGGAAGGCAAGAAGGAGCTGTACATCGCCGCCAACAGCTACAAGATCGACTCGCCGCAACTCAAGTATGCCGACATCCTCAAGGCCGGCCACATCAACCAGGACCTGACCCGCTACGAGCTGCGTCGCGTCTGGCACGTGACCGCCACCTTGAAGGAAGGCCAGCGCCACATCTACGCCAAGCGTGACTTCTTCATCGACGAGGACACCTGGCAAGCGGCGGTGATCGACCACTACGACGGTCGCGGCCAACTGTGGCGCGTCGCCGAGGCCCATGCCGAGAACTACTACGACAAGCAAGTGCCGTGGTACGCCGTGGAAACCCTCTACGACCTGCAATCGGGCCGCTACCTGGCGCTGGGCATGAAGAACGAAGAAAAATCGGCCTACGACTTCGGCTTCACCGCCAGCACTGCCGACTTCACCCCGAACGCACTGCGTCAGGACGGCATCCGCTAAACTGCTTGACCCCGAGGCCGCATCCTCGAATAAACGCCCCGACTGGTTCGGGGCGTTTATTTTCTACCTGCAAACACCGCCTCCTGTGGCGAGGGAGCTTGCTCCCGCTGGGTTGCGCAGCAACCCCTATGGCAGGCAACCCTTGTTTTGACATACCCTGGCAGCGCCAGATCTCGGGGCTGCTTCGCAGCCCAGCGGGAGCAAGCTCCCTCGCCACAATGGGGTTTGCAGCAAAAAAATAGAGGGTCTTGGCAGCCCTGCCAACGTGTAGTCTTTTTGTAGCCATTTGTAGCACTCCCTTCAATACCTCCTTGTTTACCGCTAGTCTGCGGACATCTGCTACGCCGCCATCCGCATTTCAAAAGAGCCGGCCATGACTGATTTGTCCTCACTTCCAGATACAGCCCGCGCAGCCGTCGCGGCACAGGACGGGCGTTTTTATCGCCCGCCCTTGCCTGACGGTCACGTTCTGCGGCCGCGGTTGTGCGAGCGTCTGAAGGCGGGGCTCGGCGGCCGGTTGCTGTTGGTGAGTGCGCCGGCAGGGTTTGGCAAAAGCTCTCTGGCGGTGGAGTTCTGCCAGAGCCTGCCGGCGCATTGGCAAAGCCTCTGGCTTGGTCTAAGCGCCCGGGACAACGATCCGGGGCGCTTCCTCGAACGGTTGCTGGAGGGGCTCCAGGCATTCTTTCCGCAATTGGGGCGTCGGGCGCTGGGGTTGCTGAAAATGCGCCAGCGGCATCAACCCTTTGCTTTTGAAGAATGGCTCGACGGCCTGCTGGATGAACTGTCGAGTCACTTGTCGCCCGCTGATCCGCTGCTGCTGGTGCTCGACGATTATCATCTGGCGCAGAGCCCGGTGCTGGATCGCTGCCTGCAATTTTTCCTCAACCACCTGCCCGAGGGATTGCTGGTGCTGGTCACCAGTCGCCAGCGCCCGGACTGGCACCTGGCACGCCTGCGCCTGTCACGGCAATTGCTGGAACTCAATGAGCAAGACTTGCGCTTGACCCATGACGAGGCCCTGACCCTGCTGCAGCACCACAGCAGTTCGTTGCGCGGCGAGGCCCTGGAAAATCTCATCCAGCGCAGCGAAGGCTGGGTGGCAGGGTTGCGCTTCTGGCTGTTGGCGGCGTCCGAAGCTGGCACCGAAGGCTTGCTGCCCCAGGCCTTGCACGGCGGGGAAGGGCTGATCCGCGATTACCTGCTCGAGGAAGTCATCGATTGCCTGCCCGCCGAAGTACAGGCGTTCCTCTACGACACCGCGCCCCAGGATCGCTTTTGCAGCGAGCTGTGCGACGCGGTGCGCGAGGCTCACGACAGTGCCGAGATCCTGCGTTATCTGGCGGCTCATCAGGTGTTCCTGGTGCCGCTGGACGAGCATGGCCACTGGTATCGCTACCACCATTTGTTTTCCGACCTGCTGCGAAGTCGCCCCAGCGCGCCAGCCGTGGTGCCGGCCGCGACCCTGCACCTGCGAGCCTGCCGCTGGTTCAATGCCCAGGGTCTGATCGACGAAGCCGTGGAACAGGCGCTGCGGGCCGGGCACCTGGATGTGGCGGCGAATCTGGTGCAGAACCTTTCGGAAGAGCAGTTGCTGGCCGAGCAGAACGTTGGCATGTTGCTGCGCTGGAAAATGGACTTGCCCGACAGCCTGCTTATCAGCACGCCGCGGCTGATTGTGCTGTACAGCTGGGCGCTGGGGCTGGCCTGTCAGTTGGACGCCGCCGAAGAGCTCGCCGCCCACCTGAGTCGGTTCCTGCCGGCGCCTTCAGCTACCGCGCAAAAATCCATGCTCGCCCAATGGCTGGCCCTCAGAGGGATCGTCGCCCGTGGCCGTGGGGATCGCGAAGCCACCGTGCGGTATTGCACCGAAGCCCTGGAAAGCCTGCCGCACAAGCGCTACGGCCAGCGGTTGATGTGCTTGTCCACCCTGTCGAATCTGGCGATTGCCGACGGCGACCTGTGGCGTGCCCGCAACCTGAATCGTGACTCCCTGGAGCTGGCGCAGCGGGTCGGCAATCCGCTCTTCGAGGCCCTGGCGCATTACGACCGTGCCCGAGTGTTGCAGGCGCGGGGCGAGATTTTGCGGGCGCTGGATGAAGTTCAACAGGGGCTGCAACGCTTGCACAAACTATCGCCCCAACGGTTGTATGCGGTGCGGGCGCGGCTGATTCTCTACGAAGGGTTTTTGCTGACCTTGCGCATGCAGCCCCAGGCCGGGTTGGCGCGTTTGCAGGCGGGCCTCACCGAAGCCCGCGCCTGCCGTGACATCAGCGTGCTGATCGGCCATTGCGTGATCGCCCGTATCGAAGGCTACGGCGGCGAATTCGCCCGGGCCTTTGCCGAACTGGCCGAAGCCGAGCGGCTGATGCACATCTGGGATGTCCCGCCGATCTACTACCTAGCGATGATTACGCTGGTCAAATGCGAACTCTGGCTCGCCCAGGGTCGCACCGACCTGGCTGAAGCCTGGCTGGCGCGCTTGGGTCAGACCTACACCGGTGAGCGGGCGGCGGCACCGCCGGAATTCCATCCGCAACTGCCGCTGCATGTCGAACTGCAGCAGGCGGTTCTGGAGTCGATCCGAGGGCAACCAATGTTGGCCGAAGGGCGGCTCAATGCCTTGCTTGAGCACGGCCAGCAGACCGGCCGGCAGATGCTCAGCGTGATGGCGCTGAACCAGAAAGTCGCGCTGCTGCTGAGCGTCGGACGCGAAGCCGAAGCCCGTCGCACCTTGGCCCAGGCTTTCGAAGCGGCTGCCGGTGGCGTGTTGCAACCTTTCGAATGGTTGTTGGGCGAGCAGCGTGAATGGCTGCGCGAGCAACTGTTGCAGGCACCGCCCAGCCAGTTGCGCGAACACCTGCTTGAGCGCTTGCCCTCAGCGCTGGCGCAACCTGCCGATCCATCGGTGCCTGTCGAAACCCTCAGCAGCCGCGAACGGGCGGTGTTGCAGTTGATCGCCCAAGGGTGTTCGAACCAGGAGATCAGCGAGCAGTTGTTTATCTCGCTGCACACCGTCAAGACCCACGCCAGCCACATCAACAGCAAGCTCGGCGTGGAGCGCCGTACCCAGGCGGTAGCGCGGGCGAAGGCGTTGGGGTTGTTGGGGTAGCGGTGATTTTTGACCCAGTGAGGCCCCCCTGTGGCGAGGGAGCTTGCTCCCGCTGGGTTGCGCAGCAACCCCCATGACGGCGAACATGTGTGCCCGGTATGCCGTATCGTGAGGCTTTGGGGGGCGCTGCGCACCCCAGCGGGAGCAAGCTCCCTCGCCACAAGAGCGGTTGACCTGCGACCTGGAGTTTTTTGTGCTACCCCAATACAAAACCATCCAATCCCCCGTTGGCCAGTTGATCCTCGTCGCCCGGGATACCCGGCTGGCGGCCATCCTCTGGGAAAACGAGCGGCTCAACCGGGTGCGCCTGGGGCCTCTGGAAGAGGACAACCAGCACCCGGTCCTTCAGGAAACCGAGCGTCAATTGCTGGAGTATTTCGCCGGCCAGCGCAGCCGCTTCGAACTGGAGCTGGACTTCGCCGGCACCGATTTCCAGGTCCGGGTCTGGCAGGCACTGCTGACCATCCCGTTCGGCCAGACCCGCAGCTACCGCGACATCGCCATCCAGATCGGCCAACCGACAGCCGTTCGTGCAGTCGGCGCAGCCAATGGCCGCAACCCGATCTCGATCATCGCCCCTTGCCACCGCGTCATCGGCACCTCCGGCAGCCTCACCGGCTTCGCCGGCGGCCTGGCGGCCAAGCAATACCTATTGAGCCTCGAAGGCCAGCAGACTTTGCAATTGGCCTTCTGACCCAGGCTCACCTCTATCCCTTATGGGAGCGGGCTTGCTCGCGAAGACGGCGGCACATTCAGCAAAGACGCAAGTTGATCCACCGCTTTCGCGAGCAAGCCCGCTCCCACAGTTTTACCGAGTGATTGCCGATATCGCGCCTATGCGCTTACCCCCCTGTGGGAGCGGGCTTGCTCGCGAAGACGTCGGCACATTCAGCAAAGATGCAAGTTGATCCACCGCTTTCGCGAGCAAGCCCGCTCCCACAGTTGCCACCGCGGTTCTCAGGGTTGGGATGGTTTGGGCGGCAACATCCGCGTCGGTGGTTTGCCGTTGGCGTTGTGTTGGTAGATCTGCGCTGGCTGGCCCTGTTCGTTGAAGAACACCTGGCCAATCCCCGCGCTGTTCCACAGGCGCTCGCCGGCTTTGGCGTGTTCCGGGGTGTGGGGAATGATGCGCATGCTGCGGCGTTTGGTGAACCAGTTCAGGGGCGAGCGAGGGGAATAGAGCCAGCGGTTCAGGCGGTCGAACCATTCCAGCAGTGCCGGCGGGAATTCGTTCTTGATGCCGCTGCTGGTGATCTGCCAGAGGCGCGGGCCGCCCTTGCGGTGTGGGATCAACACCTCGTAAACGAAGGAATAATGCACATCCCCAGACAGCACCACGTAATTACCCGGTGTACGCGAATGTCGGAAAATGTTCAGGATCACCTGGGCCGCACCGCGATGGGCCATCCAGTTTTCCGCATCCACCAGCAGCGGATAGCCGCACCAGCTGAACACCCGCTGCACGGTCTCGATCAGCTTCACGCCGAAGATAGGTGCTGGCGAGACGATGATCGCCGACGGATGATCCAGCAGCTCCTGCTGCAGTTCGCTCAGGGCTTCCCAATCCAGCAGGCCGGAAGGCTGCTTGAGGTTGTTCTCGCTGCGCCAGCGGCGGGTGCGGGTGTCGAGCACGACCAGGGCTGGCGTGCTCGGCAGCACGTAATGCCATTGCTGAAAACCCAGCAGCGTGTCGATCAGTTTGTCTTGCGGTGCGCTGTCGAGGTAACGGTCCTGGGCCGTTTCGCTCAACGCCTGGGTTTGCTCAATCACGCCACTGAAGGCGTCCGGGTTGTTGCCCCAGCCCTGGCAAAGCATATAGGCAATCAGGGCATTGCCAATGATGCGCTTGGAGAACGGATGACCGTAGGCCGTTTCCTCCCACTGGGCGGATAAATTCCAGTCGTCGGTGATGTCGTGATCGTCAAAGATCATCAGGCACGACAAGTGCGCAAACACCCGCGCCACGCCGCCCAACCCGGTCTTGAAGGCGTCGATGCGTTGCTGTTCCAGCTCGTAGCGCTGGCGTCGCTCGACAGTCAGTTCCGGTGGCTGCACTTCGATCAACGTCCATGGCACCGGCGACCACACCAACAGGTACATCGCCATGACTTCGGCGAACGTCACCAGGTGATTGTCGGCACTGCTGCTGGTGAAAATCGGCTTGCGCGCACCGCCGAAAAATCGCTCGCGCAGGGTTTCGTTGCTCTCAAGCGCCGGTAACAAATCGGCGCGGTGATAGTAACTGGCCGGGTGTTGATAGAGCCTGGCGCTGTCTTCCACCACTGCACCGTCCAGGTATTCCTCGAACAGGCCCAGGCGCTCGATCAAGGCATGGATTGCTCGCAACATGGGGCCCGCGACATCGTCGGCATACACCTGGTCGCCACTCATCATCAGCAAGGCCGGTCGTTGCGCCGGGTCTTGTGCCAACAGGCGGTCGACGCAGAGCAGGCCGTCATTGGCCGGGTAATGCGGTTTGCGGCAAGAGCCGTGGACCAGTTGCTCGATGCGCGAGTGCAGCATGAAGCAGGGATGCTGCGTCTCGTTGTACAACAGATGCGGCGCCCAGTCGGCAATGGGTGCACCGTCCACCCGCAGGTCATAGCCGATCACCACATCCTCGGGCAGCGGCGTGTCGAGTTGCACATCGATCAGATGTACAAACGCCCGTTGCCCAACCGGCACCACGCTGCAGCGCGTCGTATCCAGCGCAATGTCGCCCACACCTTCTACCCACAGCGTCATCGCCAGCGGCCGGGTGCCCACCAGCCACATCACCAGCCGCGCAGCTTCCAGCCGCCGCAACAGCGGGCCGACCAGGACGGGGGGCAAGGCAGGGGTGGCGTTGGGTGTGGACGACGACATTTGCGGGTAAAGCTCTGTTCGGGATGAGGCGGGGATCATAGCGCAATGTGCCTGGCGTCTGGGTCAGGCAAGGTGTTGCGCTTTTTGTGGCGAGGGAGCTTGCTCCCGCTGGGGTGCGAAGCGCCCCTGGGAAGAACCTGACACTACGTTGCGTCAGGTCAGCCATTGGGGCTGCTGCGCAGCCCAGCGGGAGCAAGCTCCCTCGCCACGGGGTTGAGTTCAGGTAGTTGATATCATCATTGGCCCGTGTTGGACGCTTGCGCAGCCTTGATCAGCTCCGGCCCGATCACCTGTTCAAACTTCGCCCACACCGGCTTCATCTGGTCGCGCCAGGCGTTGCGTTCTTCAGGCGTGAGTTCAATGATTTCGGTGCTTTTGGCATCCAGCACCAGTTGCCGGTCCTTCTGGTTCAGGCGCAGCGCTTCGTTGTTCGCATGGGCCGTGGCCTCGACGACGATTTTTTCCAGCTCGGTCCGGATATCCGGTGGCAGGCCGTTCCAGAAGTCCGAGGTGGTGATCAGCATGTAGTCAAGGATGCCGTGGTTGGTCTCGGTGACGTATTTCTGCACTTCATTGAGCTTCTGGTCGTAGAAGTTCGAGTAAGGATTCTCCGTACCGTTGACCACGCCGGTACGCAGGGCCTGGTACACCACCGAAAAAATCATCGGCTGCGCCTTGGCCCCCACTGCGTTGAACTGTTCCTCCAGCACTGCAGACGTCTGAATCCGAAAGTTCAAGCCGCGGGCGTCCTCGGGCTTGCGCAGAGGCCGGTTGGCCGACAGCTGCTTCATGCCGTTGTGCCAATAGGCCAGGCCGGTGATGTTCTTGCTCTCCATGGACTTGAGCAGTTTCTGACCTTCGGGACCCTGCTGGAAACGGTCCACTGCGCCGATGTCATCGAACAGGAACGGCAGGTCGAACAACTGGACCGTCTTGGTGTACTGCTCGAACTTGGCCAGCGACCGCGCGATGATCTGCACGTCCCCCAGCAGCAATGCCTCCATTTCCTTGTCGTCGCCATACAGGGTCGAATTCGGATACACCTCGACCTTCACCCGTCCCGGCAGTCGTTCTTCCACCAGCTTCTTGAACATCAACGCGCCCTGGCCCTTGGGCGTCTGCTCACCGACCACATGGGAGAACTTGATGACGATCGGCTCCTCCGCCAGGGCAGTGCCCAGTGCACTCAAGGCCAGCAGACAAATGAACGTTTTGCACAGACGTTTAAGCATTGCGAGGTTCCCTTTGCGTTCTTGTTAGGCGTGCGGGTGTTTCACCGGCGAGACAGCTGCAAGTCTAGGAGAGAACTGCCGTTTGCGCTGACGACGGTGCGTTTCCCATCCCCGTTCAGACAGGCTGTTATCGCCTACAGGCTGGGCCTGATCAGCAGATTGCTGCGCTTCGTTGCCCTGTGCGAAGTCATCCAGAGTGACGCGTTGTGGTATGACGACATTTTTAGTGGTTATGTCAGTGTTTTGGGGATGGCTCCTGTATTTCTGATTATTTATTGAATTTTCCGTTGACAGTCTGGCGGAAACGTCAGAATAATCGGCGCATGTTGTATGACGACATACAAATTTTAATAACAAGATACGGTGCTCCCCTCCTATGAGAATCACAGGCGTTCACGTCGACATCTTTTCCACCCCTTCGCGCCGCGCCCAGGACAGCGCCGGTCATGCCCACCCCGGCGATGAGGTCATGATCAAGATGGCGCTGTTGCGCATCGGTTGCGACGATGGCAGCGAGGGGTATGCCTTCGGACCGCCTGAATTGATCCGCCCACACATCATCGAATCCTTCGTGCGCAAGGTGCTGATCGGGCGCGATCCAATGGATCGGGAGAGCATCTGGCAGGACCTGGCGCACTGGCAGCGTGGCAGTGCCGGGCAGTTCACTGATCGGGCGTTGGCGCTGGTGGAGCAAGCTCTGTGGGACCTGGCCGGGCGCAAGCTCAAGCTGCCGGTGCACAAGTTGATTGGCGGTTACCGCGACAAGGTCCCGGCCTACGGTTCGACCATGTGCGGCGACGATCTGCCGGGCGGGTTGTCCACACCGGATGAGTACGGCCAGTTCGCGGAGAAGCTGGTCCAGCGCGGCTACAAGGCGATCAAACTGCACACCTGGATGCCGCCGATTTCCTTCGCGCCGAACCCCCGGATGGACATCCAGGCCTGCGCCGCCGTGCGTGAGGCGGTGGGGCCGGATATCGCGCTGATGCTCGACGGTTATCACTGGTACAGCCGCATGGACGCGCTGACCATCGGCAAGGCGCTGCAGGAATTGAATTTCGCCTGGTTCGAAGAACCGATGATGGAAGACTCGGCGGAATCCTACGCGTGGCTGGCGGCCAACCTGGACATACCGGTGCTGGGCCCGGAGAGTATCGCCGGCAAGTTCCACAGCCGCGCCAGCTGGGTGACCCAGAAATCTTGTGACATATTGCGCGCCGGCGTGGCCGGGGTCGGTGGCATCGGCCCGTGCCTGAAGGTGGCACATCTAGCCGAGTCGTTCGGCATGGACTGCGAGGTGCACGGCAACGGCGCGGCGAACCTGGCGGTGGTCGGTGCGATCAGCAATTGCCGCTGGTACGAGCGCGGCCTGCTGCACCCGTTCCTCGACTACGAAGAAGTGCCGGCGCACCTCAACAGCCTTGTCGACCCCATGGACGCCGACGGTTTTGTGCACCTCTCGGATCGCCCCGGTTTGGGCGAGGACATCAACTTCGCGTACATCGAGGCGAACACCGTGTCCCGACATTGAGCCTGCGCCCCGTCCGGGGTCGATAGTGGCCCGGACGACAAGTCTTTATAAATATAAGAAAGGACTGAACCATGAATCTCTGGCCCAAGCGCCTGATACGGCTGCTGTGTGTCACCGCGGCCCTGTGCACGATGCCGGTGCCCGTCAGCCTGGCTCAAGGCGAAACGCCCCCCGACCAACTGGTGGTGGGCATGAGCATGATCAATCTGCTGTCCCTGGACCCTGCCGCCGCGACGGGGCTGGAAGTCGCCGAAGTCAACGCCAACGTCTATGACATGCTCCTGGAGCAGGACGCGGCGCAGCCGGACACGCTGGTCCCGGCCCTGGCGAAAAGCTGGGACATCAGCCCCGACCGCCTGCGCCTGACCTTCCAGTTGCGCGATGACGTGCGTTTCCACTCCGGTGCGCCGCTCACCGCCCAGGACGTCGCCTGGTCGTTGCAGCGCGTGGTCACCCTCAACCGCGCCCTGGCGTCCACCTGGAAAGCCTACGGCTTCAGTGCCGACAACGTCGCCCGGCTGATGCGCGCCGAAGGGCCGCACACCTTTGTCATGGAATTGCCCCGCAGCACCGATCCGATGCTGGTGCTCAACACCCTGGCGACGTCCCCCAGCGCGTTCATCATCGACCGCAGCGTCGCGTTGCAGCATCAGGTCGGTGACGATCAGGGGGCGGCGTGGCTGGCGACTCATGCGGCCGGGTCCGGTGCGTTCAGGCTCGACATCTGGCGTGCCAACGACGTGATCCTGATGAGTCGCAACGACGACTACTGGCGCGGTGCGGCGAAGTTGCGCCGGGTGATCATGCGCAACATGACCGAGTCCCAGGCGCTGCGCCTGATGGTCGAGCGTGGTGACCTGGACGTTGCCCGCGGCATGGCGGCCACCGACATCAAGGCGCTGGGCAAGGTCGATGCGGTGCGCATCCAGAGCATCGCCCGCGGCACCCTGTACTACGTGGCGATGAGCATGCAGCAGCCGCTGTTCCAGGACGTCCGGGTGCGCCAGGCCATCCGCCTGTTGATCGATTACCAAGGCATCAACGAAGTGGTGATGCCGCATTACGGCGTGCTCAATCAACGACCGTTGCAACTGGGGCTGCCGGCACGCCTGCCAGACCCCGGTTATCGCCTGGACGTGGCCGAGGCCAAGCGCCTGCTGGCAGCGGCCGGGCATGCGCAAGGTTTCAAGGTCAGCATCCGCTCGCTCACCGACCCGCCCTTCATCAACATCGCCACCAGCCTGCAAGCGACGCTGGCCCAGGCCGGTATCCAGGCGACGATCATCACCGGTACTGGCAACCAAATCTATGGAGCGATGCGCGACCGCCAATTCGACATCCTCGTCGGGCGCGGCGGTGGCGGGGCAGAGCGTCATCCCCATTCCAGCCTGCGCGCCCTGGTGTACAACCCGGACAACCGCACCGAGGCCAAGCTGAGCAACTTTCAGGGCTGGCGCACGTCGTTCTTCGACCCGCAGCTCAATCAGTTGATCGAGCAGGCCGAACGCGAGCGCGACCCCGAGCGCCAGCGTGAACTCTACGGGCAGATCCAGACCCGGTACGACCAGCAAGCCGGGGCCATCATGCCGGTCTCACAGATGGTGGATGAAGTGGTGACCCACGCGGACGTGCGCAACTACATCGGCCACACCGCCGCCACCACGCGTCTTCGGGACGTCTACAAGCAGCGCTGAATCGACGGCCAAAAAGGCCAAGGCAGGAATGAATATGTCGACTGCATCCTTTTCAATCTGGACCACCCGGGCCGCTTCGGCGACCCGGCGCAGCGGCTCGGTGGCGGTCACGCTGCTGGGGTTGCTGCTGCTGACCTTTTTCATTGGCAGGGTGATGCCCCTGGACCCGGTGCTGGCGATCGTCGGCCCCGACGCCGATGCCTCGGCCTACGCCCAGGTGTACCAGGAACTGGGCCTGGACAAACCGCTGTGGAGCCAGTTCGCGATCTACCTTGGCGACCTGCTCCAGGGGGATTTCGGCATGGCCTTGTTGACCGGCAACCCGGTCATCACCGACATCGCCCGGGTGTTCCCGGCCACCCTCGAACTGGCAACCCTCGCGATCCTGTTCGGTGTGCTGGCGGGCTTGCCACTGGGCGTCTACGCCGCGACGCATAAGGGCCGTGCCGGTGACCACGTTGCCCGCCTGATCACCTTGTTCGGTTACTCCACGCCGATTTTCTGGATCGGCATGATGGCCTTCCTGGTGTTCTACGCCTGGCTGGGTTGGGCCGGTGGCGTCGGGCGGATCGGCCTGGCCTACGACGGGCTGATCCCCAGGCATACCGGTCTGCTGTTGATCGACACCGCCTGGTCCGGCGAGTGGGAGGCCTTTCGCAGTGCGCTGCGGCACATCCTGTTGCCGGCGGTGATCCTGAGCTTCAACTCGGTGGCCTACATCAGTCGCATGACCCGCAGTTTCATGCTCGAGCAGTTGTCCCAGGAATACATCATCACCGCCCGGGTCAAGGGGCTGTCCCAACGGCGGATCGTCTGGGGGCATGCCTTCGGCAACATCCGCGTGCAACTGCTGACCATCGTCGCGCTGGCCTACGGCGGCCTGCTGGAAGGCGCGGTGCTGATCGAAACCGTGTTCGCCTGGCCGGGCTTCGGCCAATACCTGACCAGCAGCCTGCTGCTGGGCGACATGAACGCGGTGATGGCCTGCGTGCTGTTGATCGGCCTCATCTTCGTGACGCTGAACCTGATCAGCGATGCGCTGTACAAGATCTTCGACCCGAGGACTCGCACATGAACCTGCCCCTTGCTTCCAGCGCAGCCGGCGATACCGCGCTGCCCGCTTCAAGCGTCGCGGCACTGGCCGCCAGCACCTTGCGCCTGCTGCGATTTCTGCTGCGCAACCCGATGACCTTCGTCGGTCTGATTGTCGTTTCGACCTTGATCCTGGTGGCCGCCATCGCACCGTGGATTGCCGGTCACGACCCGCTGTTGCAGAACCTCGCCGGGGCCTTGCAGGCACCCAGCAGCGTGCATTGGTTCGGCACCGATGAGTACGGTCGGGATGTCTTCGCCCGGCTGGTCTACGGCTCGCGCATCACCTTGTACATCGTCTTGCTGGTGACCGTTATCGTCGGCCCCATCGGCCTGCTGGTCGGGACCGTTTCCGGTTACTTCGGCGGTTGGGTCGACAACCTGTTCATGCGCATCACCGACATCTTCATCTCGTTCCCCAGCCTGGTCCTGGCGCTGGCCTTCATCGCGGCCCTCGGCCCGGGCCTGGAGCACGCGGTGATCGCCATCGCACTGACCGCCTGGCCGCCGATTGCCCGTCTGGCGCGGGCCGAAACCCTGCCGTTGCGCAACGCCGATTTCGTGGTGGCGGTGCAGCTCCAGGGCGCATCGAGCACCCGCATCATCCTGCGCCATATCATCCCGATGTGCCTGTCGTCGGTGATCATCCGCCTGACCATGAACATGGCGAGCATCATCCTCACCGCCGCCGCCCTGGGCTTTCTCGGCCTCGGTGCCCAGGCACCGCTGCCGGAGTGGGGCGCGATGATTTCCACCGGACGGCGCTACATGCTTGAAAGCTGGTGGCTGGTGGCCGCGCCAGGCGTGGCGATCATGCTGGTCAGCCTGGCCTTCAACCTGCTGGGCGACGGCTTGCGTGACGTCCTCGATCCGCGCAGCCAATCCTGAGGAGCAACCCCATGACTGAGATAAAACTGGCGGTACAGGACCTGTGCGTGGAGTTTCGCAACGCCGGCAAAACGTCCCTGGCAGTGCGAGATGTGTCGTTCACCCTGGGCCGGGAAAAACTCGCCATCGTCGGTGAGTCCGGCTCCGGCAAATCCACCGTCGGCCGCAGCCTGCTACGCCTGCACCCGCCAACGGCACGAGTCACCGCCAAGACCCTGCGCTTTGCCGACATCGACCTGTTGGCCGCCAGCGAGAAGCAGATCCAGGCGATCCGTGGCGCACGCATGTCGATGATCATGCAGGACCCCAAATACTCGCTGAACCCGGTGGTGCGGGTCGGCGAGCAGATTGCCGAGGCGTACCTGGCCCATCACAAGGTGCCGCGTCGCGAAGCCCGCGAACGGGCCCTGGACATGCTCGCCAAGGTTCATATCCGCGACCCGCAGCGGGTCTATGACTTGTACCCGCACGAAGTCTCGGGCGGCATGGGCCAGCGGATCATGATCGCGATGATGGTGATCACCGATCCCCAGGTGATCATTGCCGACGAACCGACTTCGGCGTTGGACGTGTCGGTGCGCCGGCAGGTGCTCAACGTGTTGGAGGAGCTGGTCAGCGAGCGTGACCTGGGGCTGATTTTCATTAGCCATGACCTGAACCTGGTGCGGCATTTCTGCGACCGCGTGCTGGTGATGTACGCCGGCCGCGTGGTCGAGTCGATTGCCGCCGCCGACCTGGACCAGGCTGCTCACCCCTACACCCGTGGCCTGCTGGCCGCACTGCCCAGCCTGGACCATCCGCGTGCCACCTTGCCGGTGCTGCAGCGTGACCCACTTTGGTTGAATGCTTGAGGAGCCTGTCATGAGCATGATTGAAATCGCCGGCCTTAACCTCAGTTTTGGCACCGGCGCGGCACTGAACGCGGTATTGCATGACGTCGACCTGAGCGTGGCCGAGGGCGAGGCTTTCGGTCTGGTGGGAGAGTCGGGTTCGGGCAAGACCACGGTGCTGCGCTGCCTGGCCGGGCAGTACCAGCATTGGACCGGACAGCTGCGCATCGCCGGCCAGGCGGTGACCCGCAACCTGCCGCTGAACCACTACCGCACGGTGCAGATGGTGTTCCAGGACCCGTACGCATCCTTGCATCCACGCTACACCGTCGACGCCGCGCTGCAAGAGCCGCTGCGCATCCATGGGATCGACGGGCGCGGGCAGAAGGTCAGCGAGATCCTGCGCAAGGTCGGTTTGAACGACAGCTTCCGCTTCCGTTATCCGCATCAGTTGTCTGGGGGGCAGCGCCAGCGCGTGGCAATCGCCCGTGCGTTGATCCTGCGGCCACGGGTGCTGTTGCTGGATGAACCGACCTCGGCGCTGGACGTCTCGGTCCAGGCGGAAATCCTCAACTTGCTAGCCGACCTGCGCCGCCAGGAAGGGCTGACTTACCTGATGGTCACCCACGATCTGGCAGTGGTCGCGCATTTGTGCGACCGGCTGGCAGTGATGCAGCAGGGCAGGGTGGTAGAGACGCTCGACAGTTGTTTGTTGGCGAGCGACGGAGCAACGCACGCCTATACCCGTTTGCTGGTACAGGCCAGCCGCGACATACAGCGCGTCCCCATAGCGGTCTGACTCACGCTTCAACCCGGTTGTCATTGTTTTAACCCGCAGAAGACGTTGAAGCCGCAGTTTCAATGCCGCGCCCGCGCTCGCCTGCGATTTGACGTTTCACCCAACTAACCCCTTCAACTAACAAGAATAAAAAACATGAAAAAGACACTCGTATCCGTTGCTCTCGCTTCGTTGTTCGCTTCGTTCGTTGCCCAGGCCGATACCGGCTACATCAACGTCCGCCACCAATATGCGGAGCAAACCCGCATGCACGCAGACCGCGCCAAGTTCGGCATGCGACTGGACAATGGCGTGGGCTTGGAAGGCGAACTCAAATACAAGACCGGCGGTGATCGTGAGGACGTCGCCTTCGACAATACCGTCGGCGCCGGCCATGAGTTCACCGTCAACTATCAGCACAAGCTCAATGACCGCTGGACGCTGACGCCGTCGTTCGCCATGGAAAGCGACGAGGAATCCACGACTTACAAACTGGGTATGCGCCTGGGCTATCGCATCACCAAGGAACTGAGCATCGCCGGTCGCTACCGTTACGACTCCTCCAAGCTGGACCGCGACCAAGTCGACCGAGACGTGCCCCGGAACGGCAAGGACGATCAGAAAATCAATCGCTACGACGTCTACGTCAACTATGCGGACCAGGGGCCGTGGGCTTACGAGTATCAACTGACTTACTTTGATGCCGACTACATTCGCTATGACGGCGGTACTGACGACTATGAGCAGAATGTCGTGGTCAAGTACAAGTGGGATAAACGCTGGGCACCGTTCTTTGAAGTGGGCGATATCAAAGTCAACTCCGTGGACAATGATCGACAGCTGCGTTTGCGGGTTGGCATTCAGTACAACTTTTTCTAAGTTGCAAGAACAAGTTCCCACAGCCAGCACTGCTCATTCAAGGTCGGATAAGTCCGTGGCGAGGGAGCTTGCTCCCGCTGGACTGCGCAGCAGGCCCATTTTTGTGAGCGCTTCGCACTGGAACGCCAGCCCGGTCAAGCGGGAGCAAGCTCCCTCGCCACAATGAGCCAAGTGAGGCTTAGGTGAACGGCATTGCCAGAGGGGGCGGGGCCTATTCGTTGTAGAACGCCTGGCGTTGTTGGGTTTCGCGCAGGCGCATGCGGCTGTTGCTCAGGTGCAGGAACATCGCCGCCCGCGCTGCATCGACATTGCGGCTGGCGATTGCGTCGAAGATCTGCTGATGCTCGGCGTTGATCCCTTGCAGGTAAGCGCTGCGGTCACTCTGCCCGGAGTAGGCGGAGTTCATGCGGGTGCGCGGGATCAGCTTGGTGCCCAGGTGCTTCATGATGTCGATCAGGTAATAGTTGCCGGCGGCCTTGGCAATTTTCAGATGGAACTGGAAATCGGCATTGATTGTGGTGCCGGACTTTTCCGGCCCTTGCAGCAACGCCTCCAGTGCCTGGGCCAGCTCGGCCAGGGCTTCGGGCGTGGCGCGCTCGGCAGCCATGCCGGCAGCCTGGACTTCCAGGCTCAGGCGAAACTCCAGCAGGTTGAGCACATCCGACAGCGTGGCAATCGTCGCCGGCCCGAGGGTAAAGCCCTCGGGTGCCGGCATGTCCAGGACAAAGGTGCCGACCCCGTGCCGCGTCTCCACCAGCCCCGCCGCCTGCAAGCGCGACAGCGCCTCGCGCACCACCGAGCGGCTGACGCCTTCTGCCTCCATGATGTGCACTTCGGTGGGAAGTTTTTCGCCGCACTTGAGAATGCCGTCACGCATGCGCTGGGCAAAGCGGTCGACCAGGGTTTCGGCGAGGCGGCGCGGCTTGTTCAGTGGAGATAACGCTTGGTCCGTCATCGGCTTGCTCTAGTGTGATCAGCGGGCATTATAGTGCGTTTTGTCGTAAGGTCGCGGCTATAATGCCGCGATCGTCTGGCTTTAATGGATAGGTTCAATGGACCGTGTCACACCTGATCGACGCCTGAGCATGACCCAGCAACTGGTGGTCGACCTGACGCAACAGATACTGGCCGGCGAACTGCCTGCGGGCAGCAAGCTGCCCACCGAGCAGGTCATCATCAAGGAGCGCGGCGTCAGTCGGACAGTGGTTCGCGAGGCCATGTCGCGGCTTCAGGCCGAAGGCTTTGTGGAGACGCGCCATGGCATCGGCACCTTCGTGGTGGACACAGCGCGGCCGGGTGATTTCCAGGGCGAAAAACACGTCAAGGGCGGGGCGTATGACGCGTTGGCGGTGATTGAACTGCGCCTGAGCCTGGAAGTGGAAGCCGCCGGCATCGCCGCGCAACGGGCCACCTCGGAACAACTGCAGGCCATGCGCGAAGCGCTCGATGTAGCGAATGCACTTGATGCCTCGGACAGCGAAAGTGCGCGGAGGGATTTCGAATTCCATTTGCAAGTCGCCCAGTGCACCGGCAACAGCTTCTTTATCGATGCCATGACTCATGTGGGCAACACGCTGATCGCCGTGGTGCAACAGGCCGGGCCTGCGGTAACGGCTGAAAACCGTGCCCTGGTAATCCGCGAGCGCGAGCAGGTATATGCCGCGCTGGCACGGCGCGATGCCGAGGCGGCACGGGCGTCGATGCGCTTGCACCTGATCAATATGCTGCAACGGATCCGGAGCATGACTGAGCTGACGCCGTAACAGCCACCGCCCATCTCCTGTGGGAGCGGGCTTGCTCGCGAAGGCGGCGGCACATCCAACATTACCGCTCCAGGCAGGCCGCTATCGCGAGCAGGCTCGCTCCCACAGAGGCTTCTTTTGCAAGGCCTGCCAAGTAATGTTCAGGCCTCCACCGCCGGTCCCTTCAACTCAATCTGGTTATCATCCGGATCGAAACAATAGATCGACCACCCGTTGCCCTGGGCGCCGTATCGCATCTCGGCTTTCTCGGCGCTCAGGCCGTGCGCAGCCAGATGGGCCAGGATGGCTTGCTCGTCAAAAGGCTCAACGCGCAAGCAGAAATGATCGACATTGCGCCCCTGCCTACTGGCCGCCGCCCCACCCTGGCGCCCCAGCGGCCCCTCGACAGCCACCAGGTCAATCATCGATGCCCCGGTGCTGAGATGAAGCATCCCAAGGTCATCCCGGCGCTTCTTCAGTTCGCAACCGAGTACCGAGGTGTAGAACGTGAGACTGCGCTCCAGGTCTTTTACCCGCAGGACAATGTGATCGATGTGCTGGACTGTGAAGTTGCTCATACAAGTCTCCCGAGCTTGGCGGTCAGTGACTTCACAATAGCGGACAACGCAACAGTTTCGCCCCACCGACCAGCCGTAGCCACGCGAAACCTGAACAACTCTGTGGGAGCGGGCTTGCTCGCGAAGACGCCGGCCCGTCTACCACAGGTACCCAGGCCAGGTACGCTGCCCAAGCCTCACTGTTTCCTGGCAATAACCACCAACCCACCGACGATCAACGCCGCGCCGATGAGCGTGCGCACCGTGATCACCTCCCGCAGCACCACCCAGGCCAACAACATAGCGACGATGACGCTGCCCTTGTCGATCAATGCGACGGTTGCCACGTCACCGACTTTTAACGCCTTGTAATAGAAAATCCACGACAGCGCGGTGGTCACACCGGAGACGCCAAGCCACAACAGGTTCTGCTGACTGACCTGGGTGATCTGCTGAACCGGCACGGCCCAGGCGGCGAACAGCAACACGAACAGGCACACGAACAACGTGCGGACGGTCAGGCCAAGCTCCGCTGAAATCCCACTGAGGCCCATTTTGGCTATGACCGAGGTGAAGCCGGCGAAGAACATCGAGATGCAGGCGTAGATGACCCATTTTTCCATGGTCTGATTCTCTGGTTTAGCTGGCTGGAACAGATTTTTTCCACGCTATCAGTGTGGCTGATACCGTGCGGAAAAAAGTGGGTAAAGCGAGACAACCGATTTCAGTTGTGGCGAAAGAGATCCGACTACCGTTGCGCCAGCGCCCCGGCTTCGGACTGACTATCATTGATCCACCGATCACTCAGGGACGCCCCGTGCCATGAAAAAACAAGAACAGGAAAACCTCCTCCAAACCCTGAAAACCCGCTTCGAACAACACCCGCATCGCCATCCCGATCTTTCATGGGCCGACGTCCAGGCCCGGCTCGAAAACAACCCCACGGCCCTGAAATCCCTCCAGGCCATGGAAGCCACCGCAGGCGAGCCCGATGTCATCGCTCACGACAAGCAAACCGGTGTCATCACCTTCTGCGATTGCGCCAAGGAAAGCCCCTCCGGTCGTCGCAGCCTGTGTTACGACCGTGCGGCCCTGGATGCGCGCAAGGAGAACAAGCCGAAGGGCAGCGCCATCGAGATGGCCGAAGAGATGGGCATTGCGCTGCTGACGGAGGAGCAATACCGAGGGTTGCAGACGCTTGGCGAGTTCGATGCGAAGACCTCTAGCTGGCTGGCAACGCCTCCTGAACTTCGCGCCCTCGGCGGGGCGTTGTTCGGTGATTTCCGCTATGGCCGCACGTTCGTCTACCACAACGGCGTGCAGTCGTATTACGCGGCGAGGGGGTTTCGTGGCGTGCTGTGTGTTTGAGGCGGGCGTGGTGTAAAACTTCTCTCACTCAAAACCCAAAACCTCACCGCCCTTGGCCTCGACCATCTCGTCGAACCCCGGCAACCGCGCCACAAACTCGGTCTCGAACGCCAGATACCGATCCTGCGCCGGCAGGTAACGGATCTGCGGCTTGACCCGGGCGATGTCCTTGCTCGACAGCTTCAGTACTTCATGGCTGCACTGGTTCCAGAACCACGCCAGGGTATGGGCGCCGAAGGTGTTGGTCTGGTAATTCCACACCCACCAGTCGCCATGCCCGCGGGCGATGTGGAGCTGCCCGTGGAACGTGCGCATGGTGATGACTTGCTTGGGTTGGGTGACGAGCATGCGGGTGTCCTGGCGCACCTCGCTGCCGAAGCCGTCGAGCAGCGCCTGGGTCGTGGCGCCGGTGACGAAGTTGAAGCGCCAGGCCCGCAGCACGGTTTCGCGGAAGCCGGAATGCTCGAGGTTCTGTCGCCCGTCTTCGCTGAACAGCAAAATCTCATCGCCTCCCAGGTATGCAGTGGAGGCCCTGAGCTTGAAACCGTCGGCCGGCAACGGCTTGGCGACGCTGGCTTGATGCGGTGGGTCCATGGACCAGATCCAGCACTGCGGGCCGTTATCCTGCATGAACAGCAAACGGCGCGGGCCGATGGGCAGGATCGTCAGGTCGGATGGATGCTCGAAAATGACTTCGCTGGAATGCGCGGTGATTCGCCAGATCCGGGTTTTGTGCTCTGGCTGGTAGATGACCTGCCGCTCGAAGATTTCTCCATCCACCACCACGCAGGGCTGGTCAAACTCCGGCCACTCCATCTGCGCCGGGCCGAATTCCTGAATATCGTCACCTTGGCGCCGTTCGTAGCGATAGCGATCATCGGAACTGTAGGCACCGGATTTAACTCGCCGTCGCCACAGGCTGCCCAAGGCATTGGCGTCGATCAGCGCCAGGTCCGCGCCGTCCACGCCATCGGTGCGCTGTTCGAGCATGTCCTGTTCAGCGGGCGGCCACTGGTTGTAATCGATCAGGAAGCACAGCCACTGCTCCTCATCCTGCTCGGTGATCGCCGCCCAGCCGTTGCGGTAGTTGAAGTCATCGACATAGGTGGGGCCAGGATAGTCATGGGCTTCCTGTAGCCAGTTGAGCTTTTTGCGTTTCGGCTTGGCCGGTTTTCGCTCGGTGGCGGCAGGCTTCTGCGGCTCGATCCACTGCGCCGTGAACCCGTCGTCTTGCGCCTGCCAATACTGGGCAAACGCCTCGCGCTGATCGATCGGAACGATCACCGGCCAATAATCATCGCCGCCGGAATCCAGGTTCCACAGATCGAAGCCGTCCCGCGCCAACACGGTCGCCAACGCCTGGAAACAAATCTCGGGCATCTCATTGCAGAGCTCATCCAACAACGCCTCGAACGCCGCGCCGCTGAACGCCCCGAGGTCGGGATAGTAATGCCGCAACAGCCCAAGCAAGTCAGCGCCTGGCGTCTTCCAATCGATATGTACCAACGGATCAAACTGCGACTGCATGGCGCCTGCCTTCCCTGTGATTTCCTAAGCTGCGCCATCTTAGCCGCACCGCGAAACAAATTACGCCGGCCACGTCACAACAAACACCAGCCACTTCAGACAGCCTCCAACCTGTGGCGAGGGGATTTAGCGAAACGTCGCACCGCCCCGCTGGGCTGCGAAGCCGCCCCAACCGGCCTACCTCACATCTCCGAAAACCCCGACAAATAACAAACCGGCGAACTCCCCTCCGCCCGCTTCTCCACCTCATCCTCCAACCACTGCGCCAACACCACAGCATTATTCTCAACAGTCGATTTAGCCGCATAAACCAACGTCAGAGTCCCACCCTGCGCCACATCCACCAACCGCCACCAATGCTCCGGCCGCGCCGCCAGCTCCCGTCGATACGCCGCCCTGAACGCGTCAAAGGATACCGCCCCCGCTTTGAACGCCTTGCGCAACTCATGGGACGGCGCCACCTCCGGCAGCCATTCAGTTATCAGCAACGCATCCTTGCGACAGTTACGCGGCCACAACCGGTCAACCAGAATACGGACGCCATCCTCGGCGCTCGCTGCTTCATAGGCGCGTTTGCACTGGATCATCAGGACCTGCCATTCGTAAGGGATCGCTTGAGTCTAGGTCGATAGCGCAGGGGCGACCATGGTCTATCCGACGTCTTCAAGTCTTCGCAGGACCTGCCGCTATGGGTATAACGATTAATACCGAGCCATCGATGGGCTTTGCGATACCTTTGCCTTCTGGCAACGACTTGGCGGCGGCACGATAAGAGAACGCAGCGAATGGACGACGGACGATACGAAGGACGGGCAGCCGTGGCGGGAGGCGCAATGACGTCATCCGGCCCGCAGCCGCATATTCTGCTTATCGATGATGTTCCAGAGGACATCCGCGCCACGCTCGTCCTGCTCAAGGCGCAACCCTGGCGCATCTCCCTGGCCAGCGATGCCCACCAGGGCTACCAGCGTGCACTGGCCTTGCGTCCGGACCTGATCGTGCTGGATGTGCACATGCCGCACATGGACGGCTTCAGCCTCTGCCGGCTGCTGCGCGAGGCGCCCGCGACCCGGCACACGCCGATTCTTTTTCTGTCCTCGGCCAACAGCACCTTCGAGCGTCTGGAAGGGCTGACCGTGGGTGGGGTCGATTACATCCCCAAGTCCTGCGCGCCCGAGGAAGTGCTGGCGCGCATCAAGATCCATCTGCAATTGACCTGGCGCGCACCGCCAGCCAGCCAGGACAGCCCGGCGGAACCGGAGCCGGAAGGCGACGAGATCGTGTTGCGTGCCGCGATGCGACTGATTGAAAACCAGCTCGACGAGACACCCTCGCTGGCGCAACTGGCGCACAAGGTCGGCACCCATGAAAAGCGCCTGTCGCGGATATTTCGCGAGCACCTGGGCCTGACCGTGTTCGCATACATCCGCGATGCGCGGTTGCGGCGCGGCCAGGCGTTGCTGGCCGAAAGCGCCATGAGCGTGCAGGACGTCGCCGAGCTGATCGGCTTTCGCAATGCCTGCAACTTCACCACGGCTTTCCGCCAACGAATCGGCATGACGCCCAGCCAGTTTCGCCAACAAACCCTGGGCGTCGCCGATGCAGAGTCGGCCGGGCGCGCCTGATGCGGCTGCTACAGGTTCTGTTGTTGGCGATGGCGTTGCTGTCCGCCGGACTGTTGCGCGCAGCGCCTGTGGATATCTGCCGGTCTGAGCAACTGGACCTGATGCCGGCGGTGCAGATTGTCGAGGACATCCCGGCAAGGTTGAGCGTGGAAGCAGTCGCTCAACTGCCCGAAGCGCGGTTCAATCCCGCGTCCTCCGATTGGCCGGGCCAAGGCTACAGTCGCTCGGCCTTCTGGTTGAAGCTGCCACTCATCAACTCAAGCGATTCCGCCTGTTCGCGCCTGCTGGTGATCGGCGCGCCGCGCCTGGAAGACCTACGGGTCTATCAATATGCCGATGGACGCTGGCGCGAGGCCCATGCCGGCGGCGCTTATCCCCTGGCCGAATGGCCCCAGCCGCCGGCGCGTCAGCCAGCGTTCCCGGTCGCGCTGGCGGCGGGGCAGAGCACCACGTTATTCGTGCGGGTGACGAGCAGCTTCCAGCTGTTGCTGGAGCCGCAGCTGTGGTCGGAACCGGCATTGCTGCGGGCGCAACAGCAGACTTACCTGAGCGACGGGCTCACCCTGGGCATTGTCCTGCTGGTCGTGCCGTTCGGGCTGATCGTCGGCGGGATCCTGCGCTCCCGGCTGCTGACCGTAAACGCGAGCGCAGTCCTCAGTTATATCCTGCTGACCTGCCTGGTGAACGGCTACCTGATCTACTGGCCCACGGCGCTCGGCTGGACGCGCGAGCTGCTGGCCGGCACCAGCGTGATCTCGTTCATCCTGTTTCTTGCCTATATGCGCGTGTTGTTGCAGGTCGCCCGACTGCCCAAAATCATCGGCTGGAGCTATTGGCTGCCGCTGTTGGGATGCGCCGTCGGCCGGTTCTGGTGGTTGCAGGTCGATCCGGTCCAGGGCGCGCAGTTCATCCAGTTGTCGCTGCTGAGTTTCTATGCGGTGCTGCTCGCCACGTTGTACATGGCCTGGCGCAAACGGCTGCGCTACAACTGGATGGCATGGCTGGTGCCGGGGTTGCTGCTGGGGCAATTGCTGATGCGCTATTTCTTCCCGCAGGAGCAATTGCCCTGGCAGTCGCCGCAAAGCAAACACAGCTTGTCCTCGACCCTGCCGGGTGTGGCGCTGCTGGTGTGCACCTTGATCATGGAAGTCAGCCGCAGCCGCCAGCGGGAAAAGCACGCGCTGTCGACTCTCGACCAACAGCGCCAGGCCGAGCACGAGCGCCTGGAAAGCACCGTGGCGCTGCGCACGGCACAGTTGCGCGAATCCCTGGCGGCCCGCAGTGCCTTGATGGCCCGCATCAGCCACGACCTGCGCTCGCCGCTGGTGCGCATCATCGACTATGCGCGGCTGTTGCATGGGGCGCCGAACCGCGACTACCAGGCCATCATCGAGCGCAATGCCCGCCAGCAACTGGAGTTGATCGACGAGATGCTCGAGTTCTCCCGTGGCGAGCTGGAGCAAATGCAATTGAGCCTCGCACCGGGCTATCTGTACGGCTTTCTGAAGGAGATCGCCGAGGAGGCCGGTTTCCTCGCCGCACGACAGGGCAACACGTTTGAGTCCGCCGTGGCCGACGACCTGCCGGCGCTGGTCGAGGCCGATTTTAAACGGCTGCGGCAGATCCTCATGAACCTGTTGGCGAACGCCGCGAAATTCACCCGTGACGGCCTGATCCGCTTTGAAGTGAGCGCTCGCCCGGGCGCCAACCCTGACACCGTCGAGCTGTGCTTCAGCATTGTCGACACTGGCATCGGCATTGATCCGCAAGAATTCGAACGGCTGCTGCAACCGTTCCAGCGCGGGCGCAATGCGCAACGCTACGAAGGCAGCGGCCTGGGTTTGTCGATCGTCACGCAACTGCTGGAGCGCATGGACAGTCGGCTGGAACCGCAGGCCACCGGGGAGGGCGGCAGCCGTTTCAGTTTTCGTCTAAAGCTTAAATGTGCCCAGGAACAGGACTTGGAAAACGGCATTATCGATAACCATGCCGCGCCGTTTGATGGGCAGGGCAAGCACGTGCTGCTGGTGGATGATGTCGAGCAGAACAGCGAATGGCTCTACGACCTGCTGGCCGGCTACGGCTTTGACGTGAGCGTCGCGGCTAACGGTGAGGAGGCCTTGGCCTGCCTGGCAGAGCAGCCGGTCGACCTGTTGATCAGCGACCAGATGATGCCCGGCATGGACGGCTGGGAACTGCTGCGCCAAGTGCGCGAGGGTTGGGGCGATCTGCCGGTGATGCTCTATTCGGCGGTACCGGCGCGCCGGCCGCCGGAATATCCGCAAGGCCTGGCATTCGATGCCGTGTTGCTCAAGCCCGCCGACAGCCGCGAGCTGCTGGGGTGGGTCAAGACGCTGATTTGCCCGGACCCGGTGCATCGCCCGATGGCGCGGGAGCACTAGCGTGCGCGCTTCGAAATACTGGCTGCTGTTGCTCGGCAGCTTGTCGGCTCTACCTTGGGCATCGGTCAGTGCCGAGCAAGCGCCCAGCGCTATTGTCCTCGACCCCACCACCGTGACCGCTCGACGCCGCGAGGAAGATCCGCAACAGGTGCCGATCCCGATCAACGTCCTCTACGGCGAGCAACTGGACGAGGCCGGCCTGCACACGCTGCAAGACATCCAGCAACGCGTGCCGGGGCTGGTGGTGTCCGGGCATGACGCCCGCTATGCCGGCTTCGGCCTGCGCGGCTTCGGCGCGACCGCCTACAACGATGGCCTGGAAGGCAGTGTCGGCACCTACGTCGATGGTGTGTACCAGGCGCGCCAGGGCATGGCGTTCACCGAGCTGATGGACATCGAGCGCATTGAAGTGCTGCGCGGGCCCCAGGGCACTTTGTTCGGCAAGAACACCACCGCGGGCGCGCTGAACATTATCACCCGCGCACCGACGTTCCAGCCCGAGGTCAACCTTGAGGCCAGCTACGGTGAGCGCGGGTTGCGTGAATATCGCGGGACGATTTCGGGAGCGCTGCGCGACGACATCTTGGCCGGGCGGCTGAATGTCTTCGAGCGCTCGGAGGAGGGGCAAGTGGAAAACCTCGAAGACGGTTCGCGCCTCGGTGACGCCGACAGCCAAGGCCTTCGCGGACAGCTGCTGTGGACACCGAATACAGACTTCAGTGCGCGCCTGATCGCCGACCATGTCCGGCAAAACGAGGCCGGCAACGTGCTGCTGGTCAATCACTACAGCCAGCAAACCCGCAAGCGCGCCCGGTTCCTCGGCTATCCACTGGCGGAGCCCGATCCGTATCAACGCGAGATCCGCATCGACGCACCGGGGCGTCCGCAAACCTTGCAGAACGGTGTCTCGTTGGAATTGAACTGGGACCTGGACGAGGCGCTGCGCTTGACCAGCATCACCGCCTACCGCGATTGGGACTACCACGCCACTCGGGATGGCGACAGCACGGCGCTGTTGGTCGCCCAGTCCGAGACCGAGCTGGGGCACCGACAGTTCAGCCAGGAATGGCGGCTGTCCGGCACGGCGGGCTCGTCCATCGACTATGTCGCCGGGCTCTACTATCTGCGCCAGCAACTGGACCGGGACATCGACGTCCAATTCGGCAAGGACGCCGCGCCTTGGTTCGTCGGCGACCAGTTGCAGCAACTGCAAAAACTCTACGGCATCACCTTCACCGACCCGAGGCAGGTGCCGGCGCAGTTGTTGGACGGCGCCCGGCAACACTACGATGGCCAGCAGAAGGGCGACAGCCGGGCGATTTTCGGTCAACTTTCCTGGCGCCCAGTCGACCCGCTGGAACTGACCGGTGGCCTGCGCTACAGCCAGGAGCGCAAGGACGGCTGGGTCTCGCGCGACGTCAGTAACCTTGCGCCGCTGACCGGCTTGCCATCGATCTTCCAGGCCGGCGGACAATTGCTGCGTGACATCGCCCTCGGCGGTGGTTATTACCGCGAGGATTCGATCGAAGAACACAACCTCTCCAGCCTGCTCAGCGCCAGCTACCGCTTCAGCGATGCGGTGATGGGCTACGTCAGTTGGTCGCGAGGCTACAAGGCCGGCGGCATCAATTTCGACGTGGTCGGCCCGTTCACCGCACCCACCTTCGAGCCGGAGCGCGCCACGTCGCTGGAACTGGGCCTGAAGACACGCTTCTGGAACGAGCGCGCCATGCTCGACCTCGCCGTCTACCAGACCGATGTCGATAACTACCAGGCGCTCACCTACAGCCCGCCGACCTCGATGTTTGCGCCACCGCTGCGGGACAACCTGATCAACGTCGGCAAGGTCCGCCTGCGCGGCGTCGAACTGGATTCGGCCTGGCAGCTTTCTTCACGGCTCACCGGGCGCCTCGGCCTGGCCTGGAGCGATGCGCGCTATCGCAGCTTCCCCAACGCACCGTGCCCGCCGGAGACCGGCCAATGGACCTGCGACCTCAGCGGCGAACGCCTCTACAACGCGCCGCAATGGAACCTCAGCAGCGGCCTGGACCACACCCATCCGCTGCCCGATGGGATGGAGGTCTACAGCGGCGTCGACTACAGCTTCAGGACCGGCTACTACGGCACCCTCGAAGGCGGCGAGGGCAGCTATCAACCGAGCTACGGCCTCACCAACCTGCGCCTGGGCCTGCGTAGCCAGGACCGTGGCTGGGAAGTGGAAGGCTGGGTGCGCAACGCCTTCGACCGGCACTACATCACCGCCGTTTACTCATTGCTGGGCGCCGGCGACTACGGCGTCATGACCGGCAGCGAAAGAACCCTCGGCACCACCCTCAGGCTTCGTTATTGAGCGAAATAAAACGCGTCGGACAAAACGCCAGGCGATTACCACCGGCCTTTTTCGACAAGTACATGGCCTTGTCCGCCTTGCTGATCAGCGCATCGACCTCCTGACCATGCTCAGGGAAAAACGCCACCCCGATACTCGCGGCAATCTCCACCGTCTGTGCGCCAATCAAAATCGGCGCGTTGGCCGCTTGCAGCATGCGCTTGAGCAACGGCTCGCATTCCTCCACCTCCTGCAAACCCACCAGCGCGGCCACAAACTCATCGCCACCGAGCCGCGCCAACGTATCGCTCTCACGCAGCGTCGCATTGATCCGCGCCGCGACAATCTGCAACACCCGGTCACCCCAGTCATGACCGTAACTGTCGTTAAGCGCCTTGAACCCATCGAGATCGATAAACGCGATGGCGACTTTCTGCTGATGGATCCGCGCCGTGCCCAACGCCTGCCGCATCCGTTCGGCCAACAGCAGTCGATTGGGCAACTGCGTGAGCGCGTCAAAACGAGCGTCGCGCTCCAACATCTGAAGTCGCTGCTTCACCTGTGTCATGTCACTGAACAGCACCACGTAATGCTGAACATTGCCGTGACGGTCATGCACCGCGCTGATGCTGATGCGCGACGTCATCTCCCGCCCATCCTTGTGGCTGCTCTGGATTTCACCGGACCAATGGCCATGGAAATCCAGCGCATTCTTCATCGGCGCATAAAACGCCGCGAGCCGCTGCACCATCCGATGGGAATTCAAATCCCGGCCCACCACCTCGTCCTGCCTATAACCGGTAAGCCGCGTGAACGCCTCGTTCGCGCTGATGACCCGACCATAAGCGTCCACCAGAACAACCCCCTCCCGCGCATGACTGAACACCGTTGCCGCCAACTCCGGACAAACACCGGTACCGCGCCGCTCCAGTGCGTCCGCGTCACGGATTGCCGGCAACGTCCGCGAATCGAAGCCCTGCTGCGCCAGGTAACCGGCCAGGAACGACAACGCCCGGTGCAGCCGGGTCAACGCGTTCGTAGCGAGCCTGGAATCGAAGCAATAGCTACGGATGAAAGTGCGTAGGTTCATTTGGGTTTATGTGAGGCTGGCGGGTAAGGGGAATGCGAGTGAAGGGGATTATCGCGGGGCGAATTTGGCGGCGACTTTGCTGGAGCGGATGGGAGCTTTGCGCGAGGGGATTGAGGGAAAAGATTTTTGCTGGCGAGGATGAGCGCCGCTAGCCGGGATTACCCTAGACCTAAAGGAAAAACACAACCCCCGTGGCGAGGGAGCTTGCTCCCGCTGGGCTGCGCAGCAGCCCCAAACCGCCGGACGCAGTTCATCGGAAGAAGATCACCAAGTCTTTTGATCAGATAAAGTTCAGGGAGCGCAGATGCATAAAATCGACACCATCGGCTAAACATGAGCGGAGTAACGACCATGGATTACGACGACACATTGATAGAAGATGCCGTGCTTGCCTTGCTGGCAGCCTTCAGTTCCGACGATGGCAACGCCTGGAAAGGCTTCGACTTCGAGGTCATGAACCGATTGCATGAACAAGGCCTGATCAGCGATCCGGTAAACAGGAACAAATCGATCTGGTTGACGGAAGAAGGGTTGGAACGAGGACGGCAGATTGCTGATCGGTTATTCGGGAAGGGGAGTTGAAGTTGCCCTAGGCCCAAAGGAAAACACAATCCCCGTGGCGAGGGAGCTTGCTCCCGCTGGGCTGCGCAGCAGCCCCACATCGCAAGAGTGAAAAATGGATTAGATGATTAGGTCAGTTTCACCACTTGGTTCGGTATCGAAATGCAATCTGATAGTCGAATTTTTCTGGATCGATTGGATGATCAAAGAAGGGCTGGATGATAGGTATCCATCCAGCAAGCACATCAAAGCCTCCGTCATATATTTCCGGTTCGCTTTCCAGATCCAACTCAGAGATCACCGACAAGTCATCTTCCATGTCCTTCGAATATTCTTTGCCTCCAGCCAGGTCGGTTTCTTTGTCGTACCAATCCAATCTAAGCTTCAAGCCCATTGAGATCCTCACAAATACTTTTTAATGCTGCGGTTTTTTCTAGCCTGACTTACTTGATGACCCGTTTCGTGATCGAACGCGCCTAAATGGCTTCCATCGCTTGCTCGGTATGCCTCGAGCTCACCATGTCTGGAGTCCCATTCATAAATTGTCCTTCCTTTAGGATCAACCCACCGCTCTCTCAGGCCTGCCCCTGCTTGTTTTGGTGTTTTCTTTTTTGCGGCTTTGAGATCTGGAAAACCGGTAATTTCTTCGGTATCTGGCGCTGGATGATAGTCATAATCAGCATTACTGCTTCGTCTGACAGAGGCAACCACATAAACCGGCCGAACCCCCGAATCCGCCGGAAACACCAGAATAAAATCCCTGTACTCCGACGGATAAATCGGGTCGACAATGATGCTGTCAGCCATCGGTGTCGGCGGATAAATCCATACGGGAGGAGCCTGGGGCGCAGCCTCCAGAGCAGGGATACCAAGAGTGTCGGAAGGATCGGTGGCCGGTGTCCAGATCAGTTCGATGCCATCACCCAGATCGGCAACGAACTGGTCAGCTCGTGGAGTGAACTGGACAACATCGACCATCTCCCAATCGCGATTCTGACCCGTATAGAACCCATAACCTTTGAGACTGCCATCGGCCTGCTGCTCAATACTCAGTCGCATACGGCTGCGGGCTTGCTTAAGGTTACGTAACTGATCCTCACTGTAGAGCGCGCTGTCACCCAGGCTGGAAGGCCAGAGCAGGGCCACGACGCCTGCCAGCAGAGCTGCGCCAACGGTGCCGCCGGCAGCAGCCGTCGAAGCTGCCGAGCCACCCAGCGCGAACCTGCCCAACGTAACGGGAACCGTACCCGCGCCGATCCGCTTGAGGGGGACCGCGCCGGACGGGGCGGCACCGCGCCCGCCGAGCCACATCAGATCGCCGAACTGCTGGACCAGGTCCGCCGGTACGTAGCCATTGGGGTTGCAGTAATCGATGATGCCATTGGGAAGCTTGCAGCTCTTGGCAAACACGCACCCGGCTACCCCGGGTAGCGGTTTGTTGTCCACCGAAGCCCAGCGCGCTTGTTCATAGGCTGCTTGCCGAGCCAGCATGGCTTCATAGTCCCGCTGTCGAACTTCGCGCTCGGCCAGTTCGCTGGCGGTCATGTCCCTGTAAGTGACGTGATGCCCATCGCCGGCGGGTGGGTTTCGGACCTGGGGGATGTCTTGTTTGCGTGTCACAGCGTTGTGAGTCTCGTCCGATAAAGGCAGGACGAACGCTAACGCGGGAGATAAAGGGAAGGTTGTAGGAGGTTTCTGGGAATGGTTGGTCCGTTTTCCTCAATGCAGGTAGGGGCGGATGATTAGGGAGTTCGATCTTGATGTGAGATTACCTAACGAACCCCCACCCCGTGGCGAGGGAGCTTGCTCCCGCTGGGCTGAAGCAGGCAAAAGGGGCGACGCCAAAAACACGGTTGTCCTGCAACGCGTGTGAAATGAACAGAACCGGGGTAGCTGACGCATGATCAGCAAAGCCAAAATCAAAAGCGTGAAACCTGTCCTCGGCAAACTTGCGCTGCAGGTGGTGTTCGTCAACAGAGATCACTACGACGTGGGCCTGCGTGAATACATTCCCCAGTTTCCGGTATGCAAGCCTCTGGAAAGCCTCTCGTTGTTCGCCACTGCCCAAGTAGGCGAATGGGGTTTCGATGTTACCTGGGGCGATGACTTGGAATTGGCAGCAGGCACCCTGCATCGGCTGGCGGTGGAGCAGGTCGGGAGCGTCATGTTGACTTAGTGCTTAACGTGTTCAACCCGTGGCGAGGGAGCTTGCTCCCGCTGGGCTGCGTAGCAGCCCTAAACCATCCAACGTAGTTCATCGGAAGAGCATCATGAGCACTGCTGCCAATTAGCTACTGGTCAGGAAAAGCAACAAGTTGCGAGGAAGCTCGATTGAGCAAGCTTTCTCCAAGGCTTCAATTTGAGCTGCGCTCAGCTCATGGTCGTGCAAGTGATCTTCTTTCTGCCTCCAGTTCATTATTTTTTCTAGGGCTTCGCCGTCAATGCCAAGCGTTGTTTCGTATGTGGCGAAATCGTCGCCGTCAACGACACCCATTATTTTGTATTTCATGGTTCTGTCTCGTTGGAGGGATTGGCTTTTGTTTTTAAATATAGGTGAGGGTTGGGTATGCATTGAATGATCGTCGTGTATCTACCAGTTGTCTCGATAATCGAACGAGACTTGATAGATGTAGGTGGCCCAGTCAATTGAATGCTTAAAGTAAGGTTGGAGGGTTTTTATCCATTCCTGGGGAACATTGAAGCCTCCGTTGTTGATGTTGTTTTCGAATGGAATCCCCAGGGCTTCAATGACAGAACCGTCCTCGCCCAAATCGTTCGAGTGTTCCTCTCCTTCGTAGAATTCGGTTTTCTTGTTAAACCATTCGAGTCTAAGTTTGAGTCCCATTTAATCCTCACAAATATTTTTTGATATTACGATTTTTTTGGGGGCCGTCTGTCTGCTCGCCAGTAATATGGTCGAATGCGCCTAAATGGCTTCCATCACTTGAACGATAGGCTTCCAATTCGCCATGTGAAGAATCCCATTCATAAATTGTTCTGCCTTTAGCATCAAGCCAGCGATGCCGTAGACCCCCACCTCCTTGCACGGGTGTCTTTTTTACGCCTGTTTTCAATCCAGGGAAGCCAACAATTTCGTGGGTTTTTGGGGCAGGATGATAGTCGTGGCCGGTCTCGGCCAAGCCCTTTCGGCGAACACTCAAAACCACATAAACCGGCCGAACCCCCGAATCCGCCGGAAACACCAGAATAAAGTCCCTGTACTCCGGCGGATAAATCGGGTCGACAATGATGCTGTCAGCCATCGGTGTCGGCGGATAAATCCATACGGGAGGAGCCTGGGGCGCAGCCTCCAGAGCAGGGATACCGAGGATGTCGGACGGATCGGTGGCCGGCGTCCAGATCAGTTCGACGCCGTCACCCAGGTCGGCGATGAACTGGTCAGCTCGCGGAGTGAACTGCACAACATCGACCATTTCCCAACCACGATTCTGCCCCGTGTAGAAACCATAACCCTTGAGACTGCCATCGGCCTGCTGCTCAATGCTCAGGCGCATGCGGCTGCGGGCCTGCTTGAGGTTTCGTAGCTGATCCTCGCTGTAGAGCGCGCTGTCACCCAGGCTGGAGGGCCAGAGCAAGGCAACGATGCCCGTCAGCAGAGCTGCGCCGACGGTGCCGCCTGCAGCAGCCGTAGACGCTGCCGAACCACCCAGCGCGAACCTGCCCAACGTAACGGGAACCGTGTTCGCGCCGATCCGCTTGAGGGGCACCGCGCCGGACGGGTCGGCACTGCGCCCGCCGAGCCACATGAGGTCGCCATACTGCTTGACCAGGTCCGCCGGTACATAGCCGTTGGGGTTGGCGTAATCGATGATGCCGTTGGGGAGTTTGCAGCTCTTGGCAAACACGCATCCGGTTACCTCGGCTAGCGGTTTGTTGTCCGCCGTGGCCCAGCGGGCTTGTTCATAGGCTGCTTGTCGGGCAAGCATGGCTTCATAGTCCCGCTGTCGAGTTTCGCGCTCGGCGAGCTCGCTGGTGGTCATGTCCCTGTACGTGACGTGATGCCCATCGCCGGCGGGAGGGTTTCGGACCTGGGGGATGTCTTTTTTGCGTGTCACAGCGTTGAGAGTCTCGTCCGATAAAGGCAGGACGAACGCTAACCCGGGAGCTGAAGGGAGGGTTGTAGGAGGTTTCTTAGAATAGCTGGCCCGTTTTCGCTAAATGCAGGAATAGGCAGGTGATCCAGATCACGATGGGCATGACGACATGCCGCTTAAAGGGGCAGCAGGCGATTACTGGCCTGGGACAATGACCGTTTCGACGCACACCGGTGCTGATTTTCAGGGCCTCATCGCGAGCAGGCTCGCTCCCACAGTGGACTGTGTTGGTCACGCAATTTGTGTTTAACATCATTCCCTGTGGGAGCGAGGCTGAACTCGCGATGGGCCGCTACCGGCGCCGAGCAGAGTGAGCCGTTGGCGCAATCGGACATTGAAGAGGTGACCTAAGCAAACCACCCCCGTGGCGAGGGAGCTTGCTCCCGCTGGGCTGCGCAGCAGCCCCCATCATCCCCTCAATCAAACCGCTCCCCCATTCTCCCGAGCCTGCTTAATCTCCCTGGAAGGCGGCGCCCCAAACCGTCGCGCATACTCCCGGCTAAATTGCGCGACGCTCTCATAACCAACCCGCAACGCCGCAGTGTTCACATCCACCCGCTCAGTCAACATCAAACTACGCGCCGCTTGCAGCCGTAACGACTTCTGATACTGAACCGGGCTCGTACCCGTCAACTTGCGGAAGTTGTGATGCAACGTGGAGGTCGCCATCCCCGAACGTTCAGCAAGGTCGGCCACGTGCAGCGGTTTCTCGTAATGGAGTTTCAGCCATTCAATGGCCCGCACGATGCCTTTGTCCCGATAACCATCGCGGGCGACGCTACGCAGCCACGGACCGGCACTACTGAGCAGCAGCCGAACACAGATCTCGCGTTTGATAAGGTCGGCCATCAAACCCGCTTCAAGTGGCCGTTCGGTCAGCGTGGCGAGTCGGGCGAATGCATCGAGCATTTCAGTCGATGCCGCTCCGGAGGCGAAACCCCGGGCATTGGAGCTGACTTCCTGTTTCGGCGGTTCCAGGCTCTGGATCACTTCGTTGAGTATCGAAAGGTCCAGCTTCAACACCACGGATAAATAAGGCGTCTGCTCGCTCGCCGCCGTCATCCGCGCCAGCGTCGGAATATCCACCGATGTCACGAAGAACGATCCCTGCCCGAACTCACGGGCCTCCTCGCCGAAGGTTATTTCCTTCGCGCCCTGCAGAATGATCGCCACGCACGGCTCATAGATGCAGTAAGTGGGCGTACCCAATCCGGTCATTCGATAAAAGGTCAGGCCGGGAATCGATGTTTTGCCAACCTCGCTCGAACCCATCTGCCCGCTGACTTTATCGATAAGCCGCCGCAGTGCCTGGAGGCGTTCGCTGGGTTGTGCGGGTTCGCTCAAGGCGATGGAATGCACCTGGCCGAAACCCAACGGCGAAGAGGAACTGTTGGTCATCACATACGCCCCTGTTTGCGGAATGTTCGAGTCTGCTAAGAGCGCAACGCCGGCACAAGTGCATCGGCAGGATTGTGCAAAAGATCGGGCGCATTAGGGTCACCCGGCCAACTCGCGTTGTTCTAATTTTCCAATCTCAATGGCTTTCGATTAGCCATACACCCTCAGTCGCGAAAGGAACGCTGGATGGACAGACGAGAATTTCTTACCTATTCGGCGGCTGGCGCGTTGGCGACTGCTCTCTTGCCCAGCTCGGGTTTCGCCAGTTCGCTGGTTGCAGCGAAGATACCCGCGGCCCTGACGGAGCGCGGCAGTGTGATGCGCACAGAGGGGCCGCTGGTGCGCGCTAGCTTGCCGGTCAACGTGCCGACGACCGCCGTGCGCTACGTCACGCCCCAACGCTTCGGCATGGGCGGGACGCAGATCGGCAACATCTTCGCGCCCATCAGCGACGAGCAGGCGAATGAGGTACTGCAGGCGGCCTGGGACGCCGGGGTTCGGCTCTTCGATACTTCGCCGTTCTACGGGTTTGGCCTGAGCGAATATCGGCTGGGTCGCTTCCTACGCAGCAAGCAGCCAAACGACTACGTGGTGTCCACCAAAGTCGGACGCATCCTGACCGCCGCCGGTGGCCCGCGCGCCGACCACGCCATCTGGAAGTCCCCGGCGCCGTTCAACTATCGCTACGACTACACCGCCGCCGGCGCCCGCCGCTCCGTGGAAGACAGTCTGCAACGCCTGGGCCTGCCGCGCATCGACATCGTTTATATCCACGACCTCTCGCCCGACAACACCGAACTGGACGGCGGCTGGGAAGCGGCCTATCGAATCGCCCGGACCGGCGCGATGGTCGAACTGGAAAAGATGCGTTCAGAAGGGCTGATCAAAGCCTGGGGCTTCGGCGTCAACACCCCGAACGCCGTGCTCCAGGCCGCGACCAACGACGACCCGACCCCCGACATCGTCCTGCTCGCCTGCCAGTACACCCTCCTGGACCACAGCGACGCGCTGCACCGCACCCTGCCGGCGTTGAGAAAGAAAGGCACCAGCGTGGTGGTCGGAACACCTCTGAACGACGGCTTCCTCGGTGGCCGCAGCCGCTACAACTTCAGCCAGGACCTGCCCGCCGGCGCGGTAGAAAAGCGTGCGCAGATCATGGCGGTCGCCAGCCGACACGGCATCGATCTTCACACCGCCGCGCTGCAATTCGCGGCGGCCCATCCGCAAGTGTCCGCGATCATTCCGGGGGCGCGTACGCCGGGGCAGATCGTTTCCAATGTGCAGGCGATGAAAGTGGGGATTCCGGCGGCGTTTTGGGGGGAGCTGAAGAGCCAGGGGTTGATTGAGGGAGAGGCGCCGGTGCCTCTTTGATTCCTCCCCTGAGGGATAAGTCAGCGTGCCTTATCTTCTAGGCAATATTGAGTGGACGAACGTTGCAGTGTTCTGCAAAGACTGCCGTATATCCGGTTTGGCTATTCCATGCCGGTTGGCAAATTGCTCGACCGCCGCCGTATCAAAACGCGTGGTCTGGATAAAGTCCAAGGCTTCGGCGTTGGTATTCATGAACCGCGCGACGGGAGGAATCTTCAGTAGCCACTTCAGCAATCGCAGCGGCATGTAATGCTTGGGAGACTTCAGGCCAATGGGTTGCGCCACCTCTGCCAGGAGTTCTCGCAAGTTGGGCGTCTGGGCATCCAGCGCCAACAGTTCCTGGCCCGCCATGGCAGGATCAAAAGCACTGACCGCCACCAGCTCAACCAGGTAATCCACGGTGACCATCGGCAGCCAGTGCTCGGCGGTACCGGGCACTGCGGTCAGCTTCCCCTGCACCAGATTGCGTATTAGCGCCACCAGCGGCTGACCGTCAAGGATATGCCCCGTGCGGCTGTGGCCACACACGGTCGAGGGGTGGACCACGGTCATCTCCCCGCCCTGGACGGACATGAGCGCCAGGGTCGCAAAATGCGCCTCCAGCTTGCTCGCCTCGTAACTACCGACACGCCGATAGACCGCAGGCCAATCCGTCAGCTCTGGACAACGAGGATCTATGCCGATGCGTTGCAGATGTTCAAGATTCTTCAGCATGTAGCCGCCGATCATCACCAACCGGCTGTTTTGCTCAGCCGCCAACAGCGCTACGCGCTTCGCCCCTTCCACATTCACCGCCCGAGCCTGCTCCAGTGACAGCCCCCAAGCGAAGTGCGCGCCCAGGTGGAACACCACTTTGGCCTGCCTGAGCACTTCCCGGTCAGCAAGACTCAGCCCGAGGTTGTCCTGTTCCAGATCACCAGCCACGGCAAATACCCAGGATGCGTCCCCGCCCAAATAGTCGACTTGCTCGCGCAGTGCCGCCAGTCGCTCCGGGCGACGCATCAACACCCAAACGGTGTGACCTTTGGCACTCAGGTTCGCCACCAAATGCTGACCAATAAAGCCGGTACCCCCCGTGACAAAGCATTCCACGCTCATTTCCTTGCTCCTGGTTAAGGTGAGAAGCCAAGCGTAAACTGTCGACCCAACTCTACAGTCAAGCGGTGTTTTCATGAAAATCGGCGAACTCGAAGCCCGCAGCGGCGCCAGCCGCCATACGCTGCGTTACTACGAGCAAATCGGTCTGATCTCACCACTGCGGCGAACCAACAACTATCGCGATTACTCAGCGCAAACCCTGCAAGACCTGGACTTTATCCAGCGCGCCCAAAGCATGGGATTTTCCTTGGGGGAAATAGGCGAGATCCTGAATGCGCAGCGCAACCAGCTAATCGACTGCGCTGACGGTGCCAAGCTGATTGAAAAGAAGATGGCGGAGATCAAACAGAAAATCGCCAGCCTTCAAGACATTTATCAGTATCTGGATCAGGAGCGTGCGAACCTTGAGGCCAGTGCTGCCAGGCAGCTTGAGCTTCAGCAGATGAACAGCGCTGCCAACTGAACGTTGTTCTTCAGAAGGCCCGCACCTATCCTGCACTCGATGGTGGCTGTGCGCAGGGCGTCCCCGGACGCGCCGGTTTCTTGTTTCCCCGGTCTGCTAACCTGCGTCCAGTCGCCTCCCATCCCATCGTTTAGCCGCCAGCGGGTGAGTCCGATCTAACTCAAGAAAGCCCTTATTGGGACGATACTTCAGCTACCTACCAATGACGTCCAATCAAATGAAAAAGCTAATTTTCGCAGTGCTTGCCCTCGCATTACTGTCGGGGTGCGTAACCAAGAACTTGAGTGTTGAAGATCGTCAGCAGATCAAAACAATCAAGATCCTTCCGGTGTATTTTGCGGTGGATAACTTCAAGTACACCAGTATGACCCAGGCGTGGGGCGCAGGCTTGGGCGCGGGAACTGGTGCAGCAACCGGTATGGCTGCTGGTGCTTCCAGCGCGGGCACAAGCGCATTGGCCGGTGCGGGTTCTGTAGCGGGGACCAAGGTAGCCGACGGTGCGACAGCTGATATTTCTCAAGCGATCCTGAATAACCTGCGGGCTCATGACATAGATCTGGGCAAATTGGTCCGTGCAAGCTTTGAGGAGCGCATAAAACGCGAGCGTCTCTTTACCATTGTGGCTGAGAGCGAGAAAGCGGACGCCGAAGTTGAAATTCTCGTGATGCAATGGGGGCTGAGCCTGAAAAATTTCAGCACCGTGCTTTACCCTGTTGTCGGCGTGAACGGTTCCATGAAACGTGACGGTACATCGGTGTGGCGCAACTTTGATACCGTCTCGGCTTTCACTGAGGACAACACCATCGCCTATACCCCCGAGCAATACGCGACCGATCCCGAAGCGGCCCGTGCAGCCTTTACGCATGTGGCTGATTTGGCTGTCAGCAAGCTCGTGGAGCGGATGAAACAGTGATCGGTCAGGAACTAGCCGACCGGGCTACCACTTGAGCTTCAGCAGATGAACAGCTCTGCCAACTGAACGTTGCCCTTCAGAATGCCCGCAAATCATCGCTGACGCCCGTCGAAGAGAAAGCAGCGTCAGAGTTGGCTGACGTCCGTGGCGCCATCAGCTCCTTCCTCCCACGCGCAGCCGACATCGCCTTGCGCCTTTGCCTACAACTACGCCAGAATCCGCCGGCTTGTGCGCCCTGGGCTGCGTCGGTAGTTTGATTCCCGTCACTGCTCATCAGTGATCGGGTTTAGTCGCCCAGTGTGAAACAGGTTGTGCAAGGCGTCATCCAGTCAGGATTCCCATCCTGCACTCGATGGTGGCTGTGCGCAGGGCGTCCTCGGACGCGCCGGTTTCTTGTTTCCCCGGTCGACTAACCTGCGTACAGCTGCCTCCCATCGTTTAGTCGCGAGCGGGTGATGGCTCCAACTACAGGAAGCAAGACGATGGCAAAAGTTACTCCATATCCCCCAGGGACAGACGAAGCTGTATCCCGCGTCCAGTCCGCCCGGAAAAAAGAACTCGACGACGCAGCTACGCGAGCGTTGGATCACTACCTCAAGCCCAAGCCTCAGAAAGAAACGTCTGACAATCCCAACACTATTTTTCGCATCGCGGCTGATGTGGATTCTGAGTGTTTGCTTGCCGGTCTCAGTGAGAACCTGGCTTCGGCCAATGCCATGCTCGGTGACTTGGCGTCTGATCTGGACGGATCGCGACGGCGTGTGGCGTTGGGGATTCAGCAGGTGATTGAGCTGAGTGAGCTGATGGCGAATCGGGCGTTGGATATTGTTGAGGTGAGGTAGCGGGCCGGCGGCGTTCAGCAACAAGAAGAAAGGTCTTGCTCGGCAAGACCTTTTTCAATCAATCCGTGTACCTACGTTAGACGTGCGCTGCGCGCTCAAACACCTCATCAGCCCACTGGTTCAGGCTTTTACCGGCGGTTTGAGCTGCAATGGTAGCGGCAGCATGCACCTCAGGACGAATGCGCAGCATCACCTTGCCGGAGGCAGGCTTCTCAGGGCTGACGCCTTGCTCGGCACAGTCCGCCAGGTAATCCTCAACGGCACTGGCAAACTCGGCGCGTAGCTCGGTCACGGAATCAGCGTGAAAACTGATAATGTCCCGCACGCCCAGAATCCGACCGACGAAGATGTCGTCACGTTCATCAAACTCAATTCGGGCTGTATAGCCCTTATAGGTCATGCTGTTCATAGCTCAACTCCTGCCCGCTGGAAAAATTCGCGAGCCTCTTCTACCTGATATTTCTTGGCCTCTTTCCCTGGGTGTGGCCGATGGCAACGCCATTGGGCCCCACCCAGCACCAGCTTGATTCGCGAACCTTCGCGCTCCAGCACTTGGCCACCCAAATGAATCACCAAGGCTTCAATGTCAGCAAACACTATCGCCGCGCTCGTTGGCGTGCGGTGGATCGCTTCAAGGGTTTTCCGGTGCCTGTTTTTCATGCGTCTGATGCTATCAAAAGAAGATAGCACTATCTAGCCAGTTCGGAAGTCAGAATATCCGCGTCGATCCGGCTTTCGCCTTATCGCCCGACATCGCCTTGCGCCTTTGCCTACAACTACGCCAGAATCCGCCGGCTTGTGCGCCCTGGGCTGCGTCGGTAGTTTGAGTCCTGTCACTGCTCATCAGTGATCGGGTTTAGTCGCCCGTCTCAACCTAAGGCGTATCACGCCCCTGTCCGTCAGGCTTTGCTGTTCCTGTATCGATGGTGGCTGTGCGCAGGGCGCCCTCGGGCGCGCCGGGATTCTTAGGTTCACCGGTCGACTAACCTGCGTACAGCTGCCGCCCCCTCGTTTAGTCGCGAGGAGGTTTCAGCCTCACCTACAGGAACCTAAGTAGATGGCAAAGTTACTCCAAATCCCCCAGGGACAGACGACTCCGTATCCCGCGTCCAGTCCGCCAGGAAAAAAGAACTCGACGACGCAGCCACGCGAGCGTTGGACTTCTACCTCAAACCCAAGCCTCAGAAAGAAACGTCTGACAATCCCAACACTATTTTTCGCATCGCGGCTGATGTGGATTCTGAGTGTTTGCTTGCCGGTCTCAGTGAGAACCTGGCTTCGGCCAATGCCATGATTGGTGATCTGGCGTCCGATCTGGATGGATCGCGACGGCGTATGGCGTTGGGGATTCAGCAGGTTATTGAGCTGAGTGAGCTGATGGCGAATCGGGCGTTGGATATTGTTGAGGTGAGATAGGGCGGCAGAGCTACGTGCCGCCCGGATTAAAAAAGGTCTTGCCCAGCAAGGCCTTTTTTGTATCCGAGGGAGGTTGAGTGCTTCAGCAAGCCTGAGGACTCAAAGGTCCGCATTCTTCATCCATGCGAGCTTTTTTCCTGCTAGCTGAGGTGTGACAGATGTTCGCAGGGCAGCAGTGGCTTTTTGCTGCTATACCTCAGTCGATCATATTCGGCGCGGTGCAGACAGGAGTTCAGGATGAATATTCTTGCAGGGTTGGTCGCGGGGTTGATATTAGCCATTCTTGTTTCGACAGTTGTGGACATTGCCGTGGCTGCATCACCAAGAGCTGGTGGAGGGGCTGGCGCAATTGTTTTCTTCGTAACATGGATTCTTGCACTCGCAATAGCCGTCTCCGCTCCCACTGCTGGCAAGACATGGCGTCGACTTTTGGTCACGTCGGGTATCGCTGCGTTCATTCTCCCCTTGGCTAGTTTTTTTGAGGACCAATTTGGCTCCCTATGCCTAGCCCAAACATCCATGACCCCAAGTACTCCCCGTATGTGGTTTTTTGCAAGAAAGTTGAAGTGGCTATAATTAAATAAATTCTTCTTTTGCGTGATGTCTAGTAAGGTTGTCTCTAAAAATTAGGTGCGTGGGCAGTCTGTTAAAGGTGATGGCATGAAGTTAGATAAGTTAAAGTCTCTAAAATCAGAGTTGGTGAAAGAGCTTTCTCAGTATTCTGTTAAGTGTGCTATATATTATGAAGAACAGGACCAGTGGCGGGAGCTAGAAGGCGGGGCTGTAACGGGGGCGGTCGTTCAAGGATTAGATCGTTCTAAAGGTGAAAAAGTTGCTTATCATACTGCAGGCAGCTTAACTGCAAGGTACTATCTTAGAGATTATGATGCAGTTGTATCCCTGACGTTTAAGAAAACGCCACGTTCCGAAACTCGGAAAAAATTCAGAAGCATAATAGAGAAAATCCAAGAAGGTGCTTCTAATGCTTATAGAGTGTCACATCATTCTTTGACGCATTTGCTCGCGAAAGATGCCTTTAGAGAAATTTTAAGAGGATTATTGATTAAAACTGAAGGCGCTTCATTATCAAGTTTTGAAGCCCAAGAAAGTGAGCTGCCAAAAATATTGGCTGTAATGGCTCTGGATATAGACTATTTCAAACAAGTAAATGATACTTGGGGGCATTTATATGGTGATCAGGTGCTGAAAATTTTTGGCAAGCGCCTTGAGTCGTGTGCGTCGCGTATAGAGGATATCACGTCAGAAGCTACGATTTATATCGGTCATCCCTCTGGTGAGGAATTTCTTATTGTAATGGTGGCAAGTGCGACTAAAGATCAATTCTCAATGTGGGCGAATCAATTTAGAGCTTGCATATGTGATGATGTGCTTCCAACTGATGTGGAATGGCAATGGCTTTGCAAGAAAGATAACTTGTCCGCACTTACTCCGCCTCCTATTCCAGATCGTGGGGTTTCAACAAGTATCGGAGTTGCACTTCATACTAGTATCATTCAGAAAGATACCGGGGAAGATGTATCCGCTGGACTATTGGACTTGGCCGATACGGCCCTCTATCGAGCTAAAGCAGCTGGGCGGAATCAAGTTATATTTTATGATGAAATTTTGTCTAGTTGCGGAAGGGTTGTTGAGCATGACTTTAAAACAGGGGTGGTTGCGATTGATATAGGTTCTAATGTTGGTGTTAGCATAGGGCAAGAGTTTAAGGTTTATCATCCTACGTTTACAGGGAAGAAAAAATTTCTTGTAAATGACGGGCGAACCACGCGGACGCTCGGGGTATATCCGCGAGTCGAAAGTAGCAGAATAGTCGTTTTTAATACTCAGCCTGAAATATCTTTTGCGTTCGTTGACGTATCTGAGAATTTAAAGGCTGAGCTTGAAGTGGGATCGCATTTAGAGGCTATTCCGGCAGGAAGTATCGGGCATCTACTTCCTAATACTTCCAAGTATTTACCGTACGGTCCTGAGTCATTGAAAAGTGCTGATATACATACTCTGCAAGAGTTTGTGGAAAAAAAATCCGATGATTCCGAACCCCCTTTTGCTGTAGTTGTAAGATTCACGCGTGAGACTGAGTATTTGCGAAAGTATGGTACGGCAGCTCTTAATAAAGCATTAGCAAGGTTGTACAGAGGAGCGCAGGTTTCATTTGCAAGCGATAATGTTGTAGCGGTATTAGATAGCGGGTCAATATGTATTGTAGGTGTCGATGAGTCGTATAGTGAATCAGTGATATCTGAATTTGCCAAAGAGATTTCAATGGAGTTTCCTGCGCTAGAAGTTGCAGTGGGTATTTTTTGTTCTGTAGATATTCAAGAAATTCAAGAAAGTGAGGGTGTTGTCCTCGATCCAAAAGGTGCAATAGAGTTGGCGCGATTTTCTGCGTCGGAGTTCGCGAGAGGAAAAGATAGTTTGACGTGTCACTTTAGCTTAACTGTTGCCATGAAGACGCTTCAGGAGCTGCGAAAATTGCAATCGTACGATGTTGCTTATGCGGATTTCAATCGCCTAATAAAATTGGGTGTCGACTCTGCGTCTATATTTAATATTGGAGGGCTAATAGCTGGTAATTTGGGGCTTGATCAAAAAGCTCTGGAGTACCATCAGGAAGCCATAAATAAAGATTCGTCTAAAATTATATATAAGTCAAATTACGCAACGGTTGCTTTGAAAATCGGGGAGGTTGAATTGGGGTTAAAAATGCTTAGTGGTTTTACTGACGTGGCTTTGCAACAGCTTGAAAAAATTCATGCCTACGGTTATTTTGCTTATGCGATCTTGTTGGCTAGAGCAAAACTAACGGGTTCTCATTTCTTCGATGAGGATAAATTTTCCAGAATTGCACCGCGTGCTATTGATTTGTCTGTGGCGAAGCAGCTCCCATATGCTGTAAACGAAATTAAGATGGCGTTGATTGCGTCAATCTAGTAAAAGCTTCCATGCGTATCATTAGCTTTTTTGCCAGTCGATGATCCAATAACAAGAAAAAGGGGACTGAATTGAATGGCACTTCCTTAGCGGCTAAGCGCTTGAACTGACAGAATAAAAAGAGGACGGATTTATTTTCGTTGGTTGAAGCTAGCTTGGCTTCTTCGCTATGTAGATTCGCTTTTTGCAGCACTCCCGCCGCCCAGCGCGTCTAAGCAGATTGTTCGCCCCGCAGTGTTATCCGCGTTTGAGCAGCTGGAATACGCGTATCGCAGCAAACCATGCCAATTGACCGAAACCAACCAACAGGCGCCTCAGGGCACGAACGCACTGCCCCAGCCTTTGCCGTGCAACCCTTAAAACTCGACGCCTATCAGCCGCAGGCCGTGCATCAATCAAACATAACTTGGTAGTAGCAAGCGCCACTTTTGCTCCGACCGCTACGGCGACAGCAAGGAAATACAGCCAACGATGATTTTTGGCCTTGTCATGTTGGCTGACTAGCGCCGACAACTGCTTCAAGGAAGGCTTGGCACCGGCGAGCCAGGGAACGATGCATTCGCTGGCCAAGGCGACGGTGTGACTGCTGATATTTTTATCCACAAGACCCGCTGGACCATCAGGATTGACCGAGCAATAGCCACGGGGGACGTACTCGCAGGTGCTGGAGAGTGGAGAAGAGCGCGAGATGACATTGGAAAAGTACTTCACGGGGCACAACCGTAGGTTGTAGTCGTTGATCTCTTTGCGAATGGCGATCACGTCCTCATCGCTTATGGTTTTTCTATTCGCGGCATAGAACCCTTTGGAGTCGTCCGGTGCGTAATCCATGAAGTAGCTGGCTTCACCTTCCTTGATGTGAGTAAAGGTCCACTGCGAATCGCTGCTCCATTGGCACGACTTCAGTTTATCCAGGCCGTTAGCCTTGCAGTAATCATCGTAGCGCTTGATTTGACTTAGCAGGAACGCGCTGGCGTCCTGGATGCTCGCTGTTGCCTCCTTCAGCAATGCAGCGTCTTCATTGGCGCCGTTGTCCGCCACAAAGAACACCGCCGCGACCAATGCCAGCGGAAACCAGAAGTGATCGTATAGCTGTCGGAAGCGTTCGGTGAGGTTGAGGTTGTCATAGATAAGAACCATGAGACCCCACCCGGTGAGGGCGCAAAGCATCAACAGGGGAATCAGACCGACTTCGCTGCCCAGCTTTCCAACGCCGTTGATGGTGTAGCGTATGGGTAGGTAATTGATGTTGGGAAAAAGGCCCAGGCAGTTCAACGCACCCGGCAGGAGCAACAGCGCGAAGAAAATGAACACGCCTCGCTTCTTGCCCACCGTATAGGCCGCTGCTGCCAGCAAGGGAATCAGCAGAGTGGACAGCATCATCAGATAGCCAAGCGTGATCACCATGGCTTCATCTGGGGACCAGTAGGTTCCGATGAATTTTCCGGCGTCGTCACGCCCGTTGAAGGTCGATGATACGACGTCGAGGCCTTCCAGGATTTGGTGTAGGTTGTAGGCGGCGCCGTGGAAAAATTTTACGTAAGGATAGAAAAAGTCGCCTGTCGAAATCGACATCAGTTTGAGTCCTTCAATTCTTTTGCCATTCCGTGGTTTCGTAGGTGAGAGCGTGGAAAGCGGCCTGATTATTTGTGAATCATCAAAGGCGGAGCGCCTGCTCGACCCTAAGACGCAAGTGCTCTTATCATCGCTAGTGAGTAAACGTTTCCCTCGCCAGATCCCCATAATAGAGGGGATAGCCGGTCGTCGGCGGTGAATATCAAATGAGTGGATGATAGCTCTATCAGTTTCGAGTCAGTCAATCCAAATTGTGGGAAGTAAGGATTGTGCAAATCGTCGTTGAGATTGGAGTCTATCTCTTTGAATGTTCCAAAAATGGTTCTGGCAATTTCAAAGGCTTTCTCTTGTGCATAACCTTTTAAATCTAGAAGGTTGGAGACCTCTGCGGCAATGTATTTCGTTGTGTAACCCTCTCCAAACGGTTTGATGGCTTTAAGCAACAAATCATAGTCGCCAACGCTAAAGTCTTTCAGTCTCTTCGAACTAGAGATGAACCTGCCTTCTTCTACGCTGCCAATTATCAGCAGCAGCAAAAGATTGGTGTCGATAATTATGTCTCTTTTGTAATTAGGTGCTGATCCTTTTTTACTTTTTGCCATGTTATTGGCCTTTGTAACGCTTAAAACCTTTGAGCGCTCCATCTTTAGATGAAACTAAAAAAGTCTTGTACTCTTTCCGCTTGCCCAGAACAGTGGCTAATTCAAATAGCGGCGTTCTAGTGCGAGTTTCTGTGAGCGATGAAGGGGTTCGGTCGACATCGTAGCTAAAGGTAACCTCATACCGTGAATTGTCATCTGAAATGACAATCTCCTCCAGAACTATGTTGCTGGCTCCCTTTACAAAATCATCGAAGCCATTGCGGGCGGCCGCTTCAGCCATTTTAAAGTCGATCATGATTCCCTCCTGTCTGACCAGTCAGCGTAAATAGATATGTCATGTCCTGCTCAAAGAACATCCCGCAGATAATCCTTCAGAAGGATAGCTTGAGCATAAAGCCCGTCCGTCGTCTCTGCAGCACCAAAATTCTTTGCTAAACGATGCAGCTCACAGCCAAGCACCGTATCCACCCCACCAACCGCCGCCAACGCCAAATCCAAGCATCGACCAATCTCACCCTGAATCCCACTCACATCCCCTCGCCGAATCAACAACCCAAACACCTCCCGATCACATCCGCCCATCAACGGATCATCCCGCAGGATCGGACTGTGGGCCTCTGTTTCATAAGCCAGTTTGAGGGAGTAAAGAGCGACTGTTTCCAGTAGCAATTCCATGGGGTGAAGTCCTTTGTCAGCGGGAGAGGAGGGGCGGTGGGTTAACTGGGTGTCGCAAGGCGGAGCATCGGTGGGGGCAGTGGTGTTTTTGTGAGCGCTTTGCGCTCAAGCGGGAGCAAGCTCCCTCGCCACGGTTTCTCACTAGCCACAGGTTTTCACTAGCGGCAGGTTCTCACTAGCCACGGATTCTTCCTTGTCACGGGTTCGGTATTTGGGGCCGCTTCGCGGCCCAGCGGGGATGAATCCCCTCGCCACAAAGGGGTTGGGGATTGGCTGAGATTTGCTTGGGTCATGGCCAATCACTTTCCTGCGGGCGAAAAAAAAGGCCTTGCAAAGCAAGACCTTTCTTAATTTTGGTGCCCCGAGGGAGACTCGAACTCCCACTCCTTTCGAAAACGGATTTTGAATCCGCCGCGTCTACCAATTCCGCCATCAGGGCTCAATGGCGGCGAAGTATAGAGAGGTGACTACCGTTGGTCAATCACGTTTCATGGTCAATTTTTGATATTTCCGCTAGACTTTCCGGCCCTGCTAGACGAACCCCATCATGCGTGTTGCTGACTTTACCTTCGAACTCCCTGATTCGCTGATCGCTCGCCACCCTCTGGCGGAGCGTCGCGCCAGTCGACTGTTGACCCTGGACGGGGTCAGCGGTGCCATGGCTCACCGTCAATTCACTGATTTGCTTGAGCATTTGCGCCCGGGCGATTTGATGGTGTTCAACAATACCCGGGTGATTCCGGCGCGGTTGTTTGGCCAGAAGGCCTCCGGCGGCAAGCTGGAGATTCTGGTGGAGCGGGTGCTGGACAGTCATCGCGTGCTGGCCCATGTGCGCTCCAGCAAGTCGCCCAAGCCGGGTTCGTCGATCTTGATCGACGGCGGGGGCGAGGCGGTGATGGTGGCGCGGCATGATGCGTTGTTTGAGCTGAAGTTTGCCGAGGAAGTATTGCCGCTGCTCGACCGCGTCGGGCACATGCCGTTGCCTCCTTATATAGATCGCCCGGACGAAGGTTCGGACCGCGAGCGTTACCAGACCGTGTACGCCGAGCGCCTGGGGGCGGTGGCGGCGCCGACGGCGGGGCTGCATTTCGATCAGCCGTTGCTGGAGGCGATTGCCGCCAAGGGCGTCGAGACCACCTTCGTGACGCTGCACGTCGGCGCCGGGACGTTCCAGCCGGTGCGGGTCGAGCGCATCGAAGACCACCACATGCACAGCGAATGGCTGGAAGTCAGCCAGGAAGTGGTCGATGCGGTGGCGGCCTGTCGCGCCCGCGGTGGTCGCGTGGTGGCGGTGGGGACCACCAGCGTACGTTCCCTGGAAAGCGCCGCCCGTGACGGCGTGCTCAAGCCGTTCAGTGGCGACACCGATATCTTCATTTACCCGGGCCGGCCGTTTCATGTAGTCGATGCCCTGGTCACCAATTTCCATTTGCCTGAATCCACGCTGTTGATGCTGGTTTCGGCGTTCGCCGGTTATCCCGAAGCCATGGCCGCCTACAAGGCCGCCGTCGAGCATGGATACCGCTTTTTCAGCTACGGTGATGCGATGTTCATCACCCGTAACCCCGCGCCACGCGGACCCGAGGAAACAGTATGAGTCGCACCTGTCGCATGTCCTTCGAGTTGCTCGCCACCGATGGCAAGGCTCGTCGCGGTCGTCTGACCTTCCCGCGCGGTACGGTGGAAACCCCTGCGTTCATGCCGGTGGGCACTTACGGTACGGTCAAGGGCATGCTGCCACGGGACATCGAGGCCATCGGCGCGGAAATCATCCTGGGCAACACCTTCCACTTGTGGCTGCGTCCGGGCATGGAAGTGATCAAGGCCCACGGCGACCTGCACGATTTCATGCAGTGGAAAGGCCCGATTCTGACCGACTCCGGCGGCTTCCAGGTGTTCAGCCTGGGCGCCATGCGCAAGATCAAGGAGGAGGGCGTGACCTTCGCCTCGCCGGTGGACGGCTCCAAGGTGTTCATGGGCCCGGAAGAGTCGATGCAGGTCCAGCGCGACCTGGGCTCGGACATCGTGATGATCTTCGACGAATGCACGCCGTACCCGGCCGATGAAGACGTGGCGCGGGTGTCCATGGAGCTGTCGTTGCGCTGGGCCCAGCGCTCGAAGAACGCTCATGGCGACAACACCGCCGCGCTGTTCGGCATCGTCCAGGGTGGCATGCACCAGGACCTGCGCATGCGCTCGCTCGAAGGCCTGGACAAGATCGGCTTCGACGGCCTGGCGATTGGCGGCCTGTCGGTGGGCGAGCCCAAGCACGAAATGATCAAGGTGCTGGATTATCTGCCGGGCCAGATGCCCGCTGACAAACCTCGTTACCTTATGGGCGTTGGCAAACCGGAAGATCTGGTTGAGGGTGTGCGCCGCGGGGTGGACATGTTCGATTGCGTGATGCCAACCCGTAATGCCCGCAATGGGCATCTGTTTATCGACACGGGTGTGCTGAAGATCCGTAACGCGTTCCATCGCCATGATGATTCGCCGCTGGATCCGACCTGCGACTGCTACACGTGCCAGAACTTCTCCCGCGCTTATCTGCATCATTTGGACAAGTGCGGCGAAATGCTCGGTAGCATGTTGAATACGATCCACAATTTGCGTCATTACCAGGTACTTATGGCTGGTTTGCGCGAGGCTATTCAACAGGGTACATTGGCCGCCTTCGTCGAGGCCTTCTATGCCAAGCGCGGGTTGCCTGTACCGCCCTTGGACTGAGTTTTCCGATCCTAAGATTCAATACTTGCAACTGGAGTGCTAAATGAGCTTTTTTATCTCTAACGCCATGGCTGACGCGGCTGCACCTGCTGCTGCCGGCCCTATGGGTGGCGGTTTCGAGTGGATTTTCCTGGTCGGCTTCCTGGTCATCTTCTACCTGATGATCTGGCGTCCACAGGCCAAGCGCGCCAAAGAGCAGAAGAACCTGCTGAGCAACCTGCAGAAGGGCGACGAAGTGGTCACCACCGGCGGCATCGCTGGCAAGATCACCAAAGTGGCGGACGATTTCGTGGTTCTGGAAGTGTCCGACACTGTTGAAATGAAGTTCCAGAAGGGCGCTATCGCGGCCACGCTGCCAAAGGGCACGCTGAAAGCGATCTAAGGTTTTCAACTTCTCTTCAATCGACGGGGCGCGCAAGGCGCCCCGCGTCATAAGCGGGCGGCGTGATGCTGAACAAATACCCTCTGTGGAAATATGTACTGATCCTGGCGGTGCTGGCGGTCGGTCTGATTTATTCCGCTCCCAATCTCTACCCGGATGACCCGGCCATCCAGGTCAGTGGCGCAAGCACTGCCTTGCAGGTCACCCAGGCGGATCTGGACCGTGCGAGCGCTGCGCTCAAGGCTTCCGGAATCGAAGTCAAGGCGGCGTCCATCGCCGAAAACGGCAAGGGCGGCCTGTTGCGCCTGGTCAAGGCTGAAGACCAACTGCCGGCCAAGGACGTGGTACGCAAGGCCATGGGCGACGATTACGTTGTAGCCTTGAACCTGGCCCAGACCACCCCGCAATGGCTGCGCAAATTCGGCGCGCACCCGATGAAACTCGGCCTGGATTTGTCCGGTGGTGTGCACTTCCTGTTGGAAGTGGACATGGACAAAGCCCTCGACGCGCGCATGAAAGTCTACGAAGGCGACGTCAAGAGCCTGTTGCGCAAAGAGCGCGTGCGCTACCGCAGCCTGCCGGCCTTCAACGGTGCCATTCAGCTGGGCTTCAGCGATGAAGATACCCGCGAGCAGGCCCGTGCACTGATCCGCAAGACCTTCAACGATTTCGACATCGTGCCGGCCGACCTCAATGGTCAGGCGGTGCTGCGTCTGGCGATGACCCCGGCCAAGCTGGCGGAAATCCGCGAATACTCCATCAAGCAGAACTTGACCACGGTCCGTAACCGCGTCAACGAGCTGGGTGTGGCCGAGCCGATCGTGCAGCGCCAGGGCGCCAACCGCATCGTGGTCGAGCTGCCGGGCGTGCAAGACACCGCCGAAGCCAAGCGTATCCTCGGCAAGACCGCCAACCTGGAGTTCCGCCTCGCGGCCGAACCGGGGGCTTCCAAGGCGACTTCCGAGAGCTTCGAGTTCCGTGAGGGCAATCGTCCGGCGGCGCAGATCGAGCGTGGCCTGATCATCACCGGTGACCAGGTCACCGACGCCCAGGCGAGCTTCGACGAGCACGGTCGTCCACAGGTGAACATCCACCTCGACGGTCACGGCGGCGAACTGATGAGCCGCGCTACGCGCAGCAACGTCGGTCGCAGCATGGCGGTGATCTTCATCGAGCAGAAGCCGACCACCACCTACACCAGGCAAGTGGTCAACGGCGTCGAGAAAGACGTGCCGGTGCAGACCTTCAAGGAGGAGAAGAAGATCATCAGTCTGGCGACCATCCAGTCGCCACTGGGCAGCCAGTTCCGCATCACCGGCCTGAACGGTCAGGGCGAATCTTCCGAGCTGGCCCTGCTGCTGCGTGCCGGTGGTCTGGCCGCACCGATGTACTTCGCTGAAGAGCGCACCATCGGCCCGAGCCTGGGTGCCGACAACATCACCAAGGGCATCGACGCTTCGCTGTGGGGCATGCTGTTCGTGTCGCTGTTCATCATCGCCATCTATCGCTTCTTCGGCGTCATCGCCACCGTCGCGCTGGCGGTGAACATGGTGATGCTGCTGGCGCTTATGTCGCTGCTGGGGGCCACGCTGACCCTGCCGGGTATCGCCGGTATCGTATTGACCATGGGTATGGCGGTGGACGCCAACGTGCTGATCTTCTCGCGGATCCGTGAAGAGATCGCCGCGGGCATGTCGATCCAGCGGGCAATCAACGAAGGCTTCGGCCGGGCATTCACCGCGATTCTCGACGCCAACCTGACCACGTTGCTGGTCGGCGGGATTCTCTTCGCCATGGGCACCGGCCCGGTGAAGGGCTTCGCAGTGACCATGTCCCTCGGGATCTTTACCTCGATGTTCACGGCCATCATGGTGACCCGCGCAATGGTCAACCTGATCTTTGGCGGTCGTGACTTCAAGAAGTTGTGGATTTAAGGGGCTGCCATGTTACGTACAATCAACTTCATGGGCGTTCGCAACGTTGCGTTCGGCGTCACATTGTTCCTTACCGTACTGGCGTTGTTCAGCTGGTTCCACAAGGGCCTGAACTACGGCCTGGACTTCACCGGCGGTACGCTCATCGAGCTGACCTACGAGCGTCCGGCCGACGTCACCAAGGTGCGTGAGCAACTGGCGACGTCCGGTTATCACGAGGCCATCGTGCAGAGCTTCGGTGCAACCACCGACCTGCTGGTGCGCATGCCGGGCGAAGACCCGCAACTGGGTCACCAGGTTGCCGAGGCCTTGCAGAAAGCCGGTGGCGACAACCCGGCGCAGGTCAAGCGCGTCGAGTTCGTCGGCCCGCAAGTGGGTGAAGAGCTGCGCGACCAGGGTGGCCTCGGCATGCTCATGGCGCTGGGCGGCATCCTGATCTACCTGGCTTTTCGCTTCCAGTGGAAGTTCGCGGTGGGTGCGATTGTCTCGCTGATCCACGACGTGATCGTGACCGTGGGTATCCTGTCGTTCTTCCAGATCACCTTCGACCTGACGGTGTTGGCGGCGGTGCTGGCCATCATCGGCTACTCGCTCAACGACACCATCGTCGTATTCGACCGGGTGCGTGAGAACTTCCGGGTGCTGCGCAAGGCTTCGTTGATCGAGAACATCAACATCTCGACCACCCAGACCCTGCTGCGGACCATGGCGACATCGATCTCCACCTTGCTGGCGATTGCTGCGCTGCTGTTCTTTGGCGGCGACAACCTGTTTGGTTTCTCCATCGCGCTGTTCGTCGGTGTGTTGGCGGGTACCTACTCGTCGATCTACATCGCCAACGTGGTGCTGATCTGGCTAAACCTGAGCACCGAGGATCTGATTCCTTCAGCGGCCACCGAAACCCAGGTGGACGACCGTCCGTAAGGTTAGGCTTCCCGCCCGTCACCCCTCGAAAGGCGCGAGTTGAACTCGCGCCTTTTTTTATGCTCCAAGGCTGGGAGAAGCGCGGATTATTCCGCTTGTGATGGCCAGGAGGTTCAAGTGAACAAATCGATGCTGGTTGGTGCGGTATTGGGTGCTGTCGGTGTAACTGCCGGTGGTGCGGTCGCCACCTACAGCTTGGTGAAAAGTGGTCCTGAGTATGCGCAAGTGTTGGCTGTGGAACCGGTCAAGACACAAATCAAGACCCCGCGTGAAGTGTGCAAGGATGTCACCGTGACCCGGCAGAAACCGGTCCAGGATCAACACCAGATCGCCGGCACCGTGATCGGCGCCTTGGCGGGTGGCCTGCTCGGTAACCAGGTCGGCGGCGGCACTGGCAAGAAAATCGCCACAGTGGCCGGTGCGGCCGGTGGTGGTTATGCAGGTAACAAGATTCAGGAAGGCATGCAGGAACGCGACACCTACACCACCACCCAAACTCGCTGCAACACCGTCAACGACATCAGCGACAAGGTGGTTGGCTACGACGTACGCTACATGCTCGACGGCAAAGAAGGCAAAGTCCGCATGGACCGCGACCCGGGCAACCAGATCCCGGTGAGCAAGGAAGGCCAACTGATCCTGGGCCAGAACGAACCGGCGCAGTGATCCCCGCGATATGAAAAAGCACCCTCAGGGGTGCTTTTTTTATACCTGGATTCCTGCACTCACCACTAAACCCCTGTGGGAGCGAGCCTGCTCGCGACAGCGGTGGGGTCAACTTGCATCAATACTGAATGTGCCACCGAATCGCGAGTACGCTCGCCCCCACAGGGGAGGCTTGGTGGACATAAATCTTGTGTCCGTCCCAAGTTTTCTGTGGGAGCGGGCTTGCTCGCGAATGCGGACTGACATTCAAAATACATATCGACTGACCCACCGCTTTCGCGAGCAAGCCCGCTCCCACGCTGGATCTTCAACACCCACAAATGCCATGCCCAACCCAAGCCCCCTGTGGGAGCGAGCTTGCTCGCGATAGCGGTGAATCAGCTTGCACCAATGTTGGATGTGCCATCGAATCGCGAGCAGGCTCGCTCCCACGGGGTTGGTGGTTGGCTACAAAATCCGGGCACAAAAAAAGCACCCCGAAAGGTGCTTTTCCCATAACCGGGCGCTTAGCGCTTCAGCGAAGCCGGCAGGTGTGGCTGGATGGCGGTCAGCACAGCCTTGAAGCATTTGGTGTTGCCGGCAACGATATGACCCTTCTCAAGGAAGTCATGGCCGCCAGTGAAGTCGCTGACCAGGCCGCCGGCTTCCTGGATCAGCAAGGCGCCTGCGGCCATGTCCCATTCGGACAGGCCCGACTCCCAGAACGCATCGAAACGACCCGCCGCCACATAAGCCAGGTCCAGGCTCGCAGCGCCGGCGCGGCGGATGCCGGCGGTCTGGCCGACCAGGGCGCGGAACATGCCCAGGTAGTTGTCCAGGTTGTCCATCTGGTCGTCACGGAACGGGAAGCCGGTACCCAGCAGGGCGCCGTCCAGGCTGGTGCGGCCGCTGACGCGCAGGCGACGACCGTTCAGTTGGGCGCCACGGCCACGGCTGGCGGTGAATTCTTCCTGGCGAACCGGGTCCAGCACGACGGCATGTTCCAGGCGACCACGGTATTTGCAGGCGATGCTGACAGCGAAGTGAGGGATGCCGCGCAGGAAGTTGGTGGTGCCGTCCAGTGGATCGATGATCCACAGGTACTCTTCGCCTTCGATGCCAGTGCCGGCGTGCATGCCGGTCTCTTCACCGAGGATGGAGTGGTTCGGGTAAGCCTTGCGCAGGGCGTCGACGATTTTCTGTTCGGCGGCGCGATCGACCTCGGACACGTAGTCCTTGGCGTCTTTTTCATCGACCTTGATGGTATCCAGGCGCTCGATGGAGCGGAAGATCAGTTCACTGGCGCTGCGGGCGGCGCGCAGCGCGATATTCAGCATGGGCTGCATGGATGTGTCACCTAAGGTTGTTAAAGAAAGCCGCGTATTCTATCAGAAAGTTTTCACAGGAGAAGGTTGCTGTTCGCTTTCATAGCTTAACGGTAGGTGCTTATGTAAGATTTGCTCCCTTTATCGTGTTCGAGAGCGCCTCCCTTGTTGCAGAACATTCGTGTCGTCCTGGTCAATACCAGCCATCCGGGTAACATCGGCGGAGCTGCGCGGGCCATGAAGAACATGGGCCTGTCGCGCCTGGTGCTGGTCGAGCCGCGGCTGTTCCCTCATCACGAAGCCGACGCCCGGGCGTCCGGCGCCGGTGACATCCTGGCCAACGCGCAAGTCGTCGCGACCCTGGAAGACGCCTTGGTGGGCTGCAATCTGGTGCTCGGCACCAGCGCCCGCGACCGTCGTATTCCCTGGCCGTTGCTCGATCCCCGCGAATGCGGGACCAAAGTGGTCGAGGAAGCCGCGCAAGGTTCTGAAATCGCCCTGGTGTTCGGTCGTGAAGACTCCGGCCTGACCAATGAAGAGCTGCACCGATGTCACTTTCACGTGCATATCCCCTCCGACCCCGGGTTCAGCTCCTTGAACCTCGGGGCCGCGGTGCAGGTGTTGAGCTATGAAGTGCGCATGGCCTGGCTGGCTGCCGAAGGCAAGCCTAGCAAGGTCGAAAAAACCGAGGTGACGTCGCCGCGCAGTGAGACACTGGCGACCATGGACGAGCTGGAACGATACTTTGAACACCTGGAGCAGACCCTGGTGGACATCGAGTTCCTGGACCCGGAGAAACCGCGACACTTGATGGCGCGCCTGCGTCGGTTGTACGGACGAAGCTCGGTCAGCCGGGCGGAGATGAATATATTGCGCGGCATCCTCACGGAAACCCAGAAAGCGGCCCGTGGCGAGCTGATTAAGCGGAAGAAATAAAATGTTCGAACGTTTGCGTGAAGATATCCAAAGCGTTTTCCATCGTGACCCGGCGGCGCGCAATGCCTTTGAAGTGCTGACCTGCTACCCGGGGATGCACGCCATCTGGATCCATCGCCTGTCCGGCGCCTTGTGGAACATGGGCTGGAAATGGCTGGCGCGTCTGGTCTCGAACTTCGGCCGCTGGCTGACCGGGATCGAGATCCATCCGGGCGCCAAGGTCGGCCGCCGGTTCTTCATCGATCACGGCATGGGTATCGTCATCGGTGAAACCGCCGAGATCGGCGACGACGTGACGCTGTACCAGGGCGTGACCCTTGGCGGCACCAGTTGGAACAAGGGCAAGCGCCACCCGACGCTGGAAGATGGTGTGGTGGTGGGTGCGGGCGCCAAGGTGCTCGGGCCGTTCACGGTCGGGGCGGGGGCGAAAGTCGGCTCCAACGCCGTGGTTACCAAGGCTGTGCCGCCGGGCGCGACGGTGGTCGGCATTCCTGGGCGGATCATCGTCAAGTCCGATGACGAGCAGGACGCCCGCCGCAAGGCCATGGCCGAGAAGATCGGCTTCGATGCCTACGGTGTCGGCGAAGACATGCCCGACCCGGTGGCCCGCGCCATCAATCAGCTGCTCGATCACCTGCAAGCCGTCGATGGACGCCTGGAGGGGATGTGCGGTGCCCTGAAAGACCTGGGCAGTAATTACTGCGCCAAGGAACTGCCTGAACTGCGCGAAGAGGATTTTGCGTGTGTGAAGGATAAAGATCAGAGTCAAGCCAGCTAGACCGAGCTGGCTTCTTCGCGAGCAAGCCCGCTCCCACATTTTGATCCCCTTAATGCGCCGATTGTGTGTGCACCGGTGATCCAATGTGGGAGCGGGCTTGCTCGCGAAGAACGATAACGCAGTATCACTGGTCCTGCCCGCCAAGCCTTTGCTATCATGCGCCCGCTCTTTCGCGGGTAAACCCGAGTAACCCACTAGGTCTTATACTTGACTTAAATACTCGGGAATTGCATACTCGCCCCCATTCCGAACTCCGTGGTAATTGTCCATGCGACTGACTACAAAAGGCCGATACGCCGTGACCGCGATGCTGGATCTGGCATTGCACGCGCAGCACGGGCCGGTGTCCCTGGCCGATATCTCCGAGCGCCAGGGCATTTCCCTGTCTTATCTCGAGCAACTGTTCGCCAAGCTGCGCCGCAGCAACCTGGTTTCCAGTGTCCGCGGTCCCGGCGGCGGCTATCAGCTGTCCCGTAACATGCAGGGCATCCAGGTCGCCCAGGTGATCGATGCGGTGAACGAATCGGTCGATGCGACCAAATGCCAGGGCCTTGGCGACTGCCATGGCGGCGATACTTGCCTGACCCACCACTTGTGGTGCGACCTGAGCTTGCAGATCCACGAATTTCTAAGCGGTATCAGCTTGGCTGACCTTGTCACCCGCCGTGAGGTGCAAGAAGTAGCCCAGCGTCAGGACCAGCGCCGTTGCAATGGCAAGGCGCCGCACCTGGACAAGATTGAAGCGTCCGCCGTCGAATGACCGCCGCAGAGCAAGCGGAACGCCAGCCAGCCTGATTTAGGAGAGAGTCCATGAAATTGCCGATTTACCTTGATTACTCTGCGACCACCCCGGTTGATCCGCGTGTTGCGCAAAAAATGAGTGAGTGCCTGCTGGTCGACGGAAACTTCGGTAACCCGGCGTCCCGCTCCCACGTGTTCGGCTGGAAGGCCGAAGAGTCGGTCGAGAATGCCCGTCGCCAAGTGGCTGACCTGGTCAACGCCGACCCACGTGAAATCGTCTGGACCTCCGGTGCCACCGAGTCCGACAACCTGGCCATCAAGGGTGTCGCGCATTTCTACCACACCAAGGGCAAGCACCTGATCACCTCCAAGATCGAGCACAAAGCGGTCCTGGACACCACGCGCCAACTGGAGCGTGAAGGCTTCGAAGTCACCTACATCGAGCCGGGTGAAGACGGCCTGATCACCCCGGCCATGGTTGAAGCCGCCCTGCGCGATGACACCATCCTGGTTTCGATCATGCACGTGAACAACGAAATCGGCACCGTCAACGACATCGCGGCCATCGGCGAACTGACCCGCTCCAAGGGCGTGTTGTTCCATGTCGACGCGGCCCAGTCCACCGGCAAGGTCGACATCGACCTGTCCAAGCTCAAAGTCGACCTGATGTCGTTCTCCGCCCACAAGACCTATGGCCCGAAAGGCATCGGCGCGCTGTACGTGAGCCGCAAGCCACGTGTTCGCCTTGAAGCGACCATGCACGGCGGCGGTCACGAGCGCGGCATGCGTTCCGGCACCCTGGCGACCCACCAGATCGTCGGCATGGGCGAAGCGTTCCGTGTTGCCAAGGAAGACATGGCCGCCGAGAACGTGCGCATCAAGGCCCTGAGCGACCGGTTCTTCAAGCAGGTCGAGCACCTGGAAGAACTCTACGTCAACGGCAGCATGACCGCCCGCGTCCCGCACAACCTGAACCTGAGCTTCAACTACGTTGAAGGCGAGTCGCTGATCATGGCGCTCAAGGATCTGGCCGTGTCGTCCGGTTCGGCGTGCACCTCGGCGTCGCTTGAGCCTTCGTACGTACTGCGCGCCCTGGGCCGCAACGACGAACTGGCCCATAGCTCGATCCGCTTCACCTTCGGCCGCTTCACCACCGAAGAGGAAATCGATTACGCCGCGCAGAAAGTCTGCGAGGCCGTGACCAAGCTGCGCGCTCTGTCGCCGCTCTGGGACATGTACAAAGACGGCGTCGACATCTCGAAGATCGAGTGGGCGGCGCACTGAAGAAGTCGCCACCAGAGCGACTCACTGATGAGGATTGAAGCAAATGGCATATAGCGAAAAGGTCATCGACCACTACGAGAACCCGCGCAACGTCGGCAAGATGGACGCGCAGGATCCTGATGTCGGCACCGGCATGGTCGGCGCCCCGGCGTGCGGCGACGTGATGCGCCTGCAGATCAAGGTCAACGAGCAAGGCATTATCGAAGATGCCAAGTTCAAGACCTACGGCTGCGGCTCGGCCATCGCGTCCAGCTCCCTGGCTACCGAGTGGATGAAAGGCAAGACCCTCGATGAAGCCGAAACCATCAAGAACACCCAGCTGGCCGAAGAACTGGCCCTGCCGCCAGTGAAGATCCACTGCTCGGTACTCGCCGAAGACGCCATCAAGGCCGCCGTTCGCGATTACAAGCAGAAGAAAGGCTTGATCTGATCCGCGCACCGGTAAGGAGTTTGCATGGCTATCCAGATGACAGAAGCGGCAGCTAAACATGTGCAGCGGTCCCTCGCGGGCCGCGGCAAGGGCGAGGGTATCCGCCTGGGTGTTCGCACCACGGGCTGCTCTGGCCTTGCCTACGTGCTGGAGTTCGTCGACGAAGTGGGAGAGGACGATCAGGTATTCGAGAGTCATGGTCAGAAAGTGATCATCGACCCGAAAAGCCTGACGTACCTGGACGGCACTGAGCTGGATTTCGTCAAGGAAGGGTTGAACGAAGGCTTCAAGTTCAACAACCCCAACGTGCGCGGTGAATGTGGCTGCGGCGAAAGCTTCAACATCTGAGGCGGCTCGTGGGTACTCCTTGTCATTTTGCGTTATTCCAGTTGCAGCCTGCTTTCCAGCTGGATCTCGATCAGTTGTCCGCGCGATACCTGGAACTGGCCCGTGGTGTTCATCCGGACCGTTTCGCTGATGCCTCCGAGGCCGAGCAGCGGCGGGCGCTGGAGCAGTCGGCGAACCTCAATGAGGCCTACCAGACGCTCAAGCACCCGGCCAAGCGCGCGCGATACCTGCTCGCCATCAGCGGCCACGAGCTGCCCCTGGAAGTCACCGTCCACGATCCCGAGTTTCTCTTGCAGCAGATGCAATGGCGCGAAGAACTCGAAGACCTGCAGGACAGTGCCGACCTGGCCGGTGTTGCCGCCTTCAAGCGCCGCCTGAAAGACGCCCAGCAGCAACTGAACGACAGCTTCGCAGCCTGTTGGAACGATGCCGCGCAACGCGAACAGGCTGAACGCCTGATGCGGCGCATGCAGTTCCTCGACAAGCTCACTTACGAAGTGCGCCAGCTCGAAGAGCGCCTCGACGATTAACCCAGTGCCGCTCCGGTCGCACGCCTGATTACAGATAAGACCTGATTACGATGGCCCTACTGCAGATCGCCGAACCCGGCCAAAGTCCACAACCCCACCAGCGTCGCCTGGCGGTGGGAATCGACTTGGGTACTACCAATTCCCTGGTCGCTGCCTTGCGCAGCGGTCTCTCCGAACCGCTGGCCGATGAGCAGGGGCGGGTGATCCTGCCGTCTGCCGTGCGCTACCACGCCGACCGCGTCGAAGTTGGCGAGTCGGCCAAGCTGGCCGCCGCCACCGATCCGCTGAACACCATTGTCTCGGTCAAGCGCTTGATGGGTCGTGGTCTGTCCGACGTCAAGCAATTGGGCGACCAGCTGCCGTACCGCTTCGTCGGTGGCGAATCCCACATGCCGTTCATCGAGACCGTACAGGGCCCGAAAAGCCCGGTGGAAGTCTCCGCGGACATCCTCAAGGTGCTGCGCCAGCGCGCCGAGGCCGCATTGGGTGGTGAGCTGGTGGGTGCGGTCATCACCGTCCCGGCCTATTTCGACGACGCCCAGCGCCAAGCCACCAAGGACGCGGCCAAGCTGGCCGGCCTGAACGTGCTGCGTTTGCTCAACGAGCCGACCGCTGCGGCGGTGGCCTACGGTCTGGACCAGCACGCCGAAGGCCTGGTCGCCATCTATGACCTGGGCGGTGGCACCTTCGATATTTCTATCCTGCGCCTGACCGGCGGGGTTTTTGAGGTCCTGGCCACCGGCGGCGACAGCGCCCTGGGCGGTGACGACTTCGACCACGCCATCGCCGGCTGGATCATCGAGCAAGCGGGCCTGTCCGCTGACCTCGATCCGGGCGCACAACGCCATCTGCTGCAAACCGCCTGCGCCGCCAAGGAAGCTTTGACCGATGCGGCGAGCGTTGAAGTGGTCTACGGCGAATGGAAAGCCTCGCTGAGCCGTGAAGCCTTCGATGCACTGATCGAGCCGATGGTCGCCCGCAGCCTCAAGGCCTGCCGCCGCGCCGTGCGTGATTCCGGTGTGGAGCTCGAAGACGTCAAGGCCGTGGTCATGGTCGGCGGTTCGACCCGCGTGCCTCGGGTTCGCGAAGCCGTGGCCGAGGCCTTCGGTCGCCAACCGCTGACCGAAATCGACCCGGACCAGGTGGTCGCCATTGGCGCCGCGATCCAGGCCGATACCCTGGCCGGCAACAAGCGCGACGGCGGCGAATTGTTGTTGCTCGACGTGATTCCGTTGTCCCTGGGCCTGGAAACCATGGGTGGCTTGATGGAGAAGGTGATCCCGCGCAACACCACGATCCCCGTTGCCCGTGCCCAGGATTTCACTACTTATAAAGACGGCCAGTCGGCCATGATGATTCACGTGCTGCAAGGCGAGCGTGAACTGATCAGCGACTGCCGTTCCCTGGCGCGTTTCGAATTGCGCGGCATTCCGGCGATGGTCGCCGGTGCGGCGAAGATCCGCGTGACCTTTCAGGTCGATGCCGATGGTTTGCTCAATGTTTCCGCCCGCGAACTGGCTTCCGGCGTCGAGGCGAGCATTCAGGTCAAGCCATCCTACGGCCTGACCGACGGCGAGATTGCCCGGATGCTCAAGGATTCCTTCCAGTATGCCGGCGATGACAAGGTGGCCCGCGTCTTGCGCGAGCAGCAGGTCGACGCCCAGCGCCTGATCGAGGCCGTGCAGGGTGCCCTGGAGGCCGACGGCGACCGTCTGCTGGACGCCGAAGAGCGGATGGTCATCGAAATGCAGGTGCAGGAATTGTCCGAACTGATCAAAGGCACCGATGGCTATGCCATCGAGCAGCAGACCAAGCGTCTGTCCAGCGTCACCGATGCCTTTGCCGCCCGCCGCCTGGATTCAACGGTCAAAGCCGCCCTGGCGGGGCGTAACCTGAATGAAATCGAGGAGTAATTGATGCCGCAGGTGATTTTTTTGCCCCACGAGAAGTTCTGCCCCGAGGGCATGGTAGTGGAGGCTGAGCCTGGGACGTCTATCCTTGAGCTGGCCCACGAGCACCATATCGAGATGGAAAGCGCCTGTGGCGGTGTCTGCGCCTGCACGACCTGCCATTGCATCATTCGTGAGGGCTTCGATTCGCTGGAAGAAGCGGACGAACTGGAAGAAGATTTCCTCGATCGTGCCTGGGGACTTGAGGCGCAATCGCGCCTGGGTTGCCAGGCTATCGTCGGTACGGAAGACCTGACCGTCGAAATCCCGAAATATTCGCTTAACCATGCGGCCGAAGCGCCGCACTGATGGTGACACTGTCATGAGCTATGGTTGGAATGATGTACAACGCATCGCTGAGGAATTGGCCGAAGCGAAGCCGGACGTGAACCCGATGGCTGTCAATTTCGTCGATCTGCAGCGTTGGATCATGGAGCTTCCTGACTTCGACAGTACCGCTGGCCGTTGTGGCGAGAAGGTCCTTGAGGCGGTCCAGCAGCTCTGGATCGAGGAAATCGACTGATCGACCTTGCAGGTTAGGCAATACCCCTGAACCCGCGTATAATTCGCGGGTTTAATTTTTCACACATTACCGATTCTGGAGCTACACCATGGCTGTTCAACGTACTTTCTCCATCATCAAGCCTGACGCCGTTGCTAAAAACGTGATCGGCAAGATCGTTTCCCGTTTCGAAGACGCTGGCCTGCGCGTTGTAGCTTCGAAAATGAAGCAACTGTCCAAGGCCGAAGCCGAAGGCTTCTACGCTGAGCACAGCGAGCGCGGCTTCTTCGGTGAGCTGGTTGCGTTCATGACTTCCGGTCCGGTTGTCGTTCAGGTGCTGGAAGGCGAAAACGCCATCGCTCGCAACCGTGAGCTGATGGGCGCTACCAACCCTAAAGAAGCGGCTGCCGGTACCATCCGTGCTGACTTCGCCGAGTCCATCGACGCCAACGCCGTCCACGGTTCGGACTCCGAAGCCGCTGCTGCTCGCGAAATCGCTTACTTCTTCGCAGCTACTGAAGTAACCACTCGCTAAGCATTGGCTTGAGAGTGAAGGTGAATCCATGACGACATCGACTGTTAAAACCAACCTGCTGGGGCTGACCCAACAGGAAATGGAAAAATTCTTCGACTCAATCGGGGAGAAGCGTTTCCGTGCCGGCCAGGTGATGAAATGGATTCACCACTTTGGCGTCGACGATTTCGACGCCATGACGAATGTCGGCAAGGCCTTGCGTGAAAAACTCAAGGCAGTTGCCGAGATTCGCGGCCCCGAAGTGGTCAGCCAGGACATTTCCAGCGACGGCACCCGCAAGTGGGTGGTGCGCGTGGCGTCCGGCAGCTGCGTCGAGACCGTGTACATTCCCCAGGGCAAACGCGGCACCTTGTGCGTTTCGTCCCAGGCAGGCTGTGCCCTGGATTGCAGTTTCTGCTCCACCGGCAAGCAAGGCTTCAACAGCAACCTCACCGCCGCCGAAGTGATCGGCCAGGTGTGGATTGCCAATAAATCCTTTGGCAGCGTCCCGGCAACCGTCGACCGTGCCATCACCAACGTGGTGATGATGGGCATGGGTGAGCCGCTGCTGAACTTCGACAACGTCGTTTCCGCCATGCACCTGATGATGGACGACCTGGGCTATGGCATTTCCAAGCGCCGGGTGACCTTGTCTACCTCTGGCGTGGTGCCGATGATCGATGAGCTGGCCAAGCACATCGATGTCTCCCTGGCGTTGTCGCTGCACGCACCCAATGACGCATTGCGTAACCAACTGGTGCCGATCAACAAGAAATACCCGCTCAAGATGCTGCTGGAGTCATGCCAGCGCTACATGTCGGCCTTGGGCGAAAAGCGCGTGCTGACCATCGAGTACACCCTGCTCAAGGATGTGAACGACAAGGTCGAGCACGCGGTCGAGATGATCGAGCTGCTAAAGAACATCCCGTGCAAGATCAACCTGATCCCGTTCAACCCGTTTCCGCATTCGGGCTACGAGCGTCCGAGCAACAATGCGATCCGGCGCTTCCAGGATCAGCTTCACCACGCTGGCTTCAATGTCACCGTGCGCACCACCCGTGGCGAAGACATCGATGCCGCGTGTGGCCAATTGGTAGGGCAGGTGTTGGACCGCACCCGTCGCAGCGAACGCTACATTGCCGTGCGCGAATTGAACGCCGCCGACGATGTCGTGAACGCGGCGAACCGTCACTAAGAGAGGATCTCTATGTCCCTGCGCTTCGCGCTCGTTTTGCTGTTGGCCGGTCTGTGCACCGGTTGTGTCCTGTCGGGCGACTACAACCCGATGAGAACCAGCAAGGGGCGCGACGAGGCACGTGCGGCCTATGTGCAACTGGGGATCGGCTACTTGCAACAGGGCATGACCGAACGGGCCAAGGTGCCGCTCAAGAAAGCCCTGGAGCTCGACGATTCAGACGCCGATGCCAATGCGGCCCTGGCCCTGGTGTTCCAGGCCGAGCTGGAGCCGGAGCTGGCCGACCAGCATTTTCGCAAGGCATTGTCGGCCCGTCCGCAGGACGCTCGGATCCTGAACAACTACGGCAGCTTTCTATACGAGCAGAAGCGTTACAAGGATGCCTACGAGCGCTTCGAACAGGCCGCTGCCGACACCCTTTATCCGGAGCGTTCGCGGGTCTTCGAGAACCTCGGCATGACCGCCGCCCAGCTCGGCCAGCGCGACCTGGCCCGCCAGCAGCTGGAAAAGGCCCTGCGGCTCAACCGCCAGCAGCCACGGGCGTTGCTGGAAATGGCTGAGTTGTCTTACGAAGACAGGCATTATGTGCCCGCGCGCGACTACTACGAGCGGTTTAGCCTGCTCAGCGAGCAAAATGCACGTAGTCTATTGCTCGGCGTCCGGCTGGCTCATGTGTTTGAAGACCGTGACAAAGCCGCAAGCTACGGCCTGCAACTAAAAAGACTCTATCCCGGTACGCCGGAATATCAGCAATACCTGTCGGAGCAAAGATGAAAGCGGCGCATCCCGAAGTTGTAGCAGCCACTCGCGTAAACCCTGGTGAGACCCTGCGTCAGGCCCGTGAAAGCAATGGTTGGTCGCTGGCCCAGGTGGCCGTCAAGCTCAATCTCACCGTGACTTCGCTGAGCAATCTGGAAGCGGGCGCGTTCGACAAGCTGCCGGGGCATACCTTTGCTCGCGGCTACATCCGCGCCTACGCCAAGCTGCTCGACATGGACCAGACCGTGCTGGTCCAGCAATTCGACCAATACACCGGTTCCGATGCCCAGGGCAGCAGCGTGCACAGCCTGGGTCGTATCGAAGAGCCGGTTCGCGTTTCCCACACCATCCTGCGGCTGGTCAGCCTGTTGCTGCTGATCGGCGTGATTGGCGGCGGTTTCGTCTGGTGGCAGGATCAGACTGCCCTGCGCACCAAGGAACCGGTGGCCCTGGCTCCTGAGCACGTGGAAGTGGAGGGCGCCGACGGCACCACCCGGATCCATCCGCTGGACGAGCCGGAAGACCAGGCCGTGCTGGAAGGCCAGGCCGAGGGCGAAACCGCGCTCGCGCTGCCGCAGGGCCAGGAAGGCACCGAAGCCGGTGCCGAGCCAAGCGCGCCTGCCACTGCGCCAGCCACACCGACCGCTCCCGCGCCGGCCACCAGCGCACCAGTGGCCCCGGCGCCCGCTGTTCCTGCCACCCATGCGCCGACCGTAGCGACTCCGGCTGCTCCAACTGCCGCGCCGGCTGCACCAGTGGCTCCAGTGGTACCCGCAGCACCGGCAGCAGGTGAAGGCCAGGTACAGATTCAGTTCATTGCCGATTGCTGGACGCAGATCACCGACGGCAATGGCAAAGTCTTGTTCAGCGGCCTCAAGCGCAAGGGCGACAGCACCTCCATCAATGGCAAACCACCGTTTGCCGTGCGCCTGGGCTATGCCCGTGGCGCGCAGGTCAGCTACAACGGCCAGCCGGTCGACGTGGCTCCGTTCACCAGTGGCGAGACCGCTCGCCTGAAGTTGGGTCAATAAGTCATGCACGGCGAATCTCCAATCAAACGTCGCGAATCGCGCAAGATCTGGGTCGGTAACGTGCCCGTAGGCGGCGATGCGCCTATCGCTGTGCAGAGCATGACCAACAGCGATACCAACGATGTGGCCGCTACCGTGGCCCAGATCAACCGCCTGGAAGCCGCCGGTGTCGACATCGTGCGGGTCTCGGTGCCGGATATGGACGCCGCCGAGGCGTTCGGCAAGATCAAACAGTTGGTCAAGGTGCCGCTGGTAGCCGACATTCACTTCGACTACCGCATTGCCCTGCGCGTGGCCGAGCTGGGTGTGGATTGCCTGCGCATCAACCCGGGCAACATCGGTCGCGAGGACCGCGTGCGCGCGGTGGTGGATGCCGCCCGCGACCGTGGCATTCCGATCCGCATCGGCGTGAACGCCGGTTCCCTGGAAAAAGACCTGCAAAAGAAATATGGCGAACCGACCCCGGCGGCGCTGGTAGAGTCGGCGCTGCGCCATGTCGAGCACCTCGAACGCTTGAATTTCCAGGACTTCAAGGTCAGCGTGAAGGCCTCCGACGTGTTCATGGCCGTCGAAGCCTACCGCCTGCTGGCCAAGGAAATCGTCCAGCCGCTGCACTTGGGTATCACCGAAGCCGGTGGGTTGCGCTCGGGTACGGTGAAATCCGCCGTCGGCCTCGGTATGCTGCTCGCCGAAGGGATTGGCGATACCATCCGCATCTCGTTGGCGGCGGACCCGGTCGAGGAAGTGAAAGTCGGCTACGACATCCTCAAGTCCCTGCATTTGCGGTCCCGTGGGATCAACTTCATTGCCTGCCCGAGCTGCTCGCGGCAGAACTTCGATGTAGTCAAGACCATGAACGAGCTGGAAGGGCGTCTCGAAGACCTGCTGGTGCCGCTGGATGTCGCGGTGATCGGTTGCGTGGTCAACGGGCCGGGCGAAGCCAAGGAGGCCCATATCGGCCTGACGGGCGGTACGCCGAACCTGATTTACATCGACGGCAAGCCGTCGCAGAAACTGACGAATGACAATCTGGTGGATGAGCTGGAACGGCTGATCCGCGAGAAGGCGGCCGAGAAGGTCGAAGCCGACGCAGCGCTTATCGCACGCGGCTGATCGAACGAATTAAGGAAATTTTGTGAGCAAGTCTCTGCAAGCCATTCGTGGCATGAACGACATCCTGCCCGAACAGACGCCCCTGTGGCGCTATTTCGAGGGCACCGTGGCGCGTCTGCTGGATAACTACGGTTACCGGCAGATCCGCATGCCGATCGTCGAGTTCACCGAGCTGTTCAAGCGCTCCATCGGTGAAGTGACCGACATCGTCGAAAAAGAGATGTACACCTTCGATGACCGTAACGGCGACTCCCTGACCCTGCGCCCCGAAGGCACGGCAGCCTGCGTGCGTGCGGTGCTGGAGCACGGCATCACCGGCGGCGGCCAGGTGCAGAAACTCTGGTACATCGGCCCGATGTTCCGCCACGAACGCCCGCAGAAAGGTCGTTATCGCCAGTTCCACCAGATCGGCCTGGAAGTGTTCAACCTCGACGGTCCGGACATCGACGCCGAGCTGATCGTCATGACCTGGCGCCTGTGGGGCGAGCTGGGCCTGCGTGACGCGGTGAAGCTTGAGCTCAACAGCCTGGGTACCAGCGAGTCCCGTGGTCGTTACCGTGAAGCGTTGGTGGAGTTTCTTTCCGCGCACCTGGACAAGCTCGACGAAGACAGCCAGCGCCGCCTGAAGACCAATCCTCTGCGGGTGCTCGACACCAAGAATGCCGACACCCAAGCGGTCCTGGTCGATGCTCCGAAAATGGCCGATTACCTCGACGACGAATCCCGTGCGCACTTCGAAGGGTTGAAGGCGCGCCTGGACGCCGTGGGCATTCCTTATGTGATCAACCCGAAGCTGGTCCGTGGCCTCGACTACTACAGCAAGACCGTCTTCGAATGGGTCACCGACAAGCTCGGCGCCCAAGGCACCGTGTGTGCCGGCGGCCGTTATGACGGGCTGGTGGAACAGATGGGCGGCAAGCCGACCCCGGGCGTGGGCTTTGCCATGGGCATCGAACGCCTGGTGCTGATGCTTGAGGCCCTGGACAAGGTGCCTGAAGAACTGGCCCGTCAGGTCGACGTCTACCTGTGCGCTTTCGGCGAGGCCGCCGAACTGGCCGCCCTGGCTTTGAGCGAGCGGGTTCGCGACCAGTTGCCCAACCTGCGCCTGCAGATCAATGCCGGCGCTGGCAGCTTCAAGAGCCAGTTCAAGAAAGCCGACAAGAGCGGTGCGCTGTATGCACTGATCCTGGGTGACGACGAACTGGCCCAACAAGTGGTAGGTTTCAAACCCCTGCGTGGCCAGGGCGAACAACAAAGTATTGCCTGGGATGCGCTTGCTGCACACCTGGCCACCTGCGTCGTGCAGGGTTGAAGCTGTCAAACAGCCGATTTAGCGATTAAGGAGTATTGGGGTGTCGAGTACCGAAGATGAACAGCTGGCGGATTTGAAGGACTGGTGGACGCGCAACGGCAAGCCGCTGGTCACTGGCGGCCTGTTGGCGCTGGTCATCGTGTTCGGCTGGCAGGCCTACCAGAAATACCAGAGCAATCAGTCGCAAGGCGCCTCGATGCTCTATCAACAGTTGCTGGAGACCACCCTGACCCCGGACGGCAAGCCTGACGCTGCCCGTGTGGCGGACCTGGCCGGCAAGCTGGACAAGGAATTCGGCGGCAGCGCCTACGCGCAGTACGGGCGCCTGTTCGTGGCCAAGGTGGCGGTAGACAACGGCAAGCTGGACGACGCGGCCACCGAGCTCAAGGGCATTGTCGACAAACCGGCCAACCGGACCCTGGGCGAAGTGGCGCGTCAGCGCCTGGCGCAGGTGCTGGCGGCGCAGAACAAGACCGAAGACGCACTGAAGCTGCTCGAAGGCGATGCCGACAAGGCATTCCTGGCGACCCGCGAAGAGCTCAAGGGCGACCTGCTGGTACAGCTGGGCCGTGCCGATGAGGCCCACGCGGCCTACCAAAAAGCCAAGGCTGCGCTGTCGGATGAAGCCGCAGTCGGTGGCCTGCAAATCAAGCTGGACGACCTGGCCAAAGGGGATGCGTGACGTGATCCGTTGGAAACATGCAGCATTGCTGGCCCTGGCCATTCTGGCCGCGGGTTGCAGCAGCAACAGCAAGAAAGAACTGCCTCCGGCCGAGCTGACCGACTTCAAAGAAGAAGTCGTGCTGCAGAAGCAATGGAGCCGTTCCATCGGCGACGGCCAGGGCGAAACCTACAACATGCTGGTGCCGGCCATCGACGGCGACACCATCTATGCCGGTGACGTCACCGGCGTGGTCATGGCGATGGATCGCAGCAATGGCGACGTGAAATGGAAGCAGGATCTCGAACTGCCAGTGTCCGGCGCCGTTGGCGTGGGTTACGGGCTGGTCATGATCGGCACGCTCAAGGGCGAGATCGTTGCCCTCGACGCCAGCAATGGCGAAGAGAAGTGGCGTTCCCGTGTGACCAGCGAAGTGCTCGCGCCACCGGCTACCAATGGTGACGTGGTCGTGGTCCAGACCCAGGACGACCGTCTGATCGGCCTGGATGCCGCCACCGGCAACCAGCGTTGGGTGTATGACAGCACCCCGGCGGTGCTGACCCTGCGTGGCACCAGCGCGCCAGTCGTGACCAACCGTCTCGCTGTAGCGGGTTTGTCCACCGGTAAAGTGGTCGCCCTGGATATTTCCAACGGCGTGCCGGTGTGGGAACAGCGCGTGGCGATCCCGCAAGGTCGTTCGGAGCTGGAGCGCGTGGTCGACATCGACGGTGGTCTGCTGCTGTCCGGCGGCACGCTGTACGTCGCCAGCTACCAGGGCCGTGTCGCGGCACTGGACCTGGAAAGCGGTCGCCCGCTGTGGCAACGCGATGCGTCCAGCTACGCCGGTGTCGCCCAGGGTTTCGGCAGCGTCTACGTGAGCCTGTCCTCGGGCACGGTCGAAGGCGTCGACGAGCGTTCCACCACCGCGTTGTGGAGCAACGATTCCCTGGCCCGTCGTCAACTGTCGGCCCCGGAAGTGTTCTCCAGCTACGTTGCAGTGGGTGACCTGGAAGGTTACCTGCACCTGCTCAGCCAAGTGGACGGTCGCTTCGTCGGCCGCGAGCGTATCGACAGCGACGGCCTGCGTGCCCGACCGCTGGTGGCGGGCAACATGATCTATGTGTATGGCAATAGCGGCAAACTGGAAGCCCTGACCATCAAGTAAGACTATGCTTGGGGCTAGACCCCAAGCGGCCTGCCTTTGTAGGGCAGTCTCCGAGCACCAGCCGCTGCCTCGCAGCGGCTTTTGTATTTTCTGAAATAACGAAGTGGAGAGCCGCATGGTTCCCGTAATCGCCCTGGTGGGTCGACCTAACGTCGGCAAGTCCACCTTGTTCAACCGCCTGACCAGGACTCGCGACGCCATCGTCGGCGACTTGTCCGGTCTGACCCGTGATCGCCAATACGGTGAGGCCAAGTGGCAAGGGCGTACCTATATTCTGGTCGACACCGGCGGCATCTCCGGTGATGAACACGGCATGGACGAAAAAATGGCCGAGCAGTCGTTGCTCGCCATCGAAGAAGCCGATGTAGTGCTGTTCCTGGTAGACGCCAAGGCCGGTTTTACCGCCGCCGACCAGATGATCGCCGAGCATTTGCGCAAACGTAACAAGCGTTCCTACGTGGTTGCCAACAAGGTCGACAACATCGACCCGGAGATGGCCCGCGCCGAATTCGCACCGTTGGGCATGGGCCACGCGATCCCGATCGCCGGCGCCCACGGACGCGGCATCACCCAGATGCTGGAAATCGCCCTGGCGGATTTCCCGAAAGACGATGAAGACGAGCCGGAAGACGGCGAAGAAGAAATCGTTGCCGAAGGCGAGGAAGCCAAGCGCATTCCAGGCCCGAGCGAAAAAGACGGGATCAAGATCGCCATCATCGGCCGCCCGAACGTGGGCAAGTCGACGCTGGTCAACCGCATGCTCGGTGAAGACCGGGTCATTGTGTACGACCAACCCGGCACCACCCGTGACAGCATCTACATCCCGTTCGAGCGTAACGAAGAGAAGTACACGCTGATCGACACCGCCGGTGTGCGCAAGCGCGGCAAGATCCACGAAGAAGTCGAGAAATTCTCCGTGGTCAAGACCCTGCAAGCCATCAAGGACGCCAACGTGGTGATCTTCGTGATGGACGCCCGCGAAGGCGTGGTCGATCACGACCTGAACCTGCTGGGCTTTGCCCTGGAAGCCGGTCGGGCGCTGGTCATCGCGATCAACAAGTGGGACGGCATGACGCCGAGCGAGCGCGATTTTGTGAAGATCGAGTTGCAGCGCCGGTTGTTCTTCGTCGAGTTCGCCGACATCCACTTCATCTCGGCCCTGCATGGCACGGGGGTGGGCAACCTCTACGCGTCGGTGCAGAACTCCTTCAAGTCGGCGGTCACCCGCTGGCCGACCAACCGCCTGACCCAGATCCTCGAAGACGCTGTGGGCGAGCACGCGCCACCGATGGTCAACAACCGCCGGATCAAGCTGCGTTATGCCCACCTGGGTGGCGCCAACCCGCCGATCATCGTGATCCACGGTAACCAGATCGAGAAGGTGCCCAAGTCGTACGTCCGGTACCTGGAAAACACCTATCGCCGCGTCCTGAAGCTGGTCGGCACGCCGATCCGCATCGAGTTCAAGGGCGGCGAGAACCCGTACGAAGGCAACAAGAACACGCTCACCGATCGCCAGGTCAACAAGAAGCGCCGCTTGATGTCGCACCACAAGAAGGCTGACAAGAAGCGCCGGGACAAGCGCTGAGTCGCCAGCGATTTGTGAGCTTTTGTGGCGAGGGAGCTTGCTCCCGCTGGGTTGCGAAGCAACCCCAGGATGTATTTGCCCAGCAGTGCATCAGACAAAACCCAAGGGGCTGCTGCGCAGCCCAGCGGGAGCAAGCTCCCTCGCCACGGTTGTCTGGCGAGATGAAAAGGGTGCCTCTCGCGGCACCCTTTTTCATGCCCGGCGATTGGGCTATCCTCGATCTCTCCCGCGCCGCGCCAGAGCCGGGCGCAGACGCAGAGAAGCCTTGATGATCACCAGCAAGCTGCCGAATGTCGGCATCACCATTTTTACCCAGATGTCCCAGCTGGCCGCACAGACCGGTGCGCTGAACCTGTCCCAGGGCTTTCCTGATTTTGATGGCCCGCAGGCCCTGCGCGATGCGGTCGGCCGGCACATTGCCCAAGGCCATAACCAATATTCCCCCATGACCGGCCTGCCGGCCCTGCGTCAGCAGATTGCGGTGAAGATCGCCCGCAGCTATGGCGCGAGCGTCGATGCCGATCAGGAAATCACCGTGACCCCCGGCGCGACCCAGGGGATTTTCTGCGCCATCGCCGCGGTGGTCCACGCCGGTGACGAAGTGATCGTGTTCGATCCGTGCTACGACAGCTACGAGCCCGCCGTCGAATTGGCCGGCGGGCGTTGCGTGCACGTGCAACTGGGCCTGGAAGACTTCGCCATCGACTTCCAGAAGCTCGGCGAAGCCTTGAGCCCACGCACGCGAATGATCATTCTCAACACCCCGCACAACCCCAGCGGCGCCCTGATCAGCCGGGCCGAGCTGGATCAGCTGGCGGCGCTGATCCGCGACCGCGACATCTACCTGGTCAGTGATGAAGTCTATGAACACCTGGTATTCGACGGCGTGTCCCATGCCAGTGTGCTGGCCCACGAGGAACTGTACCGACGGGCCTTCGTGGTCAGTTCGTTCGGCAAGACTTATCACGTCACCGGCTGGAAAACCGGCTACGTCGTGGCCCCGCCGGCCTTGACCGCTGAACTGCGAAAGGTCCACCAGTACGTCAGTTTCTGCGGCGTGACGCCGCTGCAATACGCCCTGGCCGACTATATGGCCGCGCACCCGGAGCACGTCGACGAGTTGCCGGATTTCTACCAGGCCAAGCGCGACCTGTTTTGCGATTTGCTGGCGCCGTCGCGGTTCAGCTTCAAGCGCGTGACCGGGACCTATTTCCAGCTGGTGGATTATTCACGGATCCGTCCGGACCTGAACGACGTCGATATGGCGGTGTGGATGACCCGCGAACACGGCGTGGCGACGATTCCGGTCTCGGTGTTCTACCAGGACCCACCCCAAGGCCAGCGCCTGGTGCGCCTGTGCTTTGCCAAGCGCGAGGAGACGCTGCGTGAAGCGGCGGAAAAACTATGCGTGATCTGAGCGCGTTGCCAAACCTGAACATTGCCCTGGTCCAGACCACCCTGGCCTGGCACGACCGTCGGGCCAATCTGGAACATTTCGAGGTGCTGCTGGAACAGGCGCGCGGGGCCGACCTGATCATCCTGCCGGAAATGTTCACCACCGGTTTCTCCATGGAATCCGAGACCCTCGCCGAGCCGGAAAATGGCCCGGCGCACCAGTGGCTCAAGGCCCAAGCGGTGAAGCTGAACGCGGTCATTACCGGCAGCGTGATTGTCCAGGCCGGCGACCGCAGCCATCGCAATCGCCTGCTCTGGGCGCGGCCGGACGGCGAAGTGCTGCATTACGACAAGCGTCACCTGTTTCGCATGGCCGGGGAGCACAACCACTACACACCCGGCGAGCGGCAGGTGTTGTTCGAACTCAAGGGCTGGCGGATTCGTCCGTTGATCTGCTACGACCTGCGCTTCCCGGTGTGGAGCCGGGATGCCGAGGACACCGACCTGCTGCTGTACACCGCCAACTGGCCGGGAGCCCGTCGCCAGCACTGGAACCGGCTGTTACCGGCGCGAGCAATCGAAAACCTGTGCTACGTGGCAGCGGTGAACCGCATCGGCACCGACGGCAAGGGCTTTGCCTACACCGGTGACAGCCAGGTGCTGGACTTCCAGGGCGAGACCCTGCTCAGTGCCGGCGAAGCGGACGGGGTATTCACGGTCTGTTTGAATTCGGCGGACCTGGCGCTCTATCGCACCCGGTTCCCGGCGAACCTGGATGCCGATCAATTCGAATTCATCTGATTGAAACGTTTCAGTCCTCAAGAAGCGTCAGGGTAGGCCGATATACGGGGCAGCCAAGGAGAATACCCATGACCACTATTAGCGCAACGATTGCCAGCCCGTACTCGATTTCGACCCCTAAAGTCTCGATCAAAGGGACTGACGATACGACGTCGTCGACAGACGCCGGCAGCGAAAAGGAAAAGTCACTGAAAGTCGATACCAGCGGCGCCAACGTCGCCGGTGCTCCCGCCAGCAAGGGGGTGGATGTCATCGAGCAGATCAAGAAGCAGATCGAACAAACCGAAAAGCTGTTGGCCCAACAGCAAGCGCAATTGGCCCGAGTGCAAAAGAGCCAGGCCAGCGAAGAGCAGAAGGCTCAGCAGGCAATGGCTATCCAGACCCAGATCATGGGCACCCAGGCCGCTTTGCAGACCCTGCGCGGCGCGTTGCTCCAGGCCATGACGGTGGGGGTTGATACCCACGCCTGACATGCTTGTCGTCTGGTAGGGCCCCTTCGCGAGCAAGCTCGCTCCCACAGGAAATTTGTGGTGACCATAGATCCAGTGTGGGAGCGGGCTTGCTCCGGGCGGCGATCCGACGAAGAGGCCAGAACAGTCAGCATAAAACTACCGGTCAAACAAAAGGCCCCGAGGTTCGCACCTAGGGGCCTTTTTGCATTTCAGCAATGGATCAAGCCGCTTTAGCCTCAGGCTGGCTCAGCGAGCGGTTCAGTGCGCTGAACAGGGCCTTGAAGCTGGCAGTGGTGATGTTTTCATCGATGCCCACGCCATGCACTGCACGTTCACCGTTGACCCGCAGTTCGATGTACGCCGCAGCCTTGGCGTTGGTGCCGGCGCCAATGGCGTGTTCGTTGTAGTCCATGATTTCCACGGGAATCGGCAGACCGGCCACCAGCGCTTCCAGTGCGCCGTTACCCTTGCCGCGCCAGTGCAGGTTGGTCTCGCCCTGGCCTTTGCTTGCCACTTCCACTTCCACGGCGCTGTTGCCGTTTTCTTCCTGCAGGCGATGGCTGACCAGCGCATACGGGGTGTTGGCTTGCAGGTATTCGCGTTGCAGCAAGCTGTAGATTTGCTGGGCGGTCATTTCCAGGCCGAGACGATCGGTTTCACCTTGCACCACTTGGCTGAATTCGATCTGCATGCGACGCGGCAGGCTGATGCCGTATTCCTGTTCCAGCAGGTAGGCGATGCCGCCTTTGCCGGACTGGCTGTTCACCCGGATCACTGCCTCGTAGCTGCGACCGATATCGGCCGGGTCGATCGGCAGGTACGGCACTTCCCACAGGCCATCGGATTTCTGCTGGGCGAAGCCCTTGCGGATCGCGTCCTGGTGCGAGCCGGAGAACGCGGTGTGAACCAGGTCGCCGACGTACGGATGACGCGGGTGCACCGGGATCTGGTTGCACTCTTCGACCACTTTGCGCACGCCGTCGATATCGGAGAAGTCCAGTTCAGGGTCGACGCCCTGGGTGTAGAGGTTCAGGGCCACGGTCACCAGGTCAACGTTGCCGGTGCGCTCGCCGTTGCCGAACAGGCAGCCTTCGACGCGGTCGGCGCCGGCCATCAGGCCCAGTTCGGTGGCGGCCACGCCGGTGCCACGGTCGTTGTGGGTGTGCAGGCTGATGAGCACGCTGTCGCGACGGCTGATGTTGCGGTGGAACCACTCGATCTGGTCGGCATAGATGTTCGGGGTGGCGACTTCAACGGTGGCAGGCAGGTTGAGGATCACCTTGCGCTCGGGCGTCGGGTTCCAGACTTCAATCACTGCGTCGCAGACTTCCTTGGCGAATTCCAGTTCGGTGGCGCTGAAAGTCTCGGGCGAGTATTCGAACTGCCATTGGGTTTGCGGCTGCTGCGCGGCGTATTTGACGAACAGCTTGGCCGCGTTGACCGCAATTTCCTTGACGCCTTCCTTGTCCTGGTTGAACACGATGCGGCGGAACGACGGGCAAGTGGCGTTGTAGAGGTGGACGATGGCCTTTTTCGCACCGCGCAGGGATTCGAACGTACGGGCGATCAGGTCTTCACGGGCCTGGGTCAGCACCTGAATGGTGGTGTCGTCCGGGATGTGGCCTTCTTCGATGAGGGTGCGCACGAAATCGAAGTCGGTTTGCGAAGCCGCCGGGAACGACGCTTCGATCTCCTTGACGCCCACGGCCACCAGAGTTTTCCAGAAGCGCAGCTTCTTGACTGCGTCCATCGGCTCGATCAGCGACTGGTTACCGTCACGCAGGTCGGAACTGCACCAGATAGGCGCGGTAGTGATGGTCTTCGACGGCCAGGTGCGATCCGGCAGGTTGATGGTCGGGAAGGCGCGGTATTTGGAAGATGGGTCTTTGAGCATGCTCATCGTGGGAATCCTTTTATTGTCGTGGCCGGAAAAAGGCGGCCTGCCGGTGGTTCGAATGGGGTGGCGTCAGAGCCTGGGACGAGGTGCCGCGATTCAGCCCGGCAGTCGTGCGCTGACGAGGCACAGGCTGCGGTGCTGGCGAAGCTGAATGAGGGTGTGAGAGGTTTTCATGCCCTCAACCCTAACCGCGTGGGGGAAGGATCGCAAGCAGTCGGGGAAAATTGAGAGAAGTTCTGTTTTTGGAAGGTTTTGCGAGATTTAATCGCGTATTCTTCGTGGAATTGTAGTTTTATTGCGTCGATGTTTGGGGTTCGGCAATCCTTTGGATGTGGGCGGATGCAGCTTAAGCCTTCGCGAGCAAGCCCGCTCCCACAGGTACGGTGTCGATCCTGTGGGAGCGGGCTTGCTCGCGAAGAGGCCGGTAGCCTTGCAACAAAATCTCAGGGCTGAAACGCCCCGATAAAAATCGCCGGATCCACCCGAGCATCGTTGAGGCTGACATTCCAGTGCATATGCGGCCCGGTCGCCCGGCCGGTGGAACCGACCTTGCCCACCACCGTGCCCCGGGCCAGTTGCTGGCCGACCTTCACGTCGATCTTCGACATGTGGCAGAACATGCTGATAAAGCCCTGCCCATGGTCGACGAACACCGTGTTGCCATTAAAAAAGTAGTTACCGGTCAGGATCACCTTGCCGGCGGCCGGGGTCTTGATCGGCGTGCCAGCGGGTACGGCGAAATCCAGGCCAGCGTGGGGGTTGCGCTCTTCGCCGTTGAAGAAGCGGCGTACGCCGAACTTGCTCGAAAGCGGACCGGCGACCGGTTTGTCCAGCAGCAGGTTGCTGGGGATGTTCGGGCTGAAACTGCGATAGGCCTTCAACTGCACAGCCAACTCGGCGTCGATGCGCGCAAGGTCTGCCGGGTTCGGGTTGACCTGGCGCTTGTTCGCCAAGGTGATGTGCTGCTCAGGGTACTTCTTGTAGCCGACCACGAACGGCTGGGTGCTGCCGCCACTCTTGATCTGCTGGGTACCAGGCTGGACGGTCAGCGGGATGCCGACAATCGCCAGCCAGTTGTCCTGTTCCTTGACCACCAGCACTGGCTTGCCCTGATAACTGGCTTTCGGTGCCTGGGGCGCGCTGCCCAGGTCCACTACCGCGACGCCGCCGGGCACCGGTTTGTTCAGCAGGCGGGTAATGTAGCTGTCGGCGTGGGCATTGAAGGTCAGGCAGAGCAACAGCAGGGGCGCTAGAAATCGCGGCATGGATCAATCCAGTAGAGAAAGGGTGACCGGTGTCAGGTGATTGTCTTCGACCCGCACCAACAGTTCGCCTTCGCCGAGGCGGGCGCTCAGGCGCTGGCCGGTCTGGGTCTGGCTGGCGCTGCGGATGGCATGGCCACGTTCGTCCAGCAGAATGCTGTAGCCACGGCCAAGGGTCGCCAACGGGCTGACAATGTGCAGGGTCTGCATCTGGTTGTGCAATTGCAACCGTCGCGCTTTCAAGCCTTCGCGCATGACACGCGGCAGGCGTTCGGCGAGGCTGTCCAGGCGATGGCGCAACAATGCCAGGTGCCGACCGGGATGTTGTCCGGCGAGACGGGTTTCCAGGCGGATCAGCCGTTCACGGCGGATATTGAGGCTGCGCTCGAAGGCCCGGCGCAGGCGCATGTCCAGGTCATCCAGGCGCTGGGCTTGCTGGCGCAGGCGCTCGCCTGGATGGCGCAGACGCCGGGTCAGGCCTTCAAGGCGCAGTTGATCGCGCATCAACCGGTCGCGCATGCGCATCACCAGTCGGCGATGCAGGCTCTCGACCCGGCGCACCAGGTCGCCGGCATCCGGCGCCAGCAGTTCGGCGGCGGCGGAGGGCGTCGGGGCGCGCACGTCGGCGACGAAATCGCTGATGGACACGTCTGTTTCATGGCCGACGGCACTGACGATCGGCGTCACGCATTCATCCACCGCCCGGGCCACGGCTTCTTCGTTGAAACACCACAAGTCTTCCAGCGAACCACCGCCCCGGGCCAGGATCAGCGCATCGAAGCCTCGGGCGTCCGCCAGTTTCAAGGCGCGGACGATCTGCGCGGTGGCTTCGCGGCCCTGTACGGCGGTTGGGATCAACGTCAGGGCAATCTGCGGTGCGCGGCGGCGGAACACGCTGATGATGTCGCGGATCACCGCGCCAGTGGGCGAGCTGATGATGCCAATGCGTTGCGGATGAGCGGGCAGCGGCACCTTGCGCTCGGCGCTGAACAGGCCTTCGGCGCTGAGCTTGTCCTTCAAGGCATCGAAGGCCAGGCGCAGGGCGCCGTCACCGGCCGGCTCCACGGTGTCAAGGATCAGTTGATAGTCGCCACGGCCCTCGAACAGCGAGACCTTGCCACGCACCTTCACCGCCAGCCCGTCCTTCAGCGCCTGGCGGACCCGCGCGGCGTTCTGCCGGAACAGCGCGCAACGCACCTGGGCGCCGCTGTCCTTGAGGGTGAAGTACACGTGGCCGGAGGCCGGACGGGCGAGGTTGGATATTTCGCCCTCGACCCAGATGTTGCTGAACACGTCTTCAAGCAACACCCGCGCACGGCCGTTGAGCTGGCTGACAGTCAGGACCTCACGGTCCAGGCCCAGTCGGGCAAAGGGATCTTTAATCATGGGCGGCATGATAAGGGCATTCGTGGCTGAATCTCCATGTGTGGAGACAATTCCTCCTGCACAGTACCTGTCAGGCCGAGTCGCTCCCTTCGCGAGCAAGCCCGCTCCCACAGGGATATCAGCGATCTGAATATCAGCGCTGTCCCTGTGGGAGCGGGCTTGCTCGCGAAGACAATAGGTCTGTCACCACAAATACTGGATATGCCGCCCGGCACTTGGCTAAAGTCGCCCCTCCGCCATCAAGGAAGTGCGCAATGGATCCTCTGTCATGGTTAGGCCAATGGGCATTCGCCCCTGTGGAGTGGTTGGTCATCGGCCTGGCCATCGCCCTGGCGTATATCGTGTTCGGCATCGCCGGGTTCGGCACGGCACTGGTGGCAGCGCCGATCCTGTTGCTGTTCCTGCCCCTGTCGAAAATCGTCCCGCTGCTGGTGCTGTTGGATTTCGTCGCGGCGTTCGGCAATCTCTTGCCGTCGCGTCGGGATGTTTCCCGGGCGGAGCTGCTGCGCTTATTGCCCTGCATGGCCCTGGGCTGCACCCTGGGGGTGATTTTCCTGCTCAACCTCAAGTCCGACTTGTTGCTGCTGATGATGGGGCTGTTCATCAGCTGCTATGCGATTTACAGCCTGCTGATCAAGACCCGGCCGACGCAGTTGTCATCGTTGTGGGCATTCCCGATGGGCACGGTGGGCGGTTTGTTCGGCGCGTTGTTCGGCAGTGGCGGCTTCCTATATGCCATTTACCTGAACAGCCGGCTGCCCAAGGATCTGGCCCGGGCCACGCAAAGTGCGCTGATCAGTTGCAGCACCGTGGTGCGCTTGAGCCTGTTTGCCATCGCCGGGGTGTATGCCGAGCTACCCTTGTTGGTATTGGCGTTGTGCCTGTTGCCGGCCATGGCGCTGGGCCTCTGGATCGGCCGGCGCCTGACCATGAAAATGTCCCGCGAGGCGTTCGTGCGCCTGGTGACCTGGCTGGTGCTCGCCAGCGGCATCGCCTTGATCGGGCGCTACCTGAGTGCTTGACCTGGCTGGGCCAGGGATTAAGCTGCCGGCCTTCGATTGCACCCGCCAGAGAACCCCAGGCCTCGCCATGAACTCCCAAAGCATCATCGTTCCGAAAATTTCCACCTTGCCCGTCCACGAGCCGCGGGCCCGGGCGATCGTGCGCTGGCTGGTGCGCAAGAATATCGTCGAAGAGCAGCTGACCACCTGCGGGCGCACCGGCAATCGCATGGCCCACGCCATCGCCCCCGGCGCCCGTAACGTGGTGTTGCACCCCGATGCCTTGCCGTTCGGCGAATCGGTCAATGGCCTGGAGATCATCACCAAGCGCTGCATCTATACGCCGGCCAAGGGCTTTCTCGAAGAGGCCGGCTGTGCCGAATGTCGCAAGGAAGTTGGCGAGGCGCTGTTCGAGAGCCTGGAAGACTGGATGCCCGCGCGCACCGACAACTTCACCTGCCCCGAGTGCGGGCATGAAGATGACATCAACGGGTTCCTGTTCCTGCAACCGTGCGGCTTCTCGAACCTGGGCTTCATCTTCAACAACTGGCTGGAGGCCGGGTTCAAGCAGGCGTTTCTCGATGAGTTCGCCGATTGGCTGGACCAGCCGGTGAGTTGGGTGAAGGTGGAGTTGTAGGTAACCGCCTGGAGGATGGCTCTTTGTGGCGAGGGAGCTTGCTCCCGCTGGGCTGCGAAGCGGCCCTGGCTTTTGGCGGTCGCTGCGCAACCGAGCGGGAGCAAGCTCCCTCGCCACAGGTTTCGGCGTATGGCCAAATATGAGTGCTGTTTCGCCCATCAATCGCCCCGGCAATAATAGACAGAGTTTTACATTGAGCCCGGCGGGGTGCATGAGTATAATGGCGCGCTTCCATTTTCCCGCTCGGGAGCCCCCGCGATGCTGCGTATCAGCCAAGAAGCCCTGACCTTCGACGACATTCTCCTAGTACCCGGTTATTCCGAGGTGCTGCCTAACGAAGTCAGTCTCAAAACCCGTCTCACCCGTGGCATCGAACTGAATATCCCCCTGGTTTCCGCCGCCATGGACACCGTGACCGAAGCCCGTCTGGCGATTGCCATGGCCCAGGAAGGCGGTATCGGGATCATCCACAAGAACATGACCATCGAACAGCAGGCCGCCGAAGTGCGCAAGGTCAAGCGGTTCGAGGCTGGCGTGGTCAAGGATCCGATCACCATCGAGGCTGACGCCACGGTTCGCGATCTGTTCGAACTGACCCGCATGCACAACATCTCCGGCGTTCCGGTGCTGCACGATGGCGACCTGGTCGGCATCGTCACCTCTCGCGACGTGCGTTTCGAGAACCGCCTGGACGCCACCGTCCGCCAAGTGATGACGCCCAAAGAGCGCCTGGTCACGGTCAAGGAAGGCACCAGCAAGGACGACGTCCGCGAGTTGCTACACAAGAACCGCATTGAGCGCGTGCTGATCGTCGACGACAAATTCGCCCTCAAGGGCATGATGACCGTCAACGACATCGAAAAAGCCAAGGCCTACCCACTCGCCAGCAAGGATGACCAGGGTCGTCTGCGCGTAGGCGCTGCGGTCGGTACTGGCAAGGACACCGGTGAGCGCGTCGCCGCCCTGGTCAATGCCGGCGTCGACGTGGTGGTGGTGGACACTGCCCACGGCCATTCCAAAGGCGTGATCGACCGTGTTCGCTGGGTCAAGCAGAACTTCCCTGAAGTGCAGGTGATTGGCGGCAACATCGCCACCGGCGCTGCCGCCAAGGCCCTGGCCGAAGCCGGCGCCGACGCGGTCAAGGTCGGTATCGGCCCAGGCTCGATCTGCACCACTCGCATCGTCGCCGGTGTCGGCGTGCCGCAAATCAGCGCCATCGCCAACGTCGCCGCGGCCCTTGAAGGCACCGGTGTTCCGTTGATCGCCGACGGTGGCATCCGCTTCTCCGGTGACCTGTCCAAGGCCATCGTTGCCGGTGCCTACAGCGTGATGATGGGTTCGATGTTCGCCGGTACCGAAGAAGCACCGGGCGAGATCGAACTGTTCCAGGGCCGTAGCTACAAGGCGTATCGCGGCATGGGCTCGCTGGGCGCCATGTCCCAGGCCCAGGGCTCTTCCGACCGTTACTTCCAGGACTCCTCCGCGGGCGCCGAGAAGCTGGTGCCGGAAGGCATCGAAGGTCGCGTGCCGTACAAAGGCACCCTGAGCGCCATCATCCATCAGTTGATGGGCGGCCTGCGTTCTTCCATGGGCTACACCGGCAGCGCCAACATCGAAGAGATGCGCACCCAGCCGGAATTCGTCCGCATCACCGGCGCCGGCATGGCCGAGTCCCATGTCCACGACGTGCAGATCACCAAGGAAGCGCCGAACTACCGCGTAGGTTAAGGCTTCCAGCAAAACGTTAATCACCGGGGCTGTGCATTCAGCCCCGAGTTGTTTCTGATTCATTACATGAGACTGAGTCATGGCCCTCGACATTCACGCTCACCGCATCCTGATCCTCGACTTCGGTTCCCAGTACACCCAACTGATTGCCCGCCGCGTGCGTGAAATCGGCGTGTACTGCGAATTGCACCCGTTCGACATGGATGACGAAGCGATTCGCGAATTCGCGCCCAAGGGCGTCATCCTCGCCGGCGGTCCCGAGTCCGTGCACGAAGCCAACAGCCCGCGTTGCCCGCAAGCGGTGTTCGACCTGGGCGTACCGGTCTTCGGCATCTGCTACGGCATGCAGACCATGGCCGAGCAACTGGGCGGCAAGGTAGAAGGCTCCGACCTGCGTGAGTTCGGTTATGCCCGCGTCGACGTGGTCGGCAAGAGCCGCCTGCTGGACGGCATCGAAGACCACATCGATGCGGATGGCCTGTTCGGCCTCGACGTATGGATGAGCCACGGTGACAAAGTCACCAAGATGCCGGAAGACTTCCACATCCTGGCAAGTACCCCGAGCTGCCCGATTGCCGGCATGTTCAACGATGATCGTCGCTACTACGGCGTGCAGTTCCACCCGGAAGTGACCCACACCAAGCAGGGCGGTCGCATCCTGTCGCGCTTCATCCTCGACATCTGCGAGTGCGAAGCCCTGTGGACCCCGTCGAAAATCGCCGAAGACGCCATCGCCCAGGTTCGCGCCCAGGTCGGCACCGACAACGTGCTGCTGGGCCTGTCCGGCGGCGTCGACTCCTCGGTGGTTGCTGCACTGCTGCACAAGGCCATCGGCGACCAGCTGACGTGCGTTTTCGTCGACAACGGCCTGCTGCGCCTGCATGAAGGCGAGCAAGTGATGGCCATGTTCGCCGAGAACATGGGCGTCAAGGTGATCCGCGCCAACGCCGAAGAGCAGTTCCTGAACAACCTGGCCGGCGAATCCGACCCGGAGAAAAAGCGCAAGATCATCGGTCGCACCTTCATCGACGTGTTCGATGCCGAATCCTGCAAGCTGGACAACATCAAGTACCTGGCCCAAGGCACCATTTACCCTGACGTGATCGAGTCGGCCGGCGCCAAGAGCGGCAAGGCCCACGTGATCAAGTCCCACCACAACGTCGGTGGCCTGCCGGAAGAAATGAACCTCAAGCTCGTCGAACCACTGCGCGAGCTGTTCAAGGACGAAGTGCGTCGCCTGGGCCTTGAACTGGGCTTGCCGTACGACATGGTCTACCGCCACCCATTCCCAGGCCCTGGCCTGGGCGTGCGGATCCTCGGCGAAGTGAAGAAGGAATACGCCGACCTGCTGCGTCGCGCCGACCACATCTTCATCGAAGAACTGCGCAAGGCCGACTGGTACCACAAGGTCAGCCAGGCCTTCGTGGTGTTCCAACCGGTGAAATCGGTCGGCGTGGTCGGCGATGGCCGTCGCTACGCCTGGGTCGTGGCCCTGCGCGCGGTGGAAACCATCGACTTCATGACCGCTCGCTGGGCACACCTGCCGTACGAGCTGCTGGAAACGGTTTCCGGTCGGATCATCAACGAAATCGACGGTATCTCCCGCGTGACGTATGACGTGTCGAGCAAGCCGCCGGCGACGATTGAGTGGGAATGATCCCGGGTCCGGCCTAACCGGCACAAAGCGCATTGAAGTACCTTAAGCCCGCGTAATTGCGGGCTTTTTGCGTCTTCAGCCTGGCACTGTCTGATCGGCGGCAGCTTGCGTCACGTGCGCGGCGATAAACATGGCAACGGCCGACCGGCAATAGGATTCGATTTCGTTGTCGTCCTCTGCTTTCGCCTCATCGAAGCGCGCGATGATCAAGAGATCGGATCCTTTGATAAGCGCGGCAAACAAGCGGGCGGACTGGCGAGGGTCGGGCACGTTCAGAACCGCCTTCGCGTGCAGCTGACGCAACAGGGCCTCGATTTGCCCGATGACATAGTCGGGGCCGGCTTCGTATTGGCGCTTGCTTAGCGACTTTTGATTCGTCTTGTCGGCCATGATCATGGCTTCGACACTGCGCACGTCCGGGCTCAACAACGTGCGAAGCAGGGTTGATCCCACCGCCATGAGCTGATCTTCGGCCGAACCGTCGACGCCTGCAAAAAGGGCCTGGGGGGCAAACTGCTGGCAGTGGGCCGCGATGGCCGCGCTGAATAACGCCTCCTTGTTCTCGAAGTGCCGATAGATGCTTAGCTTGGATATCTTCGCCCGCTGGGCGACCTTGTCCATGGTCGTCGCTTGAAAACCCAATTCCACAAAGAGCTCGCCCGCGGCGTCGATTATCGTTTGGCCAAGCGCATCGTTGACGGGCCGGCCGCGCCGGGCCTGGCTGTTGTCGTTCATAAGAAAAATTCCAGTACTTGACAGTATCTAAATTCGTGATTTATGGTACTTCAAAGTATCTTAAGGCTGCAAATCAATCTCCCTCATCCACAGCGCGGAGCCTTTCACCATGAATGACGTCATCATCATCGGCGGCAGTTTTGCCGGCCTCGCCGCTGCCTTGCAGCTCGGCCGTGCCCGCCGCAAGGTCACCGTTCTCGACACCGGCCTGCCGCGAAATCGCTTCGCCGACCACTCCCATGGCCTGCTCGGCCACGACCACAAGCCGCCGCTGGAAATCCTGGCCGAGGCGCGGCAGCAACTGGTGCGCTATCCCACGATCAGGCTGGTCAATGCCCGGGCCGAGAGCATCTCCGGCGCCATCGACGACTTCTCTGTCTTCACTGGCGATGGTGAAAGCCTCAGGGCGCGTCGCCTGATCCTGAGCTATGGCGTCGCCGACCAGATGCCTGAAATTCCCGGCTTTGCCAAAGGCTGGGGCAGCTCCATCGTGCCTTGCCCCTACTGCGACGGCTTTGAGGTTGCTGGTCGGCATTGGGGCCTCGTCTGGTCCGGCCCGCCGTCGCACAACTACGTCAGGCTGTACCACGACTGGACCGACACGCTGACGGTCTTCGCCGATGGTCACGACATTCCAGCCGATATTCGGGCCGATCTGGCGCGCCGCCATATACCTGTCGTCGATGGCCGGATCACTGAAATCGACCATGACGAGAGCCATAACGCCACCGTCAGGCTCGACGCTGGCGCCCCTGTCGCGGTCGACATCCTGTTCGCGCATCCGCGCAACAAGCCGTCCGCGCGCCTGCATGAATCGCTGGGCCTAGCCACGGTCGATACGCCCCAGGGCATCGCCCTCAAAGTCGACGAACGCCGCGAAACCAGCATGCCTGGTATCTACGCCGCAGGCGATCTCGCCAATCCCCAAATGCCCTCGGTCACCACGGCATCATGGCAAGGCGCGATGGCGGGTATCTTTGCCCAGCAGTCGATGCTGGTTTGAGCGTACAGATTCCCTCCGGCCCAAGTAAGGATCTGCAACCCCGGGGCCCGCTTGTCAGGCCGTCACATATATTGTAATGAGCAAGGCGTCCTATACTCCTGGGCACCCCACTGATGGCGACGGTCACGCCGCATTAGGAATCCGCCATGAACGACACCCAAAAACTCGCGGCCTTGCGCATGGTTCTGATCGTCGTGGGCTTGATTTCCGTGTTCGCAATCGGCCCGTTGATGCTGCTATGGCCGTCCGGCTGGACTTGGCACAACGGTCATTCCGACTATCCGTTGATGATCGTCGGCATCTACGCGACGCTCGGTGTGTTCCTCTTGAGAGCTTCACGCGATCCGATGAAGCACCTGAGCCTGATCTGGTTTACGGTGTGGTCGAGCGTCGTGCACGGCGCGATCATGGCTGTGCAGTCCTTTGGCGTCGGAATGGATGGAATGAGCCACTACGGCCATCTACTCGGCGACGTACCTGCGCTGTTCGTTGTTGCTGCGGCGCTGGCGTTCTTCACGCCCCGTGGCGAGAAGGCGCGTTTGCTGGCGGGTTGATCCTGCATTTTTTTCATTCAGGTGACCGACGTGTCCTGGCTTCCGTCGGCAAAGCCTCTCGGTACTGTCACCTTTCACTACGATTCGGCCCTTATTGGTGCGCCGAGAATGCCTATCATCTAGAAAAAGGATCGAGTTGTCATTTGACAACTAAGCAGGTCATACGAATACTGGAGAGCACTGATGATTCGTCCCTCGCATCCGAAAAAAGAAGTCGAAGAAACACTGAGGCATGCCGAAGCGTTGGGTGGCGCGTAGAGGTCGGTGGCAGTCACGCCTGGGGGCGGGCTTTATTGTCCGTATAACGACGAGGAATGTCGTTGCGGTGAGTCCTGTATCACATCGATATGGAGCACGCCGAAAAACCCTGGCAATCATGCGCGAGCACTACGGCGCGTCGTGGACAATTGCACTACCCATCGCAGTCGTTGCGAGACTGATGATGTTGAGGAATAAGACAATGGAATACACCTTTACCCTGAAATATCAGCTAGCTGACGATGACCGTACCTCGGGTGAACTGGTCGAGCGGCTGGGTGAAGCTGGCTGCGACGACGCCCTGGTAGGCATTGGGCAGCCGGGACGACTGGCGCTTGAGTTCACTCGCGAGGCACCTGATGCGATTCAGGCAGTGCTCAGTGCACTGGGGGACGTGCGTCGTGCCGTGCCATCGGCCCGGCTGATCGAGGTTGCTCCTGATCTGGTCGGGCTGACCGACGTGGCCCAGATCGTAGGCGTGTCTCGGCAGAACATGCGCAAGCTGATGTTGGCCCACCCGAGCAGTTTCCCGGCGCCCATGCACGAGGGCAGTGCGTCTATCTGGCACCTGGCAGACGTTTTGACCTGGTTGCAAAGCAAGGGCAGCTATTCGTTTGGCAAGCATGTGCTGGAAGTGGCCCAGGTAGCCCTGCAGGTCAACGTGGCGAAAGAAGGCCGACGGTTACCCGTGTTGATGTTCAAAGACCTGGACGCTTTGGTTGGCTGACAAGCCTGGAGGAGAGGGCGCCGTGAGGCGCCTCGCCACATCCGGCGAGACCGCGCGACAATCCTTCACTTAATATTTCTCAATTGCAGGTGTATCGTATTCGCCTTTTGCGGGCCCACGGGTTCGCCGCAGATTCAATAGGTGGTTGCGTTCATGTCGTTTACCCGTCGCCAAATCCTCGGTGGCCTGGCCGGTCTTGTTGTTGTGGGCGTTGGCGCAGGAGGCGCGTCGCGGTATTGGTTGGGCAAGATGGCGGATGCCGAGGCCGGTCACGACTATGAGTTGATCGCCGCGCCCCTGGACGTCGACTTGGTGGCCGGGCACAAGACCCAGGCCTGGGCCTTCGGCCCGTCGGCGCCGGGTACCGAGCTGCGGGTGCGTCAGGGCGAGTGGTTGCGGGTGCGCTTCATCAATCACCTGCCGGTTGCCACCACCATTCACTGGCACGGCATCCGCCTGCCGCTGGAGATGGACGGCGTGCCGTATGTCTCGCAACTGCCGGTGCTGCCGGGTGAATACTTCGATTACAAATTCCGCGTGCCGGACGCCGGCAGCTATTGGTATCACCCCCACGTCAACAGCAGCGAGGAACTCGGGCGGGGCCTCGTCGGGCCGCTGATCATCGAGGAGCGTGAACCCACCGGCTTCAAATATGAGCAGACCCTGAGCCTGAAGAGCTGGCATGTGGATGAGCAGGGCGAGTTTGTCGCCTTCAGCATCCCGCGCGAAGCGGCCCGTGGTGGGACGGCAGGGCGGCTGGCGACCATCAACGGCGTGCCGCAGGCGGTGATCGACCTGCCCGCCGGGCAGATCACCCGGGTACGCTTGCTCAACCTGGACAACACCCTGACCTACCGCATCAATATTCCGGGCGTCGAGGCACAGATCTATGCGCTGGACGGCAACCCCGTCGAGCCACGCCCGTTGGGCAAGGAATACTGGCTTGGCCCCGGCATGCGTATTTGCCTGGCGATCAAGGCGCCCCCCGCCGGGCAAGAGTTGTCGTTGCGCAACGGTCCGGTGCGCCTGGGGACGCTGCGCTCGGTGCCCAACAGTGATGCGCCGGCCCAGTGGCCGCCCGCGCTGCCGGCCAACCCGGTGTCCGAGCCGGACCTGGCCAATGCCGAGAAACTCAACTTCAATTTCGAATGGGTCGGTTCGGTGTCGGTCGACGTGGACAACGGCAAGCCGCCAAGCCTGTGGCAGATCAACGGTAAGGCTTGGGACATCACCGACAAAACCTGTTCCGATCGGCCGATTGCCACGCTGAAAAAAGGCCAGAGCTACATTTTCGAATTGAAGAACATGACTCAGTACCAGCACCCGATCCATTTGCACGGCATGAGCTTCAAAGTGATCGCCTCCAACCGGCACAAGGTCATCCCGTATTTCACCGACACCTACCTGCTGGGCAAGAACGAGCGGGCGCAGGTAGCACTGGTGGCGGATAACCCGGGGGTGTGGATGTTCCACTGCCATGTGATCGACCACATGGAAACCGGCCTGATGGCCGCCATCGAGGTGGCGTGATGAGCCAGATTCGTCCAGCCCGGATCATCGACCGCAGCCGTGACCAGGACTTCATGCGCGAAGCCCTGGATCTCGCCGCACAAGGCGCGGCCCTGGGCGAAGTGCCGGTGGGAGCGGTGCTGGTGCAGGACGGCGAGATCATCGGGCGCGGCTTCAACTGCCCGATCAGCGGCCACGACCCCAGCGCCCACGCGGAAATGGTCGCCATCCGCGCCGCCGCCCAGGCCGTGAGCAACTATCGCCTGCCCGGCAGTACCCTCTATGTAACGCTCGAACCGTGCAGCATGTGCGCCGGCCTGATCGTTCACTCACGCATTGCCCGGGTGGTCTATGGAGCCTTGGAACCCAAGGCCGGCATCGTGCAGAGCCAGGGGCAGTTTTTCAGTCAGGGTTTTCTGAATCACCGGGTGATGTTTGAGGGTGGAGTGTTGGCTGAGGAATGCAGTGCGGTGTTGAGTGAGTTTTTCAGGGCGAGAAGGGCGAAATCGCAAGGTTGAACACCTAGCCCTGTGGCGAGGGAGCTTGCTCCCGCTGGGCTGCGCAGCGGCCCCAAACCATTCAACACAGTGCCTCAGGAAAAACCGGTTGGCAGATTTTACGGCTGCTGCGCAGCCGAGCGGGAGCAAGCTCCCTCGCCACAATGATTGGCAGCCTAAAGTGAACAGGGACCGGCTCACATAAGGGGGGCGATTTATTTACGCGCCACAATCACCGCCCGCATCGGCGCCGGCAGGCCTTCGATGGTTTTGCTGTGGTCCTCAGGATCGAGGAAATCACTCAATGACTGGTACTTCATCCACTCAGTGCTGCGCTGTTCCTCGACGGTGGTCAGGCTCACGTCCACGCAACGCACATCACTGAACCCGGCGCGGCGCAGCCAGCGTTCCAGGGCCGGCACCGAAGGCAGGAACCACACGTTGCGCATCTGCGCGTAGCGGTCCTCGGGCACCAGCACCTGATGTTCGTCGCCCTCGATCACCAGGGTTTCCAGCACCAGTTCGCCGCCTTTCACCAAGCAGTCTTTCAGCGCCAGCAAATGCTCGATCGGCGAGCGACGATGGTAGAACACGCCCATGGAAAACACCGTGTCGAAGCCTTCCAGGTCCGGCGGCAGGTCTTCGAAGGGGAACGGCAGGTGCCAGGCATTGGGCTGGGAAAGATAGCGCTGCACCGCCTGGAACTGGCAGAAGAACAGCCAGTTGGGATCGACGCCAATTACCGTGTCGGCCCCGGCGCCAAGCATTCGCCACATGTAGTAACCATTGCCGCAGCCCACATCGAGAATGCGTTTGCCGACAAGATCCAAGTGCGGCGCCACCCGTGACCACTTCCAGTCGGAACGCCATTCGGTGTCCACGTGCACGCCGAACAGGTCGAACGGGCCTTTGCGCCACGGCGACAACCCCATCAAGGCTGTCCGCATTTGCGTCCGGGTTTCGTCGGCGCAGTCAGTGTCCAGGGTCAGGCCGTTCAGCAGGTCGATCTCGGTCGGCTGCAGGGCCGGCAAGGCGTCGAGGGCGCTTTGCCAGCGCTCCAGGTCGCCGTGACCCTTTTCCATTTTGCTGTCGAGTTGCGTCTGCAGCGTCGCGGCCCAGTCGGCCAGGGGAGTGCCGGCCAAGCGGCGGGCGAGGGGAGACAGATCAATCATGGCAGGGCGATCAACGAGGCGAAATTCAGGCATTGGAACCATGGCACGACTTTCGAGAAACCAGCCGCCAGCAGGCGTTCGCGGTGTTCTTCGAGGCTGTCGGGCTTCATGACGTTTTCGATGGCGCTGCGTTTCTGGGCGATTTCCAGCTCGCTGTAGCCGTTGGCACGCTTGAAGGCCACGTGCAGATCGGTGAGCAGCGCGTGCTCCTGGACATCGTTGAAGCGCAATTTTTCCGAGAGGATCAGGGCGCCGCCGGGCAACAGCGACTGGCGAATGCGGCTCAACAGAGCGGTGCGCTGGTCTGGCGCGATGAATTGCAGGGTGAAGTTCAGCGCCACCACCGAAGCCGGCTGGAAGGTCAGCGCGAGGATGTCGCCTTCGATTACCTCGACCGGCAGCAGCTCCTGGAACATCGAGTCCTGGCCGTTGAGATATTCACGGCAGCGCTCGACCATGGCCGCTGAGTTATCCACAGCGATCACCCGGCACCCGTCGGTGCGCACATGGCGGCGCAGCGCCTGGGTTACCGCGCCAAGAGACGCGCCCAGGTCATAAAGCACGCTGTTCGGCTGGGCGAATTGCGCGGCGAGCACGCCGAGGTTTTCGACGATGGTCGGGTAACCCGGCACGGAACGCTTGATCATGTCCGGAAACACCCGCACCACGTCCTCGTTGAAGGCGAAGTCCGGCACTTGGGCCAGGGGTTGGGCGAATAGGCGGTCGGGCTCTTTGCTCACGGCGGTTCCAGCGGAATGGGTGGTGAAAAGGCCGGCATTTTAACTAAAAAACCTGTGGGAGCGAGCCTTTGTGGGAGCCGAGCTTGCTCGCGATGAAGGCGCTGCGGTCCAGGGTAAGGCCGCGTTATCGTTCATCGCGAGCAAGCTCGGCTCCCACAGGGATCTTTGACTCAATACGGTTTTCGGGTGAAGGCCGACGCGGTAATCCCCCACTGGCCCAGCCAATAGCTGACGATGATCAGGTAAGGCGCGGCCTGGAAGGGCGATACGAACCGGTCGATGCCGATCAGGCTGTCGGAGAACACGAACGCCAGCGCCCCGGCGGCGGCCAGCCAGGCCGAGCGCTGGGGAACGTCGGTGCCCAGTCGCGCCAGCGCTCGCCAGAGCATGGCACTGATGGCCAGGCCGTAGACCAGCACCGGAACCAGTAACGGCCCGAGACCACTCGACATCAATATGCCCAAGAGCGCCGCGCCGATGCCCAGGGCCAAGGCCAATGGCAGCAACGCCGGGCGGCGGCAATCGCTCAAGTAGGCTTTCAGATAAGCCAGGTGCGCCAGCAAGAACGCGCCGAGCCCGAACACGAACAGGTCCCCCGGCCAGGCCAGCAACACATCGCCGATCAGCGAAAAAATCAGCCCGAGGCTGATCCAGCGCCGGTAATCGCCGGGCGGTGCATCGTGCAGCCAACCGAGCAGGGCCAGCACCGGCATCGGCTTGACCAGCAGGCACAGCAGCGTGGCGTGAACGCTCAGGCCATACAGATAGGTGGCCGCACCCATCAGCGCGAGGACCAGCCAACCCATGCTCAGTTCACCGCGATGGCGCAGTCGAAGGTTTCCACGGGCGGGACTTCAGGCGCCCAGGGTTGTTGATAAGTCAGGCGCAGGCGCCCGGTGCCGGCGGCGAACGCCTGGAAACGCCAGGTCGATACGCCCGCAGCACCAACGATGCCGGCGTCTTCCGGGTTGCGATACACCTCGGGCCCCAGGCTTTTCAACACGCCGCCGGCCGAGTCCTGGATCGCCCAGCGATAACCTGTGGTGGGATTGCTGGGCAGGCTCAGGATCAGGTTTTGTCCGCTGTTGAGGCGCACTGGGCACTGGCTCAGTTTTTCCACGGTCACGTTGTGTTTCGGTTGCGTGGCGCAGGCGCTCAGCAGGGCGAGGCTCAAGGGCACGAGCAGGCGGGTGGGGGACATAGGGGCTCCGGCATTTACGACGAATGGGGGAGCATAACCGAAGATGCTACCGGGTGTGTCAGGTGGTCAGGTGTTGCGGCTGATGACGCCTTCGCGGGCAAGCCCGCTCCCACAGTGGAAGGTGTTGTTCATAACATCTGTGATTTACACCGAACCCTGTGGGAGCGGGCTTGCCCGCGAAAGCAGTAGCGCAGTCGCTACAGGAACATCAGAACAACACCTTCGCCACATCCGCAAACCGCTTGGCAAAGTGCACCGTCATGCCTTCCTTGAGGTAGTCCGGCAGTTCTTCGAAGTTGCCCCGGTTGGCTTCCGGCAGGATCAGTTCGTTGATTTTCTGCCGCCGCGCGGCGATCACTTTTTCGCGCACCCCACCGATCGGCAGAACGTGTCCGGTCAGCGTCAGTTCGCCAGTCATGGCCACGCCTTTTTTCGGTGGCTGGTTACGGGCCAGGGACAGCAGGGCGCTGGCCATGGTCACTCCGGCGCTCGGGCCATCCTTGGGCGTGGCGCCTTCCGGTACGTGCAGGTGGACGAAGGCCTCGTCGAAGAACTTCGTGTCACCGCCGAACTGCTTCAGGTGCGAGCTGACATAGCTGTGGGCAATTTCCGCCGATTCTTTCATCACCTCACCCAATTGGCCGGTCAGCTTGAAACCGCGGTTGAGGGTGTGGATGCGCGTGGCTTCGATCGGCAAGGTCGCCCCGCCCATGCTGGTCCAGGCCAGGCCGGTGATGACCCCAACGCCGGACAGCACCTGCTCGTTGCGAAATACCGGTTTGCCCAGGGAGGCCTCGAGGTCCTTCGGCCCGAGCTTGATCACCGCCTTCGGGTCGTCGATCAGCTTCATCACCGCCTTGCGTACCAGTTTGCCGAGTTGCTTCTCCAACTGGCGCACGCCGGCTTCACGGGCATAACCGTCAATCAGGGCTTTGAGGGCAGTGTCGCTGATGCTCAGGCTGCCCTTGGATACGCCGGCCTTGGCCAGTTGCTTGGGCCACAGGTGACGCTTGGCGATGGCGACCTTTTCTTCGGTGATATAGCCCGACAGGCGAATCACTTCCATCCGGTCCAGTAGCGGGCCAGGGATCGAATCCAGGGTGTTGGCGGTGCAGACGAAGAGCACTTTCGACAGGTCCAGGCGCATGTCCAGGTAGTGGTCGAGAAACTCGACGTTCTGTTCCGGGTCGAGGGTTTCCAGCAGCGCCGAGGCCGGGTCGCCCTGGTAGCTCTGGCCCATCTTGTCGATCTCGTCGAGCATGATCACCGGGTTCATTACTTCGACATCTTTCAGCGCCTGCACCAGCTTGCCCGGCTGGGCGCCGATGTAGGTGCGACGGTGACCCTTGATCTCGGCTTCGTCGCGCATGCCGCCGACGCTGAAGCGATAGAACGGCCGCCCGAGGGACTCGGCGATGGACTTGCCGACGCTGGTCTTGCCCACGCCCGGCGGGCCCACCAACAGCACGATGGAGCCGCTGATCTCACCTTTATAGGCGCCGACGGCGAGGAACTCCAGGATCCGGTCCTTGATGTCGCCCAGGCCGGCATGGTGCTGGTCGAGCACCTTGCGCGCGTGCTTGAGGTCGAGCTTGTCCTGGCCATAGACGCCCCACGGCACCGATGTCGCCCAATCAAGATAATTGCGGGTGACGGCGTACTCCGGCGAGCCGGTTTCCAGGATCGACAGTTTGTTCATTTCCTCTTCGATGCGCTTCTGCGCCTGGGCCGACAACACCTTGCCTTCCAGGCGCTGCTCGAACTGTTCGAGATCGGCGCTGCGGTCATCCTTGGTCAGCCCCAGCTCCTGCTGGATGACCTTGAGCTGTTCCTTGAGGAAGAATTGGCGCTGATGTTCGCCGATCTTGTTGTTGACCTCGGCGGAAATCTCTTTTTGCAGCCGCGCCACTTCGACTTCCTTGCGCAGCATCGGCAGGACTTTTTCCATGCGCTTGAGCATGGGCACGCAGTCGAGCACTTCCTGCAACTCACTGCCGGTGGCGGAAGTGAGTGCGGCGGCAAAGTCAGTCAGGGGCGACGGATCGTTGGGGCTGAAGCGGTTGAGGTAGTTCTTCAGTTCCTCGCTGTACAGCGGATTGAGCGGCAGCAGTTCCTTGATCGCATTGATCAGCGCCATGCCATAGGCCTTGACCTCGTCGGTCGGCTCGCTCGGCTGGTGCGGGTACTCGACTTCCACCAGGTAGGGCGGGCGATGGTGCTTGAGCCAGGTGCGGATGCGCACGCGGGTCAGGCCCTGGGCGACGAATTGCAGTTTGCCGCCTTCGCGACTGGCGTGGTGCACCTTGACCAGCGTGCCGTACAGCGGCAGCGCCGAGGTGTCGAAATGCCGTGGGTCTTCCTGGGGCGTGTCCATGAAGAACAGCGCCAGGGAGTGATGTTCGGATTTGGCCACCAGTTCCAGGGTCTCGGCCCAGGGTTCTTCGTTGACGATGACCGGCAATACCTGGGCCGGGAAGAACGGGCGATTGTGGATTGGGATGATATAGACCTTGTCCGGCAGGTTCTGGCCGGGCAGGGCCAGGCCGGTGCCGGAGGAGGTGTGTTCGATGTGGTCGGGGTCAGCGTAGTCGTTCTTGGCTTCAGTAGAGTGCTGGTCGCTCATGGGGCACCTGCGCAATGGAGTATGGGTCTTAGATGGGGCAGGTGGGGGGTGGTTTCAATGGTGGGGGATTGTTAGCGGGTATTTCATCAGCCACTGTTCAGGTTTGTGACACATGGCTGGCAAAGGCGCTGGTTGGGATGAGGAAGCTGGCTCCCCCACCCCATTGAGTTCTCACGCGACCCGGTTCAAATCGTTATGACGGGTTTCCTTCAGGCACAGCACCGCGATGACGCTGAGCACCGCAGCGGCTGAAACATAGCCTCCGACATAGGCCAGGCCACCCATCGCCACCAGTTTCTGGGCGAAGAACGGCGCGGCCGAGGCACCGACGATGCCGCCCAGGTTGTAGGCCGCCGAGGCGCCGGTATAGCGCACGTGGGTCGGGAACAGCTCCGGCAGCAGCGCGCCCATGGGGGCGAAGGTCACGCCCATCAGGAACAGTTCGATGCACAGGAACAACGCCACGCCTGCGGTCGAGCCCTGGGTCAGCAACGGCTCCATGGCGAAACCCGAGGCAATCGCCAGCACGCCGCCCACGATCAGCACCGGTTTGCGGCCAAAACGATCACTGGCCCAGGCCGATAATGGCGTGGCGGCGGCCATGAACAGCACGGCAAAGCACAGCAGGCCGAGGAACGTCTCGCGGCTGTAGCCGAGGGTGGCTACGCCGTAGCTCAGGGAGAACACCGTCGAGATGTAGAACAGCGCATAACACACCACCATCGCTGCCGCACCGAGCAAGGTCGGCGCCCAGTACTGGCTGAACAGCTCGACCAGCGGCACTTTCACCCGCTCCTGGCGCGCCATGGCGTTGGCGAACACCGGGGTTTCATGGAGCTTGAGCCGGACGTAGAGACCGACGATCACCAACACCGCACTGAGCAGGAACGGAATCCGCCAGCCCCAGGAGCGGAACTGCTCGTCGTCCAAGGTCATGGCCAGGGTCAGGAACAGCCCGTTGGCCGCCAGGAAGCCGATGGACGGCCCGAGTTGTGGAAACATGCCGTACCAGGCGCGCTTGCCTTTGGGCGCGTTCTCGGTCGCGAGCAGCGCCGCGCCGCCCCATTCACCGCCCAATCCAAGGCCCTGGCCGAAACGCAGCAGGCACAGCAGGATCGGTGCCCAGGCGCCTATGCTGGCGTAGCCGGGCAGCACGCCGATCAGCGTCGTGCACACGCCCATCAGCAACAAGGAGGCCACCAGCGTGGACTTGCGCCCGATCCGGTCGCCAAAGTGACCGAACAGCGCGGAACCCAGCGGACGGGCAAGGAAAGCGATGCCGAACGTCAGGAACGACGACAGCATCTGTGCCGTGCCTGAGGTTTGCGGGAAGAACACCGGCCCGATCACCAGGGCGGCGGCCGTGGCGTAGACATAGAAATCGTAGAACTCGATGGCGGTGCCGATGAAACTCGCGGTCGCCACGCGGCTGGCTGAGTTGGTCGGCTGGGCAGGCACAGCGTCGTTGCAAGTGATGGTCGTCATGCGGTGATCCCTGACAGTCATGTGCTCCGTTGGAGCGAATTATTATGGTCGAACACCCAGGGATGTGGGCAGAGGTCCTGTCGCCGTTTCAGGTAGGAACAGTCGCAGGGTTGGGGCGGATTGTGTCGATGGTCGGGCCGGAACTGGCTGAGTGCAGGGTAGGCACTGGGTTCGGGCGGTGCTGGGTAAGCGGGGTGAGTATAGGAAGGAGGCTAACGAATCGACAAGGGCGTTGGAACGCAATAGCGATGTCTGCGCAGCGCCGTGTGGCGAGGGAGCTTGCTCCCGCTGGGTTGCGCAGCAACCCCAACACATGCGAATGCGGTCAACCTGGCGCACTGCGGCGACCTGTTCAGGGGCTGCTTCGCACCCCAGCGGGAGCACGCTCCCTCGCCACAGGGGGAGATCAGAGAACCGCGGACACCGAGCTGTTATGCCACGCCAGCACCTGGCTGACGCGATTGTCCACGGTCTCGACGATCTCCAGCCGATAGCGGCCGATCTTCAGGCACACCGGGCTCTCGGGAATGGTTTCCAGCGCCTCGGTCACTAGCCCGTTGAGGGTCTTGGGGCCGTCGCAGGGCAGGTGCCAGCCCAGGGTCCGGTTCAGCTCGCGGATCGACGCCGCGCCATCGATCATCAGGCGACCGTCGGGTTGGGGATGGACGTGGGGGTTGTCGAGGCTGTGCTCGCTTTCGAACTCGCCGACGATTTCTTCGAGGATGTCTTCCAGGGTGACGATGCCCAGCACCTCGCCATATTCGTCCACCACCATGCCCAGGCGCCGTTGCTGCTTGTGGAAATTCAGTAATTGCAGTTGCAGGGGCGTGCTTTCGGGGACGAAGTACGGTTCGTGGGAGGCGACCAGCAGCGCTTCCTTGGTCAGGCTCGCGTCTGCCAGCATGTGGCGGATCTGGCGGGTGTTGAGCACCGCTTCGACCTGGTTGATGTCGCTGTGGAACACCGGCAGGCGGGTCCGACGGTTCAGGCGCAGTTGTTCGATGATCTCGCCGATGGGGTCGTCCAGGTTGATCCCGTCGACCTCGCTGCGGGGTACCAGGATGTCATTGACGGTAATGTTGTCCAGGGCATGAATGCCGGAAATCGGTTGCAATCGACTGCCGTTGTGTTCGGGTTCATGCTCGCTGCGCGGTGGAGTGGGCATTTCGTCGTCGCTTTGTTGCACCACTTTGGTCTTGCGGGCAAATGGTCGCAGCAACGATTGGCTGAGGCTGTTCAGCAGCCAGGCAAACGGATAAAGAATCTTCAATGGCACGCCAAGCAAGGTATTGCCCAGTGCCAGCACTGCATCGGCCTGGCGTACGGCCAGGGTGCGTGGCAGATAATCGGCGAACACCAGCAGGGCTGCGCTGGTGCCCAGCCAGGCCATCCAGGGGCCGTTTTCCTGCCAGCTGAAAATCCCCAGCAGGGTGCCGATCACCATGGCCATGGCACGGCACAGGGTATTGCACAGGATCAGGCTGGGCAGCGGGAAGTTCAGCGTCGCCAGCGGCTTGTCGGCAGCGCGCGAGGCCTTGCGTTGGGCCCGCAGGTGTTGCTGGGCGGCTTCGATGGCGGTGAACAGCGCTGACCAGAGAATCAGTACGACCAACACGGCGAGCAGCGGCGCCACGGGCAACGTATCCATCAGGGCCGTCCGTCAGATATGCAGGATGTATTCACGGACCAGTTTGCTGCCAAAGTAAGCCAGCATCAGCAGGCAGAAGCCGGCCAGGGTCCAGCGAATTGCTTTATGGCCACGCCAGCCGAGACGGTTGCGGCCCCACAGCAGCACGCTGAACACCACCCACGCCAGGCAGGCCAGGAGGGTCTTGTGCACCAGATGCTGGGCGAACAGGTTTTCGACGAACAGCCAGCCGGAAATCAGCGACAGCGACAGCAGCGTCCAGCCGCCCCAGAGGAAGCCGAAGAGCAGGCTTTCCATGGTTTGCAGCGGTGGGAAGTTGCGGATCAGCCCGGACGGGTGCTTATGCTTGAGCTGGTGGTCCTGCACCAGCAGCAGCAACGCCTGGAACACCGCGATGGTGAACAGCCCATAGGCGAGGATCGACAGCAGGATGTGGGCAAGGATGCCCGGCTCTTCGTCGATGACCTGCACCGTGCCCGACGGCGCGAACTGCGCCAGCAGCACCGTGGCCAGCCCCAGCGGGAAGAGCAGCACCAGCAGGTTTTCCACCGGGATGCGCGAGCAGGCGATCAACGTCAGGGCGATCACGGCCACGGCGATCAGGCTGGCGGCGTTGAAAAAGTCCAGGCCCAGGCCGATCGGTGTCATCAGGTGGGTGTAAAGGCTGGCCGCATGGCCGAGCAGCGCCAGCACGCCAAGCGTGACCAGCAGGCGTTTGTTCGCCTTGGCGCCGGACGCCAGGCGAGAGCCTTGGTAGAGGGTCGCAGCGGCATATAGGCAGGCGGCGACGAGCGAGGCAAGCAAACTGGGTGACAAGGGGAGCATAAATCCTGTTAGGCAGGCCCGAAAGGCGCTGAGTTTGGCATAGAACCCCCATCGCACGAAAGACCGCCGGCACCGACAGCGAGGTGTACGCGGCACGCTTCTTCGCTATAATCCGCGACCTGCCCACGCCGCAGGCTCGCCGAGCACATTTTTCACGGTCTGGGCCGCCATTATCCCGGTCTCATCTGGGCCTGAAAGGATCGCGCATGTTTGAAAACCTAACCGACCGTCTCTCGCAGACGCTGCGCCATGTCACCGGCAAGGCGAAACTGACCGAGGACAACATCAAAGACACCCTGCGCGAAGTGCGCATGGCGCTGCTTGAAGCCGACGTCGCCCTGCCGGTGGTCAAGGACTTCGTCAATTCGGTCAAGGAACGCGCCGTCGGCACCGAAGTGTCGCGCAGCCTGACGCCGGGCCAGGCGTTCGTGAAGATCGTCCAGGCCGAACTCGAAAGCCTGATGGGCGCCGCCAACGAAGACCTGAACCTGAGCGCCGTGCCGCCCGCCGTGGTGTTGATGGCCGGCCTGCAGGGCGCGGGCAAGACCACGACCGCCGGCAAGCTGGCGCGCTTGCTCAAAGAGCGCAAGAAGAAGTCGGTGATGGTGGTGTCTGCGGACGTCTACCGTCCGGCGGCCATCAAGCAGCTGGAAACCCTGGCCAACGACATCGGCGTGACGTTCTTCCCGTCCGACCTGAGCCAGAAGCCGGTGGACATCGCCCAGGCTGCTATTAAGGAAGCAAAACTCAAATTCATCGACGTGGTCATCGTCGACACCGCCGGTCGCCTGCACATCGATGAAGAGATGATGGGCGAGATCAAGGCGCTGCATGCCGCGATCAATCCGGTGGAAACCCTATTCGTGGTCGACGCCATGACCGGCCAGGACGCGGCCAACACCGCCAAGGCGTTTGGCGACGCACTGCCGCTGACCGGCGTGATCCTGACCAAGGTCGACGGCGACGCCCGTGGCGGTGCCGCGCTGTCGGTCCGGGCCATCACCGGCAAGCCGATCAAGTTCATCGGTATGGGCGAGAAGAGCGAAGCCCTGGAACCGTTCCACCCCGAGCGTATCGCCTCACGGATCCTGGGCATGGGCGACGTGCTCAGCCTGATCGAGCAGGCCGAGCAGACCCTCGACAAGGACAAGGCCGACAAACTGGCCAAGAAGCTGAAGAAGGGCAAGGGCTTCGACCTCGAAGACTTCCGCGATCAGCTGCAACAAATGAAGAACATGGGCGGCCTCGGCGGGCTCATGGACAAACTGCCGAACATTGGTGGCGTAAACCTGGCGCAGATGGGCAATGCCCAGGGCGCGGCTGAAAAGCAGTTCAAGCAGATGGAGGCCATCATCAACTCCATGACCCCGGCCGAGCGCCGTGACCCTGAACTGATCAGCGGTTCGCGCAAGCGCCGGATCGCCATGGGCTCCGGCACCCAGGTGCAGGACATCGGTCGCTTGATCAAGCAGCACAAGCAGATGCAGAAGATGATGAAGAAATTCTCCGCCAAAGGCGGGATGGCCAAGATGATGCGCGGCATGGGCGGTATGTTGCCCGGCGGCGGCATGCCGAAAATGTAAAGAATCTGCGCCGACTGTCATGTCGGCGTTGCCCCGCACGGATGCGGGGATCTCCAGCAAACCCGCGCTACGCGGGAGCTGACTTGCCGTTTTTCATGACGGCTCTATGGCAAATCTTGATCGCATGGCGCCAGGCGCCGGAAAAAGACATTTGCAAAAGTCCGGATATTCCTTAGAATATGCGGCCTTTCGGGCACCTATGCCCGCTGTGCATTTAGATTTGCAGCACCGACTACAGGAACGATGTTCACATGCTAACAATCCGTCTTGCCCTTGGCGGCTCCAAAAAGCGCCCGTTTTACCACCTGACCGTAACCGACAGCCGCAACCCGCGTGACGGTTCCCACAAGGAACAGGTTGGTTTCTTCAACCCTGTTGCCCGTGGTCAGGAAGTTCGTCTGTCCGTGAACCAAGAGCGCGTAGCCTACTGGCTGAGCGTTGGTGCACAGCCTTCTGAGCGCGTTGCTCAGTTGCTGAAGGAATCGGCTAAGGCTGCGGCCTGAGCAATATGAACGCGACGCCAAAAGCTGCTGATGATTTGATCGTTGTCGGCAAGATCTATTCTGTTCATGGCGTTCGCGGCGAAGTGAAGGTGTATTCCTTTACTGATCCGATCAAAAACCTGTTGGACTACAAAACCTGGACGCTCAAGCGCGAAGGCAGCGAGAAACAGGTTGAGCTGGTCAGCGGACGTGGGAACGACAAGTTCCTGGTCGCAAAGCTCAAGGGTCTCGATGACCGTGAAGAAGCACGTCTTCTGGCCGGTTATGAGATCTGCGTGCCGCGCAACCTGTTCCCTGAACTGACCGACGGCGAGTACTACTGGTACCAGCTGGTGGGTCTGAAGGTCATCGACCAACTCGGGCAAATGCTCGGGAAAATCGATCACCTGCTCGAGACCGGTTCGAACGATGTCATGGTGGTCAAGCCTTTCGTCGGTAGCCTGGATGATCGCGAACGTCTGTTGCCTTATACCGAGCAATGCGTGTTGGCCGTCGACCTGGCAGCAGGCGAGATGAAGGTGGAATGGGATGCGGATTTCTAAACGTGGCTAATTTGCGCGTTGAAGTCATCACGTTGTTTCCCGAGATGTTTTCCGCCATCAGCGAATACGGCATAACCAGCCGCGCGGTGAAACAGGAGCTGTTGCAGCTCACTTGTTGGAATCCGCGGGACTACACCACGGATCGACATCACACTGTGGACGATCGCCCGTTTGGCGGTGGTCCGGGCATGGTGATGAAGATCAAGCCCCTGGAAGATGCGCTGGTTCAGGCCAGGACGGCAGCCGGGGAGGGTGCGAAGGTGATCTACCTGTCGCCCCAAGGCCGCCAGCTGACTCAGTCGGCGGTACGCGAGCTGGCGAATTCGGATGCATTGATCCTGATTGCCGGCCGTTATGAAGGCATTGACGAGCGTTTCATTGAAGCTCATGTCGATGAAGAGTGGTCGATTGGCGACTATGTCCTGTCTGGCGGCGAGCTGCCGGCGATGGTCCTGATCGATGCGGTTACACGACTGCTGCCTGGAGCTTTAGGGCATGCAGATTCCGCTGAGGAAGATTCCTTTACGGATGGTCTGCTGGATTGCCCGCACTACACCCGACCGGAGGTGTATGCGGATCAGCGTGTTCCCGACGTGTTGCTAAGTGGCAACCACGCGCACATCCGGCGTTGGCGTTTGCAGCAGTCCCTTGGTCGGACCTACGAACGACGCGCCGATCTTCTGGAAAGCCGCTCGCTTTCTGGAGAAGAGAAGAAGCTGCTCGAGGAATACATCCGCGAGCGGGACGATAGTTAACAACGTATCGATGGTGAGTCCGACGACTTGCCTTAGGAGCACAGCATGACTAACAAAATCATCCTTGCACTCGAAGCAGAGCAGATGACCAAAGAAATCCCTACCTTTGCCCCAGGCGACACCATTGTCGTTCAGGTGAAAGTGAAGGAAGGCGACCGTTCGCGTCTGCAAGCGTTCGAAGGCGTTGTTATCGCCAAGCGTAACCGCGGCGTAAACAGTGCATTCACCGTTCGCAAAATCTCCAACGGTGTTGGCGTAGAGCGTACTTTCCAGACCTACAGCCCGCAAATCGACAGCATGGCTGTGAAGCGTCGCGGTGACGTGCGTAAAGCCAAGCTGTACTACCTGCGTGACCTGTCCGGTAAAGCAGCGCGCATCAAGGAAAAACTGGCTTAAGTCCAGCTTCCGATGCAAAAAAAGCAGCCTGCGGGCTGCTTTTTTGTTGCCTGCGATTTGGTCTTTGAGCACCCTGCATACCTTCGCTTTCTATTTCGATGCAGCGCGTGCCTGCATCCTTCTGAGTTTTTATGCCAGCCATCGATCACCCTCTGATAGACCAGTTTCTCGACGCCTTGTGGTTGGAGAAGGGGCTGTCCGATAACACCCGCGACGCCTATCGCAGTGACCTGGCCCTGTTCAACGGCTGGTTGCAGGAGAAGAACCTGGAGCTGGCCAATGCCGGGCGGGAGTTGATCCTCGATCATCTGGCGTGGCGCCTGGAACAGAACTACAAGCCGCGCTCAACCGCACGGTTTCTCTCCGGCTTGCGTGGGTTCTATCGCTATTTGCTGCGGGAAAAGCTGATTGCGCTGGATCCGACCCTGCGCGTGGAAATGCCGCAACTGGGCCGGCCGCTGCCCAAATCCCTCTCGGAAGCCGATGTGGAAGCGCTGCTGGCGGCGCCGGACCTCAGCGAAGCCATCGGCCAGCGCGACCGGGCCATGCTGGAGGTCCTGTACGCCTGCGGCCTGCGTGTCACTGAGTTGATCAGCCTGACCCTGGAACAGGTCAACCTGCGTCAGGGCGTGCTGCGGGTGATGGGCAAGGGTAGCAAGGAGCGCCTGGTGCCGATGGGCGAAGAGGCGATCGTCTGGGTCGAGCGCTATATGCGCGACGCCCGCCACGAGCTGCTTGGCGGACGCCCCAGCGACGTGCTGTTCCCAAGCCGCAACGGCGACCAGATGACCCGCCAGACCTTCTGGCACCGCATCAAGCACCAGGCCAAGGTGGCCGGCATCGCCAAATCCCTTTCGCCCCATACCTTGCGCCATGCCTTCGCCACCCACCTGCTCAACCACGGCGCCGACCTGCGGGTGGTGCAGATGCTGCTCGGCCACAGTGACCTCTCCACCACCCAGATCTACACCCACGTCGCCCGGGCGCGGTTGCAGGACTTGCATGCCAGGCATCATCCGCGGGGTTGAGGTTTTCAGATGCCTTTGGTTTGGCGCAGGATCAGCTCAACGATTTGTCTGATTGTCGTGATGGTATCCCAGTCTTTTTGAGATGAGCCCAGGGAAAATTTCCATTCGACCTGCATCACGAAGCAGGTCAGGTCGTCATCGATGATATTGAAGTCATGGATGAAGTCAGTCTGTTCTGTCACCTGATCCGGAGCGATGAAGCCGATGGTCTCGACAAATAGCTGAATAACCTGTCTGGTAATGTCTTTCCGGTGACCGTTATCTTCCATTTTTCGCCTCATACGCACATAAGCCGATGCTAACGAGATCGAAGACAGCCAAGCCTGCCGCGACAAAGGGAATACCCCGACCAATAATGCCAAAAACCCGCACGGTCCGGTAACCGAAGATGCTATATGGACTGCGGTCTGGATTTTAAAAAAGACAGTGAAAATAGACAGATCTGATGGTTTAGGGGGAATCGGCCTACATATGTTTCTTTGAAAGAAGCTACTGGCCCCCAGCAACCTCTTCAGCACCCAGATCTACACCCACATCGCCTGGGCACGGTTGTAGGACCTGTACGCCAAGCACCCTCCACGAGGCTAAGTGAGGTCGCTTGATGCTGTCCCTGCTAGAGCGAGCTCGCGATGATGGTGATACATCCAGCAACCCTGCAATCTGACAGGCCGCTATCGCGAGCAGGCTCGCCCCCACATTGATTTGTGAGGTCCGGTTATTTTGTGTTCACCGCCATTCCCCTGTGGGAGCGGGCTTGCTCGCGAAGACGGCGGCACATCCCAACAACTGTGCAAGCTGATCCACCGCTTTCGCGAGCAAGCCCGCTCCCACAGGATATCTGTGGCGAATGCTGTATGCGCAGCACTGAGTAACTCCTGTGGGAGCGAGCTCGCTCGCGAAGACGGCAGTATGTTCAGCGAATGTCCCAAGCCAGGCCCCACAAAAAAGCCCTCGCCAACGTCTTGCATCACCGGCATTCGGCCCCGCGGGCCTTATGTGATAGGCTTTGCCGGTTTGCACAGTGGGCGGCTGGAACCCGGATCCAAGGGTCGGCGTTTCCTCGTCCCATTTGTTCGCCTCAGGAGTCCTCATGCGTTTGATCCAGATGTTCACCGCCGCCGCCATCGCGCTGGCAAGCACCTTTGCCATCGCCGACGATGCGGCCGACAAGGCTATTCGCAAGAGCCTGGAAAACCTTCAGCTCGAAGTACCGATCGAAGCCATCTCGGCCAGCCCGATGTCCGGCCTGTATGAAGTCAAGCTCAAGGGCAGCCGCGTGCTCTACGCCAGCGCCGACGGGCAGTATATCGTCCAGGGCAACCTGTTCGAGCTCAAGGACGGCAAGCCGGTCAACCTCACCGAAATTACCGAGCGCCAGGGCATTTCCAAGTTGATCAACGGCATCCCGGTTGCCGAAACCGTGGTCTACCCGGCCGTTGGCGAAACCAAATCCCATATCACCGTGTTCACCGACACCACGTGCCCGTATTGCCACAAGCTGCACGCCGAAGTGCCGGAGCTGAACAAGCGCGGCATCGAAGTGCGCTACGTGGCGTTCCCGCGCCAGGGCCTGGGCTCGCCGGGTGACGAGCAATTGCAGGCGGTCTGGTGCTCCAAGGACAAGAAAGCGGCCATGGACAAGATGGTCGACGGCAAGGAAATCAAGGCCGCCAAGTGCGAGAACCCGGTCTCCAAGCAGTTCGCCCTCGGCCAGTCCATCGGTGTGAACGGCACGCCGGCCATCGTATTGGCTGACGGCCAGGTGATTCCGGGCTATCAGCCGGCGCCACAAGTCGCCAAACTGGCCCTTGGCGCCAAATGATCATGGGTGATCCGTTTTTGAAGGTCACGGCTCGGCGAAAACCTTCGTCGGGCCGTTAAAAACAAAGCCGCGTTGCTGCGCGGCTGTATTCACGGCCGACCCTAGCGTCGGCCGTTTCATGGGGAGTCAAGAGTGAATCCGGTCAAAGTAGGCATCTGTGGGTTAGGTACCGTCGGTGGCGGCACCTTCAACGTACTTCAGCGCAACGCCGAGGAAATTGCTCGTCGTGCCGGGCGTGGAATCGAAGTGGCACAAATTGCCATGCGCACGCCAAAGCCTCAGTTCCAGACGACCGGTATTGCGATTACCAACGATGTGTTCGAAGTGGCCACGAACCCTGAGATCGACATCGTCATAGAACTGGTGGGCGGCTATACCGTTGCCCGCGAGCTGGTACTCAAGGCCATCGAGAATGGCAAGCATGTGGTCACCGCGAACAAGGCGCTCATCGCCGTTCACGGTAATGAAATTTTCGCCAAGGCCCGCGAGAAGGGCGTGATCGTGGCTTTCGAAGCCGCCGTGGCCGGTGGTATCCCGGTGATCAAGGCGATCCGCGAAGGCCTGTCGGCCAACCGCATCAACTGGGTGGCCGGGATCATCAACGGCACCGGCAACTTCATTCTCACCGAGATGCGCGAGAAGGGTCGCACCTTCGAGGACGTGCTCGCCGAAGCCCAGGCCCTGGGTTACGCCGAAGCCGATCCAACGTTCGACGTGGAAGGCATCGACGCAGCGCACAAGCTGACGATCCTGGCGTCCATTGCATTCGGCATTCCGTTGCAGTTCGACAAGGCCTACACCGAAGGCATCACCAAGCTGACCACCGCTGACGTGAACTACGCCGAAGCCCTGGGCTACCGCATCAAGCACCTGGGCGTGGCGCGCAGCACCGCCAGCGGCATCGAGTTGCGCGTGCACCCGACGCTGATTCCGGCCGACCGCCTGATCGCCAACGTCAACGGCGTGATGAACGCGGTGATGGTCAATGGCGATGCCTCCGGCTCGACGCTGTTCTACGGCGCTGGCGCGGGCATGGAACCGACTGCCTCTTCGGTGGTGGCCGACCTGGTGGACGTGGTTCGCGCCATGACCTCGGACCCGGAGAATCGTGTACCGCACCTGGCCTTCCAGCCGGATTCGCTGTCGGCTCATCCGATTCTTCCGATCCAGGAGTGCGAAAGCTCCTACTACCTGCGCATCCAGGCCAAGGATCATCCGGGCGTACTGGCCCAGGTGGCGAGTATCCTGTCTGAGCGTGGCATCAACATCGAGTCGATCATGCAGAAGGAAGTCGAGGAGCACGACGGCCTGGTGCCGATGATCCTGCTGACCCACCGCGTGGTCGAGCAGCGCATCAACGACGCGATTGCCGCGCTGGAAGCGCTCCAGGGCGTTGTCGGCCCGGTGGTCCGGATCCGCGTTGAACATTTGAACTAAGCAGCTACAAGCTGCAAGCTGCGAGCTACAAGTCAAAGCCGACCGGCTTTTACTTGCGGCTCGTGGCTCACAGCTCGCAGCTCAAACCGAAGGTTTGCCCTTATGCGCTATATCAGCACCCGCGGCCAGGCACCGGCCCTGAATTTCGAAGATGTCCTGCTGGCCGGCCTGGCCACGGACGGCGGTCTCTATGTGCCGGAAAACCTGCCACGCTTCACCCAGGAAGAAATCGCCTCCTGGGCCGGCTTGCCGTATCACGAGCTGGCGTTCCGGGTCATGCGCCCGTTCGTCAGCGGAAGCATCCCTGACGCCGACTTCAAAAAAATCCTGGAAGAGACCTACGGGGTCTTTTCCCACAACGCCATCGCGCCGCTGCGTCAGCTCAACGGTAACGAATGGGTGATGGAGCTGTTCCACGGCCCGACCCTGGCGTTCAAGGATTTCGCCCTGCAGTTGCTTGGCCGCCTGTTGGACTACGTGCTGCAAAAGCGTGGCGAGCGGGTGGTGATCGTTGGTGCGACCTCCGGCGACACCGGTTCGGCGGCCATCGAAGGCTGCAAGCATTGCGAAAACGTCGACATTTTCATCCTGCACCCGCACAACCGTGTCTCGGAAGTGCAACGTCGGCAGATGACGACGATTTTCGGCGATAACATCCACAACATCGCCATCGAAGGTAACTTCGATGACTGCCAGGAAATGGTCAAGGCCAGTTTCGCCGACCAGGGTTTCCTCAAGGGCACGCGGTTGGTGGCGGTAAACTCGATCAACTGGGCGCGGATCATGGCCCAGATCGTTTATTACTTCCACGCGGCGCTGCAACTGGGCGGCCCGGCCCGTTCCGTGTCGTTCTCGGTGCCCACCGGCAACTTCGGCGATATCTTCGCCGGCTACCTGGCGCGCAACATGGGGCTGCCGATCAACCAGCTGATCGTCGCCACCAATCGCAATGACATCCTGCATCGCTTCATGAGCGGTAACCAGTACGTCAAGGAAACCCTGCACGCCACGTTGTCGCCGTCGATGGACATCATGGTGTCGTCGAACTTCGAACGCCTGCTGTTCGACCTGCACGGGCGTAACGGTGCGGCGATTGCCGGGCTGATGGACAGCTTCAGGCAGGGCGGTGGCTTCAGCGTCGAGCCCGAGCGCTGGACCGAAGCCCGCAAACTGTTCGACTCCCTGGCGGTAGACGATGAGCAAACCTGCGAAACCATCGCCGAGGTGTTTGCTCAGAGTGGCGAGCTGCTCGATCCACACACGGCCATTGGCGTGCGTGCTGCCCGGGAATGCCGTCGCAGCCTGGACATCCCGATGGTGACCCTGGGTACGGCCCACCCGGTCAAGTTCCCGGAAGCAGTGAAGAAAGCCGGCGTAGGAAAAGCGCTTGAACTACCTGCACATCTTTCTGATTTGTTTGAGCGAGATGAGCGCTGCACTGTGCTGCCAAATGACCTGAAGGCCGTGCAGGCCTTTGTCAGCCAGCATGGCAACCGCGGCAAGCCGCTCTGACCGCTGGAACCTGTCACATTTTGAAGCCCGTCTCCTGACGGGCTTTCTTGTTTCTGCATGCCAAACTGGCCGGGTTTTCGCCTTGGAGGAGGGGCGAGTCATCTCGAAGGAAGTGCAGATGTCATTTTTTATCAGAAGCAAGCCAGCGCTGGGTTGGGTAATGGGTTTGGCCTTGATGTACTGGGCGCAATGGAGCAGCGCGGCACAATCGGCGGTCCTCGAAACGCCACCGCCTGATGTGCGGCCGGTGCTGGATGCCCTGGAGTTGAAGTGGATCAAGGAGAACCCTCGGGTCATCGTCGCCTCGATGCAGTTTCCGTTGTACCTGTTCAAGAATGAGCTGGGACGCTGGGACGGCCTCAATCAGGACATTCTCCAGCGCATCGCGCAGATGACCGGGCTTGAGTTCGTGCATCGAGAGTCATTTTCGCCGGACCAGTTGATGACGATGCTGGAGAACGGCGAAGCCGACATGACCACCACCCTGGCAATGAATGACGAGCGTAGGAATTTCCTGAGTTTCAGCCATGCCTTTGGCGGTTACGGCTGGGTGTTTGTCGGGCGTGAAGGCGAGTCCGCGCTGTATTCGCTGGAGCAACTCAATGGCAAGGTCCTGGCGCTGCCGGCACGGCACGCCCTGGAAGCGGAAATCCGCCGCGACTACCCGGCCATCAAGCTGCGTACGGTCAAGACCAACGGCGAGGCGCGGGCGCTGGTGGAGAGCCGGGAAGCCCACGCCACCATCGAAAACGAAACAGGGGTGCATCTCTATCCGACAGGGCAGTTGCAGGTAGGCACCAGCGTGGAGGGCAAATGGGAACCGGACTACCTGGCCGTGCGCCAGGACCTGATACCGTTGCTCAATATTCTGAATAAGGCGCTGGAAGTCTTCCCGGCCGAGGAGATGCGCGCGCTGCGCTCCAAATGGATGGCCGGCAGCGCGCCCGCCCAGGAGCCGTCGTTCTGGAGACGGCTGTCCAGTTGGGGTTACTGGTGCGTAACGGTGGTGCTGATATTCGGCTTGCTGTCGGTGCTATGGAACCGCCGCCTGAAAGTACAGATCGATCAGCGCCTCAGGGCCGAGGCTGTGCTCAAGGACCAGTTGATGCTCCAGAGCGCCTTGATGGACGCCATCCCCGACCCGATTTTCATCCGGGACCTGGAAGGCCGCCTGATCATGTGCAACAAAAGCTATGAGGACCAGTTCGCGACCCGCTTCGAACGGCTGCGGGGGACGCGGCTGATCGACTGCGCGGCGTTCCCGCCGGCCACGGCCGAGTTGCTGCACGGGGAAGTCATGGAGCAACTGCGCACCGGCCAGCCTCGATACGTCGACCGCCAGCTGATGTTTCGCAGCGGCCTGCGGGAAATCTACCATTGGTCGGTACCCTTCTATGGCGCCGATGGTCAACTGCGCGGCCTGCTTGGGGGCTGGATCGACATCGGGCGTCGTTGGAGCCGGTCCGACCGGTTCCTGGCCTGAGGCGGGCCGATGCAGGCTGTTGTCTACCTGTCATATTGGACGCGCATGCTCGATTGAACGGGTTCCGGCGTGCCGGCTCGGTGCGCTAACGAACTTTCTGCTGCGGCCCACGGTCACTTAGTGTGTACATGCAGTTGTTTTCGGACTATTGAAGGGTGAGCGAATGGAAAGTATCAGCCTATTGCTGGGTGAGGCTTTGAGCCCGTATCAGGTCACGCTGACTCCCTCTGGCGCCAAGGGCGAATGCCTGGTGACACTGAAGAATACCTCTGGGGCGATCATGGTTGAACGGGTGTTCAACCAGGCCCAATTGACCGACAAACGTCAGTTGACGGACGTGGTCGATGGCTTGCATCGCGATGTACTGATTGCCGAGGGCCGCCTGGAGCCTTGTGTGATCGCAGCGCTGCGTAACCTGGCCGCCGACAAGGTTATGGCCGCCCCGAATTGACTGAGATTTCGTGGGAACCTTCCTACACTCTGGAGAGTCAGACTTTTTACCAACAAGAGCGAGCATTGTGCTCCGGTGCTCGTCGCTTGTTGTACGAACCTTGATATGGGTTACGTTTAACCCCGAGTTGTCTCCCCACTTCTCGGGGTTTCTTTTTGCCCGGCGTTTTGTCTGGCGTTCAAACTTCAGTGTGACGCTTTTTGTGGGAGCGAGCCTGCTCGCGATAGCGGTGTGTCAGTCACATCAAGTCGACTGACCCGACGCTATCGCGAGCAGGCTCGCTCCCACAGTTGGTCCTTCGGCAGTCACGGACTCTCGTTCGCAGCACGGCTCGTCAAATGGCACCGTCGCTACGTAGTTTGGCGATCTGTTGCGCATCGTAGCCCAGGGCACCAAGCACCTGTTCGTTGTGCTCACCCAGTCCCGGCCCGACCCATTCGGACGTCCCGGGCGTGTCGGAGAGTTTCGGTACAATGCCCGGCATCTTGAACGCCTTGCCGTCCGGCAGTTTGGCCTGCAGGAACATTTCCCGAGCCAGGAACTGTGGGTCGCTGAACATATCTTCGGCGCTGAAAATCCGGCTGGCCGGCACCTCGGCCCGGTTCAGCTGCTCGATCACGCTATCGAGCGGCAGCGAATTGACCCAGCGATCAATCACCCCATACAACTCGTCGCGTCGCCCGTCTCGACCGTCATTGCTGGCCAATTGCGGGTCGTTTGCCAGGTCATCCCGACCGATGACCTGCATGAAACGCTTGAAGATCGCATCGCCGTTGGCGCCGATTTGCACATGTTTGCCGTCGGCGCTGGTGTGGATGGACGAAGGCGTGATGCCGGGCATGATGTTACCGGTGCGCTCGCGGATGAATCCGAACACGTCGAATTCCGGCACCATGCTTTCCATCATGGCGAAAATCGCTTCGTACAAGGCCACGTCGACCACTTGTCCGGCGCCGCCGTTGACCTCGCGGTGGCGTAGGGCCATGAGCGCACCGATCACACCCCATAAGGCGGCGATGGAGTCGCCGATGGAGATCCCGGTGCGCACCGGCGGGCGATCCTCGAACCCGGTGATGTAGCGCAGGCCGCCCATGGATTCGCCCACCGCGCCAAACCCCGGCTGGTCTTTCATCGGTCCGCTCTGGCCGAACCCCGAAAGCCGCACCATCACCAGTTTGGGATTGAGCGCGTGCAGGACCTCCCAGCCCAGGCCGAGCTTTTCCAACACCCCGGGACGAAAGTTCTCGATCAGGATGTCCGCGTCGCCGATCAGCTTCTTCAGGATCGCCAGGCCTTCGGGGTGTTTCAGGTTCAAGGTCAGGGACTTCTTGTTGCGGGCCTGGACGAACCACCACAAGGACGTGCCTTCATACAGCTTGCGCCACTTGCGCAGAGGATCGCCGCCGTCGGGCGATTCGACCTTGATCACCTCGGCGCCGAACTCCCCGCAGATCCGCGAGGCAAAAGGCCCGGCGATCAAGGTGCCGAGTTCGATGACTTTGACGCCCGCGAGCGGTTTGGCAGTAAGCGACATGACGGATCCTGTAGGACAAAAGCAAATCGGTAGAGCGTTTTATCATAGGCCAGCCGCAGTCGCCGCAGGTTGATGGTCGGCAATTCGTGGATTGGCCGCGTCATCGGTTAGACTTGCCGCCTTTCCTCGTATCAAGAAGCCCGTTCATGGCCCAGCCGTCCACGACTTACAAATTTGAACTGAACCTCACCGACCTCGACCGCAATGTGTACGAGAACGTGAAGCAGACCATCGCCCGCCATCCTTCGGAAACCGAAGAGCGCATGACCGTGCGCCTGCTGGCCTACGCCTTCTGGTACAACGAGCTGCTGTCGTTTGGTCGCGGTCTGTCGGATGTCGATGAACCAGCGCTGTGGGAAAAGAGCCTGGATGATCGTGTGTTGCACTGGATCGAAGTCGGCCAGCCTGACGCCGAGCGCCTGACCTGGTGTTCGCGACGTACCGAGCGCACCAGCTTGCTGGCCTACGGCAGCTTGCGGGTCTGGGAAGGCAAGGTGATCCCGGCGGTCAAGGGCCTGAAGAACGTCAACATCGCCGCCGTGCCCCAGGAAGTGCTGGAAACCCTGGCCCAGGACATGCCCCGCGTGATCAAGTGGGATGTGATGATCAGCGAAGGCACGATTTTCGTGACCGACGACCGTGGTCAGCATGAAGTGCAGTTGCAATGGTTGCTGGGTGAGCGCGGTTGATCGATTGACTAGAGATTGAGTGAGCCCGATTCAGGACTCATGTGGCGAGGGAGCTTGCTCCCGCTTGGGTGCGCAGCGCCCACAAA
>NZ_JALJDX010000144.1 GCF_022952855.1 Pseudomonas sp. RGM2987 | reverse complement strand
TTCCTTAACTGACCCGCCGCCTTCGCGAGCAAGCCCGCTCCCACAAGGACTGTAGGCTGGCTCAGACCGCCATCGGCGCGGTCATCGGCGCGTGGTGCTGGTAGCCTTCAAGTGAGAAGTCGCCTGGTTCCACCAACTCCAGCCACTCCGGCTGGTACACACCAGTCCTGGCAAACTCCGGCACGCGCTCGGAAATTACCAATCTGGGCATCGGGAACGGCTCGCGCTTGAGCTGTTCGTTGAGCATGTCCAGGTGGTTTTCGTAGACGTGGGCGTCGCCGATGAAGTAGGTGAACCAGCGCGGCGTGTAGCCGGTCAGGCGACCGATCAGGCTCAGCAGCGCAGCACCTTCGGTGAGGTTGAACGGCGTGCCCAGGCCCAGGTCATTGGAGCGGATGTAGAGGGTCAGGGAGATCTCCTTCGTCTCGACATTCGGGTGGAACTGGTAGAGCAGATGGCACGGCGGCAGGGCCATTTCATCGAGTTGGGCGCAGTTCCAGCCGTGGAACAGGATGCGCCGGCTGCCCGGGTCCTTGATGATGGTGTCGACGCACTGGCGCACCTGGTCGATGGCCTTGTACAGCACCACGTAGGCCTGGCCGTTTTCTTCACCTTCGGCGATCTGCCGGTAACCCTGGGCCAGGGTCTGCTCGATGGCTGCCGGGTTGTTCAGGGGGATCTGCTTGTAGGCCGGCCATTTACGCCACTGCACGCCATAGATCTCGCCCAGGTCGTCATCGCCCTGGCGGAACGGGTTGGCCAACCACTGGGCGTTCTCGTTGGCGTTCTGGTCCCAGACCTTGCAGCCCAATGCGCGGAACTCGGCGGCATTGTTGACTCCCCGCAGGAAGCCGCACATCTCGCCGATGGCCGACTTGAAAGCCATCTTGCGAGTGGTGATGGCCGGGAAGCCCTCCTTGAGGTCATAGCGCAGCATGGCGCCGGGGAAACTGATAGTGTTCACGCCGGTGCGGTTGGCTTGCTTGGTGCCGTTCTTGATGACGTGGGCCACCAGATCGAGATATTGCTTCATGGGTTACCTGTGTCCTTGAACCCGGAGCCTGCGCCCCGGGGTTCGAATTTAAACCTTGGCCGCCGCAGCCGGGGCACGATGATAGGCCAGCCAGATCAGCACCAGGCCGCCGACGATCATCGGCAGGCACAGTACCTGGCCCATGGTCAGCCAGTTCCACGCCAGGTAGCCGAGCTGGGCGTCCGGTACGCGGACGAATTCCACGATGAAGCGGAAGATCCCGTAGAACAGCGCGAACATGCCCGACACCGCCATGGTCGGCCGTGGCTTGCGTGAGAACAGCCAGAGAATCAGGAACAGTGCCACACCTTCGAGGGCGAACTGGTACAGCTGCGACGGATGGCGCGGCAATTGCGCCGGGTCGCTGAAGGGCGGGAAGACCATCGCCCATGGCACGTCGGTCGGCTTGCCCCACAATTCGGCGTTGATGAAGTTGCCGATGCGCCCGGCGCCCAGGCCGATCGGCACCATGGGCGCGACGAAGTCCATCAGTTCGAAAAACGACTTGTTGTTACGCTTGCCAAACCAGACCGCCGCCAGCATCACCCCGATGAACCCGCCATGGAATGACATGCCACCCTTCCAGACTTCGAAAATCAGCGTCGGGTTCGCCAGGTAGGCGCTCAGGTCGTAGAACAGCACATAGCCCAGGCGTCCGCCGACGATCACGCCCATGGACAGCCAGAACACCAGGTCGGAGAGCTTCTCCTTGTTCCAGGTCGGGTCAAAACGGTTGAGCCGGCGCGACGCCAGCAGCCAGGCACCGCCGATGCCCACCAGGTACATCAGGCCGTACCAGTGGATTTTCAGCGGGCCGATGGCCAGGGCCACCGGATCGATCTGCGGGTAAGGCAGCATTGATATTCCTCGTAAACGTCAAAAATACCCGGGCGACGCTGCCACCTCGGGATTAAGCCAGGATTGCGTCAGAACAGGAAACTTGTGCCAACGCAGAACAGCAAGGCGGCGAACAGCCGCTTGAGCAAGCGCGGTGACAAGCGATGGGCCAGTCGCGCACCGAAGCGGGCGAAGACCATGCTGGTCAGGGCAATGCCCAAGAGCGCCGGCAAATACACAAAACCGAGACTATGGGCCGGCAACAGCGGATCGTGCCAGCCCAGAATCATGAAACTTGCAGCGCTGGCCAGGGCAATCGGCAGGCCGCAGGCCGATGAGGTCGCCACCGCCTGCTGCATCGGCACACTGCGCCAGGTCAGGAACGGTACGGTCAACGAACCGCCGCCAATGCCGAAGATCGCCGAGGCCCAGCCGATCACCGTGCCGGCCAGGGTCAGCCCGGCTTTGCCCGGCACCGTGCGGCTGGCCTTGGGCTTGACGTCCAGGGCCAGTTGCACGGAGACGATTATGGCGAACACGCCGATGATTTTTTGCAGGTTCGGGCCGGAAATCGCTTCGGCGGTGAGGGCGCCGAAACCGGCGCCGATCAGGATGCCCACGGTCATCCAGACAAAAATCGGCCAGCGCACCGCACCTTTGCGCTGATGCTCACGCACCGCATTGACCGAGGTAAAGATGATCGATGCCAGGGACGTGCCGACCGCCAGGTGCGTCAACACCTGCGGGTCGAAGCCCTGCAAGGTGAAACTGAACACCAGCACCGGGACGATGATGATCCCGCCACCCACGCCGAACAGCCCGGCCAGCACGCCGGCGCAGGCGCCAAGCAGCAGATAGAGCACAAATTCCACCAGCGTCTCCCCGACCATCCCCGAAACAAGAGCGGCATGGTAACGGATCCATGGCCTCGGGCTCCACTGAAGGCGATGGATGCCGGGGGGATGTGTGGGTAGAGTGGGTTCGAACACCGATCACTTTTGTGGCGAGGGAGCTTGCTCCCGCTGGGCTACGCAGTAGCCGAGGAATCGCCGGGGAGTGCTGCGCCCTCCAGCGGGAGCAAGCTCCCTCGCCACGGGTCTTCGCTAAATTCTCCTAACTGGCTGGGGACTACCTGATGTGCCTGATCGTATTTGCCTGGCGCCCCGGCCATGACCGGCCGCTGATCGTGGCGGCCAACCGCGACGAGTTCTACGCTCGGCCGACCCTGCCGCTGGCGCAGTGGGAAGACGCGCCTGGTGTCCATGCCGGTCGCGACCTTGAAGCCGGCGGCAGCTGGCTCGGCATTGGCGCCGAGGGTCGCTTTGCGGCCCTGACCAACATCCGCGACCCGGGCCAGCTCCCGGCGCTCAAGTCGCGCGGCGAGCTGGTGGCGCGGTTTCTCACCGGGCATCTGCCGATTGCCGACTATCTGAGCGAAGTCGTGCCCCGCGCTGCGGAGTACGGCGGCTTCAACCTGTTGCTTGGCGACGGCACTGAGCTGTGGCACTACAACGCCCGCGATGCGCAGCCCCAGTGCCTGGCCGAGGGCCTCTACGGCTTATCGAATGCCGGGCTGAACACGCCATGGCCGAAACTGCTCAAAGCCCGTGCGGCGCTGGGCGAGGTGCTGGACGATCCGCAGCCCCAGGCCTTGCTGGCGCTGCTCAACGACCCGCAACCGGCTCCGGTGGCGGACTTGCCGGACACCGGCGTGGGGCTGGCGACCGAAACGCTGTTGTCGAGCGTATTCATCGCCAGCCCGGCGTATGGGACGCGGGCGAGTACGGCGCTGATCGTCCATGCCGACGGCACGCGGCATATGGTCGAGCGCAGCTTCGGGCCGCATGGGGGGCATTTGGGGGAGGTGGAGGTCAGGGTTTAGTCACTAGGTAAAGTGCTGGCCTCTTCGCGAGCAAGCCCGCTCCCACATGGGGCCTTCGGTTGTTCACAAAATATGTGTTCTCCAAAGATCTACTGTGGGAGCGGGCTTGCCCGCGAAGGGCGCGCCGCAAATTAGAGCGTCTTGTTCGAAGCCGGATTGATCATCCGCGCCAGCCCAAGGTTTTTCAGCGCCAGTTGCAGGGAACTGTGGATTACCTGCGGGTTGTCGATGGTCATCACTTCCGCCAGCAGTTCCTGGGCCTTGCTCAGGTTGATCTGGCGCAGCATCCATTTCACTTTCGGCAGGTTGGTGGCGTTCATCGACAGGCTGTCGAAGCCCATCGCCATGAGCAGCACCGCCGCCGCCGGGTCGCCGGCCATTTCGCCACAGATGCTCACCGGCTTGCCTTCGGCATGGGCGTCGCGCACCACGTTCTGCAAGGCTTGCAGCACGGCGGGGTGCAGGTAGTCGTAGAGGTCGGCCACCCGTGGGTTGTTGCGATCCACCGCCAGCAGGTATTGGGTCAGGTCGTTGGAGCCAACCGAGAGGAAGTCCACCTGCCGTGCCAGTTCCTTGGTCTGGTACACCGCCGCCGGGATCTCGATCATTACGCCCACGGGTGGCATCGGCACGTCGGTGCCTTCGTCGCGCACTTCACCCCAGGCCCGGTGGATCAGGTGCAGGGCTTCTTCCAGCTCGTGGGTGCCGGAGATCATCGGCAGCAGGATGCGCAGGTTGTTCAGGCCTTCGCTGGCCTTGAGCATGGCGCGGGCCTGGACCAGGAAAATTTCCGGGTGATCGAGGGTCACGCGGATGCCGCGCCAGCCGAGGAACGGGTTCTCTTCCTTGATCGGGAAGTAGGACAAGGCCTTGTCGCCGCCGATGTCCAGGCTGCGCATGGTCACCGGTTGCGGGTGGAACGCAGCCAGTTGCTCACGATAGATCGCCAGCTGTTCCTTCTCGCTGGGGAAGCGCTGGTTGATCATGAACGGCACTTCGGTGCGGTACAGGCCCACGCCCTCGGCCCCGCGCTTCTGCGCCCGGGCCACGTCGGCCAGCAGGCCGGTGTTGACCCACAACGGCATGCGGTGGCCGTCGAGCGTCACGCAAGGCAGGTCCCGCAGCGCGTCCAGGCCCAGGGACAGTTGTTTTTCTTCTTCCACCACATCGGCGAACTGCTTGCGCAGCACGTCGCTGGGGTTGGTGTAGACCTCGCCGTGGTAGCCATCGACGATCATCTGGATGCCGTCGACCTTGGAGTACGGCAGGTCCACCAGGCCCATCACCGTCGGGATGCCCATCGCCCGGGCCAGGATTGCAACGTGGGAGTTACCCGAGCCCAGTACCGAAACCAGGCCCGCCAGCTTGCCTTCAGGCACCTCGCCGAGCATCGCCGGCGTCAGTTCCTCGCTGACCAGGATGGTGTTGTCCGGGTAGACCAGGGTCTGCTGGCGCTCCTGCTGCAAGTACGCGAGCAAGCGGCGACCCAGGTCCTTGACGTCCGAGGCGCGCTCGCGCAGGTAGGCGTCGTCCATCAGTTCGAAACGGTTGACGTGGTCGGTCACCACCTGGCGCAGCGCGCCCTGGGCCCACTGGCCGGTCTTGATGACCGTGGTCACCTCGCTGCCCAGGGAGGCGTCGTCGAGCATCATCAAATAGACGTCGAACAGCGCGCGTTCTTCGGGGCGCAGTTGCGTCGCCAACTTGGCCGACAGGGCCCGCATGTCGGCACGCACGCCTTCGATGGCGGTCTTGAACAGCCCCAGCTCAGCGTCGATGTCGGCGATGGCCTTGTCCGGCACTACGTCGAGGTCGGCGGGCGGCAACATGACCACCGCCGTACCCACTGCCGCGCCTGGCGAGCCCGGCACGCCGACGAACTTGGCTTCCTGGATGCCCTTGCCCTGGCGCCCCAGGCCGCTGATCGAGCCGGTGGCCTCGGCATGGGCGATAACACCGGCCAACTGCGCGCTCATGGTCACGAGGAAGGCTTCTTCCCCCTCGTCGAACTGGCGGCGTTCTTTTTGCTGGATGACCAACACGCCGACGACGCGGCGGTGGTGGATGATCGGTGCGCCGAGGAACGAGGCGTAGCGTTCCTCGCCCGTTTCGGCGAAGTAGCGATAGCGCGGGTGATCCGCGGCGTTCTCAAGGTTCAGGGGCTCTTCGCGCGTGCCGACCAGGCCGACCAGACCTTCATTGGGCGCCATGCTGACCTTGCCGATCGAGCGCTTGTTCAAGCCCTCGGTGGCCATCAGCACGAAACGGTTGGTCTCGGGGTCCAGCAGATAGACCGAGCAGACCTGGCTGCCCATGGCCTCTTTGACGCGCAACACAATAATCCCCAACGCCGCCTTGAGATCCTTGGCGGAGTTAACTTCCTGGACGATCTTGCGCAGCGTATTGAGCATGGCTCGGGGTCGAACTCCGTCGTCAGTCGCGCGTCAGCAGGCGCGGGGCAAGCTCTTTGAGGGCGCGTCGGTACACCTCGCGCTTGAATGTCACCACCTGGCCCAACGGATACCAATAGCTGACCCAGCGCCAGCCATCGAACTCCGGTTTACCGGTCAAATCCATCCGCACCCGCTGCTCGTTGGAGATCAGGCGCAGGAGAAACCATTTCTGCTTCTGGCCGATGCACAGCGGTTGGCTGTGCGTCCTGACCAGGCGTTGCGGCAAACGATAGCGCAACCAGCCCCGGGTGCAGGCGAGTATTTCGACATCCTCTCGCTCAAGCCCCACTTCTTCGTTCAACTCGCGGTACAAGGCCTCTTCCGGCGTCTCCTGGGGGTTGATGCCACCCTGGGGAAACTGCCAGGCGTCTTGATTGATACGGCGAGCCCATAGCACCTGCCCTGCATCATTCGTAAGAATGATCCCCACATTGGGTCGGAAACCATCGGGATCGATCACGGCAACAACCTCGCAAACGCATGTCGCCGCATTGTTCCACAAAGGTTGTGAAAGCAGCAACGAGGCTGCCTACCTTATGTGCACTCTTGTGAAAAGTCCGTATTCTGGGCGCCTTTCTTCAGAAATTTCAGCGAGTAACTGCAATGCGGCTGGCTTTATTCGACTTGGACAACACGTTGCTGGGCGGCGACAGCGATCACGCGTGGGGCGATTACCTGTGTGAGCGCGGTTTCCTCGATGCCGTCACGTACAAGGCGCGCAACGATGAGTTCTACCAGGATTACCTGGCCGGCAAGCTCGACAACGCCGAGTACCTGAATTTTTGCCTGGAAATCCTGGGTCGTACCGAGATGGACGTCCTGGCCCAATGGCATCTGGACTATATGCGCGACTGCATCGAGCCAATCATGTTGCCCCAGGCCCTTGAGCTGCTGAAAAAGCACCGTGACGCCGGCGACAAGCTGGTGATCATCACCGCCACCAACCGTTTTGTCACCGCGCCAATCGCCGAGCGCCTGGGCGTCGAGACCCTGATCGCCACGGAATGTGAAATGATCGACGGCCGCTACAGTGGGCGCAGCACTGATATCCCGTGCTTTCGTGAGGGCAAGGTGACGCGGTTGAACCGCTGGCTGGAGGAAACCGGCTATTCACTCGAAGGCAGCTACTTCTATAGTGACTCGATGAATGATTTGCCGTTGCTGGAGGCGGTTGCGCATCCGGTGGCGGTGGACCCTGATCCGAACTTGAGGGCTGAGGCTGAGAAGCGAGGGTGGCCGGTGATCAGTCTGCGTGGCTGAAATAGCTTTCGCGAGCAAGCCCGCTCCCACAGGAAATCACCACTGTCCATGTGGGAGCGGGCTTGCTCGCGAAGGGGGCGACGCGGTCCCAAGCCTTTAAACAGGCTTGGCCCCCATCAACCCGGCAATGGCGATAAAGCAGACCATGCTGAACAGCGCCAAGGCAAAACTGAACTTCCCACCACCCTCGGGCGCCTTGCGCAGCTTGTTCAACCGCACCACCAGCCAGAACCCCGCCAGCGCCGCCAAGGTGTAGAGCACGCTGGAAGCCAACAACCAGGTCTGCCCCAGCGACCAGCCAATCTGATGCACCATCCACCAGCCCGTGAAGGGCAGGCTCGCCAGTGCCAGGATCATCACCAACCAGACGAACAGCCGCGGACGTTGCAGCGTACGAGCGGCCGCCGTGGCGTCGCCATTGCGCCGCGTGCGCCAGGTCCAGATGGCCAGACCCAGGGCGCCTGCCAACACCAATACAGTGGCTACAACGTGAGCGATCTTCAGCGCGGTCAACGTTTCCATGGTTCGATTTCCTTATGACTTGTTCAGCAGCTTAGCCCCTCTGTGGCGAGGGAGCTTGCTCCCGCTGGGGCGCGAAGCGACCCCAAAAAAGGTGAGCGCTTCGCACTGGAGCGCCAGCCCGGTCAAGCGGGAGCAAGCTCCCTCGCCACAAGCCCATCCAGTCCCCAGTCCGAACGGTCACAATGGCGGGGCTCATCCCAGGAACAGTTGGTACGCCGGGTTATCGCTTTCATCCCAGTACGGATAACCAATTTCTTCCAGGGCGGCCGGGACCAGGTGGCGTTCATCGTGGGGGACTTGCAGCCCCGCGACCACGCGGCCATCCGCCGCGCCATGGTTGCGATAGTGGAACATCGAGATGTTCCAGCGCCCGCCCAGTTTATTGAGGAAGTTGAACAGCGCACCCGGGCGTTCCGGGAATTCGAAGCGCAGCACCACTTCGTCGATGACATGGGCCGCGTGCCCGCCCACCATGTGGCGGATATGCAACTTGGCCAGTTCGTTGTCGGTCAGGTCCAGCACCGGGAAGCCTTGTTCGGTCAGGCTGGCGATCAGCGCGCTGCGCGGGTCGTTTTCCGGGTGCGTCTGCACGCCAACGAAGATGTGTGCTTCGCTGCCGGTGTTATAGCGGTAGTTGAATTCGGTGATCTGGCGCTTGCCGATGGCTTCGCAGAACGCCTTGAAGCTGCCCGGCTTCTCGGGAATGGTCACAGCGATGATCGCTTCGCGGCCCTCGCCCAGCTCGGCGCGTTCGGCAACGTGGCGCAAGCGGTCGAAGTTGACGTTGGCACCCGAGTCGATGGCCACCAGGGTCTGGCCGCTGACGCCTCGCGATTCGACATATTTCTTGATCCCGGCCACGCCCAGGGCGCCGGCGGGCTCGGTGATCGAGCGGGTATCGTCGTAGATATCCTTGATAGCGGCGCAGATCTCGTCGGTGCTGACGGTGATCACTTCGTCCACATGGTGTTTGCAGATATCGAAGGTGTGCTGGCCGATCTGCGCCACGGCCACGCCGTCGGCAAACAGCCCCACGGTCGGCAGTACCACGCGTTCACCGGCGGCCAGGGCCGCTTGCAGGCAATTGGAATCGTCCGGCTCGACGCCGATGACCTTGATCTCCGGGCGCAGGTATTTGACATAGGCCGCGATGCCGGCGATCAGCCCGCCGCCGCCGACCGGGACGAAGATCGCATCCAGGCGCCCAGGGTGCTGGCGCAGGATTTCCATGGCCACCGTGCCCTGCCCGGCAATGGTGTGGGGATCGTCATAGGGGTGAATGTAGACGTAGCCCTTTTCGTCCACCAGTTTCAGCGAATAGGCCAGGGCTTCCGGGAATGAGTCGCCGTGCAGCACGACTTTGCCGCCCCGGGAGCGCACGCCTTCGACCTTGATTTCCGGGGTGGTCTTGGGCATCACGATGGTGGCCTTCACGCCCAGGACTTTCGCCGCCAGGGCCAGGCCCTGGGCGTGGTTGCCCGCCGAGGCCGTGACCACACCGCGGGCGCGTTCCTCGTCGCTGAGCTGGGTCAGCTTGTTGTACGCCCCGCGAATCTTGAACGAGAACACTGGCTGCAAGTCTTCGCGCTTGAGCCAGATGTTATTGCCCAGCCGCTCGGAAAGCTGGCGAGCGGTCTGCAGCGGGGTTTCTACGGCAACGTCGTAAACGCGCGAGGTGAGGATCTTCTTGACGTACTGTTCGAGCATCGGAAAGCATCACTGGGCGGGTTGGGCAGGACCAAGGAGTCTAACCCGGCTTTTGGCCGGGCGACCACACGAATTAAAGGGTTTCAAGGTACAACGCCCCCTGTGGCGAGGGAGCTTGCTCCCGCTCGATGGCGCAGCCATCGCAAAATCTTGGGCCTGCTTCGCAGTCCAGCGGGAGCAAGCTCCCTCGCCACGGGGATCTGCGTTCAATCAAGCAATGACCGAGGCTCCTGCGGCGCCTATAATGCCGGCTTTTCGTTCCCACTCGGCACCTTCGGAGCCCGCATGACCCAGGATCAACTCAAACAGGCCGTGGCCCAGGCCGCTGTCGACCTCATCCTCCCGAAACTGGATGACAAGAGCATCGTCGGGGTTGGCACCGGCTCTACGGCCAATTGCTTCATTGACGCGCTGGCCCGACACAAAGGCGCGTTCGACGGCGCGGTCGCCAGCTCCGAAGCCACTGCTGCGCGGCTCAAGGGCCACGGGATCCCGGTGTACGAGCTCAATACCGTGAGCGACCTGGAGTTCTACATCGACGGTGCCGACGAAAGCGATGCCCACCTGAACCTGATCAAGGGCGGCGGCGCGGCGCTGACCCGCGAGAAAATCGTCGCGGCGGTGGCCAAGACGTTCATCTGCATCGCCGACGCAAGCAAGCTGGTGCCGGTGCTCGGCGCATTCCCGCTGCCGGTGGAAGTGATCCCGATGGCCCGCAGCCACGTGGCCCGGCAACTGGTGAAGCTGGGCGGCGACCCGGTGTACCGCGAGGGCGTGCTGACCGACAACGGCAACATCATCCTGGATGTGCACAACCTGCAAATCACTGACCCGGTGGCGCTGGAAAGCCAGATCAATGCGATCGTGGGCGTGGTCACTAATGGCCTGTTCGCGGCGCGTCCGGCGGATGTATTGCTGTTGGGTACGAGTGAAGGGGTGAAGACCCTCAAGGCCTGATCCGATGTTGTGATTGGCACTCTTGTGGCGAGGGAGCTTGCTCCCGCTTGAGTGCGAAGCACTCACAAAAGAGGGCTGCTGCGCACCCCAGCGGGAGCAAGCTCCCTCGCCACGGTAATTCGGGCGGCGCTTGAATGATCGGCGCTGCAGGCACAGGGATGCCTTCCTATAAATCGCGCTGCGGCTTCTTGAACACATAAAACAGATTCGGCTCACTCACCAGATACAGGTTGCCGTCATCGTCCATGGCAAGGCCTTCGGCCTGGGGCACGGTTTTCTGCAGGCCATGGCGGCCCTTGTTCAACGACAGTGTGCTCAATGGCCGGCCATTGATATCCAGCTCGATGATCAGCCGTGACTCTTCGGACAGCGCCAGCAAATGGCCGCTACGCTCGTCGTATTGCAGGCTCGAAAGGTCGCGTACGAACAGCCCGGCATCGCGCTTGGGGTTGTTGACCACATGCACGGCATAGGATTTTTCCGGATTCTGGTGAGGAAACCCGTGCACTTCATAAATCAGCATCGGGTCGCGTTCCTTGGCCACGAACAGCCGTTTGCCTACCGAATCGTAGGCCAGTCCTTCGAAGCCTTTGTTGCTGCTCATGTGCAAGCCGAGAGTCATCTGCTCGGCGTCGGCTGCGTCGAGAAACCGGGTCTCATCGTCCAGGTGGATCTTGATCAGTCGCTGCTCGCGCTCGTCGGTGATGACGTAGATGTCTTCGCTGATGAACTCCACCGCTTCCGGATCACCGAAGCCGATCAGGGCGATGCGCCGCAGGACCTTGCCATCGAGTGACAGTTCGACCAGCTCCGAATCCTGGTTGGTGACGGTGAACAGGCTCTTGCGTACCGGATCGTAGGTCAGCGCGGAAACGTCATCGTCCAGGCCCTCGATCACCTGTGCTTCGACCATGACCTGGTATTGATCCAACGCGATGGCCTGCTCGTCGATGGGTTTCCAGAGCGAATTGAAGTTGAACCAGGCACGTTCGAACAGGCGTAAGTGCTGGCCGGCAGCGATCAGCGCAACCAGCAGGATCGTCAGCAATATCAGGAACAGGGGTTTGGGACGGGCGAGTCGGCGCATAGGGGGTGGGCTCTGAAAGACAGGTGGGTGGAAATACCACGGCTGCCTGAACTGAAGCTTAATGGCCGTTTGCCACGTCCTACAACGAAGAAGGAATAATCTTACAGGGTGAGGGCTATCAGCGTTGTTTTTCGAAACGATAAAACAGATTCGGCTCGCTGACCATGTAGAGGTTGCCGGCTTCATCGATGGTCACACCCTCGGCGCGAGGGATGGTGTCTTTCAGGCCATTGAAGCCCCCCAACAGGGTCATGAAACTGACCTGGTCGCCTTTTTCGTCCAGCTCCAGCAGCAGATGAGAGTCGGCTGAAAGCACCAGCATATGGCCGGTGCGAGGATCAATCGCCAGGGCCGAGAGATTTCGCAGGTCCAGTTCATCGCTGACATGGATCTGCTTCTCGCCGCTGAGCTGCTGGCTACCGTCACTTTTCCAGGTGAACAGTGCCGGCGGACGTTCCTCCCCAAGCACCAGTTGCTGATTGCGCGGATCCCAGACAATCCCTTCGAACCCCTTGTTCTGGTTCTTCGACGGGCCGAGGTCGTAGTGAGGGAAGTCGGTGCTGTTGAGTTCGCGGGTGCTGGCGTCCACCTGGACGATGGTCAGCGTGTGGCTTCGCTCATCAGTAATGGCCAGCAGGCCGTTTTCCATGTAGGTCACGCCTTCGGGATTGCTCCAGCCCACCAGGGGCATCTTGCGCAGTACGTCGCCCTGCAAGGTCAGTTCCACCAGGAACGGTTGCTTGCCCATGACCGCGAACAGCGTCTTGGTCTGCGGGTTGTAGGTGATGTCAGACGCTTCATCCTTCTCCATGCCGGGCAGCGGCTTGGCGTCGATCACGGCGTGGTAGTCCGGCAGCCAGGTACTTTCCTGGCGCTGGGCCGGGCTCTGGAAGTGCTCCGACAGCCAGAGCAGGCCGCGATCATCCCAATGCATCGCAAACGCCAGCCCGTAGGCCGCTGCCGCCGCCAGCAACGACCAGGCGTACCAGGGCAGGGCGAAGCGAGAGCGGCGAGGGGCTTTGGCAGGAGACGGAGCTTGGGTTTTGGCCATCGGGGGGTAAATTCCAGGAGGATTAGGGCTAAGGGCGTGGCTGGCTCAGATGCCGCAATCGGCGCAATTATCCGGATGGCATGTGAAAAAACAGTAAAACCCAGACTTCAGGGCAGGTTGGACACCCAATGTGGGAGCGGGCTTGCTCGCGAATGCGGTGTCTCAGTTAACGATTATGTCGACTGAAACTCCGTCTTCGCGAGCAAGCCCGCTCCCACTTTGATCTCCTGTGGTCGCAAGACCGTGTCAGCGAACGCTGCTTTCGAAGCGGCTCGCCCCTGGCAGCTCTACCACCAGTTCATCGCCGACGTTCAACGGCCCGACGCCCGCCGGGGTGCCGGTGAGGATAACGTCCCCGGCTTGCAGCGAGAAACAGCCGGCCATGTGCTGGATCATCGGCACGATGGGGTTGAGCATCAGGCTGCTGTTGCCGTCCTGGCGCACTTCACCGTTGATGGTCAGGCGCACCGGGATGTCGGTGAGGTCGGCGAAGGTGCCGTTCGGCACGAAGGGGGCGAGTACCGCCGCACCGTCGAACGACTTGGCGATTTCCCAAGGCAGGCCCTTGGCCTTGAGTTCGGCCTGCTTGTCCCGCAGGGTCAGGTCCAGGGCCGGGGCAAAGCCTGAGATGGCGTCCAGCACTTCTTCAACGCTCGGGCGGGTCGACAACGGCTTGCCGATCAGCACGGCGATTTCCGCTTCGTAGTGCACTGAACCACGGTCCGTAGGGATGCTGAAGCCGCCTTCCATGGGCACCACGCAACTGCCCGGTTTGATGAACAACAGGGGCTCGGTGGGCACCGGGTTATCCAGTTCCTTTGCATGTTCGGCGTAGTTACGGCCGATGCACACCAGTTTCCCCACCGGGAAATGGATGCGTGTGCCGTCGACATACTGGTGCTGATAGCTCATTACCGACTCCTGGGTCTTGGATTCATCAGGTGCTTCAAGGCATCAAACTGCGAAAATCTTGCCTGGGTTCATGATGCCGTTGGGGTCGAAGACCGCCTTCACGGCTTTCATGTACTCGATTTCCACCGGCGAACGACTATAGGTCAGGTAGTCGCGCTTGGTCATCCCCACGCCGTGTTCGGCGGAAATCGAGCCGTTGTACTTCTCGACGGTTTCAAACACCCACTTGTTCACGGTCGCGCACTTGGCGAAGAACTCGTCCTTGCTCAGGTTTTCCGGCTTGAGGATGTTCAAGTGCAAGTTGCCGTCGCCGATGTGACCGAACCAGACGATTTCGAAATCCGGGTAGTGTTCGCCGACGATCGCGTCGATTTCCCCCAGGAAGCCTGGCACGTTCGAGACTGTGACCGAGATGTCGTTTTTGTACGGGGTCCAGTGGGAGATGGTCTCGGAGATGTACTCGCGCAGCTTCCACAGGTTCTGCAACTGGGTTTCGCTCTGGCTCATCACGCCGTCCAGCACCCAGCCTTGCTCCACGCAATGTTCGAAGGTCTCCAGGGCGTGGTTGGCGACTTCTTCGGTGGTGGCTTCGAATTCCAGCAGCGCATAGAACGGGCACTCGGTTTCGAACGGGGCCGGTACGTCGCCGCGACCCAGAACCTTGGCCAGGGCCTTGTCGGAGAAAAATTCGAACGCGGTCAGGTCCAGCTTGCCCTGGAACGCATGCAGCACCGGCATGATTGAGTCGAAGTCCGCCGTGCCAAGCACCATCGCAGTGAGATTCTTTGGTGCGCGATCCAGGCGCATGGTGGCTTCGACCACGAAGCCGAGGGTGCCTTCGGCGCCGATGAACAGTTGGCGCAAGTCGTAGCCGGTGGCGTTCTTGATCAGGTCTCTGTTCAGTTCCAGCAGGTCACCCTTGCCGGTGACGACTTTCATGCCGGCGACCCAGTTGCGGGTCATGCCGTAGCGAATGACCTTGATCCCGCCGGCATTGGTGCCGATGTTGCCGCCAATCTGGCTGGAGCCGGCCGAAGCGAAATCTACCGGATAGTACAGGCCGTGTTCCTCGGCCTTATTCTGCAATTGCTCGGTTACCACGCCTGGCTGGCAGACGGCGGTACGGTCGGTGAGGTTCACGTCGAGAATCTGGTTCATGTAGTCGAAGGACACGACCACTTCGCCGTTGGCCGCCACGGCTGCTGCCGAAAGCCCGGTGCGCCCGCCCGATGGCACCAAGGCTACCTTGTGCGCGTTGGCCCAGCGAACGATGGCCTGGACCTGTTCGGTGGTCTTGGGGAAGACGATGGCCGTTGGCGCAGGGGCGAAATGCTTGGTCCAATCCTTGCCATAAGCATTCAGGGAGTCGGCATCGGTCAGGACCTTGCCAGGCTCAACCAGGGTCTTCAGCTCATCTAACAGGGCAGGGTTGGTCATCGACAGAACTCTCGAACAATTCATGGTCATCCTGAGAACGCTTCACGTCGCAGGAATGAGTGTTTAGCGGGGTGGCTATGCTAGCATACCGACCCCGCAGCGTAGTGCTCAAAGGCTGTTCTGCGGCGACGGCTGTCACGCCGGTCGGGCCAGCATGCGCTGTCCGATTCCCTGCCATTTTTCTCCGGGACACAGGTTTACGCAGATGAGCAAGACTTCTCTCGATAAGAGCAAGATCAAGTTCCTTCTTCTCGAAGGCGTCCACCAATCGGCTGTCGACGTCCTCAAGTCGGCGGGCTACACCAGCATCGAGTACATCACCAGTTCTCTGCCGGAAGCCCAGCTCAAGGAAAAGATCGCCGATGCGCACTTCATCGGCATTCGCTCCCGCACTCAGTTGACCGAAGAGATTTTCGATCACGCCAAGAAACTGGTCGCGGTCGGCTGCTTCTGCATCGGCACCAACCAGGTTGACCTCAACGCAGCGCGCGAGCGCGGCATCGCGGTGTTCAACGCTCCGTATTCCAACACCCGTTCCGTCGCCGAACTGGTGCTGGCCGAAGCGATCCTGCTGCTGCGGGGCATCCCTGAGAAAAACGCTTCCTGCCACCGTGGCGGCTGGATCAAGAGCGCGGCCAACTCTTTCGAAATCCGCGGCAAGAAGCTGGGTATCGTCGGCTACGGCTCGATCGGCACCCAGTTGTCGGTACTGGCTGAAGGCCTGGGCATGCAGGTGTTCTTCTACGACACCGTGACCAAGCTGCCGCTGGGCAACGCCACCCAGGTCAATGATCTGCACGAGCTGCTGGGCATGTCCGACATCGTGACCCTGCACGTGCCGGAAACCGCGGCCACCCAGTGGATGATCGGTGAGAAAGAGATCCGTGCCATCAAGAAGGGCGGGATCCTGATCAACGCCGCCCGTGGCACCGTGGTCAAGCTCGACGCCCTGGCCGAAGCGATCAAGGACAAGCACCTGATCGGCGCCGCCATCGACGTGTTCCCGGTGGAGCCGCGCTCCAACGACGACATCTTCGAGAGCCCGCTGCGTGGCCTGGACAACGTGATCCTGACCCCGCACATCGGTGGTTCCACCGCCGAAGCCCAGGCCAACATCGGTCTGGAAGTGGCGGAAAAACTGGTCAAGTACAGCGACAACGGTACGTCGGTGTCGTCCGTGAACTTCCCGGAAGTGGCGTTGCCGGCCCACCCTGGCAAGCACCGCCTGCTGCACATCCACGAAAACATTCCGGGTGTGATGAGCGAGATCAACAAGGTCTTCGCGGAAAACGGCATCAACATTTCCGGTCAGTTCCTGCAAACCAACGAGAAAGTCGGCTACGTCGTGATCGACGTCGACGCCGAATACTCGGATCTGGCGCAAGAGAAGCTGCAGCACATCAAGGGCACTATCCGTTGCCGCGTGCTGTTCTGACGGGCAGTGATCCACTGCCGTGAAGCAAAAAGGGAGCCTAGGGCTCCCTTTTTTCTGCCTGACACTACACAAAACCCTGTGGGAGCGGGCTTGCTCCCACAGGTTCGAGTGTTGTGTTATTTCACGGTCACCGTGATTTTCTTCGACACAATTGGTGGATCGAACGGCATGTGGCCGCTGTCGCCCAGTTCCAGCTGCAAGGTGTGCTTGCCCGGCGCCAGCTTGATGGTGGCTTCGGTCTGGGCTTTGCCGAAGTGCATGTGGTTGGCGTCGTTGGGGATCGGTGCATCTTTGGCGGGCAGTTTGTCGACATCGATCAGTAGATGATGGTGGCCGGTATTCTTTGTCACGTCGCCCGCCGGAGCCAGGGCGATATCCTTGACGCCAAACTTGACCTTGAATTCCTGGGCGACGGTGGCACCGTCTTCCGGGGAAACGATGAAGACTTCAGCACCCTTCGGGGCCGGGGTCGCGGCGGTTGCCAGCATCGAAGTGCCGAGCAACAGGCCGGCCAACGCGGCACGAGACATCAAGCTTTTCATTTTTTTCTCCAGTTTTTCCATGAAATCCGCCTGGTCGTGACAACTTCATGACCATTCGTTGTCGAAGCCTGCAACAACCATAGCAAAGCGAGCCTGAAACGAGCGTCGCTTGTATAAATACCTAGGAGTGACCATGCGTTTTCTGCCTGGCCTGATTTGCCTGCTACCCCTTCTGAGCCCCCTGGCCCATGCCGAACTGATCGACGACATCAACGACCGTGGCGAGCTGCGCATTGCCCTGGAGGCCAACGCCGCCCCGTTCAACTTCAAGGAGGACGGCAAGCTCGCCGGCTTTGAAGTGGAACTGGGCCAGATGCTGGCCGCTGAGCTCGATGTACGCGCCGACTTCGTGGTCACTGATGCCGCGGATCTGCTGAGCGGTGTGGAAAGCGGCAAGTACGATGTCGCCATCAACCACATAGCAATGACCCCGGAACTGGCAGAACGTTTCGACACCAGCGCCGCTTACAGTCAACCGGATGCGCAATTGCTGGCGGGCAAGGATGAAACCCAGCGCCCGCTGATGATGGCGCAGTCTTTCCAGGCGCAAGAAAAGAGCGCCCCGGCGCCGCACCTGGTGATCCCATTCCAGAAGGGCAACCCGGCGTTCAAGGCCAGCCTGGATAACGCCCTGGCGCGGATCAAGGATGACGGGCGGTTGGAGCAGTTGTCGCAGAAGTGGTTGGTCAAGCGGGAATAACCGAAACCCGGAATTACGCACGGTCCCCTGTGGCGAGGGAGCTTGCTCGCGCTGGACTGCGAAGCAGGCCCCAAGATTTTGCGACGGCTGCGCCGCCGAGCGGGAGCAAGCTCCCTCGCCGCGGCTCAGCGTTCAGCCGGTAGAAATAGGTCCGCTCTCAAATTTTGCGCCAGACACTTGCCAGCCAAGGCTGTTGCTCCCGTGGCAGCCCCGCCGGTCGGTAGTAATGCTCCAGCTCCACGAAGTCGGCCTCGGTGAGCAATGCGCGCCAGGCTGCGAGGTCGTGATAGGCGCCAAAGCGCTGGCCGTTCCAGCCTTCCTGGTTCTCACCGCGGGGGTTGGAGCTGAACAGCACGCCACCGGGCTTGAGCGTCGCGTGCAGTTGTTTGAGCACTCGTGGCAGTTCCTGCACCGGGATATGAAACAGCACCGCGTTGGCAAATATCCCGTCAAAGCGTTGCGCCGGCAAATCGAGCTTCAGGAAATCCCGTTGCCAGACCTCACAACCGCTGTCCTGGCGCGCCATGCGGGCGAACGCCTCTGAACCGTCGAGGCCGACCGCTACATGGCCCATGGCAGTAAAGGTACGCAGGTCGCGCCCGGGGCCGCAGCCGAAATCCAGGATATGCAAGGGTGCCTGGCCCTGGATGTGCCGCAGCAACGCGTCGATGTTCTGGCTGACATCATGATCGCGGGTGCCCTCGCGAAAGCTCTCGGCGACTGCGTTGTAATTGCCCAGGGTCGTGCGGGTGATGACGTGCAGGTCTTCGGGGGTGTGCTTCATGGTCGTGGGCTTGGGTAGGGGGCGTTGAGCTGACTATACCGTAGCCGCCCATCGTCGGATCGCCGCCCGGAGCAGGCTCGCTCCCACAGGGTTTTGTGAACGACGCGAATCCCCTTGAGGGAGCGAGCCTGCTCCGGGCGGCGATCCGACGATAGCCGTGGGTCAGTCAACGAATACCTGTCGCAGCCAGCCTCAGCGCTTGTTCAGCCCCCGCGCCAGGCGATCCCCGCCCAGCTGGATCACCGCCACCAGCGCCACCAGCAACACGATCACCGTGAGCATGACCTGGCTGTCGAAACGCTGGTAGCCATACCGGTAGGCGATGTCACCCAGGCCGCCGGCACCGATGGCGCCCGCCATGGCCGAGGAGTTGATCATGGTCACCAGGGTGATGGTGAAACCGCCGACGATGCCCGGCAGGGCTTCAGGCAGCAGCACGTGCCAGACAATGTGCCAGCGCCGGCACCCCATGGCCTGGGCGGCTTCGATCAGGCCGTGGTCGACCTCCCGCAGGCTGACCTCGGCGATACGCGCGAAGAATGGCGTGGCGGCGATGGTCAGGGGCACCACGGCGGCCCAGACGCCATAGGTGGTGCCGACGATCAGCCGGGTGAACGGGATCAGCGCCACCATCAGGATCAGGAACGGGATCGAGCGAAACAGATTCACGAATGCCCCCAACGCCTTGTTCAAGGCGGGCGCCTCATAGATTCCGCCCTTGCCGCTGGTCACCAGGATCACCGCCAGCGGAATACCCGCCAGCAACGCGATCAGCGACGACACACCCACCATCAGGAAGGTGTCGATGAAGCCCTGTAACAGTCGATCAAACCACATAACCCAGCACCTCCACCCGTTGCGCCCAATTACCGGCGCGTTGACGCAACTCTTCGGCCCCCCATGAAGAACCGCTCACCGCCAGCAGCAACTGCCCCAGCCCATGACCCTGGATCCGCTCGATGCCGCCGTGCAGCAGCCGGACGCGGCCACCCAGGGCGCTGAACAAGGCCGCCAGGTCTGGTTCGTCGCGGCCGCTGCCGGTGAATTGCAGGCGCAGCACAGTGGCGGCATCCGCCGACGCCGGTTGCGCTTGCAAGCGGTTTTGCAGTTCTTCCGGCAACGCATGCTGCAAGGGCGCCAGCAGTGTCCGACTGACCTCGTGCTGCGGGTTGCCGAACACTTCCCAGACCGGTCCCTGCTCGACGATGCGCCCTTGCTCAAGCACCACCACCCGGTCGCAGACTTCACGAATCACCGCCATCTCATGGGTGATCAGCACGATGGTCAGGCCCAGCCGCTGGTTGATCTCGCGCAGCAGGCCGAGAATCGACTGGGTGGTTTCCGGGTCCAGGGCCGAGGTGGCCTCGTCGCACAGCAGAATCTGCGGATCGTGAACCAAGGCCCGGGCGATCCCGACGCGCTGCTTCTGGCCCCCGGAGAGCTGCGCCGGATAGGCCTGGTGCTTGCCTTGCAGGCCAACCAGTTCCAGCAGCTCGCGGACTTTGCGCTGGCGCTGCTCCTTGGGCACCCCGGCGACTTTCAGCGGCAACTCGACGTTCTGCCACACGGTCTTGGCCGACATCAGGTTGAAGTGCTGGAAGATCATGCCGATGCGTCGGCGCAGCTCCACCAGGCGGTCTTCATCGAACTCGCCGATGTCCACCTGATCGATCAGCACGCGGCCGCTGGTGGGCTGTTCGAGCCGGTTGATGGTGCGGATCAGCGACGACTTGCCGGCACCGCTGCGGCCGATGATGCCAAACGCCTCGCCGCGCTGGATCGCCAGGTCGATGCCGTGCAGCGCGGCCACCGGCCCTTGGGCGCCAGTGTAAGTCTTGCCCAGGCCGATGAAGCGCACATGGGCGCGGTTCAGCTCAGGATGCAGTTCGGTCTGGTCGGCGCTCTGGGGCGCGGCGGGTTCATCTCGGAGTCGGACGTTGACGGCGTTCATGCTCAGCTTTCCCAACCGGCCTGGTAGAGCTTGCCATGGGCCTTGTCCAGGGCGGCGCGCACGGCGGGTGAGTGTTGATAGATATCGACGAACTTGATCAGGCGGGGGTCGTCCTTGCTCTTGGGCTGGATCACGAACTGGATCACGTATTCCTTGTGGTCCAGGCCGTCGAACAGCAGGGCAGAGGAGGCATCGAAGGTTTTCGCCAGGCGAATGTAGGCAGGGTAGCCTTGTACCAGATCGGCGTCGTCATAGGCGCGCACCAGTTGCACGGCTTCGACCTGGAGGATCTTGATTTTTTTCGGGTTGGCGACGATGTCGTCCTCGGTGGCCTTGTAGCCCACCCCGGGCTTGAGCGTGATCAACCCGGCTTTTGCCAGCAGTTGCAGGCCGCGACCGCTGTTGATCGGGTCGTTGGCGATGGCCACGCTGGCGCCCTCAGGCAGCTCGGCGAAGCTTTTGTATTTCTTCGAGTAGAGACCGACGTTGTTGATGATCCCCGGTGCGAACGGCACCAGATCGAAACCGGCGGCGGCCTTAGCGTTTTCCAGGAACGGGATGTGCTGGAAGTAATTCACGTCGATATCCCCGGAGGCCAGGCTGACGTTCGGCGCGATCCAGTCGCTGAACTCCACCAGCTCGACCTTCAGGCCTTGTTTGCCCGCTTCTTCAACGGCCGCTTCCAACGGAATGGCGAACGCGGCGGTGGTGCCGATTTTAAGCGGCGCATCGGCGGCGAACAGCGCCGAGCTGAACAGGCCGAGGGCCAGGGCCAGCGCTTTGACTGGCAAGGAGAGGGAGTGCTTGGTCATAAAGTTTTTCCAGTCATCAATTAGAAAGTTCGTAGTGCTTTTTGTGGCGAGGGAGCTTGCTGTGGCGAGGGAGCTTGCTCCCGCTGGACTGCGAAGCAGGCCTCAAGATTTTGCGCCTGCTTCGCAGTCGAGCGGGAGCAAGCTCCCTCGCCACAGGGTTCAGCCTGCCCCTGGTTAACAAATCAGTGCCGGTAGGTCGAACCGGTGTGTTGTTCGGGTAGATGGGCCTCTGCATGAAACAACTTCTCGCGCAGCGTGCCGCTGTCGTATTCGGTCTTGTACGAGCCACGTCGCTGCAGCTCGGGCACCACCAACTCGATGAAGTCCTCATAACTTTGCGGCGTGACGATGCGGGTCAGGTTGAAGCCATCGAGGCCGGTTTCGGCGATCCACGATTCCAACTCATCGGCCACCTGTTCGGCTGAGCCGACCACCGTGATGTAGCGGCCGCCCAGGGCGTGTTGCGCGAGCAATTTGCGTCGGGTCCAGTCGTTGTTTTGCAGGGTCTTGGTGGCGGACTGGATGGCGTTGCTCTTCACGTACTGGATCGGCTCGTCCAGCTCGTACTGGGAAAAATCGATTCCCGTCGACGCGGAAAAATGTGCCACCCCGGCCTCGGCGCTGGCGTAGCTCAGGTACTCGGCATGCTTGGCCCAGGCCGCCGCTTCGGTCTCGCCGACGATCACGTTCAGGCCCATGAACACCTTGATGTCCTCGGGGTTGCGTCCGGCCTCAATGGCGCTGGCGCGAACTTTATCGACTTGGACTTTGGTCGCCGGTTTGTTCTGGCCGCTGATGAACACGCACTCGGCATGCCGCCCGGCGAACAACAGGCCGCGCTCCGAGCTGCCGGCCTGGAACAGCACCGGTGTGCGTTGGGGCGAGGGTTCGCACAGGTGATAACCCTCGACCTGATAGAACTCGCCCTGGTGCTGGACCTTGTGCACTTTCTCCGGCTGGGCATAAATGCGCTGCTGGCGGTCGTTGAGCACCGCGTCGTTTTCCCAACTGCCTTCCCACAGTTTGTAGAGCACTTGCAGGTATTCATCGGCCTGGTCGTAACGCCGGTCATGTTCGACTTGCGCAGTCAGGCCCATGGCTTTGGCGGCGCTGTCCAGGTAGCCGGTGACGATGTTCCAGCCGACCCGGCCGCGACTCAGGTGGTCGAGGGTGCTCATGCGTCGGGCGAACAGGTACGGCGGCTCGTAGGTCAGGTTGGCGGTGAGGCCGAAACCCAGGTTCCGGGTGACCGCCGCCATCGCCGAGACCAGCAGCAACGGGTCGTTGACCGGCAGCTGGATCGATTCCTTCAGCGTGACATCCACCGATTGTTGATAGACGTCGTAGACCCCGACAATATCGGCGATGAACAGCCCGTCGAACAAGCCGCGCTCAAGCAACTGCGCCAGGCCGGTCCAGTATTCGATGGTGTTGTACTGGGTCGAGGTGTCCTGGGGATGGGTCCACAAGCCATGGTTGATATGCCCCACGCAGTTCATGTTGAACGCGTTGAGGAGGATTTTTTTCTTGCCGGACGCCATCAGATCGTCCCCCGCAGCGGCGGCTTTTCATCATTGAGATAGAAGTTGCCGACCGCGTGGTATTTCCAGCGCACCGGGTCATGCAGGGTGTGCACCCGGGCGTTGCGCCAATGGCGATCCAGGCCGTGTTCGGCCAGGGTTGCCTGGCTACCGGCCAGTTCGAACAGCGTGCTGCCGGCGGCCAGGGAAATCTCGGTGCTGATGGCGCGGGCTTCGGCCACCGCAATCGAGGCGGCGGCGACTGAATCGGCCTGGGTGTCGGCCTGGGCCCGGTCGAGAAACTCACCGGCGCGTTCCAACAGCGCTTCGGCGGCATGCAGGCGGATGCTCAACTGGCCGAAACTCTTGAGGGTGTGTGGGTCTTCGGTGGCGACGTCGCTGGTGGCGTCGATCCATGGCCGGGTCTTGCTGCGCACGAAGTGCAACGCATCTTCATAGGCGGCGCGGGCGATGCCGGTATCGATGGCGGCGTGGAGAATCTGCGCCAGCGGCCCTACCGGCGTCGGGCGCTCGAAGGCACTCTGGAACGGCACGATGTCTTCGGCGCCGACATACACGTCTTCGAACACCACCGAGCCGCTGCCGGTGGTGCGTTGGCCGAAACCGCTCCAGTCGTCGATCACCGTCAAGCCTTTACTGTCGCGTGGCACGAACGCCAGCTGTTGCACGCCGTTTGCATCCACCACCGAGGTGGGGATGCGTTGGGCATAGATCGCCCCGGTGGCGTAGAACTTGCGCCCGTTGATCCGGTAGCCGTCGCCATCGCGACTCAGTTGGGTGGTGCGCTCGTGGGCGGTCTTGGTGCCTAACTCGGCCAATGCGTTGCCGAAGCGCTGGCCGGCCAGCACCTCGGCGTACAGGCGTTGCTTCTGCGCTTCGCTGCCATTCACGCGCAGCACTTCCAGGGCGTAGTAATGGTTCTGCGGAATCTGCCCGAGGGAACCGTCGGCCTGGGCGATCAGCGCAATGACCTTAGCCAGCGTGACGTTGGAAACCCCGGCGCCGCCATAGGCCTTGGGCACGCTGATGCCCCACAGCCCAGAGCGGGAAAACACTTCCAGTTCCGGATAGGGCAGGCGGCGTTCACGGTCGCGCAGGGCGCTGTCGCGCTTGAAGTCATCGGCCAGGTCGCTGGCAACGATCAGGGCTTGTTCATCGCTGGTGATTACCGCGACGTGTTGAGAAAACGTCATGTACTGCTCCAGAGGTCGGGTCGTCAGATCCAGGAATGCCGCGCCGGCAATGTGCCGTTGAGGTGGTAAGCGCCGACCGCGTGGTATTTCCAGCGCACCGGGTCGTGCAGGGTGTGGACCCGCGCGTTGCGCCAGTGGCGGTCGAGGTTGAATTCGGCGAGGGTGGCGCGGCTGCCGGCCAGCTCGAAGAGTTTTTCGCTGGCTTGCAGGGCGATCTCGGTGGTGAGGACCTTGGCTTCGGCCACGGCAATCGAGGCGCGGGCGGCCGATTGCGCAGTGATGGGCGCGGCGTTGACCTGGTCCAGTACCTGTCCGGCCTTGCGCAGCAGCGCTTCGGCGGCGTGCAGGTCGATTTTCAATTTGCCGATGTCGGCGATCACGTAGAGGTCGTCGCTGGCCCGCTCGACCTTGGCGTCGATCCACGGCCGGGCCCGTTCACGGACGAACGCAATGGCGTCGTCGATGGCACCACGGGCGATACCCGCGTCAATGGCGGCCTGGATCAGCTGGGAAATCGCGCCCTGTACATTCGGTTTTTCGTTGACCCGCCAGTTGTCCAGGACCAGTTCGGCGTCAACCCGCACATCGTTCAACAGCACGGTGCCGCTGGCGGTGGTGCGTTGCCCGAAGCCCGACCAATCGTCGACGATCCGCAGCCCCGGCGTGCCGCGCCGCACGAACGCCAACACCTGGCGACCGTCGTCATTCAGCGCCTTGACCGCCACCCAGTGGGCGAACAGTGCGCCGGTGGAATAGAACTTCTGCCCGTTGATGACATACCCGTCACCGTCGGTTGTGATCCGTGCCTTGAGTTCCAGGGTGTTGCGCACGCCCCGTTCCGGCCCGGCATTGCCGATGCGCCAGCCTTCGAGCACGCTTTGCAGGAGGATTTTCTTTTGCCGTTCGGTACCTGTGGCGAGAATCAGCTGAAGCACGCCGAACTGGTTCTGCGGGATCTGCCCGAGGGCCGGGTCGGCAGCAGAAATGATCGCAAACACGTCGGCGACGGTCACGAACGAAACCTGGGGGCCGCCGTATTCCCGAGGGATGGCGATGCTGCCCAGTCCACTGCGGGTGAATTGTTCGATTTCCGACCAGGGCAACTTGCGCTGCTGATCGCGCCGCGCTGCCTGCTGACGGGCGACCTGCGCCAGTTCGCGGGCGGCCTTGATGGCCTCGGCATCGTTGCGCAGCACTTGTGCGGGCAGCAACAGCGGTGCGATGTCCTGGTCGCTCTGGACCTTTGCTTGTGCCAGATCCGACATCACCGCCACTCCGTGGCTGCTGGCAGTGCCTTGGCGTACTGCGCTTTTGTGCCCTGCACTGGGGTGATTGTGTTCCGTACCATACCCACCTCACATCTCAAGAAACGCCGCGATGAATGCGGCGTGCAAAAACAAGAATGTCCGGTGGTCCGGTGCATATACCCTAAACGCGTGTAAATTATTTATGAACTAACTTTTAGGAATATGCATAGGTTGGATTGGATGCTTGCCTGGAAGCCCTGGCGCGGCACCGAAGCTGTTGTGGCGAGGGAGCTTGCTCCCGCTGGGTTGCGAAGCGGCCCCAAGCTTTTTTAT
>NZ_JALJDX010000145.1 GCF_022952855.1 Pseudomonas sp. RGM2987 | reverse complement strand
CCCCCCCCCGCCACAGCAAGCTTCCTCGCCACAGAAGCTCGCGAGGCGCTGCTCAACCCAACGCCGTATCCAAGAACATCATCACCGCAAACCCCATCATCAACCCCAGGGTGGCCGGGGTTTCATGGCCGTTGCGGTGGGTTTCAGGGATCACCTCATGGGACACCACGAAGATCATCGCCCCGGCCGCCAAGCCAAGGCTGATGGGATAGGCCACGGCGACACCCGAGGACATGCCCAGGCCGATTACCGAGCCCAGCGGCTCCATCAGGCCCGAGCCCACGGCAATCAGCGCGGCGCGCAATGTGCTGATCCCGGTTACCCGCAATGCCATGGCGATGGCGAGCCCTTCGGGAATGTCCTGGATGGCAATCGCCGTAGTCAGGGGCAGGCCGACCTTGAAGTCACCATCGGCAAAACTGACGCCGATGGCCATGCCTTCCGGCAAGTTGTGCAAGGTGATCGCCAGCACGAACAACCACACCCGGTTGATCCGTTCGGCCTGTGGGCCACGGCGCCCGCTCAATTCATGTTCGTGGGGCACGAAGCGGTCGAGGCCGATCATCAGCGCAACACCCAGTCCCAGGCCGATCACGACGACAAACGCGGCCAGCAGCTGGTTGCCACAGATAACCTGCGCCGCAGCGATGCCCGGCAGGATCAGCGAGAAGGAACTGGCGGCAAGCATCATGCCGGCGGCAAAACCGAGCATGATGTCCTGGGTGCGTGACGAGATATCCCGCAGCACCACCGCCATCAGCGCGCCCAATGCCGTGGCGGCGAAGCCGGACGTACCGCCCAGCACCGCATAGCCCAGATTCTGCCGATCAGCGCCCACCAAGGCGTTGTAGCCGCTGTACAGCAACAGCACCGCGACCACCGCCAACCCGAGCCAGAAACTCACCCCCAGCAGCGGATTGTTCTGCACCGGATCCAGCCAGGTACGCCAGGGAGATCGGATCCGGGAAGTGGGCTGGTCCATCGAATGTCCTTACTGTTTAGCCACGCCAGGGTCGATCGTCCATGCAACAGCGCGAACGATCCACCGAAATGATCAGGCGAGGGAGCCCTGCCCCCTCGCCGCTTTATTGCAATTACAGTTTGTCACCTTGCATCCCTGAACCCAAGTCGGCACCGGTCATGGGATCGCTTTCCGGGTTGGACATCGTCCGCGCCTTCATGTCCATCAGCAGGGCCTCGTCTTTTTCACTCAACTGGACACTGGCCGTGCCATCGCCGCCGTCCACCGCCGGCGTTGGGTTTTCGACAAACTCCCAATCGTCGCCCTGGTTCCACGGACCGCGCACCGCAGGCTCGCCCTGGGACATATTGAAGTACACGTTGGTGAACTCCGGCATGCCTGGCAATTTACCTTGCGGGAAGTTCGGCTGGATCGAATGCAGGGCTTTTTCGAACGACATCTGGTGAGCGATTTCGCGGGTCATCAAGAAGCCCAGCGCCTCTTTCACGCCCGGGTCGTCAGTAAGATTCATCAGCCGCTCGTAGACAATCTTTGCCCGCGCCTCGGCGGCGATATTGGAACGCATGTCAGCGGTCGGTTCGCCAATGGTATCGACATAGGCCGCGGTCCAGGGCACACCGGCGGAATTGATCAGGGGTGCACCGGCACCGTAGAGCAGGCTGGTGACGTGGGAGTCGTTGCCGGCACCGTTGATGTCCCGGTACAACTGCCCCTCCTTGTCCACGCCTTCGGCCATCTTGCCCTTGGCGCCCTTGTTGAGCATCACGATGATCGAACCGATGATCTCCAGGTGGCTGAGTTCTTCAGTGGCAATGTCCATCAGCAAATCCTTGCGACCTGGATCATCCTCGGCCAAGGCCTGGGTGAAGTAGCGCGACGCCGCCGCAAGTTCGCCCTGGGGCCCACCGAACTGTTCCAGCAACAGGTTGGCAAGGCCCGGATTCGGTTCAGCGACACGGACGGTGTACTGCAGTCGTTTGTTATGTAGAAACATGATCAAGCTCCTCATTCAGGACACAGTTCATGAGCACGCCGTCATTAGCAGGCCCATAAAGGTCTGAAGAAGTAATAGGAATAAAATTTATCTTTTCTTCAATAAACGAGACGAACGGCAATCTTTACAAAAGTGTATAAGACTGCGTCCATTGAATACTGAAGCGAACAGCGAATCGGCTTGCGATCCATAAATCTTTAAAGCTTTGCATCTATCCGGACCGAAACAGGCCCCAAGCCATCAGCCTGGGGCCCGTGGATCAGCAATCAGGATTTACGCCCTCCGCCATGACTGTTTTCGCCACCCTTCTTACCGGCTTCGGCAGCTTTTTCCCGGTCGTTGGCAAAGTTGCCACCCGACGCCTGGCCGCCTTTCTTGCCGGCTTCCGAAGCGCGTTCCGGATCATTGGCGAAATTGCCACCGGAGGCTTGCCCGCCCTTGCGGCCGGCTTCTGCGGCGCGTTCCGGGTCGTTGGCAAAGTTACCGCCAGAGGCTTGGCCGCCCTTGCGTCCCGCCTCGGATGCACGTCCCGGGTCATTGGCAAAATTGCCACCCGACGCCTGGCCGCCTTTCTTCCCGGCTTCCGATGCCTTCTCACGATCGTTAGCGAAATTGCCAGGGTTGTTATTGCCTGTGTTAGCCATTTCATTCACCTCGTTAGTTGCTGTTAGCGAACCCCTCGGCTCGTATTATTCGGAAAACCTGAGGCCGCCAAGGTTTTAACAAACATCACCAGACGGCGACGAACGGTCAGCACTTTCAAGTTCAGCTTATTTACGCCAAAGGCAAGCGCCTTACATTCCAACAAGCTATCGAACCGGCGAAGACCGATAACTTTCTTAAAAGCCAAAAGTACTGTGAAAACTGGCCTGCCAGCGACGCTTTGATACCTCGGATATCAATTGCCGTCCCACGGACAAACCCGTTTTCCATGAAAAAACAGTGCGTGTCTTTCCACGCTGTCCGCCAAAGGTCGAGTGACGCCCGCACCCCATTGCACCGGTCTCGTCACCCAGGCCTCGCGCCGTTCCAGGAAGCCAAAACTCGCGGGCTGCCGGCGTTATCCTGCACCACCGCACTGACCGGCTTGCGGTGTCCGGATACCCTGTCACCGATATCCGGATCAAGAGACGTACTTATTCAGGGAGAAATCGGGTCGCTGGCCGGAAAGGTTTCCTCCAGGGCGTCGTCCAGCTGATTATTGGTGATATCCCGCTCGTCGACCTTGCCACTGGCCTCGCAGTGGCAGTCGGGTGCAGGACAGGGTTCGCCATTGGGGTGTTGCTCAGCGCAGGCCTGGCTGCAATACGCCTCGCCGTCATGATTGAACACTCGCTGCGGATCGACATCGCAATCGCAGTCGGGGCAGCCACATTTCAATTCGCTCATGTCTGTTCTCCGGTTGGACGACGACGCATCACGAGCCCACCAGTAACTGGACTTCAAGATTGGCCGCCGCAACGCCGTGATTGGCCACGTACACCTCGGCGGTCCAGCCTTTGGTCCGGTTGCGATAGGACTGGGTGCCCAGCGCCGTACCGCTGTCCCATTCGATGAGGTCACCGATGTCGATGTCATTGGCCGAACCCAGCTCGAACACCGTATGACCGTCCTCTTGCGCGACGTAGACACCGACCATTGCGCTCTGGCGATTGATGGCGCGTACTTCACCGATGGTCTGCTTCATAGGTTCACTCAGCGCTTGGCTTCGGTGTGCGGGTTGGCCGACCGCTCGAGGAACGCCTGGGTAATCTGCGGCAGGTGGTCGCGCAGCCAGTCGGCCATGGCGATTTCCTGCGGCAGAATCTGCTCGCACGCCCGTTGCGTCTCGACATCGCCGGCCACTTTTGCCGCTTCGATCAGCACCGTGTAGGAGGCGATCTCCAGGTTCTCGAACACATAGCCGCTCATGGCGCCCTTGACCACTTCGTCGCTCATGGTCATGCCGCCCACCGCCTGACCGAAGGCCATGAGTTTGCCGGCCATGTCCTTGAGCATCGAAGTGCTGCCGCCCAGGCGCTGGATGCACTGCTCTACCAGTTTTTGCTGGCCGAGGGTTTCTTGCAGATGTTCCTCGATGCGGGCCTTGAGAACGGGGTAATGCTCCAGGCGTTCGGCCTGGGCCTTGAGCATTTTTTCCGCTTGTTGCTCCATGGCATGGGCATCGTTGAGCCAGTCCAGCAGGTTCTCTTTAGGCGTTGCCATTTCCTTCTCCTTACGCTTGGTCGTCACTGCAGCGCAGCGACAGTTCTGAAGTACCGCACATAGAGGTGGATGGCGCAGGAGCGGGGAAAGTTTGAAGCAACCAAAGGCCAGGGCGACGAAAGGCATCGCTACCGCCATGCGGCGCGATCAGGATGCTAATCTCAACGGCTCCAGGCCAACGGAGAGCCGCAGATGCCCGATGATTTTCACCCCGGTCCGCTCGATCAACTGCTGGAGCAGATGGCCGGGCGCCGCTTCCTGGTCCTCACCGGTGCCGGCATCAGCACGGCGTCGGGCATCCCTGATTACCGCGACAGCGAGGGGGTGCGCAGGGGGCGTCAGCCGATGATGTACCAGGAGTTTCTCGCCAGCACCGAAGCACGCCGGCGTTATTGGGCGCGGGCGATGCTGGGCTGGCCCCGGGTGCGCCAGGCCCGACCGAACGCGGCCCACGAAGCCTTGGCCCAATTGCAGGCCGACCAGCGCATCAGTGGCCTGATTACGCAGAACGTCGATGCGCTGCATGACCAGGCCGGCAGCCAGGCTGTGATCGAGCTTCACGGCAGCCTGCATCGGGTGCTGTGCCTGGACTGCACCCAGCGCAGTGAGCGGCAACAGATCCAGCAACTGATGGAGGCACAAAATCCTTACCTGGCGGATGTCGACGCAGCGCAGGCACCCGACGGCGATACGCTGCTGGACCCGGCATTCGAGGCGCGCTTCCAGGTGCCCCGCTGCCCCCATTGCAAGGGTGATCGATTGAAACCCGACGTGGTGTTCTTCGGCGAAAACGTCGCCACCGCCACCGCCGCCCGCGCTACACAAGCCGTAGAGGACGCCGAGGGTCTGCTGGTGGTGGGCTCGTCGCTGATGGCGTTCTCGGCGTTTCGCCTGTGCCGGGCGATCAAGGACCAGGGCAAGCCGCTGCTGGCAATCAACCGGGGCAAGACCCGGGCCGATGAGTTGCTCGATCTGAAAGTTGAAGAGGCTTGCGAGCGGGTGCTGCCGTTGCTGACACAGCGCTAATTCCGGCACGCCATGCCCTTGTGGGAGCACGGTGATTCACCACGCAAGTCCCGCCATAAATCCTTGTGGGAGCGGGCTTGCTCGCGAAAGCGCAGTGTCAGTCACCCTCGCTGTCGAATGTGCCACCGTCTTCGCGAGCAAGCCCGCTCCCACATTTGAAATCGTGGTGATACACCCATGCAAGCCCCACCATGAATCCCTGTGGGAGCGGGCTTGCTCGCGAAAGCGCAGTATCAGTCACCATCGCTGCCGGACGTGCCACCGTCTTCGCGAGCAAGCCCGCTCCCACAGGGGTAAAGGTGTTCAGCCTGTGGTTAACTGCACGCCTAACTGCTGATCCTTGAACGTATCGAACAACGCCTGCGCCGCCGCCGAAAGTTCGTGCCCCGGCTTGGTCAGTACGCCGATGGCCCGTTCGATCACCGGATCGCTCAGGGTGATGCAACGGGCGCCCAGCTCATGCATCTGCCCGATGCACAGCGCCGGCACCGCGCTCACGCCGAGCCCGCTGGCAACCATCCGCCCGACCGTTGCCAGCTGATGGCTCTCGAATTCCACCGGCAGCTTCATGCCGCGGGCTTGCAGGTGTTCTTCCAGCATCACCCGTACGGTGGACGGTCGTTGCAAGGTAATGAACGGCTGTTCCAATAACGTCTGCCACTGGATGTCCGCAAGCCCGGCCAGCGGCGAATCCGCAGGCACCACCGCGACGAAACGGTCCAGGTACAGCGGGGTGAAGACAAGGGACGAGTTCTGCAAAGGCTCGAACGCCACCCCCAGTTCGACGTGACGGTCGCGCACCATCTCCAGCACCTGTTCGTTGATCACATCATTGACCGTGACGTTGACATTCGGATAGCGGGCGCGGAAGGTCTTGAGGATCGGCGGCAGCAGGTTACCGGCGAACGACGGCATCGCCGCCAGCGTCACCCGCCCTCGTTGCAAGGTGAAGCGCTGGCGCATTTCGTCCTCGGCGTTGTCCCAGTCGGCAATCAGACGGCGGGCCAATGGCAACAACGATTCGCCTTCGGGCGTCAGCGCGACGTTGCGGGTATTGCGGCTGAACAGGCGACCACCCAAGCCTTCTTCCAGGGCCTTGATGGTCAGGCTAAGGGCCGACTGCGACAGATGCAGCCGCTCGCAAGCCACGGCGAAACTCAGGCTCTGGGCGACGGCAAGGAAGGCGCGGATTTGCTTGAGGGTCATGAGGGTCGCTTCGCTCCAGCGGCAAGCCGTGAGTTTCGAGCCGCAAGTGAATGACGGCACTATTGAGTTTTATCAATCAATTCAACCTAAAAATCAACTTAACAAATATATGACTTGGCGCAACACTGCATTTCATTGCGACCCCATCAAGAATAAAAGAGGTGTCTATGGCAGGTTTCGACAAACGCGTGAGCTCTTATGAAGAAGCGCTCGACGGCTTGAAAGACGGCATGACCGTTATCGCAGGCGGCTTCGGCCTGTGCGGAATACCGGAAAACCTGATCGCCGAGATCAAGCGCAAGGGCATCCGCGACCTGACCGTGGTCTCCAACAACTGCGGCGTCGATGGCTTCGGTCTCGGCGTGCTGCTGGAAGACCGGCAAATTCGCAAGGTGATCGCGTCCTACGTGGGCGAGAACGCGCTGTTCGAGCAGCAGTTGCTCAGCGGCGAGATCGAAGTCCAACTCACTCCCCAAGGCACCCTCGCGGAAAAAATGCGCGCCGGCGGCGCGGGCATCCCGGCGTTCTTCACCGCCACCGGCGTCGGCACTCCCGTGGCCGAAGGCAAGGAAGTGCGTGAGTTCCATGGCCGCCAGTACCTGATGGAAGAATCCATCACCGGTGACTTCGCCATCGTCAAAGGCTGGAAAGCCGACCACTTCGGCAACGTGGTCTATCGCCACACCGCCCAGAACTTTAACCCGCTGGCGGCCACGGCGGGCAAGATCACCGTGGTAGAGGTCGAGGAAATCGTCGAGCCCGGCGAGCTGGACCCGACGCAGATCCACACCCCCGGCATCTACGTCGACCGGGTCATTTGCGGCACGTTCGAAAAGCGCATCGAACAGCGCACCGTGCGTAAGTGATCCCCTGCCCCCGGCCCGAATGAAGGAATAACGACATGGCACTTTCCCGCGAACAAATGGCTCAACGCGTCGCCCGCGAAATGCAGGACGGCTACTATGTGAACCTGGGAATCGGCATCCCGACCCTGGTCGCCAACTACATCCCCGAAGGCATGGAAGTCATGCTGCAATCAGAAAACGGCCTGCTCGGCATGGGCGCCTTCCCCACCGAAGCCGAAGTCGACGCCGACATGATCAACGCCGGCAAGCAGACCGTCACCGCGCGCATCGGCGCCTCGATCTTCTCTTCCGCCGAATCGTTCGCCATGATTCGTGGCGGCCACATCGACCTGACCGTGCTGGGTGCGTTCGAAGTCGATGTGGAAGGCAACATCGCCTCCTGGATGATCCCTGGCAAACTGGTCAAGGGCATGGGCGGCGCGATGGACCTGGTGGCCGGTGCCGAAAACATCATCGTCACCATGACCCACGCGTCCAAGGACGGTGAGTCGAAACTGCTGCCGCGTTGCAGCCTGCCGCTGACGGGCGCCGGGTGCATCAAGCGGGTGCTGACCGACCTGGCCTACCTGGAAATCCAGGACGGCGCCTTCATCCTGAAAGAACGTGCCCCGGGCGTCAGCGTCGAGGAAATCGTCGCCAAGACCGCCGGCAAATTGATCGTGCCGGATCACGTACCGGAAATGCAGTTCGCTGCCCAGTGAGGAGAAATTCGATGCAAGAAGTCGTGATTGTCGCCGCCACCCGTACCGCCATCGGCAGTTTCCAGGGTTCGCTGGCTTCCATTCCCGCGCCGGAGCTCGGTGCGGCAGTGATTCGTCGCCTGCTGGAGCAAACCGGCCTGGCCGGAGAGCAGGTCGATGAAGTGATTCTCGGCCAGGTGCTCACCGCAGGCTCGGGGCAGAACCCGGCTCGCCAGGCGTCGATCCTCGCCGGCCTGCCCCACGCCGTTCCGGCGCTGACCCTGAACAAGGTCTGCGGCTCGGGCCTCAAGGCGTTGCACCTCGGCGCCCAGGCGATCCGCTGCGGCGACGCCGAGGTGATCATCGCCGGCGGCATGGAGAACATGAGTCTGGCCCCCTACGTGTTGCCGGCTGCACGCACCGGCCTGCGCATGGGCCACGCGAAGATGATCGACAGCATGATCACCGATGGCCTGTGGGATGCCTTCAACGATTACCACATGGGCATCACCGCCGAGAACCTGGTGGATAAATACAGCATCAGCCGTGAGGACCAGGATGCGTTCGCCGCCGCGTCCCAGCAGAAAGCCGTCGCCGCCATCGAAGGCGGCCGCTTCGCCGAGGAGATCACGCCGATCCTGATTCCTCAGCGCAAGGGCGACCCCGTGGCGTTCGCCACCGACGAACAACCGCGGGCCGGGACCACCGCCGAGTCCCTGGGCAAGCTCAAGCCCGCGTTCAAGAAGGACGGCAGCGTCACTGCTGGCAACGCTTCTTCGCTCAACGACGGTGCGGCAGCGGTGTTGCTGATGAGCGCGGCAAAAGCCCAAGCCCTGGGCCTGCCGGTGCTGGCGAAGATCAGCGCCTACGCCAACGCTGGCGTCGATCCGGCGATCATGGGCATCGGCCCGGTCTCGGCCACACGTCGCTGCCTGGACAAGGCCGGCTGGTCATTGGAGCAACTGGACCTGATCGAAGCCAACGAAGCCTTCGCCGCCCAGTCACTGGCAGTGGCGAAGGAACTGAAGTGGGACATGGACAAGGTCAACGTCAACGGCGGCGCCATCGCCCTGGGCCACCCCATCGGTGCTTCGGGCTGCCGGGTGCTGGTGTCGCTGCTGCATGAAATGATCAAGCGCGACGCCAAGAAAGGCCTCGCGACCCTGTGCATCGGCGGCGGCCAGGGCGTGGCGTTGGCGCTGGAACGCGCCTGACGGGCGAGCGTTCAACGGTGGCCGTGCGGCCCCACGAGTAGCCGCACAGCCATTGGCAACAACGCCGGCGCGACTTTGGTTGCGCCGGTTTTTTTTGCCTGTGTGTTTATCGGGATACTTGACGGCCCCATCGCGAGCAGGCTCGCTCCCACAGGATCTTGGGTTCCCCTGTGGGAGCGGGCTTGCCCGCGAAGGGGCCATTACATTCAACATCAAGGCAAGCTGACCCACCGCTTTTTCCATGCGATCACCTTGCAGTCGGTGGACATCCCCCTCGCCGATCCGCATTTCTGGACCATGCAGGGCTCGGTGCGGGTGGCGCAGATGTGCAACGAATGGGACCTGACCTGGGGTTCTCATTCCAACAACCACTTCGACATTCCCCTGGCAATGTTCACCCATGTGGCCGCCGCCGCACCGGGCGAGATCACCTGATTCCGGGTTGGACGTTCAACAACAAGCAGCCGTGCCTGGTGCGTTGAATTAGCCAATCCCACAATGGACAGGTGAACAGATCTGTGGCGAGGGAGCTTGCTCCCGCTCGGTTGCGCAGCGACCGCAAAAATGGGGCTGCTGTGCAGCCCTGCGGGAGCAAGCTCCCTCGCCACAAAAGCCTCAAGCCCTCAAACTTCAGGTCTCAAGCCTTAAGCCCTGTAAGCCCTCAAGCCCCGGCCAGCCATGATAGCTACCCCTCCGGCCGCAGGATCAGCACCGCCAACGGCGGCAGATTCAGCTCAAGCGACAACGCCTGCCCATGGCTGGGCACGGCTTCGGTGGAGGCTCCGCCGCCGTTGCCATAGTTGGACCCGGCGTAGGTGTCGGCATCGCTGTTGAGCAGTTCCACCCAGCGCCCGGCAAACGGCACCCCCACCCGATAAGCCTCACGCGGCACCGGGGTGAAGTTGGCGACTACCAGCACCGGCCGCCCGTCCTTGCTCCAGCGCAGCCACGCATAGACGCTGTTCACCGCATCATCGCCAATCAACCACTGGAAGCCCTGCGGCGCATCATCCTGGTCGTGAAGCGCCGGCTCCTCGCGGTAGAGCCGGTTCAGGTCGCTCACCAGCTTCTGCACCCCACGGTGCTCAGCGTATTGCGTCAGGTACCAGTCCAACTGCTGATCGTGGTTCCACTCGCGCCATTGGCCGAACTCGCAGCCCATGAACAGCAGCTTCTTGCCGGGATGGCCCCACATGAAGCTGAGATAAGCCCGCAGGTTGGCGAATTTCTGCCAGCGATCGCCGGGCATCTTATCGATCAACGAGCGCTTGCCGTGGACCACTTCGTCATGGGAAATCGGCAGCACGAACCGTTCGGACCAGGCGTACACCAGGCCAAAACTCAACTCGTTGTGATGGTGGGCGCGGTACACCGGATCCTGCTGGATGTAATGCAGCGAATCGTGCATCCAGCCCATGTTCCATTTGTAGGCAAAGCCCAGCCCACCCTGTTGCGTGCTCTGGCTGACGCCGGGCCATGCCGTGGACTCTTCGGCGATGACCAGCGCGCCGGGGGTTTCCAGCGCCACCACGTCGTTGAGGTGCCGCAGGAAATCGATGGCTTCCAGGTTCTCGCGCCCACCGTGCCGGTTAGGCACCCATTCGCCGGCCTTGCGCGAATAGTCGCGGTACAGCATCGAGGCGACCGCGTCGACACGCAGGCCGTCGATGTGGAAATGCTTCAACCAGTGCAACGCCGACGCCAGCATGAACCCGTGGACTTCGGTGCGCCCCAGGTTGTAGATCAGGGTGTCCCAATCCTGGTGGAAGCCTTCCAGCGGGTTGCCGTATTCGTACAACGCGGTGCCGTCGAACTGCGCCAGGCCGTGGGTATCGGTGGGGAAATGCGCCGGCACCCAGTCGAGGATCACGCCTATGTTCGCCCGGTGGCAGGCGTTGACGAACGCGGCGAAGTCATCCGGCGAACCGAAACGTGCCGTCGGTGCGAACTGTGACAACGGCTGGTAGCCCCATGAACCACCGAACGGGTGCTCCATGATCGGCATCAACTCGATGTGGGTGAAACCGAGCTCTTGGACATAGGGGATCAGCCGTTCGGCCAGTTCATGCCAGTTGTATTGGCGCGACACCTCCCCCGCCTCGTCGATTTCGCACTGCCAGGATCCGGCGTGCAACTCATAGATCGACAGCGGCGCACCCGGCAACTGGCGCTCGCGCCGATGCTGCATCCACTCATCGTCCTGCCATTCGATTTTCAGCGGCGAGGCAACTCTGGACGCGGTGTCCGGAGGCATCTGGCTGGCCAGCGCCACCGGGTCGGCCTTGAGCGGCAGAATGCCGTGGGCCCCGAGGATTTCATATTTGTAGGCCTCCCCCGCGCCCAGGCGTGGAATGAACAACTCCCACACCCCGGATGGATAACGGATGCGCATCGGATGGCGACGCCCGTCCCAGACGTTGAAGTCCCCTACCACCGAGACCCGACGCGCATTCGGCGCCCATACGGCAAAGCGCACGCCTTCGATGCCATCGACAGTCGTCAGTTGTGCACCGAGGCACGAGCTGAGATCGCGATGATTACCTTCAGCGAACAGGTAAAGATCCATCTCCCCCAGCAGCGGCCCGAAGCTGTACGGGTCTTCCGCGACCTGCTCGCCGCCGGCCCAACGGGTACGCAGCCGATAGGCCTGGGTGTGGTCGAAATGCCCGACGAACAACCCCGGAGTTTCGCTCAGTTGCAGCTCACCGAGCACTTCATCGCTGTCACGGGCCAGCACCTGCACACTCAGCGCACCAGGCAGATAGGCGCGGATAAATTGCCCGCCTGCACCGTCGTCATGGGGCCCCAGGATGGAAAACGGGTCCTGGTGTTCGGCGCGCACCAGCGCGTCGATGTCACGGGGCGACGGCAGCAGTGACGCTTTAGCCTGCCCTTGTGGTTCTTTGTTCGAGACACTCATGATTCTCTCCACTAAATCGGTCCGGCTAAGTCGGAAAAAGGTTCCAGCCCACTCAATAACCCGTACAGACCGTGCAACGGCACGGGCAGCCAGGCAGGGCGATTCTCGGCTTCATAGGCCACTTCATAGGCCGCCTTCTCCAGGCCGAACAACGCCAGTGCGGCGTCTTCGCCTTCAGCATCCTTCCACTCATGGGCAAGACTAGCTGCCGCCTGCCGATATGCCTGGACAAATGCCTGGCGAGCCTCTGCCAGGTAACGGTCGGCCACCCGTTGTCGGGCCGCGTCGGCATCGGCGGTGCTGTCGACGGTGTGCAGGTGAATCGCCATCGCCGCTGCGTAATCGAAGGAACGCAGCACGCCGCTGACGTCCTTGTACGGGCTGTGCTTGCCCCGGCGCTCATGCAGTGGCCGTGCCGGCTCGCCTTCGAAGTCGATCAGGTAGGCGTCGCCCTTGATCACCAGCACCTGCCCCAAATGCAGGTCGCCATGGACGCGGATGCGCAAGCCACCGACAGCCTTGCCCGCCAGTTCCTGCACATGGGCCAGGACGGTTTTCTTGTGTTCCAGCAAGCGTGCGACCATCGCCTGGTCCGCAGGGTTCAATTGCCCCTGGTTGTGCTTGAGCAGACGCAAGGCGTTTTCCACCTGCGCGGCGACGTCCTTGCCAATGGCCTGGGCGTCCTTGGCACTGGTGGCCTGCGGCGCGAAATCCGGATCGTCAGTAGCCTGGGCCAGCACCTGGTGCATTTCCCCCAGGCGCTGGCCAAGCATGCCGGCGAAATCCTTCAACTCGCCCAAGGCGTTGTAATGCTGCTCCTGCTCGGATACGGCATCGGCCAACTCATCGCGCAAGGCGCGTTCGAGGTTGTTCTGGGTCCATTCCCAGGCATCCCCCTGATTGCTCAGGTAGCCTTGGGCGATCATCAGCAACGCATCTTCGCCTTGGGCATTGCGGCGGATCACCGAACCCAGCAGCGGAGAAATGTTGCTGAAGCCGGCAGCGGTCAGGTAGGCGCTCATCTCCAGTTCCGGATGCACGCCCGATGCGACCTTGCGGATCAGCTTGAGGACGAGGCTGCCGCCCACCACCACCGAACTGTTGGACTGCTCGGCGGACAGGTAGCGCACCTCCGGCTCACTCCCCAGATTCAACGCCGCCAGACCTTCGGCAGGCTCGAAACGCAACTCACCGTCCGCACACGGCAGCACCGTGCCGGCCTGCATGCTCTGCAGGACCGAGCGAATGAAGCTTTCCAGGCTGAACGCGTCGGTGATGAACCCCACCTGGCGAACCCGACGAACCCGCGACAGCGCCAGTTGCTGTGGCAACGCCGCGCCCAACTGATCTTCGGCCAGCAGGCCGAACGGCAGTTGATAGCGCAGGGTCTGGCCACCGCTGGTCACATCGATTTCGCTGAGCAATACCGGATGCTGTGGGTCGCCGAAACGTACGCCATAGACAATATCGACCTTCTCGATGGCGCTGTCCTTGCCGGCAAACCAGCGACGGTTCTGCAACCAGCTTGGCAGGATGGTTTGCTCCAAGGTGGTGCGCGACGGTGCCTCGAGCAATTCTTCCAGGCGCTTCTTCAGCACCAGGGTGGTGAAGTCCGGCAAGCTCTGGGCCGGCTCCACGTGCCAGCTCGGCATCTGGTTTTCCGCCGCCAGGGCGAACCAGTAGAAACCGTACGGCGCCAGCGTCAGCAGGAAATTCAGCTGGCCGATGGGCGGGAAGGCATTGCCGCCCAGCATCTCCACCGGAACCATGCCGGCGTAGGCCGACAGGTCCAGCTCGGCGGCCTGGGCGCTGCGGGACACGTTGGCCACGCACAGGATGATTTCGTGCTTGCCGTCCGGGCCGGTGTATTCGCGGGTGTAGGCCAGGATCCGCCGGTTGCTCGGCGACAGCATCTTCAAGGTACCGCGGCCAAAGGCCTTGGACTGCTTACGCACGGCCAGCATTCGCCGGGTCCAATTGAGTAGCGAGTGCGGATCGCCGGACTGGGTCTCGACGTTGACCGACTGGTAGCCGTACTGGGGGTCCATGATCGGCGGCAGTACCAGGCTGGCCGGGTCGGCCCGAGAGAAACCGCCGTTGCGGTCGATGGACCACTGCATCGGCGTACGCACGCCGTCGCGGTCGCCCAGGTAAATGTTGTCGCCCATGCCGATTTCATCGCCGTAGTACAAAGTCGGCGTGCCGGGCATCGACAGCAGCAGGCTGTTGAGCAACTCCACCCGGCGCCGGTCGCGTTCCATCAGCGGCGCCAGGCGTCGGCGAATCCCCAGGTTGATCCGTGCCCGACGGTCGGCCGCGTAGTAATTCCACAGGTAGTCGCGCTCCTTGTCGGTGACCATCTCCAGGGTCAGCTCATCGTGGTTGCGCAGGAAAATCGCCCACTGGCAGTTGGCGGGAATCTCCGGAGTCTGGCGCAGGATGTCGGTGATCGGAAAACGATCTTCCTGGGCCAGTGCCATGTACATGCGCGGCATCAACGGGAAGTGGAACGCCATGTGGCATTCGTCGCCATTGAGGCCCTGGGCGTCGACATCGCCGAAGTACAGCTGGGTGTCCTCCGGCCACTGGTTGGCTTCGGCCAGCAGCATCCGGTCGGGGTAGTTGGCATCGATCTCGGCGCGGATCAGCTTCAGTACATCATGGGTTTCGGGCAGGTTTTCGTTGTTGGTGCCGTCGCGCTCGATCAGGTATGGGATCGCGTCCAGGCGCAGGCCGTCGATGCCCATGTCCAGCCAGTAGCGCATCACCGACAGCACTGCCTTGATGACCTGCGGGTTGTCGAAGTTGAGGTCGGGCTGGTGCGAGTAGAAACGGTGCCAGAAGTACTGGCCGGCCACTGGGTCCCAGGTCCAGTTGGATTTCTCGGTGTCGAGGAAAATGATCCGCGTGCCGTCGTATTTGTGATCGTCATCGGACCAGACGTAGAAGTCCCGCGCCGCCGAACCGCGCTTGGCCTTGCGGGCGCGCTGGAACCACGGGTGCTGGTCCGAGGTGTGGTTGATGACCAGCTCGGTGATCACCCGCAGGTTGCGCTTGTGGGCTTCGGCGATGAACCGCCGTGCATCGGCCATGGTGCCGTAGTCGGGGCTCACGCCACGGTATTCGGCGATGTCATACCCGTCGTCGCGTCGCGGCGAGGGGTAGAACGGCAGCAACCAGATGGTGTTGACGCCCAGGTCGGCAATGTAGTCGAGCTTTTCGATCAGGCCCGGGAAGTCGCCGATTCCGTCGTTATTGGAGTCGAAGAAGGACTTCACGTGGACCTGGTAAATCACCGCATCCTTGTACCAGAGCGGGTCGTTGATAAAAGTGGCAGACCGGGGTTTCTTCGCCATTTGCAACTCCTGATGAATTCAATAAAGCCGCCGGGGGCACGGGCTGTTAAGGCCTCTTGTGAAAAAGAGCTTTTGTGGCGAGGGAGCTTGCTCCCGCTGGACTGGGCTGGCGCACCAGTGCGAAGCGCTCCCAAAGGGCGGTTGCTTCGCAACCGAGCGGGAGCAAAGCTCCCTCGCCACAGATGTGCTCATGTATCGCCAGCCCTCAAGACACACTGATCCGCCAGATCCCGAACGGCTGGTACGCCGGGTCGATCCGCATGAACTGATACTTGCCATGCCAGGTCCAGCGGTGGCCGTTCATCAAATCCTCGCCCTGGGTCTGAGCATCGTCCGGCAGGCCCATCTCCCACAACGGCAACTCGAAATTGGCCTCCTGCGGGTTGTGCGGATCGAGGCTCACCGCGACCAGGATGAAATTGCTGCCGTCGGGCGTGCGCTTGCCAAAAAACAGAATGTTGTCGTTCCAGGCGTTGTAGATCTTCAGGCCCAGGTGCGTATGCAACGCCGGGTTCTGTCGGCGGATACGGTTGAGCTGGGCGATTTCAGCAATGATGTTGCCCGGCGCGGTGAAATCCCGGGGGCGGATCTCGTACTTCTCCGAATCCAGGTATTCCTCCTTGCCCGGCACCGGCGCCGACTCGCAAAGCTCGAAGCCTGAATACATGCCCCACAGGCCCGAACCCATGGTCGCCAGCGCCGCCCGGATCAGGAAACCGGCACGCCCCGACTCATGGAGAAAGGCCGGGTTGATGTCCGGCGTGTTGACGAAGAAGTTCGGCCGGTAGCATTCACGCAGCGGCGACTCGTTCAGCTCGGTGAAATAGGTCGCCAGCTCGGCCTTGGTGTTGCGCCAGGTGAAATAGGTGTAGCTCTGGGAATATCCCACCTTGCCCAGCCGCGCCATCATGGCCGGCGTGGTAAAGGCTTCGGCGAGGAACATCACTTCCGGATGCTGGGCCCGCACATCGGCTATCAACCACTGCCAGAACGGCAACGGCTTGGTGTGGGGATTGTCGACGCGGAAGATCTTCACGCCTTCGTTGACCCAGCCGACCACGACGTCCCGCAGCTCCAGCCACAGACTGGGAATCGCGTCGGCGGCGTAGAAGTCGACGTTAACGATGTCCTGGTACTTCTTCGGCGGGTTTTCCGCGTATTTGATCGTGCCGTCCGGCCGCCAGCTGAACCAGCCCGGGTGCTGCTTGAGCCATGGGTGGTCCTGGGAACACTGGATCGCGAAGTCGAGGGCGATCTCCATGCCATGGGCAGCGGCTGCCGCCACCAGCCGGCGGAAATCCTCGCGGCTGCCCAATTGCGGATGAATCGCCTCGTGCCCGCCGTCCTCGCTACCAATGGCGTAAGGGCTGCCAGGGTCGTCGGGACCGGCGGTGAGGGAGTTGTTCGGGCCTTTGCGAAAGCTGCGACCGATGGGATGGATCGGCGGAAAGTACAGCACATCGAAACCCATGTCCTGGATCATCGGCAGGCGCGCGTGCACGTCATTGAAGGTGCCGTGGCGCTTGGGATCGTCGGTGATCGAGCGTGGAAACAGCTCATACCAGCTGGCGAACTGGGCCCGTTCGCGCTCCACATCCAACGGGTATTCGGGGCTGATGCTCAGGTAGGGCCGGTGATCGGCCAGGGACATGAGGTCGGCACTGTGGGGTTCAAGGAACAAGGCCACCTGTTCGGCGGGCAACAGACCCGACAACTGATGATGCAACGCCGCCAGTTGTTCGCTCAGTTGACCGTCACTGCGCTCGGCGGCCTGCTGCACGTGATTGCGACCTTCCTGCAACTCCAGGCTGATCGGCACGCCGGCCGCGTATTTCTTCTCCAGCTCGTAGCAGAAACTGGCGAATTGATCGAACCAGGCCTCAATGCAAAACACATAGCGGCCCTGGCTCGGGACGTTGAACTGCCCACGCCAGCTATTGTTGCCAAGGTCGGCCATGACCTCGCTGTTCCAGACCTCATCCTCCAGCGCGCGCCAGCGGATGCGCACGGCCAGTTTATCGTGACCATCCATGAACACTTTGCTGGTCACAGTCACGTCCTGCCCCGCCACGGCCTTGACCGCAAACTGCCCGCCGTCGATCACCGGCATCGTGTCTTCAATCGCAATACGTGGCAACAACAAGGCGTGGGACAACGGCAAATGCGGGTTGTACGCCGAGTCAGTCGGGTGTTCAGCAGTCATCGAGCATCGCTCCTTTTACGCCCCATGGACGCGCTTGTGGGTGAAAGGCCCAACAGGTCCTATGAAAAAACTCACTTAAACTCCGAACCGAACCGACGGCCAAAAGTTCAGCGAGATTTGCCCGGCCCGGCGGGATAAAAGCCGGCCTTGGGCGGTCACAAAAAATAAGCACGACTCAAGCCATGTGCATCACGGAGGCCCGACCCGATGACTATCCCCATCCCGGCTGAAACCCCTGATCCGAACATCGACGACCCCAACCTGCCGCCCCCCGGCCCTGACCCCGAGCCGATTCCGGAAAAAGACCCACCGCTCGATCCACAGCCGCCGCTGGGAGATCCGCCGAGCGAGGCGCCGCCGGAGAGGGTTTGATGGGCAAGCGTAGTTGTTCGAGAGGTGACGGCGTCAGCGCTCTGCTCTAGGGCGGTATGACCGCTCGTCGCCTCGCAGGAAATAAAAAGCAAAAATAGACTGTGTCAAGAGTAGGAAACTTCCCACCTGAAGAACATTTAATCGTCATCTACGTCCAGGTATTTAGCCCGCGCAATTATTTGTCCTGCATAAGATTTTTTATCTCGCCAGCTACGCATTTCCTCCTCCCTCCCCTGGCACCACCTTTTTTGGCGAAAAACTGCATCAGAACTTTCTCTTGAGCGTGAAAGACGTTTCCTACGCCTCAAAAAAAATGCGATTGCCAACCTATCTACACCTCGCTAAAAATTAAGTCGCCGGCAAAGTTGCACGGCAAACTTACTCAAGGAAAGAGGAATTTCAATATGAAACCGAACAACAAATCCGAAAAATTAGGTGAAGTGATATTTCTATTCACAGACGATTTCGGCAACACACCGTATACGCCCACTGTTGGAGGATCAGGAAGCGCGGGTGGTTGCGGGGGAAGCGGCGGATGTGGTGGTGGTGGCGGATGTAAAGGTGGCAGCGGAGGGAGTGGGGGCAGTGGTGGCAATGCAGTAACACAATCCTGCAACCACTAATAATAGCCAATAATAGCGCGGGCCTTTCCAATAATCGCATTTATCGAAAGGCCCGACCGAGAATTCGCCATGAAATTAAGCATTTCCAACTACGAATTACTAAATTTCGAGACTTCCAACGCCGTAGTTTCGGAAAAAGGAATAGCCCGTGTCGACTCCCCAGCGATGTTGAAGCTGCTTAAAGAACTAAAGTCAGTGGAGTGCATTACCAAAAGTGACCTTAACGAACTATTCGCAAACCACAACCTCGAACCAACAAATGCCTATGACTTCCTGAGCTCCGCCATACGCATTAATACAGCAAAAGACCTCAACTACTTCGAAAGCACATTGATCGTGAACAACTGGGGGGAAACATCAAATTTAGAAAATATATTATCGCGTGAAATCGAAAATCTGAGCATTTGCAGCTTGGAGGATCTTAATCTCTACACCCCTCACAAAAAAGAACGCTACATCATAATACTCTGCTCAAATTATAACTACGCAGATATAAAAAAACTTTATTTCTCTATTGCAAAAAAATGGCCAAAATCGGCAATAAGTGTATGTTATGGCAGCGCCGACCTTTTTCACATCAGCCAACCCTATATTCCGGAAATAGGTAATCCCTGCCACTTCTGCACCATCGACAAATTGATCAGCAACGAAACCCACTCACCTTCAGTCAATACATGGTCAAAGCTACTTAATTTTTGCAAAGGCAAAAATATCAATCTACCCCGCACAAAACCAACCCTCCTCCAAGAATCATTAATACTAGGTGCGGTCGCAAGGGTAAGCCGACTCGTGTCAGGGACAACGACCGCCCAAAAATATCAAGATAATATTTTTCAAACAACAACGATAAATCTTGGCAATGGTCATATCAGTCAAGCCTCGGCAACGCATTGGCATCTGTGCGACTGTCTAGGCGCAGAAAAATGAAAAATATACCTCACGATTATTACCTTCGTTTTCTAGACCCTTTCGTTCACGACGACGTGCTGTCTTTCCATACAAAAGGCAACTATATAATCCATCCAGCCACCCAACAATCAGCCAATCTCCACTTCCTCACAGAACAGCAACTGGAAACTTTAACTGGAAATGAGCTAAAGCTTTACCCGGACATTAGCGTCGAAATTCCAATGAACCCGCACCATGAAATTGACCCAGCATTAATAAGAAACGAGTCAGAAACTCTATTTAACGAGACCGAGATTGATTTCAGCACCATTGAAAAACTCGTTACGCCGTTAACGAGACTACAAGCCAATGAAAGCAAACGGGGCTACCCAAGCGGTGGAGCGTTATACCCTGTCGAAATATTTATCTGCTCGCTTGCGCGAGACAATAAAACATGGCCTAGCAAAGAAAAAATCCTACACCTCTTGCCAAAATCAAAGACATATGAAGTCGTTTTAGGCACAGAGAATGTAGACGAACTCCGAACGGCTATTCTGCCAAAGAGTAGCGATATTGGTTATCCGAGCCTAGCGCTGATATATGCTGCCTATCTGCCAAAGGCTTTATTCAAGTATCGATATCGCGGCTACCGCCTGGCAACCATGGAAGTGGGATCAATTTACATGCTAATAGAACTTAGTGCCAAATCCCTGAACTTACGTTGTCGTCCTTGGTCGGCATACACCGACACGATGGTTTGCAAGGCACTCAAACTAAATCCTGCACTCTTTGTTCCTATGTGCGTGCACTACATAGGGAGGCAGAGATGAATATTTACCGCAGAGAAAATCAGCTTGTGGATGCGCGATTCACATACCAACCAGCTAATTTGTTGACTCTCCCATCTACGGTGGAGGTCACCGATCCTTGGGAAAATGGTGGTTCGGGCATAGGCAATGGCTCACACGCGCTCAGATCTGCTGTAGGGGAATTTTTTGAGCGGCAGCATTTCTATGTGGACGTAGTATCCGACCTGAAAAGCAGTTTGAACTATTCGTTGACCGAAGCTGAAGTATCAAAATTTACCCAGGCATTTTCTCAAACAAAAAAGCAGCATGTCACTCAATCAGTGCTGAGTGCACATCAATACAACTTGAGCCAAGTGTTCCGCCTATCAGATCTGTCCTCCTGTCACATTCCGACAGCGTGCATCACCTTAAGCAGCGTACGGACCGAGACAGAGAATTTCATTTATCCCCTTCGTGACACATGTGGTTGTGCCTTTGGTTGGCACCCTGAACGTGCGATTCTTGGTTCATTGAAAGAATCGCTTGAAAGGCAGTTCTTATTAAAATTCTGGTTAACGGGTGTTTGCGTCAAGGTAATCGACGCACCGACGACAGGAGCTGCGTTGGCAGGGACCGGGGCTGAGACGCTATATACAGCCCTAGCCGGGAGTGGCCAATTATCCTTTATTGACATATCCGAATCTGGATATCCAGGCATTTGCATCTTGGCTGTATACGGACAACAGAGCCAAAAGCACAACGTTCATTATTGCGCAGGAATGGCTTACGCCCCCACTTTGAAACTCGCGTTGGAAAAGTCACTACTGGAGTTATGGCAGACTTACCGATTTATTGATCTTTTCCAATCGACAGGACAGAAAATAGAAAGCATCCATGACTCATATCTAAGATATTTCCTCCATTGCAATCGCTTTGAAGTTTATGAAGACATTACATCAGTCCGAACCCAAGCACTAGCGCCATCACACTTTACTACGAAGCCTTTTTCTTTAACCTCACTTCTAAACAGTATTGCCAGACACAACGCACTCGGCTACATATACCTCAAGGCGATTCCGATAGAGGAGAGCCTTGGGTATTGCAGCAAGTTCGTATCACCTGATTTTTTTATGCACATGAATAATTCACAACATATCAACTTAAACAACCTGTACTCCGAGCCTTTCCTCCAGGAGATACTACCAAGACGTGCCGAACAGATGGTTCCATTCCCATAGGGCAAAGCAATGCAACGACATATAATTTACCGCTCTGCAAAATTAGCTATTTTATTTCTGAAAGAACAATTCAAGGAGCCCACCGCACTATTATGGACTATCATATCACCCAGCTTATTTTATTACTTATTGCGGTATACTAACGACCATCAAAGCAAGCTACCCCCTAACTACATGGAAGATAGCGCATGGTTCTATGCTTACATTGCATCAAGCGTTGGGTTATTCGGATTTTCACTATACATCATAGGCCGACGAGAGAGCGGATTCGTTCGTTCCTTCATCTATTCCAAAGACTCAAAGATAGTATTTTTGACCGCTCAACTTTTGTCCTATTCATTAATCGCAGTTATTTACTGTTGTACTTTCTACTTCCTCACCAAGATTCTCTCTGGCGAATTTCACGGACTAGAGCTACTGAACATCGCGACGAGATTCTATGCTTGCTTCCTGATCTTTTGCTCCATGGGACTCTTGCTGACATTACTCCCCCTGACATTCCAAAACTCGAGCACATTGTTCTCCATCATTCTATTCACAATGATTGCCTTGGGATTCGCCAACCCTGTCATTGACGGCATTAGTTATCTGAACCCATTACAGATAGCAAAAAATATCATGCGAACCGGCCTTCTTAAAAACATCGAGGTACTGGCTATCTCAGTTATAACCCTGATAGCCACGCTTTTGCTTTCGATGAAATACCTTCGAATAAACCCTATATGGAGTCGCTACTAATGAGTGCATTGACTGTCGATCAACTCAACATTAGTTTTCCAGACAAAGCACTGTTTCGGCAAGCATCACTGCGTATCGAACCGAACTCCATCACAGGAATACTGGGACCCAATGGTTCTGGAAAAACAACGTTCTTCGACATTTTGTGCAACGTAAGGAAAGCCAAGGGCCAGAACCTCAATAATAGCTTTCGCACCCAGTTGTATTTATCCCAAATCATCACCACACCGTCGGTGCTGCGTATGCATGAGATATTCCAGATGGCTACGGTATTGACTTCAGACAAAAAAACAACTCAACAATGTGCACTAAGCAAAATAGCTAAATGGTGCCCGGAACTCGTTGAACGTTATAAAGAAATTTGGAAAAAAAAATCTGCCGTCTGCAGTTATGGTGAGAAACGATGGTTTTTCACCCTTTCACTTCTTGCGCTGGAGCCCGATCTGTTAATCCTGGACGAACCCACCGCAGGCGTCGATCCGGAGTTTCGCCATTACACGTGGCAATGCCTCAAGCAAGCCGCTAACGAAGGAGCCGCCATCGTTATGTCGTCTCATAACATTGAGGAAGTTGCGGCTAACTGCGATTCTTTTTATATGATTATCGATTGTCAGTTTAGGAAGTTCCGTTCGGCACACGAATTCACATCGGCATTCAGCGCTGGCTCCTTGGACGAGGCATTTATCAAGGCAACCTCTGCGTCACCATCGCCATTCAATCGGGATCTTTTTCCAAAGCCCGGACAATCACCGGCATCACGCTGAAAATCGCCAACGCCAGGATTGTGCTCAACACTGCCGTCGCTTCTCGTCCCAGTCCGGCGGCAACACCGATGGCGGCGGTCATCCACAGGCCGGCAGCGGTGGTCAGGCCTTTTACATGGCCTTCATCGCCATTGTTGTTTTTCAGGATAGTACCGGCGCCAAGAAAGCCGATGCCTGCGACGATGCCCTGGATCACCCGGCTCATGGCGTCGGCCTGGGAGCCGGACATTTGTGGCACGAGGACGAACAACGCAGCACCGAGAGCCACGAGCATATGGGTGCGCACGCCCGCGGCCTTGCCCTTGTGTTCACGCTCGAATCCCAGGATGCCGCCCAGCAGTGCAGCCATCAGCAGCCGAATGGTGACGCGCGTCATCTGCTGTGCATCGGTGATGTCCGCGAATTCCGCATGCAGGGTGATCCAGACCTCATGCCACCAGCTTTCCATGAATCGTCCTCTTTGAGTTCCGTGAACGATGGACCACAGGCGCAGCCAGACGTGCCCCCCCGACCGCTGATCCGGAGTAACGAACCCTGGGTTGGCAGCGACGCCTAACGGTTATTACCCAGGAAGGAGGAACACCATGATTGAGCGCATCGATAAGGACGGGACTTGCCACTTCCAGACGAAAAACGGACCGGAGCAGCGGCCTGCCAGCGAGCTGACCGTCATCACCGACCCGGAGAAAGCCATGTCGGCCGTGGAGCTGAATGGCGGGCGGATCTACATCACCGAGGCTGAAGCCGATGCCCTGACGGTGGCTGGCGCGGTTGACGGGCGACAGAACCTCAAGGCTACGGACAGTGGTTCGGTGATCTGAGCCCAACCAAGGCGACACCGCTTCCCTGTGGCGAGGGCGCTTGCTCCCGCTTGACGCGCCAGCGTCCCCTGCGAGGTGATACCCAAATACAGGGGGTCGCTTCGCGCCCCAGCGGGAGCAAGCTCCCTCGCCACAAGGATTTGTTTGCTCTTACGCATGTACATCAAAGCCTGTTCGCCCGTGATCGCCTGCATCAAAGTGTCGCATCCACGGCACTTGGCGCCATCTGATCCGGTTTTTATCAAGACACCTGAGTCTGTTATGCAAACAGTTCCATGGTCATAGTTCGCCCGCCAGATACAGGCTGATGAGCGACCGACCATGAGCGATAGAATCCCCGTCCAGTTGATCCAGAGTTTTGAACCCGCGCCGAAGATCCGGGCCAGGACCACCGACAACCTGATCCACACCCGCAGCTTTACCGGCTTGTTTCGCACATTGCGCATCAGTGGCGCGGGGGTTCTGTTCTTGCTGTTCTTCGGTACGGTGTGGCTGGACTGGGGCGGTCGCCAGGCGGTGCTCTGGGACCTATCCGAGAGCAAATTCCATATTTTCGGCGCAACCTTCTGGCCCCAGGATTTCATTCTGCTTTCGGCGCTGTTGATCATCGCCGCTTTCGGCCTGTTTGCGATCACCGTGTTCGCCGGTCGCGTGTGGTGCGGCTACACCTGTCCACAGAGCTCCTGGACCTGGATTTTCATGTGGTGCGAGAAAATCACCGAAGGTGAGCGCAACCAGCGGATCAAGTTGCAAGCTGCGCCCTGGGGACTGAACAAACTGCTGCGCCGCTCAGCCAAGCACACGCTGTGGCTGGCCATCAGCCTGCTCACCGGCTTGACTTTCGTCGGCTATTTCACCCCTATCCGGCCGCTGGCCGAAGAGCTGCTGACCTTGCAAACAGCCGGTGTCAGTTTGTTCTGGGTGCTATTTTTCACCGGCGCCACCTACCTCAACGCCGGCTGGCTGCGCGAGGCGGTGTGCATGCACATGTGCCCTTATGCGCGGTTCCAGAGCGTGATGTTCGACAAGGACACCCTGACCATTTCCTACGACGCCGCCCGCGGCGAGATACGCGGGCCGCGCAAGCGCGATGCGAAGCCAGCCAATATCGGCCTGGGTGACTGCATCGACTGTCAGATGTGCGTGCAGGTCTGCCCCACCGGCATCGATATCCGCGATGGCTTGCAAATGGAGTGTATTGGCTGCGCCGCCTGCATCGATGCCTGCGATTCGATCATGGACAAAATGGGCTACGCCCGTGGCCTGATCAAATACACCTCCGAACACCAGTTGCAAGGTGGCAAGACCCATCTGCTACGCCCCCGGCTGATTGGATATACCGCCGTGCTGCTGGTAATGATCGGCGCGCTGGTCGTTGCCCTGGTGGAGCGTCCCATGGTGTCGCTGGACGTCAGCAAGGACCGTGGGCTGTTCCGCGAGAACAGCCAGGGCCAGATCGAGAATATCTATAGCCTGAAAATCATCAACAAGACCCAGCAGCGCCAGGACTACCAACTGTCCTTGGTGGATGGCGACGGCTTCGTCTTGCAAGGCAAGACACAACTGAGCCTGGCCCCCGGGGAAATCGTCGATGTGCCAGTGTCGGTGGCGATGCTCAGCGAACGCCCCGAGAGTGGCTCCCGGGAAATGGCCTTCAAGGTGGCCGATAGCGACGAGCCTGGCATCTACAGCGTGGCCAAGAGCCGTTTTGTCGCGCCGATGAATCGCTGAGGCCTTAAGATGCCGCACTATTTTGTGGTTGTGGGAGCGGGCTTGCTCGCGAAGGCGGCACATTCAACATTGATGCAACC
>NZ_JALJDX010000146.1 GCF_022952855.1 Pseudomonas sp. RGM2987 | reverse complement strand
GGTATGAACTGACCCACCGCATTCGCGAGCAAGCCCGCTCCCACATCAGGTACTGCGTTTCCAACAAGATGCCAGAGTGAGTACCTACCCATGCCTTCCACTACAAGCAACGGCAAGGCGATCTTTCGCGTTGTCAGCGGCAACTTCCTGGAGATGTTCGACTTCATGGTCTATGGCTTCTACGCCACGGCCATCGCCAAGACATTCTTCCCCACCGACAGTGCTTTCGCCTCGTTGATGCTGTCCCTGGCCACGTTTGGCGCCGGTTTTCTGATGCGCCCGCTGGGGGCGATATTTCTCGGTGCGTACATTGACCGTCATGGCCGCCGCAAAGGCTTGATCATCACCCTGGCGATGATGGCCGCCGGCACCATCCTGATTGCCTGCGTCCCTGGTTACGCCACTCTGGGCGTGGCGGCCCCGCTGCTGGTGCTGCTGGGACGACTGCTGCAAGGCTTCTCCGCCGGTGTCGAATTGGGTGGCGTATCGGTTTACCTGGCGGAAATCTCCACGCCGGGGCGCAAGGGCTTCTATGTCAGTTGGCAATCGGCCAGCCAACAAGCCGCCGTGGTGTTCGCCGGGCTGCTGGGGGTGGGCCTCAATCACTGGCTCAGCCCCCAGGAAATGGGCGAATGGGGCTGGCGCGTGCCGTTCCTGGTGGGCTGCATGATCGTGCCGGCCATCTTCGTGATCCGTCGCTCGCTGGAAGAAACCCCTGAGTTCCAGGCCAGAAAGCACCGCCCTACCTTGTCGGAAATCATCCGCTCCATCGGCCAGAACTTTGGCATCGTCCTGGCCGGCATGGCTCTGGTGGTGATGACCACCGTGTCGTTCTACCTGATCACCGCCTACACACCGACCTTCGGCAAGGCCGAACTGAACCTCTCGGACCTGGATGCGTTGCTGGTCACGGTGTGCATCGGCCTGTCGAATTTCTTCTGGTTGCCGGTCATGGGTGCCGTTTCCGACAAGATCGGACGCAAGCCCCTGCTGCTCGCGGCGACGATCCTGGCAATCCTCACCGCCTACCCGGCACTGTCCTGGCTGGTGGCAAACCCCAGCTTCAGCCACTTGCTGATCGTCGAACTGTGGCTGTCATTCCTGTACGGATCGTACAACGGTGCGATGGTGGTGGCCTTGACGGAAATCATGCCGGTTGAAGTGCGCACCACCGGGTTCTCCCTGGCCTACAGCCTGGCGACCGCGACCTTCGGTGGATTTACCCCGGCGGCGTGTACTTATCTGATTCATGTACTGGATAACAAGGCCGCGCCGGGGATCTGGCTCAGCGGCGCGGCAGTGTTGGGGCTGATTGCAACCCTGGTGTTGTTCAGGGGCAATCGGCATGAGCTGCGGACTGCGCAGGCATCGGTAGTGGGTGGCGCCTGACAGATTGCTTTCGCGGGCAAGCCCGCTCCCACAGAATGTACGCGGACAAACTGTGGGAGCGGGCTTGCTCGCGAAGAGGCCTGCCCAGACAACACAAAAACCCCAGACAAAAAAACGCCCCGACAAGTCAGGGCGTTTTTTATCAGCGGCTATCGCTTAGCGCGGGAACGCTGGCGGGTTTACACCGGCCATGTCTTCCATCACTCGGACCACCTGGCAGCTGTAACCGAATTCGTTGTCGTACCAGACGTACAGAACAACGCGGTTATCCTGGCTGATGGTGGCTTCAGCATCCACGACACCGGCGTGGCGCGAGCCCACGAAGTCGGTGGACACCACTTCCTGGGAATTGACGAAATCGATCTGCTTATGCAGCTCGGAGTGCAGCGCCATGTAGCGCAGGTACTCGTTCATCTCTTCACGGGTGGCGGCTTTCTCAAGGTTCAGGTTGAGAATGGCCATCGACACGTTAGGCGTAGGCACGCGAATCGCGTTGCCGGTCAGCTTGCCGGCCAGTTCAGGCAGGGCCTTGGCGGCAGCGGTGGCGGCACCGGTCTCGGTAATCACCATGTTCAGCGCCGCGCTGCGGCCACGACGATCGCCCTTGTGGAAGTTGTCGATCAGGTTCTGGTCGTTGGTGTACGAGTGAACTGTTTCGACGTGACCGTTGACGATGCCGAACTTGTCGTTCACTGCCTTGAGCACCGGCACGATGGCGTTGGTGGTGCAGGAGGCGGCGGAGACGATCTTGTCGTCAGCGGTGATTTCGCCGTGGTTGATGCCATGGACGATGTTCTTCAGCTTGCCCTTGCCAGGTGCGGTCAGGACCACGCGGTCGACACCCGGGCAGGCCAAGTGCTGGCCCAGGCCGTCGGCGTCACGCCATACACCGGTGTTGTCCACCAGCAGGGCGTCCTTGATGCCGTACTGGGTGTAGTCCACCTCGGTCGGGTTCTTCGCGTAGATCACCTGGATCAGGTTGCCGTTGGCGGTGATGGTGTTGTTTTCTTCATCGATGGTGATGGTGCCGTTGAACGAACCATGGACCGAATCGCGACGCAGCAGGCTGGCACGCTTGGTCAGGTCGTTCTCGGCACCCTTGCGCACCACGATGGCGCGCAGGCGCAGGCCGTCGCCACCACCGGTTTTTTCGATCAGGATGCGCGCCAGCAGGCGACCGATACGACCGAAGCCGTACAGGACCACGTCAGTGCCCTTGCGAGCCGAAACGTTTTGCTGGCCAACCACATCAGCCATCTCTTCACGCACGAACTGCTCGGCGCTACGGCCGTTGCCTTCGTTGCGGAATTTGAACGCCAACTTGCCCAGATCCACGGAGGCCGCGCCGAGCTTGAGCTCGCTCATGGCCTTGAGCAGGGGAAATGTTTCGTGGACGGAGAGTTCGCTGTCGTCGGAAGAACGGTGACGAGCAAAGCGATGTGCTTTGAGAATCGCGATGACAGACTGGTTGATCAGGCTGCGGCCATAGATCGAGCTCACCACGTTGTTATTGCGGTAGAGCTGACCGATGAGAGGGATCATCGCTTCGGCGAGCGCTTCACGATCAATCCATTCACCAAGACACTGGTCGGGCTTCTGAGTCACGGGAACCTTCCACATGTAGGGGCTGAAAAAAGGGGCTACATTATGCCGCCGAGTCCTCGGCGGAGCAATGCGCGCCTGTCGCACCGTGGTTTTCCTGTCTGCCCGGGTAGTCTGCGACTGACAGCAGCCCCCTTCCCCCGCTACACTTGTCGACTTTGTCGCAACGCTGGAGCTCAACCTTCCGTGCCCGTTCTGCGTCTTCCGCTTCTCCCTGCCGCGGCAGGTAAACAGCACTGGGGCAATCTGCCCGGTGCCGCCCTGAGCCTGGCCATCGCCGAGGCTGCCAGCGCTGCCAAGCGCTTTACCCTGCTGCTGACCGCCGACAGCCAAAGCGCTGAGCGCCTGGAACAGGAGCTGGGTTTCTTCGCTCCGGAACTGCCCGTATTGCATTTCCCGGACTGGGAAACCCTGCCCTACGATCTGTTTTCGCCCCACCAAGACATCATTTCCCAGCGGATCGCCAGCCTTTACCGGCTACCGGAGCTCAGTCATGGCGTTTTGGTAGTGCCGATCACTACGGCCCTACATCGCCTGGCACCCACCCAGTTTCTGCTGGGCAGCAGCCTGGTACTGGACATCGGCCAGAAACTCGACGTCGAGCAGATGCGCACCCGCCTGGAGGCCAGTGGCTACCGTTGCGTCGACACGGTCTACGAGCATGGCGAGTTTGCCGTACGCGGTGCACTGATCGATTTGTTCCCGATGGGCAGCAAATTGCCGTACCGCATCGACCTGTTCGATGACGAAATCGAGACTTTGCGCACCTTTGACCCGGAGAACCAGCGCTCCATCGACAAGGTCCAGTCGATTCGCCTGCTGCCGGCCAAGGAGTTCCCGCTGCAAAAGGACGCCGTGACGCGCTTCAAGGCGCGCTTTCGTGAGCGCTTTGACGTGGACTTCCGCCGTTGCCCGATTTTCCAGGATTTGAGCAGTGGGATTACCCCCGCCGGCATCGAGTACTACTTGCCGCTGTTCTTCGAAGAAACCTCTACCCTGTTCGATTACCTGCCCCAGGACACTCAGGTGTTCTCCCTGCCGGGCATCGAACAAGCGGCGGAAAATTTCTGGAACGACGTGCGCAACCGCTATGAAGAGCGCCGCGTCGATCCCTCCCGTCCGCTGTTGCCGCCGGCCGAGCTGTTCCTCCCGGTGGAAGACTGCTTTGCCCGCCTCAAGAACTGGCCGCGCGTAGTCGCCAGCCAGCAGGACGTAGAAACCGGCGTCGGCCGCGAGCGCTTCCCGGCCAAGCCCTTGCCAGACCTGGCGATCGAAGCCAAGGCCGCCCAGCCGTTGGCGGCCCTGGCCGGTTTCCTCGACGAGTTCCCCGGTCGCGTTCTATTCACCGCAGAAACCGCCGGACGCCGCGAAGTGCTGCTGGAGTTGCTGGAACGCCTGAAGCTGCGGCCAAAAACAGTCGACAACTGGCCGGACTTCGTCGCCGGCAAGGATCGCCTGGCAATTACCATCGCGCCACTCAACGACGGCCTTGTGCTGGATGATCCGGCACTGGCGCTGGTGGCCGAAAGCCCGTTGTTCGGTCAGCGCGTCATGCAGCGTCGCCGTCGCGAGAAGCGCGCCGATGCCGCCAACGACGCCGTCATCAAGAACCTCACCGAGCTGCGCGAAGGCGCGCCGGTAGTGCACATCGACCACGGGGTAGGACGCTACCTCGGCCTGGCGACCCTGGAAATCGACAACCAGGCGGCCGAATTCCTCACCCTGGAATACGCCGAGGGCGCCAAGCTCTACGTGCCGGTGGCAAACCTGCACCTGATCGCCCGCTACACCGGCAGCGACGACGCCCTGGCCCCGCTGCATCGCCTGGGCTCGGAAACCTGGCAGAAAGCCAAGCGCAAGGCCGCCGAACAGGTGCGCGACGTGGCCGCCGAACTGCTCGACATCTACGCCCGCCGTGCTGCCCGCGAAGGTTACGCCTTCGCCGACCCGAAAGCCGACTACGAAACCTTCAGCGCCGGTTTCCCGTTCGAAGAAACCGTCGACCAGCAGACCACCATCGAAGCCGTGCGCGCCGACATGCTCGCCGCCAAGCCGATGGATCGACTGGTGTGCGGCGATGTGGGCTTCGGCAAGACCGAAGTGGCGATGCGCGCCGCGTTCATTGCCGTGCACGGTGGCAAGCAGGTGGCGATCCTGGTACCCACCACCCTGCTCGCCCAACAGCATTACAACAGCTTCCGTGACCGCTTCGCCGACTGGCCGGTGACCGTGGAAGTGATGAGCCGCTTCAAGTCCACCAAGGAAGTGAACGCTGCCGTCGCCGACCTCGCCGAGGGCAAGATCGACATCGTCATCGGTACGCACAAGCTGCTGCAGGACGATGTGAAGATCAAGAACCTCGGGCTGGTGATCATCGACGAAGAACACCGCTTTGGCGTGCGCCAGAAAGAACAGCTCAAGGCCCTGCGCAGCGAGGTCGACATCCTCACCCTGACGGCCACGCCGATCCCGCGCACGTTGAACATGGCGGTGTCGGGCATGCGTGACCTGTCGATCATCGCCACCCCGCCGGCCCGTCGCCTGTCGGTGCGCACTTTCGTCATGGAGCAGAACAAAAGCACGGTCAAGGAAGCCTTGCTCCGTGAGCTGCTGCGGGGTGGCCAGGTCTATTACCTGCACAACGACGTCAAGACCATCGAGAAATGCGCCGCCGACCTGGCCGAGCTGGTACCGGAGGCGCGGATCGGCATCGGCCATGGGCAGATGCGCGAACGTGAACTCGAACAGGTGATGAGCGACTTCTACCACAAGCGCTTCAACGTGCTGATCGCCTCGACCATCATCGAGACCGGCATCGACGTGCCGAGCGCCAACACCATCATCATCGAACGCGCCGACAAGTTCGGCCTGGCCCAGTTGCACCAGTTGCGCGGCCGGGTCGGGCGCAGCCACCACCAGGCCTACGCCTACCTGTTGACCCCGCCACGCCAGCAGATCACGCCGGATGCGGAAAAGCGCCTGGAAGCCATCGCCAACACCCAGGACTTGGGCGCCGGCTTCGTGCTCGCCACTAACGACCTGGAAATCCGTGGCGCCGGTGAGTTGCTGGGCGACGGCCAGAGCGGGCAGATCCAGGCCGTCGGCTTCACCCTGTACATGGAAATGCTCGAACGGGCGGTCAAATCGATCCGCAAGGGCGAACAGCCGAACCTCGACCAACCCTTGGGTGGCGGGCCGGAAATCAACCTGCGGGTGCCGGCGCTGATCCCGGAGGACTACCTGCCGGATGTCCACGCGCGACTGATCCTCTACAAACGCATCGCCTCGGCCACCGACGAGGAAGGTCTCAAGGACCTGCAAGTGGAGATGATCGACCGCTTCGGCCTGTTGCCGGAACCGACCAAGAACCTGGTGCGCACCACGCTGCTCAAGCTCAAGGCCGAGCAATTGGGCATCAAGAAAGTCGACGGCGGCCCCAACGGCGGTCGTATCGAGTTCGAAGCGCAGACGCCGGTCGATCCGCTGGTACTGATCAAGCTGATCCAGGGCCAGCCCAAACGCTACAAGTTCGAAGGTGCGACGATGTTCAAATTCATGGTGCCCATGGAGCGCCCGGAAGAGCGTTTCAACACCGTAGAAGCGCTGTTCGAGCGCCTTACCCCGACCACTGCTTGAAGGACGCCACATGCGCCTGTTTCGCTCACTGACTTTGTTGATGACCCTGGTCGCTCCCCTGGCGTTTGCCGATGACCTGTATCAGGTCGAAATGATCCTGGTGCGCCAGAACGCCGAACCGGCCATCATCAGCCGCGCTGCGCCGGAAGACTGGGATGCCGGCGCCCAACGCCTGGCCTCGGACAGCCAGCGCACGCCGACCCTGGGCAACATCGTCGAAAAACTCAACGCCAGCGGCCAATACACAGTGTTGATGCACAAGGCGTGGCAACAGAACCTGGGCGAACAGGGCAGCAAGGTCGCCATCAGCGACGGAGCCGAACAATTCGGTCAATTTCCCATCGAGGGCACCCTTGAGCTGAAGCTGGGGCGCTTCACCGACGTGGACGCCGATTTCTGGATCAACCAGATCGACACCAATGGCCTGGTCACCGCCAGCGAGCGCCTCAAGCAACAAAGCCACACCAAGAACGGGCAACTGAATTTCCTCGACAATGGCCACCTCGGGCTGCTGATCAAGATCACCTCGCTGACCGCGCCCGCGCCACGGCAGGCGCCTGACGTCATTCCGGACTGATCGGCGCCTATGCCCTCGCCCCTGAGCAAACCCCTGGCACCTTCCTGGGTCAATCGATTCAAGGAACAGAGCCTGGAGCGCGGGCGCCGTTATGCGCTGGAAAATCGCGTGCGGATCGTCGAGGCCGGCGACAGCACCATCACCGCCAGTTGCGAAGGCTCCGGCGGCAGTGTCTACCGTCAGACTATTCGCCTTAAAGAGTCAGCCAAAGGCACATTGATCCTGCTTGAGGCCGCTTGCTCCTGTCCGGTGCGCATCAACTGCAAGCACTGCGCGGCGGTGCTGCTGCAAGTCCAGGAAACCCTGGCCTACCCGGCCGCCGAAAAGGACGCGCAACTGCTGGAGAAACTCCAGGCGGTGCTGGACAACCGCAGCCCCAAGGCCCCGCCGCAAGTGCTGGTGGACAATGTGCAACCGCTGCCGCGCCTGTGGCTGGCGAGCATCGAGTTCAGCGCCTTCGAGCCCCGCAACGGCAAGATGCAGCGCTACATCCAGCACCGCGCTGCCCTGTCCTTCAGTTACCTGGATGAATACGTCAGCGGCCAGCGCAACACCGACGTACTGATTCGCCAGGAAACCCAGACGCTGCGGATAAAACGCCACACCGATGTGGAACAGTCCTACCGCGAACAGCTAAGAATCCTTGGCTTCAAGATCGCGACCCGGCAAAGCAAGGCGTTGCCGGAAAGCGCTGGTGAGCTGTACGAGATGGTCAACGACAGCGCCTGGCTGACGTTTACCCTCAACGACCTGCCGAAATTGCGCGAGCAAGGCTGGGAATTGCAGATCGACGAGGAGTTCGGTTTCGATCTGACCGCCGTCGACGACTGGTATGCCACGGTGGAAGAAGCACCGGAGCGGGACTGGTTCGACCTGGAACTGGGGATCATCGTCAACGGCGAGCGCCTGAGCCTGCTGCCGATCCTGCTGAACCTGATGCGCTCGCATATCGAGTTGTTCAACCCGGAACGCCTGGCCCGGCGCCGCGACGACGAACTGATCCTGGTCAACCTGCCCAACCGCCCGAATTCCGAGTTCGGTCCGCAGCAAGTGGCGCTGCCCTATGGCCGGCTGAAACCAGTACTGGCCACCCTTGGCGAGTTTTACCTGCAAGAACCCGGCACCACCAAACTGCGGCTGAACAGCGCGGACGCCTTGCGCCTGAACCCGCTGCAAGACATGCCCCTGAGCTGGGAAGGCGGCGAACACATTCGCGGCCTGGCCCAACGCCTGCGGGACATCAAGGACTACACCAGCAGCGCTCCAGATGGCTTGAACGCGACGCTGAGGCCTTACCAACTCGAAGGTCTGAGCTGGATGCAATCGCTGCGTCAGCTGGAAGTCGGAGGCATCCTCGCGGACGACATGGGCCTGGGCAAAACCCTACAGACTCTGGCACATATTCTCAGCGAGAAAAATGCCGGGCGCCTCGACCGGCCGTGCATGGTAGTCATGCCCACCAGCCTGATTCCCAACTGGCTCGACGAAGCGAGCCATTTCACTCCGCAACTCAAGGTACTGGCGCTGTACGGCGCCGGGCGCAAGAAGCATTTCGAGCGCCTGGCCGAATACGACCTGATCCTCACCACCTATGCGCTGTTGCCCAAGGATGTCGAGCGCCTGAAAGCACAGCCACTGCATGTGTTGATCCTCGATGAAGCCCAGTACATCAAGAACCCCACCAGCAAAGCCGCCCAGGCCGCCCGCGAACTCGACGCCCGGCAGCGCCTGTGCCTGTCCGGTACGCCGCTGGAAAATCACTTGGGCGAGCTGTGGTCGCTGTTCCACTTCCTGTTGCCGGGGTGGCTCGGGGATGTGAAGAGTTTCAACCGTGATTACCGCGTACCGATTGAAAAGCGCGGCAGTGAGGTAAGACTGCAGCACCTCAACGGCCGGATAAAACCTTTCCTGCTGCGCAGGACCAAGGAGCAAGTAGCGACGGAGCTGCCGCCCAAGACCGAGATCATCCATTGGGTCGAACTCAGCGATGCCCAGCGGGATGTCTACGAAACCATGCGCCTGGCCATGGACAAGAAGGTCCGCGACGAGATCACCCGCAAAGGCGTGGCCCGCAGCCAGATCATCATCCTCGAAGCGCTGCTCAAGCTGCGCCAGGTGTGTTGCGACCTGCGCCTGATCAACGACGCCGCCCTGCCCGCGCGAGGCAGCACCTCGGGCAAGCTCGACAGCCTGATGGAAATGCTTGAGGAGCTGTTTGAAGAGGGCCGCCGGGTGCTGCTGTTTTCCCAGTTCACCTCGATGCTGGCCTTGATAGAGAGTGAACTGAAGAAACGCGGCGTCGACTACGCCATCCTGACCGGCCAGACCCGCGACCGGCGTACGCCGGTCAAGGAATTCCAGAGCGGCAAGCGTCAGATCTTTCTGATCAGCCTGAAGGCCGGTGGCGTTGGGCTGAACCTGACCGAAGCCGACACGGTGATCCATTACGACCCGTGGTGGAACCCGGCAACCGAAAACCAGGCGACCGACCGCGCTTATCGCATCGGCCAGGAAAAACCGGTGTTCGTTTACAAACTGATTGCCCGCGGCACGGTGGAAGAGAAGATTCAGCTGCTGCAAAAAGAAAAATCCGACCTCGCCGCGGGCGTGCTCGACGGACGCGTGGCCGGAGACTGGAAGTTGCAGAGCGAGGATATCGAGGCACTGTTTGCGCCGCTGCCGGATAAGCTTGAGAAGCGCTGAGGCCCCGTCGAAAGCGAAACACTGTGGGAGCGGGCTTGCTCGCGAAGGCGCAGGGTCAGCAAACATTAATGTTGCCGCGAAGGCGCAGGGTCAGTGGTAATGACGTTGACTGACACTCAGTCTTCGCGAGCAACCCCGCTCCCACAGATATCTGGGGCGCACGAAAAGCCTGTGATCATTCGCGCCCTCACAATGATCATTATGCGAATTCAAGACTTGGGCAACGGCGCAAACAGCGCTTCGATATCACTCTGCTCAAGCTTCCATCCGCCTGTCGTTCCGCCATCCAACACGCTGCCAGCCAATGCAGCCTTGTCCTGCTGAAGAAGCTGTATCTTCTCCTCCACCGTACCGCGGGCAATCAGTTTGTAGACGAACACCGGCTTGTTTTGCCCGATCCGGTACGCGCGGTCGGTGGCCTGATTTTCCACTGCCGGATTCCACCACGGGTCGAAATGGATCACCGTATCGGCGGCCGTCAGGTTGAGCCCCGTACCGCCCGCCTTCAGGCTGATCAAGAACAGTGACACCTTGCCACTTTGAAAATCCCTCACCGGGGTACGACGATCCGTGGTGGAACCGGTCAGCAAGGAATAATCAAGGCTGCGCTTTTTCAACTCCTCTTCAATCAAGGCCAGCATCGAGGTGAATTGGGAAAACAGCAAAACCTTGCGCCCTTCACTGAGGAGTTCTTCCAGCATCTCCATCAAGCTGGTCAGTTTTGCGCTGCCCGAGCGCAGCGCCTTGTCCGTCTGCGTCGTATTGAGCAACCTCAGGTCGCAGCAGGCCTGGCGCAACTTGAGCAATGCATCGAGGATAATGATCTGGCTGCGAGCCACGCCGCTACGGGCAATCTCATCGCGGACCTTCTTGTCCATCGCGATGCGCACGGTCTCATAGACATCCCGCTGCCCCTCGCTGAGATCGACCCAATGCACGATTTCCGTCTTGGGTGGCAACTCAGTAGCGACCTGTTCCTTCTTACGCCGCAACAGGAAAGGCTTGATCCGCGCCGTCAGGTGACGCATTCGCTCGCCGTTACCGTGTTTTTCGATCGGTGTCCGGTAGTCCCGATTGAAGGTCTTGCTGTCCCCCAACCAACCGGGCAACAGGAAATGGAACAGCGACCAAAGTTCGCCCAGATGATTTTCCAGAGGCGTGCCCGACAGGCACAGGCGCTGCCGGGCCTTCAGTTCGCGAGCAGCCTGGGCGGCCTTGCTGGTGGGGTTCTTGATGTTCTGCGCTTCATCGAGGATCAGCACACTCCAGGCCTGGGGCTGTAGCACCTCCAGATCGCGCGGCAACAAGGCATAGGTCGTCAATACCAGGTCATATTGTGCCAGGCTGGTGAAGTCTTTTTGCCGGGTCGCACCGTGCAGCGCCAGGACGTTGAGCTGTGGCGCAAAGCGCTCGGCTTCATCGAGCCAGTTGGGAATCAGGCTGGTCGGCATGATCGCCAGCGCCGGGAGATCCAGGCGCCCAGCCTGTTTCTCGTAGAGCAGGTGCGCCAGGGTTTGCAAGGTTTTCCCCAGGCCCATGTCATCACCCAGGATGCCGCCGACCTCCAGCTCACGCAGGTTTTGCATCCAGTTCAGGCCTTCGAGCTGATATGGACGCAACGTGGCATTGAGCCCTTCAGGTGCAGCGACGCGCACATGAGTCGACTCATTCAACCGTTTGGCGAACGTACGCAGTCGCTCCCCGCCCTGCCAGGCCAGCGGCACACCCTCGAGCGTATTCAACCTCGCGGCATCGAAGGCATTCAAACGTATCGAGTCGCCCCGATGCTCCTTCTTGTACAGCTCACCAAGGGTGGCCATCAACGACTTGATCCGACCATATGGCAGCGCGACCTTGACGCCGGGCCCGGCCATGAACTTTCCGCCGTTGAGATCGATCAGCATCAACTGGTCATCATCTTGCCGATCGAGATTATCCGGGGCCATCATCTCCGGATTCGAGCGAAGCAGATGAAGCAAAATCGGCAGCAGGCTATGCCGTTCGCCATTCACGACTATGCCCAACTGCAAATCGAACCACGCCCGATCAGGCGACTCCTCGATGTCGGCGTAAAATTGCTCCACCGGTTGCACAACGAAATGGAAGCCATCCTCAATTTCGACCTGCCAATCAGCGGCACGCAGTTGCGGCAAGCCTTTTTCCATGAAGGCCAACCAGGCTGCGTCATCGCGCATTTTGTACAGCTCGCCCGGACTATCTGTTAGTGCAAGGCTTTGAGCCCGGCTGGCTTTCTTGAAGCCCACTTTACGCAAAACCGTACGAAAGACCTGCTCAGCATCCGGCTTACGTTGGATTCGCAGGGTCTCTGCCCCCGACAGGACCACAATCTCGGTGACTGCTTTATCGTCCGCAACGTGCCCGTCGTAAGTGAAGGTCAACGCCGCGCGATGTTCCGGGACCGAGTTCCAACGCCTGAAGTTGAACTCACTGCCCAACGTCAGCACCGCCTGCGGCTCGACATCCTGGATGATGCGCTCCGTCAGTTTTTTCGGGGGCGGTATCGACCGATCGACAGCGCTGATCCGATGACTGAAAAGTGCGACATGTTTAGCGGGGACCTCCGGTGCGAAATATAAATAGCACGCCAGTTTGTCATCCATTTCATAGGAAAGCCTGCCCAGCTCGCCGCGCGGTATATCCAGGTAATGAAGCGGCTCAAGACCCAGAATGTTATCCAATGCCTGATCGCCACTTTGCCATTGAGGTCGGTAGTTGCCATTGGACTGTTCTACCCAGGAAAACCGGGCGTGTTTTGGAGGGCCGACGACCAGAGGCTGCGGCAGGTGAAACTCAAGGAACAAGCGAGAAGACTTTAATGCAAGTGCAAGCACCTCAGCGCCATGACGCCCTTGCAAGAGAAAACTGTTCTGACTGTGATGGTGCTGACTGCTGATCAGCGCCTGACCTATCTGTTTGTCGATATCGGACATGTAATCCGGAAAGCGAATCAGCATGTCCGTCAGTTGACCAAACGCTTTGAGATCCTTCAAGGAACCGTCGTCAAGCTGACGCCCCTTGAACAGCTCCAGCATCCACTTCCCGGAATGCATTTTCTGGAGCTTGTAGAAGAGCCGGACATCGGTTTTTCCGGTGCCTGCCGACCCGGGGCCTGGAGCAGGAATATGCGAGATCCAGGCTTCAAGTTCCAGACTCAGGCGCTCACCGCCGGAGCCGGTCTCCAGTGCTTGCGGATTTCCCATGAGATGGAACATGACGGCAGCGCAGTGCTTGCAGCTGTATCCGACCGGGCACGAGCATTCGTAATGAACACTGTCGTAGCCACGATAACGATTGAGCTTGATGACTTGCTGATAGGTATTGTCGCCACTGCCCAGGCATTCAGCGTGGATCGCTCGTTCCTCTACCCGCAGTATCCGGACGCTTTCTCTCTCGGCGTAGTCGAACCCGCGCTCAAGATAACGAGGACCAAATTCCTCCATCCATTCAGTCTCGAGAAGTTCTTCAATCGACTGGGTCATGGAGTGTCATCAATCAGAATATAGACAGCCATGTCAAAGCCCTTAATCGATCAGTTGAGCAGCTTTCAGCGCGCCAATCGCCTCCAGCCAACGCGGATCCTGACGATACTCAGTAGAGGCAAAGGCCTGGCCGCGCATGCGTGCGATCCGCGCCGAGGGCTTGACTTTCAGGCGCTGGGCAGCGCTCAAGGCCAGCTCTGCGGCGGCGCGGTCGTTGCACACCAGGCCCATGTCGCAACCGGCCGTCAAGGCCGCCTCGATCCGACTGGCGGCATCGCCCACCACATGAGCACCGGCCATGGACAGGTCATCGCTGAAGATCACGCCGTCGAACTGCAACTCGCCTCGCAGGATGTCCTGCAGCCAACGCCGGGAGAATCCGGCCGGACTGGCGTCGACCTGCGGATAAATGACGTGGGCCGGCATCACCGCCGCGAGCTGCTTGCTCAAGCGGGCAAAGGGCACAAGGTCGTTAGCCCGGATCTGTTCGAGGCTGCGCTCATCGTTCGGAATGGCCACATGGGAATCGGCCTCGGCCCAGCCATGCCCCGGAAAGTGCTTGCCGGTGGCCGCCATCCCGGCGGCGTTCATGCCACGGATGAAGGCCCCGGCCAATTGCGCTGCGCGCTCGGGATCGCGCTCAAAGGCTCGGCTGCCGACGACAGCGCTGCGCTGATAATCCAGATCCAGCACCGGTGCGAAGCTCAAATCCAGGCCGACCGCCAGCACCTCGGTGGCCATGATCCAGCCGCACTGCTCGGCCAGGTACTCGGCGTTCGGGTTGTCGGCAATCGCCCGCATCGCCGGCAGGCGCACGAAACCTTGGCGCAGACGCTGGACACGACCACCCTCCTGATCCACCGCCAACAGCAGGTCGGGCCGGATGGCGCGGATTGACGCACTCAGCTCACGCACCTGGCGCGGATGCTCGATGTTGCGGGCGAAAATGATCAGGCCGCCTACTTCCGGCTGGCGCAACAGGTGGCGATCTTCGGCCGTCAGCCAGGTACCGGCGACGTCCACCATCAACGAGCCTTGCAGGCCAGCAGTCATAGTATTTCCTTAATAACGATGAACCCGAGCGGCGAGAGCGAATAATAAAGCAGGTTCGAGACGAGAGTCGGCATGGGCGGCTAGCTTAGCGGATGTCAGCGGCCGCGCCCACCCGACGACTCAGGCCTTGACGGGAACCGGGGCGGATTTACTGCGTGGACGCAATTGCGCGGCCGCCATGGCCTCATCGGTGACACCGCTTTCGGCGCGCATGCCGGCGGCCAGGAACGGCACCATCAGGCGCATCACCTGCTCGATCGATGTGTTTACACCGAAATCGGTTTCGGCGATGGCTCGCAACGCCTTGATACCGGACATGCTGAACGCCGCAGCGCCGAGCATGAAATGCACACGCCAGAACAATTCGATGGGAGGGATACGCGGAGCCGCTTCGTTGACCAGCAGCATGTAGCGACGGAACACCTTGCCGTACATGTCTTCCAGGTAACGCCGCAGGTGACCCTGGCTCTGGCTGAACGCCAGGCCCAGCAGGCGCATGAAAATGGACAGGTCATTGCCGCTGCGTGGCTGCACGACGAGGGCTTGCTCGACCAGGATTTCCAGCAACTCCTCGAGAGTCGGCTTGACGTCCGGCTTGGCCTGGCGCCGTTCCAGCTCGCGGTCGAGACTGATGCAGAAAGGCCCGAGGAATCGCGAGAAAACCGCCTGGATCAGCGCCTTTTTCGAACCGAAGTGATAGTTCACCGCCGCCAGGTTTACCCCGGCCTTGCTGGTGATCAAACGCAACGAGGTCTCGGCGAAACCTTTTTCCGCGAACAACTGCTCGGCAGCATCGAGAATGCGTTCAACGGTTTCCGACTGGGCCATGGGTACTCCGCCTGACAAACACTTGTTTGAAACATACGTTTCAGCCCAAGGGTTGTCAAGCCTGCCGGGACGTTTTGCGAACGCCCGGTCAGATATTTAACCACACCTTTTACCAGGCCGTAGCGATGTCATATCGGGCCGTACGATTGACCGTCCAGCGGCGTGTGAAAAAAGGAGGATTGCCAAGCGGCGTCCACTGTATATAATCCCAGTCACTGTATAAAAAGACAGAGCGATCATTATGCTAAAGCTGACGCCACGCCAAGCAGAGATTCTGGCCTTCATCAAACGTTGCCTCGAAGACAACGGCTACCCGCCAACCCGTGCGGAAATCGCTCAGGAACTGGGGTTCAAGTCACCCAACGCCGCTGAAGAGCACCTCAAGGCGCTGGCCCGCAAGGGGGCTATCGAAATGACCCCGGGTGCCTCCCGCGGTATTCGCATCCCAGGCTTCGAAGCCAAGGCCGACGAAACCACGCTGCCGATCATCGGCCGGGTTGCTGCCGGTGCTCCGATCCTGGCCCAGCAACACGTCGAAGAGTCCTGCAACATCAACCCTTCGTTCTTCCACCCACGGGCTGACTACCTGCTTCGTGTGCACGGCATGAGCATGAAGGACATCGGCATCTTCGATGGCGACCTGCTGGCCGTACACACCACGCGTGAAGCGCGCAATGGCCAGATCGTAGTGGCCCGTATCGGCGACGAAGTGACCGTCAAGCGCTTCAAGCGCGACGGCAGCAAGGTCTGGCTAATCGCCGAGAACCCGGAATTCGCCCCCATCGAAGTCAACCTGAAAGATCAGGAGCTGGTCATCGAAGGCTTGAGCGTCGGCGTCATTCGCCGCTAAAGGAGGCTTTATGCAGTTCCCTCACACCCCGCAACACACACAACTTCCGCTGTTCGAGGCATTCATGGCTCAACCGCTGGTTCCAGTCCTGAAAGAGGTCATCGAGTCGCCCTGGGGCGTCGAGCCCGACGCTTTCAGTGAACTGTCGTTACGTGGCGCGGCCGGGAACTGCCTGAACTTGCTGGCGCCGATTCTGCGTGAACTGAGCCAGGACCAGGATGCTCGCTGGCTGACACTGATCGCACCGCCGGCCAGCGTAACCCAAGCCTGGCTGCGAGACGCCGGATTGAATCGTGAACGCATCCTGTTGTTGCAACCCCGAGGCACTCAAAGCGCTCAACAGTTGACCTGCGAGGCGCTACGCCTGGGTCGAAGCCATACCGTAGTCAGTTGGCTCAATCCTTTGACCGCCAGCGCACGGCAACAATTGATCAGCGCCGCTCGCACCGGAGACGCACAAAGCCTGAATATTCGATTGGGCTAAGACACACCCGGGGCTTCTCCAGGACAGAGAAGCCGATGAGACTTGATTCGCTAGAACCGACACACGGGATCAATGCAGAACCCGCGGGCCCTCTTCCTTGTTGAATTCGCCTTCAACCAGGCGTCCAGCCATCTGAACGCCTACGCTCAACATCGCCTTGGCGACCTCGACGTGTTGGCCTTGAAGGAACGCCTTGGCGTCTTCGGAGAAGTTCAAGGTGACCAGTGAACCTTCGTCCTCGGCCCTGCGCAGTTCGATGCGGCCATCAGGAAGTTCGACAATTTCTAGAAAGGACGTTGGCATAAAAGTCTGTTCTCCACGAAAGGCGAGGATTATATAGTCATCGGCCAGGCTTCGCTCGGTATCTTGACCAAGTGTCATCAACAAACAGAGCGGGCTGAAGGAAAATTCAGCACTCGTTCAAGCCTTCGCGAAAGCGTATTGCCAGACTCTTGAGGTTCTGGCGCCAGCTCTCCAGCTCTTCCCGACTCAAGTCCTGCTCAGGTTCTTGCTCATCCAGGTTGACCGCCACGATCAACGGCTGGGTCACGTCGCCCTTGGGCTTGTGCGGGGCTCGTGGCGGCTGGAAGAGCGCCGCGTGGGCGGCCAACAGTTTCGCCAGCCAGGTTTCCGGGTTGTGAGCCAACTCAACCATTTCAGCCAATTCCGGGATGGCAATGGCATCCAATACTTCGCGGGTCAATAGCAGCTCAGCCCGTGGCGCATTCGCCTGCGGCAGACGATAGAACCCGGCAATTTCATGACACAAACCCAACAATGCACCGTAAAGGTGAAACAGCGCGGACTCACGCCCTGCCTGAAGCAGCGCTGGAGAGTTCATTGCACGCCCATCCTCGGCTCTGGTGAGCGCTTCGAGCGACAGGCCGGCGAAATAAATTTTCTGATTGGTGCGAGTGTAGAGTTCGTGGGCCATGGCGGCATCTCCAACGAAATAAAAGCTTCACGCAAGGGCGACAGTGTCGTGGATCAACCTAGGCACCGCAAGTCGAAAACAGTCAATCCAAGGATCAAGCGTCCCCCTGTGGGAGCGAGCCTGCTCGCGATAGCGGTGTATCAGTCGACATCGATGCTGACTAAAACTCCATCATCGCGAGCAGGCTCGCTCCCACAGGGGGTCCTGGTTGGCTGACGGCGGACGCCGGGGCACCCACCCCAAACGATCAGCGCTTGTCTTCAACCTTCCATTTACCGCCGTCGTAGAAGGCCTTCCAGCCGGTCGGCTTGCCGTCGACTTCAGTCTGCACGTACTGCTCCTTGGTCTTGCGGCTGTAACGAATCACCGCTGGGCGTCCTTCCGGATCCTTCTGCGGTGCTTCGCAGAGGAAATGGTACTTCGGATCGATCTCATCCTTGTGCGGCACGATTTCCATGACCAGCGGCGCCCGGGTTTCGCGGTTCTTCGGGAACTGGCTTGCCGCCAGGAACAGGCCAGAGGCGCCATCGCGCAGGATGTAGGTGTCGTTGACCTTCTCGCACTTGAGCTCAGGCATCTTCACCGGGTCCATCTTCGGCGGCGCCGCGTCACCGCTCTTGAGCAGTTTGCGGGTGTTCTTGCAGGTCGGGTTGGTGCAACCGAAGAACTTGCCGAAACGGCCGGTCTTGAGCTGCATCTCGCTGCCACACTTGTCGCACTCCAGGCTTGGGCCTTCGTAGCCCTTGATGCGATAGGTGCCCTCTTCGATCTCGTAGCCGGCACAGTCCGGGTTGTTACCGCAGATGTGCAACTTGCGCTTCTCATCCAACAGGTAGGCGTCCATCGCCGTGCTGCAGATCGGGCAGCGATGCTTGCCACGCAGCACCAGGGATTCGGATTCACCCTCGTCGTCCGCGGCGATTTCGTCGCCCGGCACCAGGTTGACCGTCGCCTTGCAGCGCTCCTTGGGTGGCAGGCTGTAGCCGGAGCACCCAAGGAATACACCGGTCGAGGCGGTGCGTATCTGCATCGGCCGGCCGCAGGTCAGGCACGGAATGTCAGTCATGACCGGCTGGTTGGCGCGCATGCCGCTTTCTGGGCTTTCGGCCACTTCGAGTTTTTTCTTGAAGTCGCCGTAGAACTCATCAAGGACGTTTTTCCAGTCGCGCTCGCCCTGGGCCACATCGTCGAGGTTCTCTTCCATGCCGGCGGTGAAGCCGTAGTCCATCAGGTTCGAGAAGCTTTCGGATAGACGCTCGGTAACAATGTCACCCATCTTTTCCGAGTAAAAACGACGGTTGTGCAACGCCACGTAACCGCGGTCCTGGATCGTGGAGATGATCGCGGCGTAGGTCGAAGGACGACCAATCCCGCGTTTTTCCATTTCCTTGACCAGACTGGCTTCGGAATAGCGCGCCGGCGGCTTGGTGAAATGCTGCGTCGGATCAAGCTTGATCAGCTTCATCACATCGCCCTGGGCCATGTCCGGCAGGACATCGTCATCCCCAGGCTTGGCGATCTGTGGCATGACGCGGGTATAACCGTCAAATTTCAGGATGCGGCCCTTGGCACGCAGCTCGAAATCGCCGGCACCGACGCTGACCGTGGTCGACAGGTATTGCGCTGGCAACATCTGGCAAGCCAGGAACTGGCGCCAGATCAGCTCATAGAGGCGCTCGGCGTCGCGCTCCATGCCCGATAGCTTGCTCGGCTCGGTGTTGGCGTCTGACGGACGAATCGCTTCGTGAGCCTCTTGAGCGCCTTCCTTGCTGCTATAGACATTGGGCGTCTCCGGCAGGTACTTCTTGCCGAATTCGCTTTCAATATAGGTTCGCGCCATCGCCACGGCATCGGCCGAGAGGTTGGTCGAGTCGGTACGCATGTAAGTGATGTAGCCGGCTTCGTACAGACGCTGGGCCATCATCATGGTTTTCTTCACGCCAAAGCCCAGGCGGTTACTGGCAGCCTGTTGCAGCGTAGAGGTGATGAACGGTGCCGATGGCTTGCTGCTGGTCGGCTTGTCTTCGCGCTTGACGATGCTGTAGCTGGAAGCCTTGAGCTTCTCCAGCGCAGCCATGGCCTGTGCTTCGTTGAGCGGCTTGAAGGCCTCGCCTTTCTCGCGGGCGACCTCGAAACGCACGGTGGCGCCCTTGGCGGTGCCGAGGTCGGCGTGGACCTCCCAGTACTCTTCAGGAATGAACGCGCGGATCTCCCGCTCGCGCTCCACCACCAGCTTCACCGCGACCGACTGCACTCGCCCGGCCGACAGGCCGCGGGCGATCTTGGCCCACAGCAGTGGCGAAACCATGTAGCCCACCACGCGGTCGAGAAAACGACGCGCCTGCTGGGCGTTGACCCGGTGAATGTCCAGCTCGCCCGGCTCGGAGAAGGCCTCCTGGATGGCCTTCTTGGTGATTTCGTTGAACACCACGCGCTTGTAGCGGCTGTCATCGCCACCGATGGCTTCGCGCAGGTGCCAGGCAATGGCTTCCCCTTCGCGGTCCAAGTCCGTCGCGAGATAGATGGTGTCGGCGTCCTTGGCGAGCCGACGCAGTTCTTCGATAACCTTTTCCTTGCCCGGGAGGATCTCGTACTTGGCTTTCCAGCCGTGTTCCGGATCTACCCCCATGCGTGAGACCAGCTGCTTGCGCGCCTTCTCCTTAGGCGACAGCGCCGGCGCTTCGCCAGCGGCGGCCTTGCCGCGCTTGGCGGCAGGCTCCTTGCTGGCGCTAGCCGAACCGCTGGTGGGCAGGTCTCGGATATGGCCGATACTCGACTTCACCACGTATTGGTTGCCCAGATACTTGTTGATGGTCTTGGCCTTAGCCGGGGATTCCACAATGACCAGCGATTTGCCCATGGATCAGAAAATTCCTGAATTCTAAAAAGTGAAAGGCGGTTGGCGCCTGACGCGGCACCGCTATATATAGTGGCTGCAAGGTGAGGTCAAGCGCAGGGTCACCCCCATGCCGACCTCAAGACCCGGAAAAAATGCTCGCCTCGGCCTGCACCAAAGCAAAGCGTGGGACCTGTTCGCCGTCAACCTCGACCGACTCCTGGAACATGCTCAAGGGGCGCACCCAAAAGCCGTAATCACCATACAGGGCTTGATAGAAGACCACTTCTTCCTCGGTCTCGGAATGCCGCGCAATACTGAATACGCGGTACTGCGGGCCTTTGTAATGTTGGTAGAGCCCAGGTTGTATCGGCATGCTTCGGCCCTCGCTGAAATTTTTTCAAAATAAAAACAAAATTCTTTTTTATTAAACCCGGAAAAACAAAAACCGGGGCACTTGGCCCCGGCTTCCATCGACGCAACGCTTAGACGCGTTCGAAGACAGTGGCGATGCCCTGGCCGAGGCCAATGCACATGGTGGACACGCCAAAAGTACCGCCGTTCTGTTTCATGACATTCAGCAGCGTGCCGGAGATACGCGCACCGGAGCAACCGAACGGGTGACCCAGGGCGATCGCGCCGCCGTGCAGGTTAACCTTCTCGTTCATCTTGTCGAGCACTTTCAAATCTTTCAGCACCGGCAGGGCCTGTGCGGCGAAAGCTTCGTTGAGCTCGAAGAAGTCGATATCGGAGATACTCAGGCCCGCACGCTTCAAGGCTTTCTGAGTGGCCGGAACCGGACCATAGCCCATGATCGCCGGATCCACACCCGCCACGGCCATGGACCGAATCACCGCCATCGGCTGGATGCCCAGGTCCTGGGCACGCTGGGCCGACATCACGATCATGCACGAGGCACCATCGGTGATCTGCGACGAAGTACCGGCGGTCACGGTGCCGCCCTTCGGATTGAATGCCGGCTTGAGGGCCGCCAGGCTTTCCAGGGTGGTTTCCGGACGAATGGTCTCGTCGTAGTCGAACAGTTTCAGGAAACCGTTCTCGTCATAGCCCTGCATCGGGATGATCTCGTCCTTGAACTTGCCTTCCACCGTCGCCTTATGGGCGAGCTGGTGGGAACGCACGCCAAAGGCGTCCTGCTGTTCACGGGTGATACCGTGCATCTTGCCGAGCATTTCCGCGGTCAGGCCCATCATGCCCGAGGCTTTTGCCGCGTACAGCGACATGTGCGGGTTCGGATCGACGCCGTGCATCATGCTCACGTGGCCCATGTGCTCGACACCACCGACGACGAACACATCACCGTTGCCGGTCATGATCGCCTGGGCAGCGGTGTGCAGTGCGCTCATGGACGAACCGCACAGGCGGCTGACGGTCTGGCCGGCCGACGTGTGAGGGATCTGGGTCATCAGCGAAGCCATGCGGGCGATGTTCCAGCCCTGCTCCAGGGTCTGGTTCACACAGCCCCAGATCACATCCTCGACTTCGTTCGGATCGACCTTGACGTTACGTTCCAGCAGTTTGCTGATCAGGTGCGCCGACATGTCCTCGGCGCGGGTGTTGCGGTGCATGCCGCCCTTGGAGCGGCCCATCGGCGTACGACCGAAGTCGACAATCACGACGTCTCTAGGATTCAAGCTCATAAATGTTCTCTCGCTCTAGTCGTTGGGCGCTTAACCGAAGAAGCTCTGGCCGTTCTTGGCCATCTCGCGCAGCTTCGCGGTCGGGTGGTACAGCGCGCCCAAATCAGCGTACTGGTCAGCCAGGGCAACGAACTCGGCCACACCGATCGAATCGATGTAGCGCAGCGCACCGCCACGGAATGGAGGGAAACCGATACCGTAGACCAGACCCATGTCGGCTTCGGCAGCAGTCTCGACAATACCGTCTTCCAGGCAACGCACGGTTTCCAGACACAGCGGGATTATCATCCAGTTGATGATGTCCTCGTCGGTGACGTCGCGCTGCTCGTAGACGATCGGCTTGAGCACTTCCAGCACCGACGAATCGGCCACTTTCTTCTGCTTGCCACGCTTGTCGGTCTCGTAGGCATAGAAGCCCTTGCCGTTCTTCTGACCCAGGCGCTTGGCCTCGTAAAGCACATCGACAGCCGAACGACGGTCGTCCTTCATGCGATCAGGGAAACCTTCGGCCATCACGTCGCGGCCATGGTGGCCAGTGTCGATACCGACCACGTCCATCAGGTACGCCGGGCCCATTGGCCAGCCGAATTTTTCCATGATCTTGTCGATACGCACGAAGTCCACGCCAGCGCTGACCAACTTGGCGAAGCCGCCGAAGTACGGGAACAGCACGCGGTTGACCAAAAAGCCCGGGCAGTCCTTGACGACGATCGGGTTCTTGCCCATTTTCTTGGCGTAGGCCACGGTGGTGGCAACCGCCTCTTCGCTGGACTTCTCGCCACGGATCACTTCCACCAGCGGCATCATGTGCACCGGATTGAAGAAGTGCATGCCGACAAAGTTTTCCGGATGCTTGAGGGCCTTGGCCAACAGCGAAATGGAAATGGTCGAGGTGTTGGAGGCCAGGATGGTGCCTTCTTTGACCTGGCCTTCGACTTCAGCCAATACCGCCTGCTTGACCTTCGGATTCTCGACGACCGCTTCGACCACCAGGTCGACGTGGCCGAAATCGCCGTAGGACAGGGTCGGACGAATGCCGTTGAGCACTTCGGCCATTTTCGCTGCGGTCATGCGACCTTTGTCGACGCGACCGACCAACAGCTTGGCGGCTTCGGCCAAACCTTGCTCGATCCCGTGTTCGTTGATGTCTTTCATCAGGATCGGCGTGCCTTTGGACGCCGACTGGTAGGCGATACCGCCGCCCATGATGCCGGCGCCGAGTACGGCGGCCTGCTTCACGTCACGGGCGATTTCGTCGTAGGCCTTGGCCTTTTTCTTCAGTTCCTGGTCGTTGAGGAACAGGCCAATCAGGCTTTGTGCTGCCGAGGTCTTGGCCAGTTTGACGAAGCCGGCGGCTTCGACTTCCAGGGCCTTGTCCCGACCAAAGTTGGCGGCTTTCTGGATGGTCTTGATCGCTTCGACCGGCGCCGGGTAGTTCGGGCCAGCTTGACCGGCAACGAAACCCTTGGCGGTTTCGAAGGCCATCATTTGTTCAATGGCGTTGAGCTTGAGCTTTTCCAGCTTCGGCTGACGCTTGGCCTTGTGGTCGAACTCACCACTGATGGCGCGCTTGACCGTTTCCAAGGCAGCTGCCTGCAGCTTGCCAGGTTCGACCACCGCATCCACGGCGCCGACTTTCAGCGCGTCTTCTGCGCGATTTTCCTTGCCGGCGGCAATCCACTCGATGGCGTTATCGACACCGATCAGGCGTGGCAGGCGCACGGTACCACCGAAGCCCGGGTAGATACCCAGCTTGACTTCCGGCAGGCCGATCTTGGCCGTGGTGGACATGACGCGGTAATCCGCTGCCAGGCACATTTCCAGGCCGCCACCCAGGGCGATGCCGTTGATGGCCGCGACGGTCGGTACGTTGAGATCTTCGAAATCGCTGAAAATGCGGTTGGCTTCGAGGTTGCCAGCGATCAGTTCGGCATCGGGCAGCTTGAAATTATCGACGAACTCGGTGATGTCGGCGCCGACGATGAACACGTCCTTGCCGCTGCTGACGATCACACCCTTGATCGAAGCATCTGCCTTGATAGTGTCCACGGCCTGACGCAGTTCGTTCAGGGTAAGACGGTTGAACTTGTTGACGGACTCACCCTTGAGGTCGAATTTCAGTTCGACGATGCCACTTTCAAGAGCCTTAACCGTGATGGCTTTACCTTCGTAAATCATCAACTGATCTCCACGATATGGAAGCTGAACAGTACACGTTGGACGCTGGCCGCTGGTTCGGGCATTGACATTACCGTCGATGCTACGCCAATTCGCCAGGCACACCCGTCAACGCGATAGTCGGGTTTCTGTAGGAACGTTCTGAAAATACAAACGCTCAATTCATACGCCCGTTTGATTTGGGTACACCACCTTCACGGAATTTCCGACAATTGTCAATCGCGCTAAACAGAGCGAGCGAGCGCGACTCCACAGTCATTTCCGTACCGTACGGACCTGTTATGCAGGGCCTGATGGAGTGCTATTCATAGAGTCAATAATTAGAAAAATCGCCCTAATCCAGAGTGCGACGGATTCAACCGACTAAGCTGGGGGGATATGTGCTTGAATGGGCGGATGACGTTACGAATGAACGCCCGGACTTGTTAAAAAGGTTACCGGCCTGCCTGGCCAACCCGCCCGACACTTGTGTCGGGCTTTTTTTGCCCGCAAAGATGCCGGCAGGCTTCAGGCCAATGCCTTCAGCACGGCACAGATGTCCTGCAATACACTGGCCTCACCTTTTTCACCCCAATAAAGGGCGATCATTTGCCGGTCGGCCTCGATTTTGTAGACGTTGGCCGGCAACTTCTCGAAATGAATCAGTAGAGACTCATCCTGGCAGACTTCCCTCCACTGATTGGCCCACACCCCAGGCGCAGTTTGCCAGTAGCTCCAGCTGGCCGATTGCCCGCCGCGCCGGGGCCGATAGTACTGGGCGCACGGGTTCGGCGGCTGCTGTGCGAGCCAATGCGGCCACTCCTGCGGGGCCAGTTGCATAGCCAGGCCGAGGCGCCGCGCCTCCATGCGCAGGGCCATGCGACCGCTCTGTAAACGGGACGGACGCAACCATGCCAAGGGGCTCAACACCACCAACAGGATTGACAGCACAATCCAGACCGTCATATTCGTACTCCCAAATTCCGATGAGCCCATTGACCCCAGTCGGCGTCAATGGGCTTGAAACCAGCCATACTTACCGCATCGCCATTCTCTGGAGTGCTTTTTATGTACTACGAACACATCCTGGTCGCCGTCGACCTCACTGAAGAATGCGATCCCGTCGTCAAACGCGCGCTCGCCCTTTGCGAAGGACGGGACGGCACCAAACTGTCCCTGGTGCACATTGTCGAGCCGATGGCCATGGCCTTCGGCGGTGATGTGCCAATGGATCTTTCCCAGTTGCAGCAGCAACAGTTCGATCAAGCCAAGGAACGCCTCGACCGGCTGATCACCAAGTACCCGGCCCTGAAAAAGGAAAACAGTCACCTGACCTACGGGCAACCGCGCCAGGAGATCCATCACCTGGCCAAGGAACAGGGTTGCGACATGATCGTCGTCGGCAGCCATGGCCGTCACGGCCTGGCGCTGCTGCTGGGATCGACCGCCAACGATGTGCTGCACGGTGCGCCTTGCGACGTGCTGGCGGTGCATCTGGTCAAGCGTACATAAGC
>NZ_JALJDX010000147.1 GCF_022952855.1 Pseudomonas sp. RGM2987 | reverse complement strand
GGTCTGGGGCCGCTACGCGCCCCCGGGCGAGCTCGCACCCTCGCCACAGGGTTTGCTCCCACAGAGGGGTACCGCATTCAACCAGTGCTTACGCGCCCTTGGCCGAAGGCAGTTTCGATACCAGGCGCAGCGATACGGTCAGCCCTTCGAGCTGATAGTGCGGGCGCAGGTAGAACTTGGAGTTGTAGTACCCCGGGTTGCCTTCGACTTCTTCGACGATCACTTCGGCCGCTGCCAGTGGGTGCTGGGCCTTGGTGGTTTCGGTGGAGTGCGCCGGGTCACCGTCGACGTAGTTGAGGATCCAGTCCTGCAACCAGCGCTGCATCTCGTCCTTCTCTTTGAAGGAACCGATCTTGTCGCGCACGATGCACTTCAGGTAGTGGGCGAAACGGCACGTGGCGAACAGGTACGGCAGGCGCGCGGCCAGGTTGGCGTTGGCGGTGGCGTCCGGATCGTCGTATTCGGCCGGTTTCTGCAACGACTGGGCGCCGATGAACGCGGCGAAGTCGGTGTTCTTCTTGTGCAGCAGCGGCATGAAACCGTTCTTCGCCAGCTCCGCTTCACGGCGGTCCGAAATGGCGATTTCGGTCGGGCACTTCATGTCCACGCCACCGTCGTCGGTGGGGAACGTGTGGGCCGGCAGGTTTTCCACTTCACCGCCGGACTCCACGCCACGGATGCGCGAGCACCAGCCGAAGTGTTTGAACGAACGGTTGATGTTCACCGCCATCGCATAAGCGGCGTTGGCCCAGGTGTACTTGGAACTGTCGGCGCCGTCGGTGTTTTCTTCGAAAGCGAAGGCTTCCACCGGATCGGTCTTGGCGCCGTACGGCAAGCGCGCCAGGAAGCGCGGCATGGTCAGGCCGATGTAGCGCGAGTCTTCCGATTCACGCAGCGAGCGCCAGCCGGCGTATTCCGGGGTGGTGAAGATCTTGGTCAGGTCGCGAGGGTTCGACAGTTCCTGCCACGAGCCCATGCCCATCACGGTCGGCGAGGCCGCGGAGATGAACGGTGCGTGCATGGCGGCGCAGACTTTCGACAGCTCGCCCAGCAGTTCCACGTCCGGTGGCGACTGGTCGAAGTAGTAGTCACCCACCAGGCAGCCGTAAGGTTCGCCGCCGAACTGGCCGTATTCTTCTTCGTACATCTTCTTGAAGAGCGGGCTCTGGTCCCACGCGGTGCCCTTGAATTTCTTCAGGGTCTTGTGCAGGTCGGTCTTGGAGATGTTGAGCACGCGGATCTTGAGCTGCTCATCGGTCTCGGTGTTGTTGACCAGGTAGTGCAGGCCACGCCAGGCGCTTTCCAGTTGTTGGAACTCGGGGTGGTGGATGACCTGGTTGACCTGGGCGGTGAGCTTGGCATCGATGGCCGCGATGATCGATTCGATCGACTTGATGGCGTCGTTGGACACCAGGTCGGTCTGCGCCAGGGCCTGTTCGGCCAGGGTGCGCACGGCGGTCTCGACGGCTTCACGGGCGCGTTCGGTCTTGGGCTTGAACTCTTGCAGCAGCAGGGACGCGAACTCGCTGGTCTCTTCTGTCGCGCCCAGGTTCTGGGCGCCTTCGCGGGCGGTGTTGTCGGTCATGTCATTGATCCTGTGCTGGCTTCGGCGCGCTCGCCAGGGCCTGCAACAGCGCTGGGTCCTTGATCGCCTTCATGATGATTTCTTCGGCACCGGTCTTGCCGTCCATGTAGGTCAGCAGGTTGGCCAGTTGGGTGCGCGCTTCGAGCAGTTTGTTCAGCGAGTCGACCTTGCGGGCCACGGCCGCCGGGCTGAAGTCGTCCATGCTTTCGAAGGTCAGGTCCAGGCTCAGGTTGCCTTCGCCGGTCAGTTCGTTGGGCACATGGAACGCCACGCGCGGCTGCATGGCCTTGAGGCGCGAGTCGAAATTGTCGACGTCGATTTCGAGGAACTTGCGGTCGGCCACCGGGGCCAGAGGCTCGGCGGGCTTGCCGGCGAGGTCAGCCATTACCCCCATGACGAAGGGCAACTGGACCTTTTTCTCGGCGCCGTAGAGCTCGACGTCGTACTCGATCTGCACTCGAGGCGCGCGGTTGCGCGCGATGAATTTCTGAGAACTTTGCTTCGCCACGTTGCTGCTCCTGGTCGCTTGAGCGACGGTGTTGGCGTCATCGGGGGTGCCGGTGACGTGACTGCGTGATCCGCTCGCTGTTAATCGCTGTCCGGGCCGCGCAGGTTTTCAAATTGACTCATGCCGTCGGGAATCAGGTTGCGCACGATGGCCGCGAAGTCGGCGTGCACCAGATTCTTGGCCCGGTTCAACAGCACCGGCAGGGGGCTGGAGGGCTCATGACGGGTGTAGTAAGCGAGAATTCGGTCCAGGCTGCGCAGCACGTCGTCGCGGTTGTTGATTTCGCCGCTGACGCCGCTTGCGCCGGGCGTGCGCGGTGCACTCGGTGCGCTGGAAGGTTCAGTGGTCGCCATGCTGTCTTCGCCGACGGCTTCGGGCAGGTCACTGTCGCCGCTCTGCGGGGCGAACTGACCGAGAATCTGCAAAGCCATCTTCAGCGGTTGCTTCAGCGGGCCAAGGTCCACGCCCTGGGCGGAACCGACCTGATCGCTGACCTGTTGCTCGATGGCTTCGGCGGCGCTGCGGGCTTGCAACAGCGCGGCGCGGGTGACTTCCAGCTGCTCAGGGTCGCAGTCGCGCAAGGCGCCGGCGAGCTGTTCGGCGCCCAGGCTTTCATCGGCGAAGCTTTGCAGGCCGCTGGCGTTGGCGGCGGCGCGCAGGCTGACGGCACCGAAGGTCCGCGAGCGGGCCAGGATGCTTTCGCGCAGCAGGCGAATGGTGGTATCGGACGTCAGGCCGGCGAGGGCGTTGATGCGCACCGTGGGGTCGTTGTCGTCATCGGCGTCCAGGCGTGGGTGCAGGTCGGCCCAATACTGCTTGAGCAGCTCGCTGATCAGTGTCAGGGAGTTGGCCAGGCCGGGAATGCCGTCCAGGGCCAGGGTGCTCTGCAACAGGAAATGGGTGATGCGCAGGTCTTTGCTGCGTTGCAACAAGTCCAGGCTCTGTTGCCGGATGCTGCGCCATTCAGGCGGTTCGGCCGGCAGGATAGAGTCGCCCATGCTGCGCTCGGGCTGACCCCGGGAGTCGCGCTCAAGGCGCAGGAAATCCGCGTCATATTCCAGGTCTTCACCGCACGGCGAAGTCGCGGAAACGGCGGCGAGCAGCAAAGGCACATCCACTTGGATCGATCTCCCTATCGCCCACTGAAAAATACGGGCAGTGCATACACAAGTTTCGGATGAAACTTCGCATGTTTCCTGAAGGTAGTGGCCCTATAGATGCTGGATGATCTTAAAGTGCCATCATTTATATTCAAGAAGTTGTGCATTTTTGGTGTAGTACTTATCGCTTGTCAAGGTAAGCTATTTCGCCTCTGTTACAGTTGTGAGGCGCTTAACAACCCTAGCGACTGGCAGGTCGAGGACGGTACGGGAGCAGGCTTTTTGTCATGCAGGCCGGGTAATATTAGCCATCATGCTGGCAAAACGCCGTTCCAGCGCCAGCGCCGGGGCGAATCCACCTCGAATCACCGTGTGTGCGACCCGTAAAGAAGTGTTCAGCAAGGAGGCGAGATGCCGCTGTGTTTGACTATCACTAGTTATCACAAGATTACCCCGGGTCAGTGTTCGGAAAAGTCCATGGACCAGGGCGTGATGGCAATTGGCCGTAACTCTGATAATGACTGGGTATTGCCGGATCCTGAGCGCCTGGTTTCCGGCAAACATTGCGTTATTCAATATAAAGACGGCCGCTATTACTTGACCGATAACAGCACCAACGGTGTGGAATTGGTCAAGGCCGGCGTCCGCCTGCGCAAGGGCAACAGCGAGCCGCTGCAAGACGGCGAAGTGATCCGCATCGGCGATTACGAGATCCAGGCGCGTGTCGATTTCAGCCTGCCAGCCACCGACAGCAACCCGTTTGCCGAATCGTCCAGCAGCTTCGAAGCGTTGATGGGACGCCAGGGCGCCGCCGTGAATAGCCCGGCGTCGATCCCCGTGCCATCGCCCGCGCAATTCCAGGGCGTGTCGGCCATGGACACCATGCCCGACCTGTTCGATTTCCTCACCCCGCCCAGCGTCCCGCCCGCAACCCAGCCCGACCATGTGCCGGCGCAGCAGCACGATTTCCGCCCGCCCACGCCGATCCCGCGTCCGAGCCCGCCGCCAGTGATGGAGCCGGTGGCCGTCAATGCCGCCCCGGTGATCCCGGAAGATTGGGATCTGTTCGGCGACAAGCCCGCGCCGGTGGCGATCCCGGCCGTGCCCGTGGCGCCGCTGCCGGTGATCGAGCCGATCCCGACGCCCGTGCCGCCGATGCCGGTGGCTGAAGTCAGCCTGCCGAGCGAACCCGCACCGGTACCTGTCACGCCAGTCGCCCGCGCCGAGGCTCCGGCGGCTTCGTTCGACGCCGCGCAACCCGACCTGCTGCAAGCGTTCCTGCGCGGCGCCGGTCTGGATCAATTGCGCCTGGACAAGGCCCAGGCCGAAGCGCAGATGGAGAGTATCGGCCGCAGTTATCGGCTGATGGTCGAGGGCCTGATCGATGTGTTGCGCGCCCGTGCCAGCCTCAAGGGTGAGTTTCGCATCCAGCAGACCATGATCCAGCCGGTGGAAAACAACCCGCTGAAATTCGCCCCGAATGTCGACGAGGCCCTGCTGTTGCTGCTGCGTCACGGCAACCAGGCGTTCATGGCGCCGGACGCGGCGGTGCGTGACAGTTTCGATGACTTGCGCGCCCACCAACTGGCGGTCATGGCCGGTGTGGAAGCGGCCATCAAGCATTTGCTGGCACGCTTCGAGCCGGCGCAACTGGAAGAGCGCATGGGCAAGCCCGGCGGGCTGTCGAGCATTTTCAACGGCTCGCGACAAGCCCAGTACTGGCAACAATTCACCGAGCTCTACAGCAACATTTCCCGGGAAGCCCAAGAGGATTTCCAGGACCTGTTCGGTCGTGAATTCAGCCGCGCCTACGAAGAACACAGCACACGACAGCGACGCCGCTGAGCGTCGCTGCACATAACCCGAACAAGCCAAACAACGGATAGCTCAAACGTCATTGAGGACGCAGGATGATTCACAGGTTTTTACTCGCAGTTGCCACCGCGCTTCTGTTGACGGCGTGCGCCAAGGATGCGGCCCCACCGCAGCCCGAAGAGGCTGAGGCCGACACCGCTGCCGTCGAGCTGCACTTTCACGCCATTGCCGGTCTGAACCCCGGTGCGACCGGCCAGCCAGCCCCGGTCCGGGTGCGCATTTTCGAATTGAAAAATGCCGCCACCTTCGGCCGCTCCGATTATTTCGCCCTGGCCGATCGCGCCCAGGCGACGCTCGGCGCCGACCTGATCGATCAGGACGAAGTGCTGATCCAGCCCGGCCAGCAACTGAGCCTGCAACGCGACCTCGACCCCTCGACACGTCATATCGGCATCCTGGTGGGCTATCGCGAACTGGATCAGTCGCTGTGGCGCACGGTGCTCAACGTCCCGGCGCGCCAATACACCGAATACCAGATCAGCCTCGATGTGCGCGCCGTGCGCAGCGACGTCGTCGGCGCCCCATCCAGCCCTGCCCAATAAGCAATCGGAGCCCCCATGTCCTGGAACAATCGCGTGGTCTGGTCGGAAGGCATGTTCATTGGAACGCAGCACTTCCAGCAGCATGACCGTTACCTGGAAAACCTCATTGACGCGCGCAGCCGCCCATTGTCGGCCGGCGCCTGGGGTTTTTCCGAATTGCTGATCGACCAGGGGCTGCTGGCCCAGGGCAAGCTGGCGATCATTTCGGCGCGGGGCCTGCTGCCGGACGGCACGCCCTTCAACATTCCCCAGGACGACCTGGCGCCGACTCCGCTGAACGTCGACGACAACCTGCGCGACGGCCTGGTATATCTTGCCTTGCCGCTCAAGCGCGCCGGCGCCCGTGACACCGTGGACGAAGGCGAACCCTTGGGCGCTGCGCGCTACGTGAGCCAGGTCAGCGAGGTGCGGGACGACAACGCACCGTTCGAGAATCGTGCGCCGGTCGCCTTGGGCTCGCGGGCACTGCGTTTGTTGACCACCCAGGATGGCATTGGCGACTGCGCCGCCATCGGCGTGGTGCGGATCAAGGAAAAGCGCGCCGACCGGGCACTGGTGCTCGACGACACCTATATCCCTCCACTGCTGGATGTGGTCGCTTCCAAGCCGCTGGCGGCGTTTCGCAGTGAATTGCTGGGCCTGCTCCATCAGCGCGGCGAAGCTCTCGCCGGGCGAGTGGTGGCGTCGGGTGCCGGTGGCGCTTCGGAGATCGCCGATTTCATGCTGCTGCAACTGGTCAACCGCGCCCAGCCGCTGATCCAGCACCTGAGCCAGTTGAGCCCGCTGCACCCCGAGCGCTTCTACAGCGAATTGGTGGCCCTGGCCGGGGAGTTTTCGACCTTTACCGCTTCCAGTCGACGACCGCAGGAGTATCCGCAGTACCAGCACGATGACCTGGCGCTGAGCTACGCGCCGGTGATGCAGGCCCTGCGTGAAGCCCTGTCGATGCTGATCGACAGCAAGGCCACGCCGATCCCGATTGTCGAGAAAGCCTACGGCATCCATGTGGCGATGCTGGCGGACAAGACCTTGCTCGACACTGCCAGCTTCATCCTGGTGGTGCGCGCCGACGTGCCTGCCGAAACCCTGCGCGGCCGTTTCGGCCAGCAGAGCAAGGTCGGGGCGGTGGAACGCATTCGCGACATGGTCAACCTGCAATTGCCGGGCATTGGCCTGCTGCCGTTGCCGGTGGCGCCACGGCAGCTGCCGTACCACGCCGGCTCCACCTATTACGAGCTGGACCGCGGCAGTGACCATTGGCAGCAACTGAGCAACTCCGGCGGTTTTGCATTCCACATCGCCGGCCAGTTCCCAGGGCTGGACCTGGCGTTCTGGGCGATCCGAGGATAAAGCGCGATGAGCAACGACGATCGTACCCAGTTCATGCCAACGCCCGGAGGCCGTGGCGCGGATCCGTTCCGCCCCGATCCCGGTCGCCCGCAACCGGCGCCGGCGTCCGCGCCATTGTCCATGCCGGCCGCGCCGGTGCTGACCGGCAAGGCCCAGGGCCTCAATCCGCTGGAGAGCGCCGCCGGCCCGTTGCTGGCCTTGCTGACGCGCCTGCGCAGCACCATCGCCCACCCGGCCCCGGCCAGCCTGCGAGCGCAACTGCTGGCGTACCTGCGCCAGTTCGAAGAGCGTGCCGAGGCCGCCGGGGTGGTGCGCAACGACGTGCTGCTGGCCCGCTACGCCTTGTGCACCGCGTTGGATGAGGCGGTGTTGAGTACGCCGTGGGGCGGTGCCAGTGAATGGGGCAAGCAGAGCCTGCTGATCACCGTGCACAACGAAGCCTGGGGCGGCGAAAAGGTCTTCCAACTGCTGGAGCACTGTCTGCAAAGCCCACGGGAGCGCTTGTATCTGCTGGAGCTGTTGTACCTGTGCATGTGCCTGGGCTTCGAAGGACGCTATCGGGTGATGAACGACGGTCGCAGCCAGTTGGAAGCCTTGCGCGAGCGCACCAGTGCGGTGATCCGCAGCGCCCGTGGCGACTATGAGCGTGAGCTGTCGCCGCACTGGCGTGGCGTCACCGTGGCCCGCGACCGGCTGGCGCAGTTCATGCCGCCGTGGATCGCCGTGGCGATTGGCGTGGCGTTGTTGCTGGCGCTGCTGTTCGGCCTGCGGATGAAACTGGCCTCCGATGCCGAGCCGGTGTTCAAGAACATCCATGCCCTGGGGGAAATCCCGGTGCAGGCCATCGACCGTCCCGTGGTGCAGCCGAAAGTGATCGAGCGGCCACGCCTGGCCGGTTTCCTGGCCGATGAAATCAGGGCCGGGCGGATCGCCGTGGAAGACGCCGTCGACCGTTCCGTGGTGACCATCCGTGGCGATGAGCTGTTCGCCTCGGGCAGCGCCAGCATCAAGGACGATTTCCAGCCGTTGATGCTGCGCATCGCCGACGCGGTGCGCAAGGTCAAGGGCCAGGTGCTGGTCACCGGCCACAGCGACAATCGCCCGATTGCCACCCTCAGGTTCCCGTCCAACTGGGCCTTGTCCGAAGCCCGCGCTCGTTCGGTGCTGGAAATTCTTTCGGCCAAGACCGGCCAGCCCGAGCGCTTCAGTGCCGAGGGCCGCAGCGACACCGAGCCGCTGGCGTCCAACGCCACGACAGAAGGCCGTGCGCGCAATCGTCGGGTTGAAATCACAGTGTTGGCGGAGGGGGTCGAGTGAAGGCGTTTTTCAGTTTTATGATCCGCTGGGTCATCCCGTTGCTGGGCCTGATCGCCCTGAGCTTGATCATCTGGTTCGTTGGCCCGCTGCTGGATTGGCTGGTGCCCGAAGGCCGGCGCTGGGCGTTGATCATCCTGGTGTTCGCGGTGTGGATCGCCTACCGGGTGTTTCGCATCATCCAGGCCCGCCGTCAGGCCGCCGAAGTCATGCGCAGCCTGGCCGAGCAAACCCCGCCCGACCCGAGCAGCATCGCCACCGCCGAAGAGCTCGAAACCCTGCGCCAGCGTATGGACGAGGCCTTGGCGCTGCTCAAGAAAGCCAAGCTGGGCGGTGACGAACGCCGCAACCTCTACGAGCTGCCGTGGTATGTGATCATCGGCCCGCCGGGTTCGGGCAAGACCACCGCGCTGGTGAACTCCGGCCTGCATTTCCCGCTGGCCGCGCAACTGGGCGCCGGTGCGGTGCGCGGCGTCGGCGGTACGCGCAATTGCGATTGGTGGTTCACCGATCAGGCCGTGCTGCTCGACACCGCAGGTCGCTACACCACCCAGGACAGTGACGCGACCGTGGATAAAGCCGCGTGGCTGGGCTTTCTCGGCCTGCTGAAAAAACAACGGGCCCGGCGCCCGATTGATGGCGCGTTCATCGCCATCAGCCTGTCCGACCTGCTGCTGGGCAGCGACGCCGAGCGCGCTGCTCACGCCGCGGCGATCCGCCTGCGGATCCAGGAGTTGTACACCCAACTGGGCGTGCGTTTCCCGGTCTACCTGATGCTGACCAAGCTCGACCTGGTGCCGGGGTTCATGGAGTACTTCGACACCCTGAGCAAAGAAGAACGCGCCCAGGTCTGGGGCATGACCTTCGCCCTGGACGACGGCAAGAGCAACGACAACCCGCTGGCGCACCTGCAAAGCGAATTCGCCGGCCTGGAACAGCGTCTGAACGAGCGTCTGGTGGAGCGCTTGCAACAGGAACGCGACCCGGCGCGGCGCGACCTGATCTATGGCTTCCCACAGCAATTCGGCGCGTTGAAGGACTGCCTGCAAAGTTTCCTCGAAGGCGTATTCAAGCCCAACGCTTTCGAAGAGCGCGTGTTGCTGCGCGGCGTGTATTTCACCAGCGGCACCCAGGAAGGCAGCCCGATCGACCGCTTGATCGGTGCCATGGCCCAGAGCATGAACCTGGACCGTCAGCACCTGGCGCGCCAGACCGGCACCGGGCGCAGTTACTTCATCGAAAAACTGTTCACCGCTGTAGCCTTCGCCGAGCGTGGGCTGGTGGGCGTCGACCCGAAAGTAGAGCGCCGACGCAAGTGGATCGCCCGCGGCGTGCTGGCCGCAACCGTAGTGCTGGTGCTGGTGGTCGGCTCGTTGTGGTGGGTCAGCTACCGCGCCAACCAGGCCTACATCACCCAGGTCGACCAGAAGGTCGCGCCACTGGGCCAGGCCGTGCAGAACCTCAGCCCGGCGCAGCGTGACGTGCTCGCGGTGTTGCCGCTGCTCAACGCCGTCAAGCACCTGGCCGACGATGCGCCGAGCTGGGCTGAAGGCCTGGGCTTGTACCAGGGCGACATGCTCGAAGCCGAGTCCGGCAGCGTCTATCGCAAGCTGCTGATTGCGGTCTTCGCGCCACGCCTGCTGACGCGCATTGAAGAGCAGCTGCACAGCGGCGGCAATTCGGACTTCCTCTACGAAGGCCTGAAGGCGTACCTGATGCTCGCCGACAACGAGCACTATGACCCTGACTTCATCAAGGCCTGGATCGCCCTGGATTGGGATCGCAGCCTGCCGCGAGACTTGCCGGCCGAACAGCGCCTGGCCTTGAGCGAGCATTTGCAGGCGCTGTTCGAGCGCCGCCCACCGAACGCACGCCTGGACCCACGGCTGATCGAAGACCTGCGCCGGCAACTGCAACAACTGCCGGTGGCCCAGCGGGTCTACGACCGGATCAAGCGTCAGAAACTGCCCGAAGGCATCCCGGACTTCCGCATCAACGAAGCCGCCGGGCGTGACGCCGCGCTGGTGTTCAGTCGCAAGAGCGGCAAGCCGTTGGGCGAGCCCTTGAGCGGGTTCTTCACCGTCAAGGGCTACCGCCAGGGCTTCCTGCTCACCAGCCTGAGCCAGACCGGCACCCTGGCCGAAGAGCAATGGGTGCTGGGCCATGAGCAGGCCGACCAGCAGAACGTCGCCAGCCTCGCCGCGGATGTGCGCCGCCTGTACTTCCAGGATTATCAGCGCCAATGGGACGCCTTGCTGGCCGATATCGACTTTGTGCCGATCACCAGCGTGGCCCAGGCCGCCGATGTGCTGCGGGTGATTTCCGGGCCGACCTCGCCGTTGAAGAAACTGCTGGTGGCCGTGGCGAAAGAAACCGACCTGCAACAGGACGAACGCCTGTTGGCCGCCCAAGGCGTGCCAGCGGAGGGCGGCGTGGACAAGCTCAAAGAGCGCCTGGGCAGCTTGCTTGGCCAGGAGCAGGCACCGCAAAACGCGCCGCAGGCCAGCGATGATCCGATCACCGCGCACTTTGCCGAACTCAACAGCATCGTCAGCAAGAACGAAGGTGAACCGGCGGCCATCGATGGCCTGCTGGCTGACATGAATGCCCTGTACGTGCAGGTCAGTGCCATGGTCGGCGCCAGCGGCGAGGCCTTGCTGGGCGAGGCCAAGAATCAGGCCAGCGCTGCCGCGACAAGGGTCAGCCTCAACGCCGAGCGCCAACCGCCGCTGGTGCAGGGGCTGGTCAAGTCGGTGGTCAACTCCACCACCAACACCATGATGGGCGGCGTGCGCAATCAACTGAACGCCGCCTGGACCAGCGAGGTGGTGAACATCTATCGCCAGTCCCTGGCCGGGCGCTACCCGATGTCCCCGGGCAGTGCGCGGGACGCGACCCTGGATGACTTCGGTCAGTTCTTCGGGGTCGGCGGGGTGATGGACAATTACTTTCGCAAGTACCTGCAACCCTACGTCGACACCTCCACCCCGACCTGGCGCTGGCAACCGGGCGCGGCGCAGAAGCTCGGCATCGCCCCCGGCGTGTTGCAGACCTTCCAGCGCGCAGCGGCCATCCGCGATGCGTTCTTCCGTTCCGGCGGCACCCAGCCGATGGTGCGCTTCGAACTCAAACCAGTGGCGATGGACTCGACCATCACCCAGTTCCTGCTCGACCTCGACGGCCAGCAATTGAGCTACGACCACGGCCCGAGTCGCCCGACCGCCATGCAGTGGCCCAACCCGGGCAGCATCGGCGTGGTGCGGATCTCGATCATGCCGCCGTCGTCCAATGGCCGCTCCGGCATCACCCTGGACGGCCCGTGGGCCTGGTTCCGCTTGCTGGAGCAATCGGACCTGACCGCCGGCAATTCGCCGGATCGTTTCAACCTGCGCTTGCGGGTCGATAACGCCAGTGCCTCGTACGAGTTGCGGGCCAACAGCGCCTTCAACCCGTTCAAGAGCCGGGTCCTCAGCGGTTTCAGCCTGCCGGAGCGGCTATGAGTACGCCGGGTTTCTATGGGAAGTTGGCCAGCCGTGGGGATTTCGTCAGCCGTGGCTTGCCCCAGAGCTTTATCGCCCCGTGGGATTCCTGGCTGGCGGCGGGTCTGCTCGCCAGCCAGAGCAGCCTCGGCGAGCGGTGGCTGGACGCCTATCTGGTCAGCCCGCTGTGGCGCTTTCTGGTCGCGCCCGGTGTGTGCGGGCCGGATGCGGCGGTTGGAGTGGTGATGCCGAGCATCGACCGGGTCGGTCGTTATTTCCCGTTGACCGTGGCGCTGCTGCTGGAGCCCGACGCGGACCCGGCATCGGTGGTCGGCGGCGCGGACGATTGGTTCGAGCGGGTCGAGAATCTGCTGCTGAGCACTTTGAGCGTGGAGGCCAGTTTCGAAGGGTTCAGCGCGGAACTGGAAAACCTGGGTAGCCCGATGTATCGGCCACGCGTCCCAGGCGGCCGCTTCGCCAGCCTGCATCGCTTCGATGCCACCGACCCGCAGGCGCGCATGAGTGCGCTCGCCGAGTCGGCCTGTGACGGCGCGAGCCTGTGGTGGGGCCAGGGTTCGGAGCGCATCGCGCCCGGTTTGATGCGGTGCCAGGGTCTGCCGGCCGCCGCTGATTTTGCGCAATTTTTGCTCGGCCAAGAGGGTGTTGTGTAGATGCGTCCAAGTGCCGGAAAAGCATTCAAGTCTGCAAGCAAGAGCCATGTCGGCATGGTCCGCCAGGTCAACGAAGACGCCTGCCTGGACCTGCCGGAAAACGGCCTGTGGGTGGTCGCCGATGGCATGGGCGGGCACGCGGCGGGCGATTACGTCAGCAGCCTGATCGTCGACAGCCTGCGCAGCATTGCCGTGGGCCGTTCGCTGGACGAATACGTCGCGGCGCTGCAAACCGACCTGCTGCGGGTCAACGCCGCCGTGCGCGAGGAAACCGCCAACCGTGGCGTGACCATGATGGGCAGCACCGTAGTGGTACTGGCGACCCGTGACCTGCGCGGCATGTGCTTGTGGGCCGGTGACAGCCGCTTGTATCGGCTGCGCGACGGGGTGCTGGAAAGCATCTCCCGCGATCACAGCTATGTGCAGGATCTGCAGGACAGTGGCCTGCTCAGCGAAGCCGAAGCGCGGGTGCACCCGCGGGCCAACATCGTCACCCGCGCCATCGGCGTCGAGGCCCAGTTGAACCTGGCCCTGGTCGAGCTGCTGCTGGTGCCCGGCGACAGCTACCTGTTGTGCAGCGACGGGCTGAACAAGACCGTCGAAGACGAAGAAATCCGCGAAGTGCTGAGCCACGACGAGCCCGGCGAGATCGCCAGCAGCCTGGTGTCGCTGGGCCTGATGCGCGGCGCGCCGGACAACATCACCGTGGTGGTCGTGAAGGTGCCGTCATGAAATCCGCGTTGAATATCCAGATCCCCGGCTACGACATCGAAGGGGAGATCGGCGAAGGCGCGATGGCGAGCGTGTACCTGGCGACCCAGCGCTCGCTGGAGCGCAAGGTCGCGCTCAAAGTCATGGCCGCCGCGCTGGCCGCCGACCCGACGTTCTGCGAGCGCTTCCTGCGCGAAGGCAAGACCCTGGCGCGCCTGTCGCACCCGCACACGGTCACCATCCATGACATCGGCAACGTCGGTGAGCTGTATTACATGGCCATGGAATACCTGCCCAACGGCACGCTCAAGGAGCGCATCGCCGCCGGCCTGTCGCCGGAGCAGGGCCTGGTCTACATCCGCCAGATCGCCTCGGCGCTGGGCTATGCCCATGGCCTGGGCCTGGTGCACCGCGACGTCAAGCCGGCGAACATCCTGTTCCGCGCCGATGGCACGGCAGTGCTGTCGGACTTCGGCATTGCCAAGTCCCTGGACGACCGCACCCAGTTCACCCAGGCCGGTTTCGCCGTGGGCACCCCCAGCTACATGAGCCCGGAGCAGGCGCGTGGCCAGGACATCGACGGCCGCGCCGACCTGTACGCCCTGGGCGTGGTGCTCTACGAAATCCTCGTGGGCGAACTGCCGTATACCGGCAACGATGCGCTGTCCACGGCCCTGGCCCACCTGACCGAACCGCTGCCGGAACTGCCGGTGCACCACGGGCGTTTCCAGGAGGTGTTGCGCAAGCTGCTGGCGAAGGACCCGGCGGAACGTTCCCCGGATGCTGCGGCGCTGCTGCGGGCGCTGGATAACCTGCCGGCGGATTCCGCCGAGGCGACCTTGATCCGTCCGCTGCCCTTACCGGTATCGAGCAAACCGGCGAGCGATGACCTGGCCGGATTGACGCCGATGTCCATCGACATCCCGAGCGGCCCGGCGCAGCCAACGCCACCGCCAAAACCGCTGGCGCCGAGCGTTAAACCGATCCCTCAATCCAGCGTTTCGGAGCAGCGCAAGGGGCCGGTATTTGCCCTGGCTGCCGTCGCGGTGGCCGTGGCGCTGGCGTTGGGTGGTGCCGGTTACTGGTGGTTGTCGGGGAATGACGGCGACACCAAGAAGCCGCCGGTGACCTCCACCGCGTCGTCCAGCAAGCCGCCGGTCAAGGCGCCTGATGTGCCCCCGGCAAAAAATCCTGAAACGCCGCCGGTCAAACCACCCGTGACGCCGCCAGTGAATCCGCCACAAACGGCGCAGGCGGATGGCGGCCAGCGTCCATTGTTGATGGCCGGCAAGAAAACCCTGTTCCAACGGGTGCTCACCAAGCCGGGCGCGACCCTGGCCGCCGAACCGGGCGCCGCGTCCGGCAAGGCGCTGCCGGCGTTTTCCGTGCTGTACGTGTACCAGCGCAAAGACGTCAACGGCAGCCCGTGGGTACGGGTCGGCGCCGCCACCGATGGGCGCAGCGACGGTTGGTTGCCGGCCGCCCAGGTCAGCGACTGGAAGCAAAGCCTGGTGCTCAAGTTCACTGAACGCTCCGGCCGGGCGCCGGTGATGTTCCTGCGCCAGCCGGGCGAGGTGGAAAAGCTGCTGGCGAACCCTGCCAACGCCAAGAACGTGCTGCTCAAGGCCCAGCAGAGCCCGACCGACAACCAGCAGGTGCTGGCCCTGGAGCCGGCCGCCAGTGCAGTGCCGCAGAACCAGTTCTACCTGTTGCCGATCTTCGATTCCCGCGAGAGCTTCGATGACAACGGCCAGCCGGTGCAGTTGCTCAACGTGGCGTCCATCGACCCCGGTAACACGCCCAAGGCGACGGGTAGCACACCGATCACCACCGCCAATGCCGATGCGTTCCGTACCGCCGTAGTGCTGGTGGTAGACACCACGGTGTCCATGCAGCCCTACATCGACCAGGTCCGCGACGTGGTCCACGAACTGCAGAGCCGCATCGCCGAGCGGGGCGAGCTGGACAGCGTCAGTTTCGGGCTGGTGGGCTTTCGCAACAGCACCAAGAAAACCCCGGGCCTGGAATACGTCGCCAAGACCCTGATCACCCTGGAGCAGGGCCGCGACCCGCAGCGCTTCCTGGAAATGGCGCGGCAGGTCAAGGCGTCCACGGTGTCGAGCCATTCGTTCAACGAAGATGCCTTCGCCGGTGTGATGGAAGCGGTGCAGGGCATGGATTGGTCAGGTTACGGTGGCCGCTTGATCCTGTTGGTCACCGACGCCGGGGCCTTGCGCAAGAACGATCCGTTTGCCGCCACGCAAATGAACGAGGCCGAAGTACGCCAGGCGGCGCTGGGCAAACAGATCAAGATCTACGCCCTGCACCTGCTCAGCGACGCCGGCAAGAAAACCCATGCCGGCGCCCAGAGCCAATACCGCACCCTGACCGCCGACGCCAACCCGCAGATCGGCGACCTGTACATCCCGGTGCCGGGCGCCGATGTGCACAAGCTCGGCGAACGTGTCGATGAGATCGGCTCGGTGTTCGCCGACCTGGTGCACCAGGTGCGCAGCAACAAGCCACAAAGCGTACCGCTGTTGAGCGCGGCGCCGAGCCTGACCGACAAATCCACCGCGGTCGGCTACGCGATGCACATGGACTTTCTGGGGCGCAAGACCGCCAGCCAGGCGCCGCAACTGGTCAGCGCCTGGACCGCCGACCGCGACCTGACCAACCCGGCGCTGCCGGCGTTCCAGGTCTGCGTGATGCTGACCAAGCTGCAGCTCAACGACTTGCAGCAGTCGTTGAAACTGATCGTCGACGCGGCCCGCAAGACCCAGAGCTCACCGAAGGATTTCTTCCAGGAAATCGCCAGCGCCAGTGCCTACATGAGTCGCGATCCGTCGGCGTTGCGCAAGGGCGGCAACCTCGCCGACGGCGGGATCTTGGGCGAATACCTGGAAGGCCTGCCATATCGAAGCAAGTCGCTGAACATGACCCAGGACTTGTGGCTGTCCTTGAGCGTGGCCGAGCAGGAAGATTTCATCGACGAGCTGGAGTCGAAAATCCGCCTCTACGAAACCTTCCACAATGACCTGGCGAACTGGGTGCGTTTCGGCGATGCCGAGCCGGGCGACGCCCTGTACCGCGTTCCGTTGTCGACGCTGCCGTGATGCTGAACATGAACGCGGTGCACAAGAGCCGGGGCGCCGGCAGCCAGCGCTACAGCCTGGTGATCCCACGGCTGCAACTGCGCGCCGGCGAACAACTGGCGGTGGTCGGCCCCAGCGGTTGCGGCAAGAGCACGCTGCTGGATCTGCTGGCCCTGGTGTTGGCGCCGGATCAGGCCGGGCAGTTCGACTTTGCCCCCGGCAACACGTCGTTGGATATCGCCAAACTGTGGCGTGGGTCGCAACAGGACACCTTGGCCGAGCTGCGCAGCCGTCACCTGGGGTATGTTCTGCAAACCGGTGGCCTGCTGGGCTTCCTGGACGTACGCGGCAACATCGAGTTGTCGCGCAAGCTGTTGGGTTTGAAGGATGACGGTAGCGTGACGCGCCTGGCCGGGCAGTTGGACATTGCCGACCAACTGGGCAAGAAGCCGGTCGACCTCTCCGTCGGCCAGCGCCAGCGGGTCAGTTGTGCCCGTGCCCTGGCCCATGGCCCGCGCCTGCTGTTGGCCGATGAACCGACTGCCGCCCTCGACCCGCTGAACGCCGAACGCGTCATGCAGTTGCTGGTGTCCCAGGCTCGCGAACACGGCGTGTGCTGCGTCGTCGCCACCCACGATGAAGCCCTGGCCCGTACCAGTGGTTTGCAAGTGCGGCGCATCAGTTGCCGGCGCGACGCTGATGGCGGCGTCACTGCGACCCTCGGGGAGGCTTGCTGATGCGCAGCACCCTGGTGGCTTCCCTGGCTTGGCAGGATTACCGCAACGACGCCTGGCTGTCGGCCTGTTCGGTATTGGCGCTGGTAGCGGTGGTTGCGCCGCTGCTGGTGCTGTTCGGCCTGAAATTCGGCCTGGTCAGCAGCCTGACCGAGCGATTGCAGAGCGACCCCGCCACCCGGGAAATCATCCCGTTGGGCGGCGGTCGTTTCAGCGCCGCGTTCATCGAACAACTGGGCCAGCGCAGCGATGTGGCGTTCGCTTTGCCGCGCACCCGGCAGATCGCTGCGACCGCCGATTTGAGTGGCGATGCTGCGGCCGTCACGGTGGAAATGCTACCCACGGCGGCCAACGATCCGTTGCTCGATCATCTGCCGCTGCCCCAAGGCTTGGATCAGGTGGTGCTCAGCCAGACCGCCGCCGAGAAACTCGGCGCCAGAGCCGGCGATTGGCTGACGGCCAGCTTCGGTCGGCAGGTGGCCGGGCGTAGCGAGGCGCAGCGCACCCGGGTCCAGGTGCTGTATGTGCTGCCACTGGAAGCCTTTGCCCGGGACGGCTTGTTCGCGCCGCTGGCCTTGCTGGAAGCGGCCGAGGATTACCGCGACGGGCGCGCAGTGCCGGCGTTGAACTGGCCGGGCGATGCGGTGGGCGCGGCCGGGCAACGGGTGTATCCGGCGTTTCGCTTGTATGCGCGCAGCCTTGGCGATGTCGAGCCGCTGCGGCAGTATTTCGCCGCGCAGAACCTGTTGGTGTCGACCCAGGCCCAGACCATCGCACAAGTGCAATCGTTGAGCCGCAACCTGTCGATCGTGTTCTGGATCATCGCCGGGTTGGCCCTGGCCGGGGCGTTTGCGGCGATTTTCGCCGGCGCCCTGGCGGCGGTCGAGCGCAAGCGCCGGGAATTGTCGGTGTTGCGCCTGCTGGGGGTTTCCACCGCGGCGTTGTTGCTGTTTGTGGTGTTGCAGGCACTCTACAGCGCCACCCTTGCGGCCCTGTTGAGTGCCGGGCTATACGGCCTGGCCCAGTCGGGCCTGAACTCATTATTTGCGCAGATGCCCGGCGAGTACGCCAGCCATCTGCTGCTGCGTCACTACCTGTTGGCCCTGTTGGCCGTGCTCGGTGTCAGCGCCGTGGCAGCGGCCTGTGGCGGCTGGCGGGTGGCGCGCATCCAGGCCTCTGAAGGAATCCGCGATGTATAAGTTATTGGGCGCCGCCGTGGCGCTGAGCCTGGCCAGCATGGCGGCTCTGAGCAACATAGCGAGTGCGGATGAAGGCACTGACAGACTGGACAACCCCAAGCCGTTGCCCGACGACGTCAGCCTGCCGCTGCCGTGCGAAGGGCAGATGGTCTTCCGTTACGTCTACATCCTCGCCCAGGGCACCCTGGACGATCGCGAGATCAGCCTCGGCTACCCGTTCAGCGAGGGCGAGGCCGGTTATCAACAGTCATTCATTTCCGGTTACCGGCGCGATTTCATCAATGGGCAGTTCACCCTCAAGGATTTGCCCAAGGACTGGAACCAGACCATCAGCCCGCTGATGCCCAAGACCGACGCCAAGACCCCGCTCAAGCCGATGCTGTACTTCATCGGCAAGTACGAAGTCACCGCGCGCCAGTACGCCCAGGTCATGGCCCAGGCGCAGTCGCTCGCCAGCGGCGAACCCGCACCGGCCTGCGAGGCCCTGCAAGCCGAGCTGCCCCAGGGCATGGCCGGGCGTCTGCCAAAGGTGAAGCTGTCGAAGTTCGAGGCCGAGCGCTTCTCGGCGGTGTACAGCGCCTGGCTGATGAAATACCACAAGGAACTGCTGCCGGTGAGCGGTCGCGGCACGTCCGCCGAAGACGGCGGCTTGGGCTTCGTGCGCTTGCCCACCGAAGTCGAATGGGAATTCGCCGCCCGTGGCGGGCAAGCCGTGAGTCGTCAGGACCTGGAAGGCCGGCTGTTTCCCCGGCGCCTGGAAGGCAGCGAAAGCGATGGGCCGCTGGCCGATTGGGCGGTGTTCAATCAGGTCGCCGGCGGCACCGGCCAGGCGGCGCGGCTGATGCCTATCGGCACCAAGTTGCCCAACCCCATCGGCTTGTTCGACGTGGTGGGTAATGCCGCCGAAATGGTCCAGGAATCCTTCCAACTGGTGCACGCCGGTCGTCGCCAGGGCGCCTATGGCGGCTTCGTGGTCAAGGGTGGCAACTACCTGGAAGGCGAGGGCACGCTGTTCACCGGCATGCGCCGCGAATACCCGCTGTTCGCCGCCGACGGCACCGAGCAAAGCAACGAGACCACCGGTTTTCGCGTGGCGGTCGGGGCGTTGTCGGCGCCGCGTTCGCGCTACAAGGAATTGTTTGCCCAGTGGCAGAAAGAAGGGCGCCTGGCGTCGTTGACCGACGCCATCGACGACGCCGAGGACCCGACCAAGCGCCTGGACAGCATCATCGCCGCCAGTGTCGACCCACGCCTGCAAGCCGAGCTGGGGCTGGTCAACGAAGAGCTCAAGCGCAACGTCTCGCTGATCGCCCAGCAGCGCGAGGAAGCGGCCGGCAACCTGATCCAGTCATCGGCCCTGGTGGCCGAGACCGTCAACAACTACAACATCCGCCTGACCAATCTGCAGCGCAGCCACCAGGCGGCCGTGGACGCCAAGGACGAGGCCAGCGCCACGCTGTTCGCCACGGCCATCGACAACGGCCGAAGTGCCCTGGACGGCGCCGTGGCGATCTATATCGACAACCTGGCAACCGGCACGCGCTACACCGATGCCGTGATCCAGGCGCAGTTTCAACGCATCAAGGAGGAGTTGGAGCGCAAGCCGGTACTGGGCAAGAGCCTGGTGGCACGCGCCACGTTATTCGTTCGTCATGTCGGGGATTATCGTCAGCAAAAACGAGCCGACCCGGCGGCGATATTGAAGGAATTGCTCGCATCGGGCGCCCAGCGGTCTTGAGCGTTCGTTGTCAGCGAGCTTGGAAGGGACTCAGGCGGCGATGGGGCCGCGCTGAGCTGGTCAAAAACTTAAAACGAGAACACAACTATGCTTTTCTCCCGTAAACCTTTTGCTTCGGTTTCCAAGCGTAACTTGCTGCTGGTCGCTGTCGGCTTCAGCACCGTCCTGACTGGCTGCGCCACGTCGCCGACCTCCAAGGTCGCGTCCAGCACCAAGGTCGAGTACTACCCCAACTGCTACGAGCCGGTGCAGCACCTGCGCGCCACCGAGGGCAACATGACCAAGTCCGTGGTCACTGGCGCGGCCGTCGGTGCTGTGGGCGGCGCACTGCTGGGCGCCCTGACCGCCGACAAGGAAGACCGCGGTCGCAACGCTGCCATCGGTGCTGCGGGCGGTGCCCTGGCCGGCGGCGCGGTGGGTTACTACAACGAGCGTCAGAAGCAGATCGCCGATGACAACCAGCGCATCGCTTCCTACGCCGCTGACGTCAACAAAAGCGCCTCCGACATCGACCGCAGCACCGCGTACGCCAAGGCTTCGCAACAGTGCTACCAGAGCGCGTTCACCAAACTGGTCAACGACCGCAAGGCCAAGACCGTCAACGACACCGAAGGCCGCAAGCGCCTGGCGGAAATCGTCGCCGGCCTGAAAGAGTCCAACGACCTGATCGTCGCGGTCAACGGCAAGGCGTCCGAAGACCTGAACAACTACACCCAGGCTTATGAGAAAGACCTGCAACAGGTGGGTGTGCAGCGTAACGACGTGGTGACCGTGGTCACCGCCGACACCACGCCTGTCGTGGCGCCGGCTACCAAGACCAAAACCAAAACCAAGGTTCAGCCGGCGAAGAAGAAAGAACTGCCAGCCGTGCCGAAAGAAGCGGTCGCTACCGAGAAGACTCTGCAGGACGCCAAGGCCAAGCAGGCTGAAAGCAAGCAGGTTGCCAGCGCTGGCACCAGCCAGGTCAACAGCATGTGCAAAAACCCGGACCTGGGCGACTGGGCACCGGTGCCTTGCCCGAATGTTTGATTGACTGCTGATCATTCCTGCTGGGAGTGATCACGATATAAAACCTGTGGGAGCGGGCTTGCTCGCGAAGGCGTTGGTTCAGTTGGCTTCCATGTCGACTGACCCACCGCCTTCGCGAGCAAGCTCGCTCCCACAGTTGTTTTGTGCTGGCCGTGGAATCCGCATCATCCCCCGATCCCCTGTGGGAGCGAGCTTGCTCGCGATGGCGGTCTGATTGTCGGTCGCGGTTTTGTTGACTGGGTACATATCCATTGCTGCGGTCATGGCGGCTGGCGGTTTCGCCCTGACGGCGACTTACTTTCTTTCAAACGCCAAAGAAAGTAAGCAAAGAACGCTTGGCCCCACCACTCGGCACCTCGCCACGGCTCGGCGTTCCCTCACTCCGGCATTGCTCCATGGGCCCGCCGCGAAGGGCCATCCATGGCCCAGCGCGGCTATCCCGGCATCCATGCCGGGATGCCCACTACGCAATACCTCCTTTCGGCCATCGTGGTTAACGGGGCGCCCCAGATCAAAAGCTCGCCGAGGCGGCCTTCGAGCCGACCTGGCTCTACGGCTGTACCCAGACCCCAATGTGGGAGCTGTGGGAGCAAAGCTTGCTCGCGATGACGTCAGCCCAGACACCCCAAAACCCGTGGCGAGGGAGCTTGCTCCCGCTCGGCTGCGCAGCAGTCGTAAAACCGGCTCATGCGGTCTGCCTGGAAAAATGCAGGGGCCTGCTTCGCAGGCCAGCGGGAGCGAGCTCCCTCGCCACGGTGGGGTTGTGTGGCGCCGAATTAGGGATCGACCCTAGTTCCCCTGTGGGAGCGAGCCTGCTCGCGATAGCGTCGGCGTGGCTTGCATCGATGCTTGCGGGTCTACCCCTTGGCCCCCGGCGCCGCCGTCTCTTGCGCCTCCAGATGATCCAGCGCCCGCTCAACCAGCAACTGAACCCCATCGGCCATGCGGCTGATTGCCAGGGCTACGCGGCGGCGTGAGTCATCCACGTCGTCGGCCAGGTCGGCGGCGAGGGTGCTGATTGATAGCAGGTCTTCGGAGGCGTTGGCCAGCAGGGTTTCAGTGTCGATGTGGGGCGCGACGATGAAGAGTTGGCTTTTGTCGATTTCGGGTGGGGCAGAGGGTTTGGGGTTGAGGTAGTAATCGAGGGCGCGGGTGGCGGCGTCTTCGTCTTTTTTGGCTTCGAGGGCTTCGACGCGGGATTTGCGGCCGCTTTGCGGCGGATTCGGAGAATGCTTGACCATATTTATGTACCAGAGTTGGGGCTGCCGTCCTTTCGCTTGCATTCGAAGAGGTGGCAACTGTGCGTAGGTGTGCAAGACCGGTCCGGTACCGCCGGCAGACCCAAAGGTCTCCCACGCACAATCGCCATAACGGACGCGAGCATAAAAAAATGCTCGGTCAATAGCCATAACCAATTGCGTACCAAACCGGACTTGCACGTCCGTGTCACCACTTGTTGCGATGACGAACCAAGGTTAGCCAGGCTTCAGGGCGCTGCCTAGTTCATGAACAGCCCGGCGTGTTGAAGGAAATGTCCGAGAAACTGGAAAGGGAAAGAGATCAAAAGATCGCAGCCTTCGGCAGCTCCTACAGACGTTGCGTACATGCGCTTGATTTCGTGACTTGGCAGTCATCATGCAAGAAAACCAACTCATCTCCTGCTAAACCGACCCGGTGATGGCGTTCCGCCGAAGAATCGCTAAACTGCGCCTGCATTCATCTTTCTTTTCGAGGCGCTGTCGATGAAATTTCGTTTTCTGCTGTGGATGCTGGGGCTGTTGATGGGCAAGGCCAGCCGGAACAATCCGGCGTTCCAGCAGCAGTTGGGGGACAAGGAGTTGGTGTTCCAGTTGCAAACCCTGGATGGCAAGGTGGCCCGGCATTTCACCGTGAAGAACCAGCGCATCACCAGTCAGTCCGGCACTTACCCCACGCCTGCGTTCGCCATCGCGTTCAAGGACGCGGCCTATGGTTTCGCGACGATGCAGGCCAAGAACAAGCAGTTGGCGTTCATGACAGGGATCCAGGACAAGTCGATCCAGATCAAAGGCAACCCGGCGCTGGTGATCTGGTTTCAGGGGTTGACCAAGTATCTGAAGCCGAGGAAACCGAAAGCCTAGCGACAGCCCCGTGGCGAGGGAGCTTGCTCCCGCTGGGTGGCGCAGCCGCCCCAACGGGCTTGTGTGTTTTTCCAGGAGCTGTGTGTCGGCGGGTTTACGGCTGCTGCGCAGCCGAGCGGGAGCAAGCTCCCTCGCCACAAAAGCTCATCCGCCTTCGGTCGTCAGGTTGGGCCAGGCGCAGTTTCAGCTATGAAACTGCGAAGCCAACTCCCGCAGCAACACCTCAGCCTCAAGCACCTTGCTGACCACGTCGTTGGCCTTTTCCCGAGTCAGACCCACACGCTCAAGCAGCGCATCGGGGATTTCCTCGTCCGGGCCCGAGCCAATGCTGCGCGAGCGCAGCAGGCGCACGGCCAGGCACACCAGGTTCGGGTAGGCAGCGTATTCGCCATCGTAGTGCGGGTCGTGCTGGAAGCGCAGGGCGGTCGCCAGTTCGTCGGGCATGTCCCAGTAGCGCATCAGCCAGGAACCGATCTGCTCGCGACTGATGCCCAACAGGTGCTGTTCCACGTAGCTGTGGCACAGGTGCGGATTGACCTCCAGGTGCCGGCACATCAGCGAGAAGTGCGGCGGGAATACGTGGGCCAGCAGCAGGTAGCCGAAGTTGTGCAGCAGGCCGGACAGGTAGGTCAGGCCACCTTCAGGGCGCTGGGCGCGCGGCATGGCGCGGGTCAGGCCTTCGATGACGGCGGCGGTGTAGATCGACTGCTGCCAGTACGGCGTGGTGTGTTGCGGGTGGTCCTTGGGCAGGCTCAGGGTCTTGCCCAGGGCCAGGCCCAGCGCCAGGTTGATCACCAGGTCGAAGCCCAGCACCCGGACGATGGCGTCTTCCACCGAGCGAATCTTGCCGGGCGATGCGTAATACGGCGACGCGGCCCAGCTCACCACTTGCGCGGCCAGGGCCGGGTCGGTTTCCACCACGCCGGTGATGTCATCGATGGTTGCGTCCGGATCGACCCGCAGCTTGATGATTTTCTGCGCCGTTTCGGCCAGTGGCGGGATCTCGATGGTTTCTTCCAGGCGCTGCTGGATACGCCGCGCCGTGAAGGCCTGCACCGCCTGGGTGATCTCTGCACGGTCGTCGTGCGGACGGTCCAGGTTGGGGGTGATGTTGCTCACGGCTTCGCCGAAGGTCGCGGCGCTGGCCTTGGTGAGCATAGTCTTGAAGGCTTCGCTGGTGACTTCCAGCAGCAGCCCCGGCTCGCCGGAGTTGATCAGTAGCTTGGACTCGCGCAGCAGGCTTTCTTCGTACAGGCAAGGCGAGCTGGTCAGGGCGGGCAGGCCGGGCAGCAGGCTCAGGCTGTGTTTACCGAGCATGCGCTCCAGGCGTTCGGTGGGCACCGCCGTGAGTTTGCGGCCGGTGAGTTCGGCCAGGCGGTTGAGGTCCAGCAGCTGGCTTTGCGGAAACAGCACCATGAGCGCGCCGACGGCGTCGTGCAGCAGGACCGCCTGAACCTTGCGGGCCGGGTTCAGGCCGGGGCGTTCGAGCACTTCGTCAAAGCCGATGCCCAATTTCTCGAGCAGCAGCCGAATAACAGACGGAGCGTGCGGGATTTCGGGGGCGAGGGCAGCTTCTGTCATGGTCTGTATCCGTTTTCCTACAAGTTGGTCAGTATAACGAGCTTGTCCGGCACATGCGTTCAGAAACTGAGAGCGTGCTCACACTTGGCCGTATTGCTGCCCATGTCGTAGCCAGCGGTCCAGCAACGGACTGACGTGATCGGGCCAGCGCTCCAGCAATGCCTGTGCGGCATCGCGTACTGCCGGGAGCAGATCGGCGTCGCGCATCAGGTCGGCTACCTTGAATTGAAGCAGACCGGTCTGGCGCGTGCCGAGCATTTCGCCGGGGCCACGCAATTCGAGGTCTTTTTCGGCGATGACGAAGCCGTCGTTGGTTTCGCGCATGATGCCCAGCCGCTGGCGCCCGATCTGCGACAGCGGCGGGTGATACAGCAATACGCAATGGCTGGCGGCGCTACCCCGGCCGACCCGGCCGCGCAGCTGGTGCAACTGCGCCAGGCCCAGGCGCTCGGGGTTCTCGATGATCATCAAGCTGGCGTTGGGCACGTCGACACCGACTTCGATCACGGTGGTAGCCACCAGCAATTGCAGGGCACCGGCCTTGAATTCGGCCATGACCGCCGCTTTCTCGGCGGGCTTCATGCGCCCGTGGATCAGCCCGACCTTCAGTTCGCCGAGGGCGGCGGTGAGGTCCTCAAAGGTGGTCTCGGCCGCCTGGCAGGTCAGTTCTTCCGACTCTTCGATCAACGTGCACACCCAATAGGCCTGCCGCCCTTCGGCGCAGGCACCGCGCACCCGCTCGATCACTTCGACTCGCCGGGTGTCGGTGACCAACACCGTATTGACCGGCGTACGACCCGGAGGCAGTTCGTCGAGGATCGAGGTGTCGAGGTCGGCGTAGGCGCTCATCGCCAAGGTCCGCGGGATCGGCGTGGCGGTCATGATCAACTGATGAGGGCACATCCGCCCGCCGACGCCTTTCTGCCGCAGGGCCAGGCGCTGTTGCACGCCGAAGCGGTGTTGTTCATCGATGATCACCAGCGCCAGGTTCTTGAACTGCACTTCGTCCTGGAACAGCGCATGGGTGCCGACCACCATCGGCGCGCCGCCGGCGATCTGCGCCAGGGCCGCGGCGCGGTTCTTGCCCTTGAGCTTGCCGGCCAGCCAGGCGACTTCGATGCCCAGCGGTTCGAGCCAGCGCTGGAAGGTGATGAAATGCTGTTCGGCAAGAATCTCGGTGGGCGCCATCAA
>NZ_JALJDX010000148.1 GCF_022952855.1 Pseudomonas sp. RGM2987 | reverse complement strand
GGCGGTGTGTCAGTCAACATCTTCGTTAACTGATACACCGCCTTCGCGAGCAAGCCCGCTCCCACACTGGGGCCTATGCAAATCCCTTGCTCCGGGCCCGATCCGACGCCAGCGGTCTACCGGATAAACCCAATCCTCAAGGCTTACGCTTACGCGGCCCGGTATTGAACACCGGCACTTTGCGCACCGGCTTGACCGACGGCTCCACCGGCGCGGCGTCGCCACTGTCGACCCACTTACCCAGGTTGCGCTTGCCGCCACCGCCCGAAGTTTTCGGTTTCTTCGGCTTTTTCGGCTTCTTGATCACCTGACCGCTGGCATCGGTGTCCGGCACCCTATGTTCAGGCTCGAAGTCCTGCTCCATCTGGCGAGTCAACGTCTGACGGGTCAACATCTCAATGGCCGACAGCAGATTCACTTCATCGGCGCAGACCAGGGAAATCGCCTCACCCTTCGAGCCCGCCCGGCCAGTACGGCCGATACGGTGGATGTAGTCCTCGGCGACTATCGGCAGATCGAAATTGACCACCAGCGGCAAGTCTTCAATGTCCAGGCCACGGGCGGCAACGTCGGTGGCCACCAGGATCTGCACCTCACCCAGCTTGAAGCGGTCCAGCGCCCGTTGCCGGGTGGCCTGGGGCTTATCACCATGGATGCCATCGGCGTTGACGCCCAGGCCCTGGAGTTTTTCCACCAGCGCATCGACGCCGTTGCGGGTTTTGGCAAACACCAGCACCTGCTTCCACTTGTTCTTGCGCATCAGGTGCACGAACAGTTCCGGCTTGCGCTTCTTGTCCACCGTCACCACCCATTGCTTGACGGTGTTGGCAGCCACGTTGCGGGGACTGACTTCAATGCTCAGCGGGTCGTTGAGCATCTGCCCGGCCAACAAGCGTATGGCGTCGGAAAAGGTCGCCGAGAACAGCAGCGTCTGGCGTTTTTTCGGCAGCGCCTTGTAGATATTCGCCAGTTCCTCGGAGAAGCCCAAGTCGAGCATGCGGTCGGCTTCGTCCAGCACCAGGGTCTGGAGCTGGTTGAACTTCAGCGCGTTCTGGCGGAACAGATCCAACAGGCGCCCCGGCGTGGCGACCAGCAGGTCGACGCCCTTGCGCAGCTTCATCATTTGCGGATTGATGCTGACGCCACCGTACACCGCGTAAGTGCTCAGCGGCAGGTTCTGCGCGTATTGACGGACGCTTTCATGGACCTGCTCGGCCAACTCTCGGGTCGGCACCAGGATCAACGCCCGCACCGAGTTAGAGGCGACCTTCGGCCCTTCGGTGGTCAGCAACTGCAACAGCGGCACAGCGAAACCGGCGGTTTTACCGGTGCCGGTCTGGGCCGCAGCCATCAGGTCGCGACCGGCCAGTACCGCCGGCATGGCCTGGGCCTGCACTGGGGTCGGGGTCTGGTAGCCGAGCGTGTCGAGGGCGCGCAGCAAGGGGTCGATCAGGCCAAGGGTGGCGAAAGTCATGGAAGTACCGTAGGAAAAATCAGCGCAAGGTGTGTGCAATGCGCGGCAGTTTACCCTAAATCAGGTTACGGCCGGCGCAGGCTTGGGTTTGCGCCACTGGGGCAACCCGATCAGCACCACTGCACTGATGATCACCAACATCGCCACGGACTCTTCGACGCCGATGGTTTCGCCGGCGAAGACGATGCCCAGCAGCACCGCCACGGCCGGATTGACGTAGGCATAACTGGTGGCCGCCGCCGGACGCACGTGCTTGAGCAGATACATGTAGGCGTTGAAGGCAATAATCGAACCGAAGCACGTCAGGTAAGCCAGGGCGAACCAGCCTTCGAACGGCGGCATCTGTTCCAGGCGTTCGCCGCTGGCCACGCTGCCGATCAACAGCACCACACCGCCCACCAGCATCTCCACGGCGCTGGCCATCGCCCCCGCCGGCAACGGCACGTGCTTGCTCAACACCGAGCCGAAGGCCCACGAGGCCGCCGCGAACACCAGCAACGTGGCGCCCAAGGGGCTCGATTGCAGGTTCGAGCCCAGGTTGAGCATGGCAATGCCGATCAGCCCAAGGACAATCCCCGCCCATTCCAGACGGGTATTACGCGCGCCCCAGAAATAGCCGCAGAGCAAGGTAAACAACGGCACCGTCGCCACAGCCAGCGCCGCCACCCCGGAAGCCACACCGGTGTGTTCAGCCACGCTCACCGCACCGTTACCAAAACTGAGCAACAGCACGCCAATGATCGCCCCGGCCTTCCATTGCGCCCAGGTCGGTGCCGGCGCCCCACGCCAGCGCAGGAAGCCGTACATCAGCGAGCCGGCCAGTACGAAGCGAATCCCGGCCAGCAACAGCGGCGGCCAATGCTCCACGCCGATACGGATCACCAGGTAGGTCGAACCCCAGATGACGTACAAGGCGAAGAAAGCAGCGATCAATGGCAGAGGGAAACGGCGTACGCCCGGCATGGTTGGCTCGAAGTCAGGTCAATGAAGAGAGGTTATTCTAGAAAGGCGACCGGCGGAAAATAAGCTACAAAACCTGTTTATCCGAGCCATACACTTTTCAAAACACGGAGATCAACGCTATAAACCGTGCTTTCGAAAGTGACGCTCTCTGGAAGCCATACCGTGGATAAATACGACCGCATGCTGCTCGCCGCCCTACTGGAAAACGGCCGTGCGTCCTACGCCGACCTGGCCCGCAAAGTGAACCTGTCGGCCCCGGCCGTGGCCGAGCGGGTCAGCAAACTCGAAGCCAGTGGTGTGATCACTGGCTATCAAGCCAAAGTCGACATGGCGAAGATCGGCCTGCCGGTGCAATGCGTCATCGAACTGCGGATGAACCAGCACGGCAATCAAAAGACCTACGACGAACTGTGCAAAATCCCACAACTGACCGAGTGCCACCGGGTGACAGGCGACCCCTGCGTGATCATGCAGGCGGCCGTCGGCTCGATGCCGGAACTGGAAGAACTGATCAACCGCATCGCCAAGTTCGGCTTCAGCAAGACCTCGATCGTGCTCTCCAGCGCCATTGAAAAGCGCGTGCCGTTGGGGCAGTTGGAGGGCAATGGCAAATAGCAGACTCACCACAAATCAACATTGTGGGAGCGGGCTTGCTCGCGAAGGCGGTATATCAGTCGACATTTACGTTAACTGACCCACCGCTTTCGCGAGCAAGCCCGCTCCCACAGGGGTTTTGTGGTGCATTCAGCCTACGCGATAGCGCTTGAGATGCTCATTGATCTTCGCCGCCGGCACTTTCTGCAAGCTGCACAGCAGGTCATGGGACAACTCCCGCATTCCATGCTTTTGCCGCAACTCGCCGACCAGGTGGGCAGTGAGGTTGGCGGCCATTTCGGCGTCGGCCATGGCCCGGTGAGCCTGGCCGGTGTGGGGCAGGCCGGCGAAGCTGTTGAGGGTGCCGAGCTTGTGGTTCGGCGCCGCCGGCATCAGGCGCCGGGCCAGCAACAGCGAGCAGGCGAAATTCTGCAGGCGGGTGCGCTTGATCCGCCCCAGTTCGAAGTCCCAGAACTTCTGGTCGAATGCGGCGTTATGAGCCAGCAGTGGCGTGATGCCGACGAACTCATTGACCTCGTTCATCACCTTCTCTGCCGGCGGCGCGCTGCGCAGCATGGCGTTGCTGATACCGGTCAGTTGCTCGATGAAGGCCGGCACCCGTACGCCGGCGTTCATCAGGCTTTGGTAGCGGTCGACAATCTGCCCACGCTCGAGGATCACCACGGCGATTTCCGTGGCCCGGCAACTGCTGCTCGGGGTGATTCCGGTGGTTTCAAAGTCGATGACTGCGATGCGTTCCAAACCTGTATGAACTCCGTACAAATCAATTCTTGAGCAGCAGCGCGCCTTCGATGGGCACGTAGCGGCTGGCGGCGCGGATCAGCGAGTTGGCCGTCAGCCCCGGCACACCATAGGCCACCGCCTGCACCCCGTGCTTGCTGATGATGCGTTCGAGCAGCATGTCGAAATCGCCATCGCCGGAGGCCAACACCACTTCATCGACGTGATCGGCGGCGTCCATGATGTCCAGGGTGATGCCCACGTCCCAGTCGCCCTTGGCCGAACCGTCACTGCGTTGAATGTAGGGCTTGAGCTTCACGACGAAGCCTAAGTTGCGCAGGATCTGCTGGAACTGCTGCTGCTTGCTGTCGCCACGGTCGATCGCATAGGCGTAGGCCTCGACGATCTGCCCCTGCTTGCTGACATCGGCCCACAGCGCGGCGTAGTTGAAGTGGCAGCCGTAGGCCTGGCGCACGGTGTAGTAGAGGTTCTGGACGTCGGCGAACACTGCAATTTTTTTCACCGCGGTTCCTCTTGGATGCACGAGCGCAGGCCAGTGGGCCTGAAAAGGCGCCCAGTATGCCAGCCCAAAGGAACGTCACGCGAATAATCGGTCCGAGGCGCACGGGCGCCCCGGACGAATGGCAGGTCAGACGAAGGAGTCGTCGTCGCTGAAGAAGGAGGAATCGTCGCTGTAGTCGGCGTCGCTGAAACCGCCCTGGTCATTGCCGAAGCCTTCGTTATCGGCGACGCGCTGGTCATCGCCCCAACCGCTGTCGCCGGCTTCGTTGACCGGTTGAGCCGGCTCTTCGCGCAGGATCTCGACGATTTCCTGCGGCTGCTGGTTGCTGTGGAACAGGCTGCTGATGCCTTGGGCCAGCATCACGCCACCGGCCACGCCGGCGGCGGTTTTCAGCGCGCCCCCGAGGAAGCTGCCCGCGGCCGGCGCCTGCTGTTGCGGTGCGCCGTAGCCGGCGGGCGGCGCACTGAAACCCTGCTGGGCCGGGGCGGCGTTGAACGAGGGCCGCGCCGGTTCACGCCAGCCGCCGGAGGCCGGAGCGCTTGGGGCAGGTGCCGGACGCGAGTCCCGGTTGCTGCCACCGAAAATGCTCGACAGAAAACCACCGCCGCCACTGCTTGATACCGGCGCCTGACTGCGGGCCTGTTGCAGTTCGGCCTGCAATTGCTCGACCTGCTGGGTGAGCTGCTTGTTCTGCTCATCGAGGCGCTTGATCGCGGCCTCCTGCACCAGAATCGCCTGGGCCATGAAATAACCGGCCGCAGGCTGGCTCGCCAGGTGCTCCTTGATCCGCGCCTCGGCCTGGGCGTCGCGCGGGGCTGAGTCCTTTTCGGCTTGTTGCAGCCGTGAAAACAGTCCATCGATCAGGGTTTGTTCTTCGCTGTTCATGGCGACCTCATCAGATTGCCGGGTAGAAAACCATTCCGATCCCAAGACCGGTGCGAACCAGTTATGGGGCTCGCCAGCAAGGTTTCAACGGTCTTTACCAGATGTTTACGTTTGCTTGTGCGGGGGGGCGATCGGTTAAAGTGTCGAACCGCTTTTCGAACTGCGATACCGACCCATGAATCCGTTTGACGTGTTGCGCGACTCCCTTTATTTCTTCAAGCGCCATCTGGGCCGGATCGCCCAGCTGTGCCTGCCGTTGGTGATACTGGAAGCACTGCTGCAACAAGGCGTGGACAACGCCGTCGGCCCCGAAGGCTTCCCCGGCTACAGCCTGATCGTCGGGTTGCTGGTGTACCCGCTGTACACCGCCGCGCTGATCCTGTTTCTCGACGCCCGCAGCCGTGGTGATGCGCCACGCCCCCGTGATCTGCTGGCGACAGCCCTGACCCTGTGGCCGCGCTTTGCCCTGCTGACGGCTCTCAATACGCTGATGATTCTGGTGGGTATGTCGCTCTACATCCTGCCGGGCCTGTGGCTGATGGTGCCCCTGGCCTTCAGTGAATACCTGTTGGTCCTGAGGGGGCTGACACCGCTGGCCGCGATGAAGGAAAGCATGAACATGAGCCGCGGCAATTTCTGGCGGATCCTGCTGTGCATCCTCTGTGTGATGGGCCCGCTGTGGCTGCTCAAGGGCGTCAGCGTCTCGGCGTACCCGCCACCGCAGAATCCCGTGCTCAGCCTGCTGATCGAAAGCGTTCACAGCTTCCTGCAATTGTTCACCACCGTGGTGCTGTTCCGCCTGTTCATGTTGATCGAAGGGAAACCAGGCAACCGCTGATGGCGCTGCCTTGGGCTTGGGCTCGAGAAGCGCTCTCGGTTATGCTCGGGATCACTTTCGCGTTTCGCCCATAAGCCGAGCCATGACCCGTCTACTGCGCTACATCCTGCTGGGCCTGCTGTTGATCCTCAGTCTGGCCTTCCTGTCGATCTACGGCTTGACCTGGCGGCCGCAGCCCCGGGAAACACTGCCGGTCAGTTGCGCGGCCAACGCAGCGCCGCTGATGCCCGGCCAGGCCTTGAAAGTGATGACCTGGAACGTGCAGTTCCTGGCCGGCAAGCGCTATGTGTTCTGGCATGACCTGGCTCAGGGCGACGACGAAAGCCCGACCCTGGAAGACATGGCCTTCAGCCTCGATGAAGTGGCGCGGGTCATTCGCGATGAACAACCCGACGTCGTGCTGCTCCAGGAACTGGACAACGGCGCCAAGGCCAGCGACTACCAGAACCAGCTCAAATTGTTGCAGGAACGCCTGGCCGATCTCTACCCGTGCAGCACCAGCGCCTTCGACTGGAAGGCCGATTTCATACCCGCCCCGCACATCTTCGGCAGCGTCGGCCGGCAACTGGCGACCCTGAGCCGCTACCGCATCGACCATGCCGAACGGGTGCAACTGCCGGTGGCCGATGCCAATTTCATCAGCCGTCAGTTCCAACCCAAGGACGCCTTGCTGGTGAGTTACCTGTCGCTGAGCGATGGCGGCCAACTGGCGGTGCTCAATACCCACCTGGAACGGGCTGCCGAGGCCGATGAAACCCTGCCCGCACAAGTCAGCGCCGTCGCCAAGGCGCTGGACAAACTCGAATCCGCCGGCACGCCGTGGCTGATCGGCGGCGACTTCAACCTGTTGCCCCTGGGCCAGTACCGGCGCCTGCCCGTTGAACAACGCATGCCCTACTCCGCCGACAGCCCGCTGCACCTGCTGTGGGACAAATACCCGATGATTCCCACCAACAACGAGGCCAGCGGCATCGACCGCGAGCACTGGCTGACCCACTACCCGAACGACCCCGGCCTCAACGGCCCCGACCGCACCGTCGACTACCTTTTCTACAGCCCACGGATCAAACGGGTCGAAGCCCAGGTGCGGCAGGACGATACGTTACGGATCTCGGATCATCTGCCGGTGATCGCGCGGTTCTTGTTGCCGGCTACGCCATAGCAGAATCAACGGTCGAACTCCTGTGGGAGCGGGCTTGCTCGCGAAAGCGCTGGATCAGACATATTTGTACTGACTGAACCGACGCTTTCGCGAGCAAGCCCGCTCCCACAGAAGGTATCAGGCTGAACTCAACCTCACTCAACTCACTTACGCGGCTTCACCCGCGCCGTGGCCTCGGCCACCAACGGATCATCCGGCCAGTAATGCTTGGGATACCGTCCTTTCAAATCCTTCTTCACCTCGGCATACGTGCTGCGCCAGAAGTTCGCCAGGTCCTGGGTCACCTGCACCGGTCGCCGTGCCGGTGACAGCAGGTGCAGCTTGACGATCTGGCGGCCGCCGGCAATGCGCGGGGTGTCGGCCAGGCCGAACAGTTCCTGCAAGCGCACGGCCAGGATCGGTGGATGCTCACTGTAGTCCAGGCGGATCGAGGAGCCCGAGGGCACGCTCAGATGGTGGGGAGCCAATTCGTCCAGGCGCTGCGGCAACGGCCAGGGCAGCAGGTTGTGAACGATGCTGGATAGATCCAGGTTGGCGAAGTGACTGAGGCGCGAAACCCTCCCCAGGTAGGGCAGCAACCAATGTTCGAGGCTTCGCAGCAGCGCCGCGTCGCTGACGTCCGGCCATTCACTCTCGCCTTTGGCGTCCAGGTCCAGGCGTCGCAACAACGCCACCCGCGCCTGCCACTGGCGCAGCTCCGGGGTCCACGGCAGCAGTTCCAGGCCCTTGCGGCGCACCAGGTTCACCAAGGCCTGGCTGCGGGCGGCTTCATCCAGCCCGGTCAGCGGCTCGCGGCTGAGCACCAGTTCGCCGACCTTGCGCTGGCGCTCGGCCCGCAGCACGCCTTCGCGTTCGTCCCAGTCCAACTGGTCCACCGTGTGTACCTGCTCGGCCAGCACCGAGTCGAACAGCGCCGGGTCGAAATCGCTTGCCAGGTAAATCCGCTCCTCGCGCTGGCCCTGGCGGCTGCCCAGGTCGGCGACAACCAGCCACGTTTGCTTCATCAGACTGTCGGCCTCGGCAAACAGCGCGGCGCGACCGTTGGCCAGACGATACTCCGCCCCGCCCGGTCGGCGCTGTTGGGCAACGCGGTCCGGGTAGGCCAATGCCAACAGCGCGCCAAGCCAGCGCGGATGATCGGGATCGGCCACCGCTTCCTCGGCCTTGCCCCGCAGGTAGCCGCGATATTGCCGGGCCAACTGCCGAGCCCGCTGCACGCCGCCCTGGGCGCCACGCGCCGCCCGCTCTTCGCCCGATAACAAAGCCAGGCGACTGTGTAGATCCGCCCCGGCACCGCGCAGAATGTCACGTTCGCCCAACAGCGCCGCAACGTTACACGCCATGTCCGCCAGCCCCAGCGCCTGGCCGCGCAGCAACAAATGGGCGATCCGTGGATGAGCGGGTAACTCGGCCATGGCCTGGCCGTGGCGAGTCAATTGCGCTCCGTCCAGCGCGCCCAGGCGTTGCAGCAGGTCCTGGGCCTGGGCGTAGGCGGCGGCGGGCGGAATGTCGAGCCAGACCAGTTGCTGCGGGGTCACGCCCCAACGTCCCAGTTGCAACGCCAGGCCGGCCAGGTCCGCCGAGAGAATCTCCGCGCTGCCATAGGCGGCCAGTTGTTCGTGCTGGTCTTCAGACCACAACCGGTAACAGATCCCCGGTTCCATGCGTCCAGCTCGACCCGCGCGCTGAGTCGCGCTGGCCCGGGAGATGCGCTGGGTGTCGAGCCGGGTCATGCCGCTGCCCGGATCGAAACGCGGCACACGCGCAAGGCCGGCGTCGACCACTACCCGCACGCCATTGATGGTCAAACTGGTTTCGGCAATGTTGGTCGCCAGCACCACTTTGCGTTTGCCGGAGGGCGCCGGGTCTATGGCCGCGCGTTGGGCCGCAAGGTCCAGTTCGCCGTGCAACGGACAGAGCAGCACAGTGGTGTTCTCGCCCAGAGCGTCGGCCAGTTGCTGGTGGACGCGACGGATCTCCGCCTGCCCGGGCAAGAACACCAGCACACTGCCGTGTTCATCGTGCAGCGCTTCCAGCACTGTCTGCACCAGTCGCGGCTCGATGAATTCACCGGGCTGGAACGGGCGGCCCCAACGCACACTGACCGGATACATCCGCCCTTCGCTGCGCAGGATCGGCGCGTCGTCCAGCAGCCCGGCCAGGCGCTCGCCTTCCAGAGTGGCGGACATCAGCAGGATCTTCAGCGGCTGGTCGTCGCGAAACAATTCCCGGCCATTGAGGCTCAGGGCCAAGGCCAGATCCGCGTCGAGGCTGCGCTCGTGGAACTCATCGAAAATCAGCAGGCCCACGCCTTCCAGCGCCGGGTCGTCCTGCAAGCGGCGGGTGAGGATGCCTTCAGTAACCACTTCGATACGGGTGTCAGGGCCGACCTTGCTGTCGAGGCGAATCCGGTAGCCAACCGTTTCACCGACCTTTTCCCCCAACTCACTGGCCAGCCGCTCGGCCGCCGCCCGGGCTGCCAGGCGCCGAGGTTCGAGCATCAGGATGGTCTGCCCGGCCAGCCACGGCTCGTGCAACAAGGCCAGGGGCACGCGGGTGGTTTTACCGGCGCCGGGCGGCGCTTCGAGCACAGCTTCGTGGCGCGACGCCAGGGCTTGACGCAAGGCGGGTAAAACTTCATCAATCGGCAAAGAAATCATGCTGGCTCCAAAACAGAGGGCCGAGTATAACGGCGAACTGTTTGGCGTGGTCTGGACTCAAACCAGCAACGCCCTTACCTGTTCAGGAGATTGTTATGCGTATGCCCTTTCGCGTGATTGGCGGCGTCCTGGTCGCTGCCCTGCTGACCCAGATCAGTGCCTGTGGCTCGATCTTCTACCCGGACCGTCGCGGCCAGATCGATGGCAAGATCGACCCGGCGATTGCCGCGCTCGACGCCGTCGGACTACTGTTCTACATCATCCCCGGGCTGATTGCCTTCGCGGTGGACTTTGCCACCGGCGCTATCTATTTCGAGCCGGGTCGCAGCGTCCAGATCGAGCCAGAGAAACTCAAGCCGGCCATCAATCCTGACGGCACGGTCAACAACCAAAAATTGCAGGCGATTCTGGAGCGCGAACTGGGCCGCAGCTTCCCGCTAGACGATCCTCGACTGATCCAGCACAAAGGCAGCGCACAGCAACTGGCCGCGCTCGGGCTCAAGCCTGCCGCGTGATGGGCGCCACTGAAGGAACGACCGCGCCATGACCACCAGCATCGAACACGCTCGCCTATTGCGCCTGGCGACCCGGGCGTCGGTGGGCGTGGCGCTGATATTGATTGTCGCCAAGGCGCTGGCCTGGTGGTTGAGCGGTTCGGTGAGCATGCTCGCCGGCCTGACTGACTCGGCACTGGACGGCGTCACTTCGCTGCTCAATCTGCTGGCCGTGCATTACGCGCTGCGCCCAGCCGACGATGACCATCGCTACGGCCATGGCAAGGCCGAGTCCCTGGCGGGCATGGCCCAGGCGCTGTTCATCGGCGGCAGTGCGGTGTTGATCGCCTTGCAGGCCTTCGAGCGTTTGAAGCACCCGGTGCCGGTGGATGCGCCCTGGCTGAGCGTCGGTGTGATCGTGTTTTCCCTGGCGCTGACCCTGGCGTTGCTGGCGCTGCAACATAAAGTCATCCGCGCCACCGGCTCCAACGCCGTGCGCGCCGATTCGCTGCACTATCGCTCCGACCTGCTGCTCAACGGCAGCATCCTGGTGGCCCTGGTGCTGGCCGGGTTCGGCTGGTATCAGCTCGACGCCTGGTTCGGCCTGGGGATCGCCGCCTACATTCTCTGGAGCGCGGTCCAGATCGGCCGGGAAAGTTTCGCGGTGCTGATGGATGAGGAACTGCCACCCGACGTCAGCCAGCACATGCTGGCACTGGCCTGCGGCGTGCCCGGCGTGCTCGGCGCCCATGACTTGCGCACGCGGATTTCCGGCAACCATTGGTTCGTGCAACTGCACCTTGAATTGCCCGGCGAGCTGACCCTGTCAGTGGCCCACGGCATCAGCGACCAGGCCGCCGATGCCATCCACCGCGCCTATCCGAAGGCCGAAGTGCTGGTGCATGCCGATCCTTCGGAGGTGGTGAAAAACATCCGCACCTGATGCCTGCCCCCTGTGGCGAGGGAGCTTGCTCCCGCTCGGTTGCGCAGCGACCGCAAGATCCTGGGGCCGCTTCGCCCGAGGCGTCGGACCGTCCCAGCGGGAGCAAGCTCCCTCGCCACAGGGGAACGCATTCTCACCACAAGAAGCCGCGTTGCGATCAGTAACTCACCTGATACCCACGACTGCCCAAGCAACTGCCCTGGGCCTGCCGATAGGTCTGCACCACCTCCGGCGCTGGCGGGTAGGTGTAGTTGCGCGGGTCGAAACCGCTCTGCTGCACGGCCCAGCGATAGCAATCGTAGCCATCCTGGTTGACCTGCTCGGGTGACTGTCCGTTGGCCGGATATGCCACCACGTCGTAGCTGTTACCCTGGGGTTGCGGCTGCGGGTTGGCAACGGGCGCATCGACCACCACGTAATCCTGGGTATTGGCCTCATAAACGTAATAGGCCCCGGCGGCGAGGAAAAACAGCGAGCTACCGATCCACACTTCACGGGCGTAGTCGGGCAGGTAGCGGGTACGGATGCCTCGCGGCGGCTCTACCACTACATAGCGCGGCCCTTGAGGGCGATACCAGTAGCCGCCCGAATAGAAGTAATCCTGGCCGCGATAGGGCACCCGGTAGTTGCGATCCGGGAAGCGGTCGATCACAGACCCCGGACGGTACTGCGGCCCGGGACCCCAGCCGTTGCCATGGCCATCCGGACGACCGGCCCAATGCTGGTCGGGACGATTGTCATGATTGGGACGCTGGCCGCCACTCGGATAGCCTTCGCTGCGGCGCGGGATATCGCGGTAATAACCCTGCTGCGGTTCCCGGGTCTGGGTCACGCTGTCGGGCCGTCCCTGGATCGGCAGGTTATTGCCCGGTTGCTGCGGCGGGCGACCGTTACCGTTGGGGTCGTGAGGTGGCCTGCCGTAGTTCTGCCCGCCCTGACGCTGGGCGCCGGGCTCGAACTGGCGACTGTTGTCGCCCCGAATGATCTCGTTGCTCTGTGGCCGAGGCTGACCCGAGTACCCCTGGCCGTTGCCGCCTCGCCCATCGTGATCGCGCCCACCGTCCGGACCGCCACGGTTCTGCTGATCATCGGCCATTCCCTGCGCACTGACACTTGCCCACAACAGACCAACACCTGCCAAACGCCAGATGCGCGACTTCATGTTATTCCTCACGACGGTTCAGGGCCTGATGATAAGACTGGAGAAAGCCCAGGCCGGTTCTGCGACAGATTATCAGCCGCGAGGTTTATTTCGCAGGCATTAAAAAAGGGAGACCCATCGGCCTCCCCTTGAGAACTTCGTCCGTGCGCGACGCTTTTGACGTCGGCTCACCTCACACTGTCTTCTGGACCGTGTGCAGCTCGGGGGTCTGCCAACACCGGTGGGTGTTGCGACCGCAGCCGGCCTGTTTGGGCGGGCTGCACTGGACTGTTTGTCCGAGCAGTGATCTTGGTGATAAGAATAAGCCTGGCGTGCCGACAGATGATTGCGAAGATTGCGGAAATAAACATCACTTGCGCAATTTTTAACCTCGGATAGATAATCCGCCGCAATTATCAAGATAAAGGCCCGACCGATGAGCAAACTCGACCGTTATGACCTGAGCATCCTGGCGGAATTGCAGCGCGACGCACGCATCTCCAACCAGGAACTGGCCGAGCGGATCGGCCTCTCGCCTTCTCCCTGCTCGCGCCGGGTCAAACAGCTGGAGGATGACGGCTATATCACCCGCCAGGTCGCCCTGCTCGATCGCAAGATGCTCGGCCTGAGCCTGACCGCCTACGTGCTGATCGGCATGGACCGCCACACCCCCGAGCGTTTCGAGAACTTCGAAGCGGCGATCCGCAACCTGCCGCAAGTGCTGGAATGCAGCCTGGTGACCGGCATGGATGCCGACTACCAACTCAAGGTCGTGGTACCCGACATGGACCACTACCAGAAACTGCTACTGGGGCACCTGACCCGGATCGACGGCGTCACCAGCGTGCGCTCCAGCTTCGTGCTCAACCAGGTGCTCAGCAGCACGGAACTGCCGTTGACCCACCTGCGCAGCTGACCGCTTTTGTGGCGAGGGAGCTTGCTCCCGCTGGGACGGTCCGACGCCTCGGGCGCAGCGACCCCAAACTTCGACCGGATTGCCATGGACCGGGTTGCGACTGCTGCGCAGTCGAGCGGGAGCAAGCTCCCTCGCCACAACGCGTCAGCCCAGGCGATGAACAGCTGCGACACACCGCCGCAGGCCAATCCCTCGCTCATCCCCCATGCCGTATAATCGCCCGGCCTTTCAACCGCGCCTGTGCCGGAGTGTCCCGATGGATCCTGCTGTTTTCGAAGAGTGGATGATGACCGGTCTGGTCAGCATCCTGATCATTTTCATGGGTTTCATCGTCTGGGACCTGGCGAAGAAGTCCAAGGCCGGGCGCTTCGGCTCGTTCATCCTGTTTTTCGTGCTGGGCCTTGGCGTGGCCGCGTTCGTCATCAAGAGTGTAGTGATCGGCCTGATCGAATCCGGGGCGTTATAAGCGCGCCGGCACTTCCTTCCACTGGCCCTGGTCCAGTCCTTCAAGGGACCAATCACCAATCCTGACCCGCACCAGCCGCAGCGTCGGCAAACCCACCGCGGCGGTCATGCGCCGTACCTGACGGTTGCGCCCTTCGCGAATCACCAGTTCCAGCCAGCTCGTGGGCACGCTTTTGCGAAAACGCACCGGCGGGTTGCGCGGCCACAGTTGCGGCTCATCCAACGGGCGAGCCTCGGCCGGCAAGGTCATGCCGTCGTTCAACTCCACCCCATCGCGCAAGCTCTGTAACTGCTCGGCACTCGGTTCGCCTTCCACTTGCACCCAATAGGTCTTGGCCAGTTTGTGTTTGGGATCGGCGATGCGCGCCTGCAATTGCCCGTCGTTGGTCAGCAACAGCAGTCCTTCGCTGTCGCGATCAAGGCGTCCGGCCGGGTAGATACCGGGCACGTCGATAAAGTCCTTGAGCGTCGCCCGCCCTTCCCCGTCGCTGAACTGTGTCAGCACATCGAAAGGTTTGTTGAACAGAATCAGCCTGGGCTCGGCCGGCGGGGCCTTGGCCACCCGACGCGGGGCGGTTGCTGGCGGCTTGGCGTCAGGACGACGGGAAGCGGGGCGTGGAGGACGGGGCATGGCGAGTACAACATCTAACGGTCAGGGCCGACCATGCTAGTGGCCCGACCGTTAAATAACCACTGTCCGTCAACAGGACATCAGCGGAACGGCGGCTCGTCGAAGCTGCGCAATTTGCGCGAGTGCAACGAATTGAGTTCGGTGCGCAACAGGTCCAGCGCCGCGATGCCGATCTTCAGGTGCTGGTTGACCGCCCGCTCATAGAACGCGTTGGCCGAGCCCGGCAGCTTGATTTCGCTGTGCAACGGTTTGTCCGACACGCACAGCAACGTGCCGTAAGGCACCCGCAGGCGATAACCCTGGGCGGCGATGGTGCCGCTTTCCATGTCCACCGCCACGGCGCGGGACAGGTTGATCAGCGGCCGCTCCTGGGCCCAGCGCAGCTCCCAGTTGCGGTCGTCGTAGGTCAGCACGGTGCCGGTGCGCAGGCGTTTTTTCAGCTCGTCGCCCTTCTCGCCGGTGATGTTCGCCGCGGCCTGTTGCAACGCCAGCTGCACCTCGGCCAAGGCCGGGATCGGGATGTTCGGCGGCACCACCCGGTCGAGAATCCCATCGCGACGCATGTAGGCGTGGGCCAGCACGTAGTCGCCGATGGTCTGGGACTGCCGCAGCCCGCCGCAGTGGCCGATCATCAACCAGCAATGAGGGCGCAGCACCGCCAGGTGGTCGGTGATGTTCTTGGCGTTGGACGGGCCGACGCCGATGTTCACCAGGGTCACGCCATGGCCATCGCTGGCTTGCAGGTGATAGGCCGGCATCTGGTAACGGTGCCAGACCACGCCGGCGGCAATCGCCGACGCTTCGCCGTGGTCCATGTTCTTGTCGATGATCACGTTGCCCGGCAGGACCATGCGCACGAAACGCGGATCGCTGCGCAGTTGCTCCAGGCCATGGACGATGAATTGGTCGACGTAGCGGTGATAGTTGGTCAGCAGGATCCATGGCTGCACATGGCGCCAGTCGCTGCCTGTGTAATGCACCAGGCGGCGCAGGGAAAAGTCCACGCGAGCGGCGTCGAACAGCGCCAGGGGCAGCGGGTCGGTGTTTTCCCAGTCGTACAGGCCGTCGGCGATGCCGTCGGTGGCGGCCGACAGGTCAGTGCTGGGGAACACCCGCGCCAGCACCGCAGCGGTCACGCCGGAGCCGGCCAGTTCATCGCCCTGCTCCACCACGTACGGGTACGGAATATTTTGTTCGCTTACACCGACTTCCACGGTAACCGTGAAGTCGTGCATCAGCGGGACCAGTTGTTCCAGCAAGTATTTGCGGAACGCGGCAGGATGGGTGACGGTGACGCAGTAAGTGCCCGGCAGCTGGACCTTGGCATAGGCGCGAGTGGTTTGCGGGACCTCGCCATGGCAATGATAGGTCAGGCGCAGGGCCGGGTAGCGAAACAACGCCCGTTGCTCGGCACTCGGCTCGACACGGTCCTTGAGATAACGCATCAGCGCCTGGTTCAGCGCGGTGGTCGCACGCTCGTGCAGGGCCGCCAGGCGATCCACGGCTTGTTCGGCGGTTTGAACGACAATAAACGCTTCGGTCACGATCAGCTTCCTGTGTTCTGACTTGCAGGCCTTCATCTTGCCTGCATCGTGGCCTTACGGGAACAGTGGCGTAATGGGCGCTATCGGGTAGCCACTGATCCTGAACCACAGGAGTTCGTGTTGGACTGAGGACCCACGAACACCGCCAGACCATGTGGGAGCGGGCTTGCTCGCGAAAGCGGTGGGTCAGTCCATACAGGAGTTGAATGTGCCATCGCCTTCGCGAGCAAGCCCGCTCCCACAAGGAATCCGGGTGCTGATCAACAGCGACTCAGAACCCCTGCGGCGTGGAGCGCATCACGATGGCCTCGACATTCAGGCCCCGGGGCAAGGTGCCGTAGGCCCGCCCGGTCGAGCCGAGGCGGCTGGCGATGAAGGCGTCGCTGATGTCGCTGTTTCCCGCTTCGAGCAGCAGCCTGGCTTGCAGGCCGACGGCGATGTCTTCGGTCAGTTGCCGGGCGCGGTACTGGATGTCATCGGTGTCCTTGAACGCCGCCTGCAACCGGTGGATATGAGCGGCCAGGCGTTTGTCGCCATGGCCGTCGCCAAGCTCGCTGAACAACACTTCCAGCACACCGGGCTCCTTGGACAGGGCACGCAATACATCCAGGCATTGCACGTTGCCGGAGCCTTCCCAGGTCGAGTTGACCGGCGCCTCGCGGTACAGGCGCGGCAGGATGCTGTCTTCGACATAGCCGGCGCCGCCCATGCATTCCGCCGCTTCGTTGATCATCGCCGGGGCGCGTTTGCAGATCCAGTACTTGCCCACCGCCGTCACCAGCCGGGCGAATTTGGCCTCGTGCTCGTCACTCAGGTGATCCAGCGCCCGACCCATGCGCAGGCTCAAGGCCAACGCTGATTCGCTTTCCAAGGCCAGGTCGGCCAGGACGTTTTGCATCAGCGGCTGCTCGCTCAACAGCTTGCCGGCGACTTTGCGGTGGGCGCAGTGGTGGCTGGCCTGGGTCAGCGCCTGGCGCATCAGGGCACTGGAGCCGACCATGCAATCGAAGCGGGTCATGGCGACCATTTCGATGATCGTCGGCACCCCGCGCCCTTCCTCGCCGACCATCCAGGCCAGTGCCCCACGAAACTCCACTTCGCTCGAGGCGTTGGAGCAATTGCCCAGCTTGTTCTTCAGCCGCTGGATGTAGAACTGGTTGCGGCTGTCATCCGGCCGATGGCGCGGCAGCAGGAAACAGGTCAGGCCCTTGTCGGTCTGGGCCAGCGTGAGGAAGGCGTCGCACATCGGTGCCGAACAGAACCATTTGTGCCCCACCAGTTCATAGGCCTGGCCCGGACCACTAGCGCCCACCGGGTAGGCCTTGGTGGTGTTGGCCCGCACGTCGGTGCCGCCCTGCTTCTCGGTCATCGCCATGCCAAGGGTGACTCCGGCCTTGTGGTCGATGCCAACGTTGCGCGGGTCATATTCGGTGGCGAGTACCTTGGGCAGCCAGCGCTCGGCCAGGTCCGGCTGCAAACGCAGCGCCGGCACGCTGGCGAAGGTCATGGTCAGCGGGCAGCCGGTGCCGGCTTCGGCCTGGCTGTGCAGGTAGGTCATCGAGGCGCGGGCAACATGGGCGCCGGGCTGCGGATGGGCCCAAGGCAGGCTGGGCAGGCCATGCTCGACGGCGGCGCGCATCAGTTGGTGGTAGGCCGGATGAAATTCCACCAGGTCGACGCGATGCCCGTAGCGGTCATGGCTGGAAAATACCGGCTTGTTCTGGTTGGCCAGGAACCCCGCCTCCATCAGTGGCCCGCCGGCCAGTGCACCGTACTCATCGATCCGTCCCTGCGCCCAGCCCGCGCCGAAGCGTTGCGACCATTGCTGCAATGGCAGGTCGATGCGGTACAGGTTTACGCCATCCAGGGAGGGCGGCTGATTGGTGACGTCGTGGGTTTCGGCGAACTGGTGCAGGTTCATGACGGGGTCCTCGGTCGGCCAGCAGGGATTCAGTTAAGCACCGCCTCCAGGCCGAACAAAGTGTCATACCCGCCTAAATGTCGGCGCTTTCACCCTGCTTCGGGCACAGTACCCGGCGCTGGAGCACCGCCTGCAGTGCCTCGAACTTCACCGGTTTAGCGAGATAATCGATCAACGCACCCGACGGGCAGCACCGCTGCTCCCGGTCCGGGCTGACCACCAGCACCGGCAGGTCCTCGCAACCCGCCAGCGTGCGGATCTGACAGCAGACCGACGCACCATCCAACGGCGGCGACTGGCAATCGAGCAGCACCGCATCGAAACTCTCGTCGCGCAGCAGGTCCAGGGCGGCACTGCCGCTGTCGGCGGTGCGCACCCGGTAGCCCAGCTTGAGCAGCATGCCGCGCATGACCAACTGATCGATGTTGTTGTCATCGGCCAGCAGCACCGTGCAATCCTGCGGCAGGCGGGAGTCCTGGTGTGCGCTGAATGCAAATGATGACGGCGTGGCCTCGGGCAAGGCGATTTCAAAACTGACGTCCAGCTGGAAACGGCTGCCGCGACCGGGCTCGGACGTGTGGGTCAAGCGCCCCCCCAGCAGTTCCACCAGTTGCCGGCAGATCGCCAGGCCCACGCCGAGGCCGCCGTACTCGCGAGTCATCGAACCGTCGAGCTGGAAAAAGCGCTGGTACAGGGTCGCCTCCCCGAGGTCGGTAAAGCCGATACCGGTGTCGACCACCGCGAAGGACAGCACCAATCGATCAAGCTCCGTGGTCCTGCCGTTGACCCGCAGCACCACGCCACCGACCCGGGTGAACTTGATGGCGTTGTCCAACAGGCACTCCAGGCACTGGGTCAGCTTGGCGCTGTCGCCCAGCAAACGGTCCGCCAGCCCGGGCGCCACATCAACCTTGAAGTCCAGCCCCTTGGCCGCCGCGTTGGCATCGAACGGCACCTGCAAGGCATCGATCACCCCGCGCAGGCTGAACGGAGCCGACCGGGCCTTGAGCTTGCCGGCCTGCAATTCGGTGAGGGTGAGCATGCCGTTGACCATGCGCATCATGTCCCGCGCCGAGCCGGCGGCGGTCTGTTGGTACTGGGTCAGTTCCTCGTCCATCTCGACGGTTTCCATCAACTCCAGGGAACCGATCACACCATTCATCGGCGTGCGCAGTTCATGGGTCAGGGTGGCGAGGAATTCATCCTTGAGCTTGTTGCCCTGGGCCAGTTGCTGGTTGAGCACTTCCAGCTTCTGCCCGGCATCGAACAGGGTCTGGGCCTGCTGCTCGCGCATGGCATTGATGCGGTCGGCCAGGGCCAGGGACAACAGCGCCACCTCGATGGCCGAGCCTATCTGGCTGGCGTACATGGTCAGGAACACGTTTGGCAGGTAGCCGAGCACCATCAATGTATTGACGATGCCCCCCAGCAGAAACGCCGACCAGGCGATGATGAAATAGCGCGCCACCCGCAGCCCGCGCCACCAGGCAAGCAGCCCGGCGGCAAAGATCACCACGGTGAACACCAGCGCCAACAGCGTCGCCAGGCGCAGCGCCAACGCGTAACTGGTCATCAGCGACAGACCCACCACCAGGGCGCTGTAGGCAATCAGCGCCAGCAGCAAGCGGTCAAGCCAACGACTGTGTTGGGCGGTTTGCAGGAAGCTGCGGGCAAACTGGCTGCCGAACAGGCCCGCGCAACCGATGAAAAACGGCGTTGCGGCATTGGCCCACCAGGGATTGTCCGGCCAGAAATACTCCACGGCCGCGCCATTGACCGACAACTGATACAGGCCGAACGAGGCGATATAGACAATGTAATAGAGGTAGCTGGTATCCCTGACGCTCAGGTAGATGAACAGGTTGTAGACCAGCATCCCCAACAGCACACCGTAGATAATCCCCAGCACATACAGGCGCAACGGCTGTTGTTCCAGATACGCGGTGCTCGACCACAGCGTCAACGGCGCCTGGATCGAGCCCTGGCTTTGCAGGCGCAGGTACACGGTCTGCTGCTGATCGGGCTTGAAGTCCAGGCTGAACAGGTAGTTGTTCTGGCGAATTTCCCGGGCGGCGAACGGCAACGCGTCGCCGGTCTGACGGACCAGCCGATACCTCCCCGCGGCGTCCGGCAGATACAGGTCGAGGTGGTCCAACGGCGGGTATGCCAATTCCAGCAGCCAGGTGCGCTGGGCGTCCGGATTGCCGGGGCGGTATTGCAAATCGATTTTCAGCCAGAATGCCGAGCGCGAATAACCGGCGTTCAGCGTGGCTTTGTCATGGGGTTTGAAGTGCCCGGCGGCGGCCTGGGCCATCACTTCGTCAATCGTGGCCGTGCCATTGGCATCTTCCAGCACCTGCAGGGCATGGCCCAAAGGCAGGCTCTGGGTGAATTCATCGAATTCGAGGGCACTTGCCAGAGGCGACAAGCACAGCAGCAACATCAGCAAATAGCGCATTTAAGCCCCAGCGTGGCCTGTCCGGTTGAGTCAGGAAGCCCCCCATTCCCTGAGTAGACGTAAAACCGGCATTACCTGTTATTGGTTGGATCCATCTCTAGCATAGCCGTTGATGGCCAATTTGCACCATTGAAATTTTTCCCACAGAAGGCTCTAGAACGGGCGTTTCAGCGCCAAGCATTGAGATAGAGCTGTTGCTTTGGTCAGTGAGGAATCTAACCGGACGAACGTGGCGAGGGAGCTTGCTCCCGCCGGAGTGCGCAGCGCTCCCAAAAACCGGGGCCGCTTCGCAGCCCAGCGGGAGCAAGCTCCCTCGCCACGAAAGGCAACCAGCAAAGCGATCAATCGAGTACAAATCCCGCCGAGTCCGACCACCGATAAAACAGGTTTGGTGGTAAGCTCGCGCACCATGAATATCTACAGCTCTCGCCCCGTTGTCCTCTGTCTCTCCGGCCACGACCCCAGTGGTGGCGCCGGCTTGCAGGCAGATATCGAAGCCCTGCTCGCCCAGGGTTGCCATGCCGCTCCGGCCGTTACCGCGCTGACCGTGCAGGACACGGTCAACGTCAGCGATTTTCGCGTGCTCGACCGGGAGTGGGTGCTGGCGCAAGCCAATGCCGTGCTCAACGACTCGCAGGTCGCGGCGGTCAAGCTGGGGATGCTCGGCTCATTGGAAATGGTCGACACGGTGGTCGAGCTGCTCCAGGCCCACCCGCACCTGCCAATGGTCTGCGACCCGGTGCTGCGCGCCGGTGGTGGCGGGCGGCTGGGCAAGGATGAAGTCGGCTATGCCATGCGCGAACGCCTGCTGCCGCTGGCGATCATCGCCACCCCCAACCTGCCCGAGGCGCGGATCCTCGCCGAACTGCCCGAGGGCAGCGCCGACGAATGCGCGGAAAAACTGTTGCCCTTCGTCAAGCACCTGCTGATCACCGGCGGTCACGGCGATGAGCATGAGGTCCATAATCGCCTGTACAGCCGCGACGGTCGCCGCCAAACCTTTACCTGCCAGCGCTTGCCCGGCAGTTACCACGGTTCCGGCTGCACCCTGGCCAGCGCCCTGGCCGGTCGACTGGCGCAGGGCGAACAGCTCGCCAGCGCGGTCAAGACTGCACTGGATTACACCTGGCGCACCCTGCGCGACGCCGAAAGACTGGGCCAAGGCCAGTTCGTGCCGCGCCGCCTGCCGCTGGATTTCTGCTCGTAGCTCCGGAGGCCTGTGGCATGAAATTACGTGGCCTGTACGCCATCACCGACAGTCAACTGCTGGCTGGCAAATTCCTCGCGTATGTGGAAGCAGCGCTGGAAGGCGGCGTTACCCTGCTGCAATACCGCGATAAAAGCAGCGACGAGGCCCGGCGCCTGCGCGAAGCCGAAGCGCTGCGCAACCTGTGCGAGCGCTACAAGACCCAGCTGATCATCAACGATGACGCCGAGCTGGCCGCACGCCTGGGCGTCGGCGTGCACCTGGGCCAGACTGATGGGCCGCTGGGGCCGGTGCGGGCGTTGCTCGGGCACCAGGCGATCGTCGGCGCCACCTGCCACGCCAGCCTGGAACTGGCTGAACAAGCCGCCCGCGAAGGCGCCAGCTACGTCGCGTTCGGGCGCTTCTTCAATTCCAATACCAAGCCCGGCGCGCCCAGCGCAAACCTTGAACTGCTGGGCCAGGCCCGCCTCAAACTGCATATACCGCTGTGCGCCATCGGTGGCATCACCCTGGACAACGCCGCCCCGCTGGTGGCCCATGGCGTCGACCTGCTGGCCGTGATCCACGGCCTGTTCGGCGCCGACAGCACCGGGGAAGTGACGCGCCGCGCCCGCGCTTTCAATGATCTGTTGAAGATCAACTAATTTCCGTTTTCGAGAGCCCAACCATGTCCCGTTCCGAAACCCTGTTTGCCAACGCCCAGAAACACATCCCCGGTGGCGTGAACTCGCCCGTGCGTGCGTTCAAGAGCGTCGGTGGCACCCCGCTGTTCTTCAAGCACGCCGAAGGCGCGTACGTAACCGATGAAGACAACAAGCGCTACGTGGATTACGTCGGCTCCTGGGGCCCGATGATTCTCGGCCATAGTCATCCGGACGTGCTCGATGCGGTGCGCAACCAGCTGCAACATGGCTTGTCCTACGGCGCCCCGACCGCCATGGAAACCGAGATGGCCGACCTGGTCTGCTCGATCGTTCCATCGATGGAAATGGTGCGCATGGTCAGCTCCGGCACCGAGGCGACCATGAGCGCGATCCGCCTGGCGCGGGGCTACACCGGGCGCGACAGCATCATCAAGTTCGAGGGTTGCTACCACGGCCACTCCGACAGCCTGCTGGTCAAGGCCGGCTCCGGCGCGCTGACCCAGGGCGTACCGAGTTCGGCCGGCGTGCCGGCGGCGTTCGCCAAACACACCCTGACCCTGCCGTTCAATGACCTGGAAGAAGTCGAGAAGATGCTCGCCGATGTCGGCCAGGAAGTGGCCTGCATCATCGTCGAGCCAGTGGCTGGCAATATGAACTGCGTACCGCCGGCGCCGGGCTTTCTCGAAGGCCTGCGCAGCCTGTGCGACCAGCATGGCGTGGTGCTGATTTTCGACGAAGTGATGACCGGTTTCCGCGTTGCCCTTGGCGGCGCCCAGGCCCACTACGGCGTAACGCCGGACCTGAGCACATTCGGCAAGATCATCGGCGGCGGCATGCCCGTGGGCTGCTTCGGCGGCAAGCGCGCCATCATGGAATGCATCGCCCCGCTGGGCCCGGTGTACCAGGCCGGCACACTGTCGGGTAATCCGCTGGCGATGGCCGCCGGCCTGACCACCCTGCGCCTGATCAGCCGTCCGGGCTTCCACGCCGAACTGACCGACTTCACCACCCGCCTGCTCGACGGCCTGCAGATTCGCGCCGACGCGGCCGGTATCCCGTTCGTGACCACCCAGGCTGGCGGTATGTTCGGCCTGTATTTCAGCGGCGCCGATGACATCGTCACCTTCGAAGACGTGATGGCCAGCGATGCCGACCGCTTCAAGCGCTTCTTCCACCTGATGCTCGAGGGCGGCGTGTACCTGGCGCCGAGCGCCTTCGAGGCCGGCTTTACCTCCATCGCCCATGGCGAAGCCGAGCTGAAAATCACCCTCGATGCGGCCGAACGGGCCTTCGCGGCGCTGAAGTAAACCTGTGGATAACTGACGCTGGCTGACGCCGGCGTCAGTGATTGCCGACAAGCCCCGTGACTTTTCCTACGCATTTACCCGAGATGCAGCGGTTGGCATGCCTTCGCAGCAGAAAAACGAGTAAAGACTTTGTAAGGATGGCCCCGCTTATTTCATAATGCGCGCTTATTGGATCCCCCGAGGGTCCGCGCGCCCTTCAGAGGTAAGTCGATTCCCATGAACCGCACCGGCCGCATCCTTGCCTTGGGCTGCCTGTTGCTCCTTCAGCCCCTGCTGGCGAACGCACAGGCAGGCGGCAACTCGTTGTTGATCCCGGCACTGGGCCGTTGCACGCTCAACACCCAGCCACAAGATCTCGCACCGGCACTCGACGCTTGTAAAAAGGCGGCGGACGCGGGTGATATACAAGCGCAATACGAGTTGGGCGAGTTCTATTACGAAGGCAAGGTCGCGCCCCGCGACCTCAAGCTGGCCCTGGACTACTTCGAAAAAGCCTCGCTGCAAGGCCATGCCCAGGCGCAATACAAGCTGGGCGGCATGTTCTTCCACGGCGAGGGCGTGCCGGCCAACAATGTCCAGGCCTACATCGTTCTGAAGATGGCAGCGGTCAACGGCGCCGAAGAAGCCCTGGACACCGCCGACGAAGTCGCCGAGCAAATGCCCCGCGACGAGTTGGAGGTCGCCACCCAGGTGCTGGGGCAGATCTTTCGCAAATACCTGATGGAATTGCAGAACGCCGACGGGCGCACGCCGTTTTCGCCGTTGCCCTGAAACCACCCTGGCCTCGGCTGGGAGCAATTGTGGCGAGGGAGCTTGCTCCCGCCGGGCTGCGCAGCGGCCCCAGGATTTTGCGGTCGCTGCGCAACCGAGCGGGAGCAAGCTCCCTCGCCACAAAGGACTGCGCTCAACTTATCGACAAGTTTACTTCTCAGGCATTGGCATCGGAAACGGCATCACATTGCCGACCGCGCCGCGGGCTTCGCTGATTTTCGGGGTGCCCAGGCGTTCCACTTCGTCGATGCGCACGATCGAATGCATCGGCACGAAACTGCGCACCACCCCTTCGAACTGCGCCTTGAGCTTTTCTTCGCTCGGGTCGACGACCACTTGCGTGCGCTCGCCAAAGACGAACTCTTCCACTTCCAGGAAACCCCACAGATCACTCTGATAGATCTGCTTGGCGTACATTTCGAACACCTGGCCCTGGTTGAGGAAAATCACCTTGTAGATTGGAGCTTCACGTTTGGTCATGGCTGGCGAAACACATCGGCGGGTAAAAAAGAGGGCGCGAACTATAGCATAGCCGCTGCTCGCACAGCGGTAGGAACCGGGGGACTTGTTCCCTATAATGCGCGGTTCTTTGAATCACGTGATGACCCGTCCATGGCCAAGAAGCTATACATCGAAACCCACGGTTGCCAGATGAACGAGTACGACAGCTCGCGCATGGTCGATCTGCTGGGCGACCACCAGGCCCTGGAAGTCACCGCCCGCGCCGAAGACGCGGACGTGATCCTGCTCAACACCTGCTCGATCCGCGAGCGCGCCCAGGACCGGGTGTATTCACAGCTCGGCCGCTGGCGCGAACTGAAGCTGGCCAACCCGGAGATGGTCATCGCCGTCGGCGGTTGCGTGGCCAGTCAGGAAGGCGCCGCCATCCGTGACCGCGCGCCGTACGTGGACGTGGTCTTCGGCCCGCAGACCCTGCACCGCCTGCCCGAAATGATCGACGCTGCCCGCGTGACCCGACTGCCGCAGGTGGACGTGTCGTTCCCGGAAATCGAAAAGTTCGACCACCTGCCCGAACCGCGTATCGATGGCCCCAGCGCCTATGTCTCGGTAATGGAAGGCTGCAGCAAGTACTGCACGTTCTGCGTGGTGCCGTACACCCGCGGCGAAGAAGTCAGCCGGCCGTTCGACGACGTGATCGCCGAGATCATCCACCTGGCGGAAAACGGCGTACGCGAAGTGACCCTGCTGGGGCAGAACGTCAACGGCTATCGCGGCCTGACCCACGACGGCCGCCTGGCTGACCTCGCCGAGCTGATCCGCGTGGTGGCGGCGGTGGATGGCATCGACCGCATCCGCTACACCACCTCGCACCCACTGGAGTTCTCCGACAGCCTGATCCAGGCCCACGCCGAAGTCCCGGAACTGGTCAAGCACCTGCACCTGCCGGTGCAATCGGGCTCCGACCGGATCCTCGCGGCGATGAAACGCAACCACACGGCGCTGGAGTACAAATCCAAGCTGCGCAAACTGCGAGCAGCAGTGCCGGGCATCTGCATCAGTTCGGACTTCATCGTCGGTTTCCCCGGCGAAACCGAGAAAGATTTCCAGCAGACCATGAAGCTGATCGAAGACGTCGGTTTCGATTTCTCCTATTCCTTCGTCTACAGCCAGCGCCCCGGCACTCCGGCAGCCGATCTGGCGGACGACACCCCGGAAGAACTGAAAAAGGAACGCCTCAACGCCTTGCAGCACCGCCTGAACCAGCAAGGTTTCGAGATCAGCCGACAAATGGTCGGCACCGTCCAGCGGATCCTGGTCACCGACTATTCGAAAAAAGACCCCGGCGAATTGCAGGGCCGCACGGAAAACAACCGCATCGTCAACTTTCGCTGCGACACCCCGGCCCTGATCGGCCAGTTTGCCGATGTGCACATCGACGCCGCGCAACCGCACTCCCTGCGGGGCTCGTTGATTCAATAGCCACACCCTTCCCTGTGGGAGCGGGCTTGCTCGCGAATGCGGTGGGTCAGTCACATTCACGCAACTGACCCACCGCATTCGCG
>NZ_JALJDX010000149.1 GCF_022952855.1 Pseudomonas sp. RGM2987 | reverse complement strand
TAACAACTTCAACCACTTGCGCTTCCGATCTCTCGTTAGCGGGAGGCGAATTCTACAGCGTTAGTCGCTGCTGTCAACACCTCTTTTTCACCGCTTTCGACCGAGAGGATCGAACCGTCAACCGGGCGCTACAACACTGCCCCATCGACTTCTTCCAGACTTCGATGAACTGAAGCAGGCCGCTGTCGAAAACATCGCAACTCATTGAGTTTCAAGGAGTTTTCCGTTTCGACTGCGCCGGAAGTGGGGCGAATTATAGACACCTGAAATCTGCCGTCAACCCTTAATTTCAGGTTTATTCGGATTTCAGCGTAATGCGCGCAAAAGCCTTCTTGCCCGCCTGACAAACATGAGTAGAACCCAGCTTATATATATAAGCGCGATCCACCACTTCGCCATCTATACGCACACCACCAGAACCCAGGAGATCGCGCGCCACCGCCGCATTCTTGACCAGACCTGCTTTATTGAGGACCGCCGCAATTGGCATATCCTCAGCGGCAACCAATTCGATTTCAGGCAGGTCGTCCGGCAGCTCACCCTCCTTCATGCGATTGCCCGCAGCGCGGTGAGCGCTGGCTGCCGCCTCCTCACCGTGAAAACGAGCAACAATCTCTTCCGCCAGCTTGATCTTGATATCCCGCGGATTGGCACCAGCCTCGACATCTGCACGCAAAGCGTTGATCTCATCCATGGAACGGAAGCTCAGCAGCTCGAAGTAACGCCACATCAGCGCGTCCGGAATCGATACCAACTTACCGTACATCACCCCCGGCGCTTCCTGGATGCCGACGTAGTTGCCCAACGATTTGGACATCTTCTTCACACCATCCAGACCTTCCAGCAACGGCATGGTCAGGATGCACTGGGCTTCTTGACCATAACTACGCTGCAGCTCACGCCCCATCAGCAGATTGAATTTCTGGTCCGTGCCGCCAAGCTCCACATCAGCACGCAAAGCAACCGAGTCATAACCCTGGACAAGCGGATAGAGAAACTCATGAATAGCGATTGGCTGATTGGTCGTGTAGCGCTTGTCGAAGTCATCGCGCTCCAGCATGCGTGCCACAGTGTATTGGGATGTCAGCCGAATGAAGTCCGCCGGCCCCATCTGGTCCATCCAGGTGGAGTTAAATGCCACTTCAGTCTTGGCAGGATCAAGAATTTTGAAAACCTGGGTCTTGTAGGTCTCAGCATTATCGAGAACCTGCTCGCGAGTCAGCGGCGGACGCGTAGCACTTTTCCCGCTCGGATCACCAATCATTCCGGTGAAGTCGCCGATCAAAAAGATGACCTGGTGCCCCAGCTCCTGGAACTGACGCAGCTTATTAATAAGCACGGTATGACCGAGATGCAGATCCGGTGCGGTCGGGTCAAAACCAGCCTTGATGCGCAGCGGCTGCCCGCGCTTGAGCTTTTCGATCAGTTCGGACTCGACCAACAGTTCTTCCGCACCACGTTTGATCAGCGCTAGCTGCTCTTCAACCGACTTCATAACAGACCCGCAAGGCTCAGATTCAAAGGGCCCCAACCATACAAGATCGCGCACCAAATACAAGGTTTGCCCGGCGCACGAACACCAATCCACGGACAGAACGTCCGCGGGCTTGCTTCGCAGGGGATTTGGTTATATTTTATACAGTTATTTCATCTTCATCATGTCATTCATCTTTTCCAATTCATTTTTTCAAAAGTTAAATTACTTATGACCACCGAACCGTCTAAAGCGCCGCCGCTTTACCCGAAGACCCACCTGCTTGCCGCAAGTGGCATCGCCGCCCTCCTCAGCCTGGCGCTGCTGGTGTTTCCCTCCAGCGACGTTGAAGCCAAAAAGACGACGCTGAGCCTTGAACTGGAAAGCCCTGCTGAACAACTGACACAAGAACAAGACGCTGCCGAGGCTGTTCAAGCCACAAACGAACCGGCGGCATCTCCCTTTGCTCAGATCGATAACAGCCCCGAAGAAACCACCGAAGCGGCTCAGGCGCAGGCTCCTGCTGTAGAAGAGAAGAAAGGACCGGACCATCGCGAGGTGATTGTTGCCAAGGGCGACACGCTTTCCACCCTCTTTGAAAAGGTTGGCCTGCCCTCGGCTTCGGTTCACGAAATCCTGGCGAGCGACAAGCAAGCCAAGCAATTCACCCAACTGCAACGCGGCCAGAAGCTCGAATTCGAACTCAACCCAGAAGGCCAACTGACAAACCTGCACACCAAGCTCAGCGACCTGGAAAGCATCACGCTGACCAAAAATGACACGGGTTATGTATTCAACCGCGTCACCGCCAAGCCAACCGTCCGTTCGGCTTATGTTCATGGCGTCATTAACAGTTCGCTCTCGCAGTCGGCCGCACGCGCCGGGCTGTCCCATAGCCTGACCATGGATATGGCCAGCGTGTTTGGCTACGACATCGACTTCGCCCAGGACATTCGCCAGGGTGACGAATTCGATGTGATCTACGAGCAGAAAATGGTCAACGGGAAAAGCGTCGGCAACGGCCCGATTCTTTCCGCCCGTTTCACCAACCGCGGCAAGACGTACACCGCAGTCCGCTATACCAACAAACAAGGCAACAGCAGCTACTACACGGCCGACGGCAACAGCATGCGCAAGGCATTCATCCGCACGCCGGTTGATTTCGCCCGCATCAGTTCGAAGTTCTCTGCAGGCCGCAAGCACCCAATCCTGAACAAGATCCGCGCCCATAAAGGCGTCGACTACGCCGCCCCCCGTGGCACGCCGATCAAGGCCGCCGGCGACGGCAAGGTGTTGCTGGCCGGGCGCCGTGGCGGCTACGGCAACACCGTGATCATCCAGCACGGCAACACCTACCGCACGCTGTATGGCCACATGCAGGGCTTCGCCAAAGGCGTGAAGACCGGCGGCACTGTCAAGCAAGGCCAGGTTATCGGCTATATCGGCACTACCGGCTTGTCCACCGGTCCGCACTTGCACTACGAGTTCCAGGTCAACGGCGTTCACGTCGACCCACTGGGCCAGAAACTACCGATGGCCGACCCGATCGCCAAATCCGAGCGAGCGCGCTTCCTGGCGCAAAGCCAACCGCTGATGGCGCGCATGGACCAAGAGAAGGCCACCATGCTCGCTTCGAGCAAGCGCTGAGCCATGGCGCTCTATATTGGTGTGATGTCCGGGACCAGCCTGGACGGTTTGGATATCGCACTGATCGAATTGGCCCCGGCGATCAAATTGGTCGCCACGCATTACATCCCGATGCCCGCCTCCCTGCGCACCGAATTGCTCGGATTGTGCAGCAGCGGGCCCGATGAAATCGCCCGCTCAGCCATCGCCCAGCAAAGCTGGGTGAAGCTGGCCGCCGAAGGCGTTCACACCCTACTCAATGAACAGCAGCTCAAGCCTGAAGACATTACGGCGATTGGCAGCCATGGCCAGACCATTCGCCATGAACCGGCCCGGGGCTTTACCGTGCAAATTGGCAACCCCGCGCTGCTGAGTGAGTTGACGGGCATTACCATCGTCAGTGATTTCCGCAGTCGAGATGTGGCCGCCGGCGGACAAGGCGCCCCTCTGGTTCCAGCGTTTCATGAAGCGCTGTTTGAGGACCAGATCGGTAATCGCGCTGTGCTGAACGTTGGCGGCTTCAGCAACCTGAGCCTGATCGAGCCCGGAAAGCCGGTCGCCGGCTTCGATTGCGGCCCCGGTAACGTCTTGCTCGATGCCTGGATACACCAGCAAAAGGGCGATCACTTTGATCGCGATGGTCAATGGGCTGCCTGCGGGAACGTCGAGCCGACCCTGTTGAAGGCGCTGCTCAGCGACCCGTTCTTTGCCACCAAGGGCCCGAAGAGTACCGGCCGCGAAGTCTTCAACCTGCCATGGCTGATCCGCCATCTGTCGCAGCTGCCAAGCTTCCCCCCTGAAAATGTCCAGGCGACACTGCTGGAGCTGACGGCGCTGACCATCGTCGAATCCTTGCGACACGCCCAGTCGGACACCCAGGAGCTGCTGGTTTGCGGTGGCGGCGCACACAACGGGGCACTCATGAAGCGCCTGGGCGATTTGCTGCCGAAAGCCACCGTCAGCAGCACCGCTGCGCATGGCGTGGACCCTGATTGGGTCGAAGCCATGGCATTCGCCTGGCTGGCTCATTGCTGCCTGGAAGGTATTCCAGGCAATCGCCCAAGTGTCACCGGCGCCCGGGGCTTGCGCGTACTTGGCGCTATCTACCCCGCTTGATCAATAATTGCGGGCAACAAAACGCCGCAGGGCCGTGAGGCACCTGCGGCGCTTTGTTATTGAAGCCGTCAGATCGAGAACGAAGAACCGCAACCACAGGTGGTGGTAGCGTTTGGATTCTTGATCACGAAACGCGACCCTTCCAGACCTTCCTGGTAATCCACCTCGGCACCCGCCAGGTACTGGAAGCTCATAGGGTCTACCACCAGGCTGACGCCTTCGCGCTCAACGATGGTGTCGTCCTCGGCCACTTCCTCATCGAAAGTGAAGCCATACTGAAAACCCGAACAACCGCCGCCCGTGACGAATACGCGCAGCTTCAAACGATCATTGCCCTCTTCATCGACCAGGCTCTTCACCTTGTGCGCGGCACCGTGGGTGAATTGCAAAGCCGTGGGGGTGAAGGTTTCGACGCTCATGCTGAATATCTCCCGGCGTTTACGCCGCCATAATGCGTGATGGCGGGCATTATCCGCTTCTCCTACAAAATCGGTCAACTATTTGCGCAGCCGCAAGTCTTTCCCTTCAAGCTTGCAACTGCACGGCCGCCGTTAAGGCAACATGCCTGCATGGGACAGGCCCAGGCGCTCATCCAGCCCGAACAGGATGTTCAGGTTCTGCACAGCCTGGCCGGACGCGCCTTTGACCAGATTGTCGATGACCGACAGGATCACCACCAGATCGCCATCCTGCGGACGGTGCACGGCTATGCGGCAGACGTTCGCACCGCGCACGCTGCGGGTTTCCGGATGGCTACCGGCAGGCATCACGTCGACGAACGGTTCGTTGGCATAGCGCTTCTCGAACAATGCCTGCAAATCCACCGAGCGATCAGCAACGGTCGCGTAGAGGGTGGAGTGGATGCCGCGAATCATCGGCGTCAGGTGCGGAACGAAAGTCAGGCCAACGTCCTTGCCAGCGGCCCGGCGCAACCCCTGACGGATTTCCGGCAGATGACGGTGACCTTTGACCGCATACGCCTTCATGCTTTCCGAGGTCTCGGAGTACAACGAGCCGACACTGGCACCACGCCCGGCGCCACTGACACCGGATTTGCAGTCGGCGATCAGGCGCGAAGCATCGGCGAGACCGGCCTCCAGCAGCGGCAGGAAGCCCAGCTGGGTAGCAGTCGGATAGCAACCCGGTACCGCGATCAATCGGGCCTGCCGGATTTTCTCGCGATTGACTTCCGGCAAGCCATAGACCGCTTCGTCGAGCAGTTCCGGCGCGCCATGGGGCTGGCCGTACCATTTGGCCCACTCATCGGCATCTTGCAGGCGAAAGTCCGCCGACAGGTCGATGACCTTGGTCCCGGCCGCCAGCAGCTCACCTGCCAGGGCATGGGCGACACCATGGGGCGTGGCGAAGAACACCACATCGCAGGCGCCCAGGGTCTTGATATCTGGAACGCTGAACGCCAGGCCGTCGTAATGGCCGCGCAGGTTCGGATACATGTCGGCGACGGCCAGGCCGGCCTCGGATCGGGAGGTAATCACCACCACCTCAGCTTGCGGATGCTGTGCCAACAGACGCAGCAGTTCGACACCGGTGTAACCCGTGCCGCCGACGATACCGACCTTGACCATATACCTGCCCTCAACGAACCCACTGGAAAGCCGTCGATGATAGGGGCCACGCGGCGCGGCTACAACCGTCAAGGTGACGTGTGGCCGCCCTAACCTCTACTATCGGGCCACCGTGAACCTGGGAATCAATCAAAATGCTCTATCTATGGCTCAAAGCGCTGCACATTGTCAGCATGGTCTGCTGGTTTGCCGGCCTGTTTTACCTGCCTCGGCTGTTCGTCTATCACGCCCAAAGCGAAGACAGCATCAGCAAGGAACGCTTCAGCATCATGGAGCGCAAGTTGTATCGCGGGATCATGGGGCCGGCGATGATCGCCACCCTGGTGTTCGGTATCTGGTTGCTCAGCCTCAACGCCGGTGCCTATTTTTCCCAAGGTGGCTGGATGCACGCCAAGCTGACCCTGGTCGTGTTGCTGATCGGCTATCACCATATGTGCGGCGCCCAAGTAAAACGATTCGCCCGTGGCGAAAACACCCGCGGCCATGTCTTTTATCGCTGGTTCAATGAAGTGCCGGTTCTGCTATTGCTGGCTATTGTAATTCTGGTCGTGGTTCGGCCGTTCTAACCTCCAATCGGCATTATTTAAACGGGGTACTTTCCATGTCGCTGCCCGCTCTGCTTGAACAACGCTTGCGCCTGCCTGTCGTGGCGGCACCGATGTTCCTGATTTCCAATCCGCAACTGGTGCTGGCCTGCTGTCGCAACGGCATAGTCGGCAGCTTCCCGGCGTTGAACCAGCGCGAGAGCAGCGGCTTCAAGGCGTGGCTGGAAGAAATCGAAGCAGGCCTGGCGACACTGGAAAATCCGGCGCCCTACGCCGTGAACCTGATCGTGCACCACAGCAATCCACGGCTTGAGGCCGACCTGGCTATCTGCATCGATCACAAGGTGCCGATCGTCATCACCAGCCTCGGCGCGGTGAAGGAACTGGTCGATGCGGTCCACGGTTATGGCGGGCTGGTCTTTCATGACGTGACCACCCGCCGTCATGCCGAAAAAGCCGCCGAAGCCGGCGTCGATGGCCTGATCGCCGTCGCCGCGGGTGCAGGCGGGCATGCCGGGACCTGGAGCCCCTTCTCGCTGGTCGCCGAGATCCGGCAGTTCTTCGATAAGACCGTGCTGCTCGCAGGATGCCTGAACCACGGCCATCAGATCCTGGCAGCACAGTTGCTTGGCGCAGACCTGGCTTACTTCGGCACCCGATTTATCGCTACGACGGAAAGTCATGCGCCTGACGCTTATAAAGAGATGTTGCTCACATCCAGGGCCGCCGACATCGTGCATACTCCTGCGGTGTCCGGAGTGCCTGCCAGCTTCATGCGCCAGAGCCTGGAAAACGCCGGCTTCGACCTCGCAGCTCTGCAAGGCAAGGGCGAAGTGGATTTCGGCTCGAAACTCAAACCGCTGAACGATGAAGCCAAGGCCTGGAAGACCGTTTGGTCCGCAGGCCAGGGCGTGGGTGAGATCCAGGATCTGCCCAGCGTTGATCAGTTGGTGGCACGCCTGGACGAGGAGTACCGTCAGGCGCAAGCCCGGGCGGCACGGCTTGGCGGACAATGGCCGCGCTGAAGCAAGCCGATCAAAACAGAACATCAACTTTCAGAGACAAGGATGCCGGGCATGAATGAGACCCGCTTCAATATCGTATTCGACGGAGCGCTGCTGCCAGGCGTCGATGCCACCACAGCCAAGTTCAATCTCGCCGAGCTGTTCAAGAGCGATGTCAACGCCATTGAGCGGCTGTTCAGTGGCAACAAGGTGGCCCTGAAGAGCAACCTGTCGCAGAACGAAGCGCAAAAGTACCTGGAAGCGCTCAATAAAAGCGGGATCGATGCCCGGATCGAAGCCGAGCCCGCCCTGCAGCTGAACCTCGGCGAAGTACAGGAATCCTCCCAACCCGCTGCACGTCAATCGGACTTGAGCATCGAACCGGCCTCCCCTTACGCGCCACCCCGGGCTCAAGTCGGCGAGGCAGTGGCCGAATACGCAACGCTCAAACCCTTCAGTTTCGATGGGCGGATCGGACGCCTGCGCTACCTGGCCTGGACCATGGTATTGACGTTGGCCGTAATGCCGGTGGTCGGCCTGGGCTTCTGGCTGGGCACCACCTGGCTGCTGGCTTCCAACTCACTGGCGGCGCTGGTCGTTGGCGGCCTGTTCGCCGCTGTCATCCTGTTTGCCTTTGCCTTCGTGAGCATCCAGTTCAACGTCCAGCGCCTGCACGACCTCGGCTGGTCGGGCTGGTTGTGGCTGGTGAACCTCGTGCCGGTCGTAGGCAGCATCTTCCCGTTCGTCCTGGTCTTCGCCCCGGGCAATGCCGGTGCCAACCAATACGGCCCTCCTCCGCCGCGCAACACCACGGCGGTCAAGGTACTCGCGTCGCTTTGGCTGGTGATGATCGTGCTGATTTTCCTTGCTACATTCGCCGGCATCTTCGGTGCTCTCCAGGAGGACTACGACAGCAGTGCCTTGAGCAGCTATGAAAGCAGCGAATCCGTCGACCCTGCTGAAGAAGCTGCGGAACCGGCCGCCGAACCCGATCCTTCTGTAGAATCTGAAGAGGAACAATAAACGCGCTTGGTGCCGGTGACAGTTCAGTCCACCGGCGGCGGGCCGTTGCGATGGAGAACTGCATGACCCGTTACGCTCTGATCACTGGCGCCTCCAGCGGCCTTGGCCTGGCCATGGCCGAAGCGCTGGCCCGGCGCGGCCGCAACCTGATTCTGGTGGCCCGACAGCGTGATCGGCTGGAAAGTATTGCAATAGAACTGACTCAACGGTTTGGCGTGGAGGTGCTGTTCCGCGCCTGCGACCTGAGCGAACCGCTGAGGCTTTCAGGCTTTCTCCTGGAACTGGAGGAAGGCGAACGGCAGATCGACCTGTTGGTCAACTGCGCCGGCATCGGTACCAGTGGCCCGTTCCTGGGCCAGGACTGGATGACGGAACAGGATCTGATCGAGGTCAACATCCTCGCCCTGACGCGTCTCTGTCACGCCGTTGGCAATACCATGGCACTGCAGGGCGGCGGCCAGATCCTCAACGTTGCATCGATTGCCGCGTTCCAGCCCGGGCCGTGGATGAGTACCTATTACGCCAGCAAGGCCTACGTGCTGCATTTTTCCGAAGCCTTGCGGGTCGAACTGAAGAAGTGCGCGATCAAGGTCTCCGTGCTTTGCCCCGGCCCGATCCGCACCGGTTTCTTCGCCCGGGCCCAGTTGGATGAGCACAAATGCAACGCCAACACGTCGATGATGAGCCCGGAAGAAGTCGCGCTGTACGCTGTACGCGCACTGGACCGCAACCGGGCCATCATCATCCCCGGGCGGCGTAATCGCTGGCTCGCGGCGCTGCCCCGATTCGGATCGCGCTGGCTGGTGCGGACCATCGCCGGCATGGTCAACAAAACCTATTGCCCGCGTTAAAAATCCACGCTCGACAACCAAGCCTTCAGTACACTCGACCTCGACTAACCCAACGGAGAAACAGCTGTGGATACTCTGTTTACCAAGATCATCAACCGGGAGATCCCGGCCAAGATCATTTACGAGGATGACCAGGTCCTGGCCTTCCACGATATCGCCCCGCAGGCACCCGTGCATTTCCTGGTCATTCCGAAAAAACCGATCCGCACGCTCAACGACCTGACCGAAGCAGACAAGGGGCTGGCAGGACATATCCTGTTCACCGCCCAGCGCCTGGCCCTTGAGCTGGGTTGCGAGCAAGGTTTCCGCGTGGTGATGAACTGCAATGAACTTGGTGGGCAAACCGTTTATCACATCCATATGCATGTGCTGGGGCAACGCCAGATGAACTGGCCGCCGGGTTGACAGCCTGACCCAACGCAAATTTTCAGCGGCCGATTGGGTTAAACTGGTCGCCTTGATTTTTCCCGGAGGTAAGCATGACTACCCAACGTCACTACTCGCCGATTGACCGCCTGCTGCTGCAAGCCGATACCGCGATGCGCACGTTGCTGCCCTTCAGTGGCCAGCCGTTCCGCCCCTCCCCGGCCATCGTGCAGCCGGACGTGCAATTGAGTGACGAGCAAAGCCGCCATGTCGCCGGCCTGATGCGCATCAATCACACCGGCGAAGTCTGCGCCCAGGCGCTGTATCAGGGCCAGGCGTTGACCGCGAAGCTGCCACAGGTGCGTGAGGCAATGGAGCATGCCGCCGAGGAAGAAGTCGATCATCTGGTGTGGTGCGAGCAGCGGATTCGCCAGTTGGGCAGCCATACCAGTGTGCTGAACCCGCTGTTCTACGGGATGTCTTTCGGTATTGGCGCGGTAGCCGGGTTGATCAGCGACAAGGTCAGCCTCGGCTTCGTTGCGGCGACCGAGCATCAGGTGTGCAAGCACTTGAATGAGCATCTGGAACAACTACCGGCCGAGGACGAAAAATCCCGGGCGATCCTGGAACAGATGCGCGAAGACGAAGAACACCATGCCGAGAGCGCGCTCCAGGCCGGCGGTTTTCGCTTTCCGGCCCCAGTGAAGTTCGGCATGAGCCTGCTGGCCAAGGTCATGACCAAGAGCACTTACCGGATCTGACAGCAAGGGCCTCTGTGATGAGGGAGGCATCTCCCTCTCACATTGATCTTCAGCGCAGTGCCCGACTCAACCCAACTCGATGATTTCGTAGTCATGGGTAATTTCAACCCCCGCAGCGCCCAGCATGATCGAAGCCGAGCAGTACTTTTCGGCAGACAGCTCAATAGCGCGCTTGACCTGGGCTTCCTTCAAGGCCCGCCCCTTTACCACGAAGTGCATGTGGATCTTGGTAAATACCTTCGGATCTTCAGTGGCGCGCTCCGCTTCCAGAAAGGCTTCACAGCTTTCAACGGCCTGGCGGGACTTCTTCAGAATGCTGACCACGTCAAAGTTGCTGCAGCCACCCACGCCGAGCAGGAGCATTTCCATCGGCCGAACGCCCAGGTTGCGACCGCCTGCGTCTGGCGGGCCGTCCATGACGACCACATGACCGCTGCCTGATTCACCGAGGAACATGGCTTCGCCAGCCCATTGGATGCGTGCCTTCATCGCCAAGACTCCACTGTTTAAAAAAGGGTCGCCAGCTTAGCACAGCGATTTGACATGACCGCCTTCGCCTTCGGATGCCGGGCGTCTGCCGGTAGATAAATTCTCAAAATAATTACAGAGGCCTCTGTTAAGCTGGCGGCATCTCGCTGGCTTTTGGCCAGCTTTTAGCGATAGCCAATCGCGCCCACATAAAAACCAAACCCCACACGCGAAGTCTTTCGGGATACAACCATGGTTGCCATTACTCCCACGTTCAAGATCAAGAATCTCGACAAGCTCTTGATGCATTGCCAGCGTCGCCGCTACCCCGCCAAACACAACATCATTTGCGCGGGGGATCGCTCTGAAACGCTGTTCTTCATCATCAAGGGTTCGGTCACGATCCTGATCGAGGACGACGATGGGCGGGAGATGATCATCGCCTATCTCAATTCGGGAGATTTCTTCGGCGAACTGGGATTGTTCGAACAGGCGGGCAAGGAGCAGGAACGCAGCGCCTGGGTGCGGACCAAGGTCGAATGTGAAGTCGCGGAAATCAGCTACTCCAAGTTCCGGGAACTGTCGCTGCAAGATCCAGACATTCTTTATGTCCTCAGCGGGCAAATCGCACAGCGCCTGCGTAACACTACTCGCAAGGTCGGCGACCTTGCGTTCTTCGACGTGACCGGGCGTGTCGCACGTTGCCTGCTGGAACTGTGCAAACAACCCGATGCCATGACCCACCCGGACGGCATGCAGATCAAGGTGACCCGTCAGGAAATCGGGCGGATTGTCGGTTGCTCTCGGGAGATGGTCGGTCGCGTGCTCAAGGATCTGGAAGAGCGCAACCTGGTCAGCGTCAAGGGCAAGACCATGGTGGTGTTCGGAACGCGTTAAGCGCCCAGCAGCCTGATCAGCCGCTCTCGATACAGCGCCTCGAGCCGCTCCAGCGCGTGGGGCGCCGGGAATTTTTCATGCAGTGCGATATGGCTCTCGGCACGCACGCGCTGTTCCAGGCCACAGGCTTGATTGAAGCGATTGACCGCAGCGACCATCGATTCTCGTTCGTCGTCCAGCAGAAGTGCGCCATGCACCAGGCCCACCGGGCGCTGACCGCCCTTGCTCTGGCGCCAGCGCTGCGCGGTGCCGACCATTTTCCGGCCGTCGAGGTTGACGTTGAATCGCCCGTCGCAAAATGCACCGTCCACTTCCCCCAGCGACGCGACCCCGCCCATCTCATCCAGAAGCTCGCAGATCGGGTCACACAACCGCCGGTACGCGGTTTCGATCCGGCCGTGGTCGCCTTCACTGCGCGGCGGTGCGTAGACCAGGGCGATATTGACGGTAGCGGCCGATTGCGGCACCGGCTCGCCACCGGTTTCACGCAGCAGCACCGGCCAACCATTGGCGGCCGAAACCTCGCTGGCATATTCGAACGCCGGCAGGCGGCTCAAGCGGCGCGGCATCACCAGCGCACGATCACTGGGCTGCCAGAACAGCAGGCCGAACTCGCCATCGCCCGCGCAAATGTTCGCCAGCAAGTCCTGTTCGGCTTGCAGCCCGGCTTCGACGGTCAGGGAGATCACTGGCGACATGGGCTCAGTCCAGTGTCGAACCGCTGACGGGCAGACCACGCTCCGGGAAGAACAACCGTTGCAGTTCCGTACCCGGGTTCTCGGCCCGCATGAACGCCTCGCCCACCAGGAATGAGTACACGTCGCTGACTTCCATCAGCTCGACATCGGCGCGATTGAGGATCCCGCTTTCGGTAATCACCAGGCGGTCACGGGGGATGCGCGGCAGCAGGTCCAGGGTAGTTTCCAGGCTGACGTCAAAGGTGTGCAGGTTGCGATTGTTCACGCCGACCAGTTTGGTATCGAGGGTTTTCAGGGCGCGCTCCAGCTCGTCGCCATCGTGGACTTCCACCAGGACATCCAGCCCCACGCCTTTGGCAACCGCCGCCAGCTCGGCCATCTTCACATCGTCCAGGGCGGAAACGATCAACAGCACGCAGTCGGCACCCAGCGCACGCGCCTCGACGATCTGGTACGGATCGATCATGAAGTCCTTGCGGATCACCGGGAGCTTGCAAGCGGCCCGCGCCTGCTTCAGGTAGTCGTCGGCGCCTTGGAAGAAGTCGATGTCGGTCAGCACCGACAGACAGGTCGCGCCGCCCTTCTCGTAGCTCCTGGCGATATCGGCCGGAACGAAATGTTCGCGGATGACGCCCTTGCTGGGAGAGGCCTTCTTGATTTCGGCAATCACCGCCGATTGCTTTTTCTTGGCCTGATCGATCAGGGCCTTGGCGAAGCCACGCGGCGTATCCGCTGAACGCGCCAGGCTTTCCAACTCGGCCAGACTGACGCGAGCGCTACGCTCGGCCACTTCTTCAGCCTTGCGAGCCAGAATGTTTTCCAGAACCGTTGGCACGCTCATCCTTCGTTCTCCACTTTGAATACGGCGGTAAATGCACCCAATTCTTCGAGTTTTTCCCGGGCAAGGCCGGTGTGCAACGCATCATGGGCCAGCTCCACGCCTTGTTTCAGGCTGCTGGCATGATCGGCGGCGTACAACGCAGCACCGGCGTTGAGCACGATCATCTCGGCGGCTTTCTGGCCGTTCTCGGTCTTGCGCCGCCCCAACGCATCGCGGATCAGTTCCAGCGATTGAGCCGGACCGTCGACCGCCAGGCCGTGCAGGCTCTGGCTTTTCATGCCCAGGTCTTCAGGTTCGACCCAGTACTCGCTGATCTGATCATTTTTCAGTTCCGCCACGAACGTCGGTGCTGCCAGGCTGAACTCATCCAACCCGTCTTTCGAATGGACCACCAGCACATGCTTGCTGCCCAGGCGTTGCAGGACTTCAGCCAGCGGCCGGCACAACGCCTGGCTGAACACACCGACCACCTGATGTTTCACGCCAGCCGGATTCGTAAGCGGGCCGAGCATGTTGAACAGGGTGCGCAATCCCAAGTCACGGCGGGGGGCCGCGGCGTGCTTCATGGCGCTGTGGTGAGTCTGGGCGAACATGAAGCCGATGCCGACATTGTCAATGCAACGTGCGACCTGGACCGGGGTCAGGTTCAGATAGATGCCGGCCGCCTCAAGCAGATCGGCGCTGCCGCTCTTGCCCGAGACTGCGCGGTTGCCGTGCTTGGCAACCGTGCAACCGGCGGCCGCGACGACAAACGCCGAGGCGGTGGAAACATTGAAGATATTGGCGCCATCACCGCCGGTGCCGACCACGTCCACTACGCCATCCAGGGTCTTGAGTTCGACCTTGTCCGCCAGCTCGCGCATGACCGAGACCGCGCCGACGATCTCATCGATGCTCTCGCTCTTCATGCGCATGGCCATCATGAATGCGCCGATCTGCGCATCCGTGCATTGTCCGGTCATGATTTCACGCATTACATCGCGCATCTCGTCGGTGCTCAGGTCGAGATGGCCGACGATACGGCTCAGGGCTGTCTTGATATCCATGAAAAGTCCTTAGCGCGTGCCGCCGGTTTGTTTGAGGAAGTTGGCGAACAGCTCGTGGCCCTGCTCGGTGAGAATAGACTCAGGGTGAAATTGCACACCTTCGATATTTAACGTCTTGTGTCGCAGCCCCATTATTTCGTCCACCGAGCCGTCTTCAAACTGGGTCCAGGCGGTCAGTTCCAGGCACTCAGGCAAGGTTTCGCGCTTGACCACCAGGGAGTGATAGCGAGTGACGGTCAGCGGACGATTCAAACCTTCGAATACGCCCTTGTCCTCGTGGAATACCGGGCTAGTCTTACCGTGCATGACCTGCCGGGCACGCACGACGTCACCGCCGAATGCCTGGCCGATCGACTGGTGTCCCAGGCAAACGCCCAGGATCGGCAACTTGCCGGCGAAATACTTGATGGCTTCGATGGAAATGCCCGCTTCGGTCGGCGTGCAAGGACCGGGCGAGACCACAATGCGTTCAGGCTTGAGGGCTTCGATCTGCGCGATGGTCAGTTCGTCGTTGCGCACGACCTTGACCTCGGAGCCCAGCTCACCGAGGTACTGCACAACGTTGTAGGTAAAGGAGTCGTAGTTATCGATCATCAGCAACATGACGTTAGCAACCTTTTGAATTCACTGACTTTAAATACAGCCTTCAGAGATTGACCCGCACGGTACTGCCCTTGGCGAGGCGTGTGATGCCTCGGCGAAGCGGCTTTCAAGCAGGTAAAGAAGGCAAATCGGTACAGGTCCGGCGAGGCCGGCGGAGAATATTCAGGCGCGCCAACGCCAGCGGGCGTGTGCCTTGATCATTTGATCCGGAAGTTTGCTGACAATCGACACAGGGACAGTCTCGTTCATACGTCCCGGCACAGTAGCCTAGCTGGGCGGAGCACGCAATATGACGGATCCCGAAGGGCCTTGAAACAATTCTGGATGCACAGGATGGATGGCAATGCGCAGGAAGTTTTTGGTACTGTCGTTTCGTTTTCTAACAAAAATAAGATAAAAACGGACTTTCCCATGATCAAACAGAAGTTGTTCGTACCCCTTGCCAGCTGTCTGCTGGCGATGGCCTGCGCCCAGGCGAGCGCCGCCCCCAACCCTTACTCCAAGTTCATCGTGTTCGGCGACAGCCTCAACGACGCCGGCCAGTTCGCCGATCCGAATGGCCCGCCCGGGTCCACCGAGCGCTATACCAATCGCACCGGGCCGAATTATCACGACGGCAGCGGTGAAAGTTATTCCGCCAACTCAACCCAGTTGCTCGGCGGGCGCCTGGGTTATTCCGCCGACGAGACTGCCGCCTCCACTTCGGCGGTCCGCGCCGACCAGGGGCTGGCGGACGGCAACAACTGGGCGGTGGGCGGTTATCGCACCGACCAGATCCTCGAATCGATTACCGGTGTGTCCGACACCGGAGACCGCAGCCGTCCCGGCTACCTGCAATCCAATGGCCTGCGCGCCGATCCGAACGCACTGTATTACCTGTCCGGTGGTGGCAACGACTTCCTTCAAGGCCGGGTGCTGACCCCCGAACAAGCGAACGCCGCCGCCGATCGCCTGGCTGACAGCGTCCAGGTACTGCAAACGGCCGGAGCCCGCTATGTGATGGTGTGGCTGTTACCCGACCTGGGCCTGACACCGGCACTCAACGGTGGCCCTCTGCAAGACGCCTTCTCGCAACTGGGCAATCAGTTCAACCAACAGTTGATCACGCGGCTGCAAGGCATCGACGCCGAAATCATTCCATTGAACATTCCACTGTTGCTCAAGGAAAGTTTCGCCGACCCGGCACGATTCGGGCTCGCCACCGGCGAGAACCTCACCGCGACCTGCTTCAGCGGCAACGGCTGCACGGAAAACGCCACCTACGGCATCAACAGCGCCACACCTGATCCCAGCAAGTTGATCTACAACGACGCGGTCCATCCCACCGAGGCCGGGCAAAAGCTGATTGCCGACTACGCCTATTCGCTATTGGCCGCGCCTTGGGAGCTGACGTTGCTGCCGGAGATGGCCCACTCGACCCTGCGCGCGCATCAGGATGAATTGCGCAGCCAATGGCAGGCGGACTGGGAGGATTGGCAGGCGGTCGGCCAATGGCGCGCTATCGTCGCAGGCGGCGGCCAGCACCTGGATGTGGACAGCCAGGACAGCGGCGCCAGCGCCGACGGCAGCGGCTACAGCCTGAACGTCGGCGGCAGCTACCGTCTCAACGAGGCTTGGCGCGTGGGCGTTGCCGCCGGGTTCTATCGCCAGGACATGGAGGCCGGCCACAATGATTCGGACTACAAACTCAACAGCTACCTGGCGACCGCATTCGCCCAGTTCCAGCAAAACCGCTGGTGGGCCGATGCGGCATTGACCGGCGGCAAGCTCGACTATGACAGCCTGAAACGCAAGTTCGACCTGGGCGTCAACCAGGCACAGGAGAAAGGTGATACGGATGGTCACCTGTGGGCCTTCAGCACCCGCGTTGGCTACGACATCGCCCAACCGGGCAGCGAGTGGCACTTGTCGCCCTTTGTCAGCGCCGATTACGCGAAGGTGCAAGTCGACGGCTATTCAGAAAAGGGCAATCGCTCCACGGCGCTGACCTTCGATGATCAGAATCGCGACTCAAGACGCCTGGGTATCGGCTTGCAGGGCAAATACAACTTCACTCGCCAGACTCAGGTGTTTGGCGAATATGCCCACGAACGCGAGTACGAAGACGACACGCAAAAGGTGAACATTGCCCTCAACAGCCTGCCGGCCAATGACTTCACGCTGGAAGGCTATACGCCCCAGAGCCACCTCAACCGCCTGAGCCTGGGGGTCAGCCACAAGTTGACCAACGACCTGGCGCTGCGGGGCGGTTATACGTTGCGCAAGGATGATGACCTCACCCAGCAAGGGGTGAGCCTGGGGGTCAGCCTGGATTTCTGACCGTACAAAGTGTGTAGGTGAACAGCTGGACGACCTGTGGCGAGGGAGCTTGCTCCCCCTGAGGTGCGCAGCGCCCACAAAGAGGGGTCTGCTGCGCAGCCCAGCGGGAGCAAGCTCCCTCGCCACGGGTACTAAAGGGCTTCAGTCGTTCGATGTCTGCTCGGCCAGCGCCACGGCGCGGAACATCGCTCGGCGCTTGTTCAGGGTTTCTTCCCATTCCAGCGCCGGCACCGAGTCGGCAACGATGCCGCCGCCTGCCTGCACGTGCAGCTCACCGTTCTTGATCACCGCCGTGCGGATGGCAATGGCAGTGTCCATGTTGCCGTTCCAGGCGAAGTAGCCCACTGCACCACCGTAGACTCCGCGCTTGACCGGCTCCAGCTCGTCGATGATTTCCATCGCGCGGATCTTCGGCGCGCCGGACAACGTGCCCGCCGGCAGGATCGCCCGCAAGGCGTCCATCGCCGTCAGCCCGGCTTTCAGCTGGCCGGTGACGTTGGAGACGATGTGCATCACGTTGGAATAGCGCTCGATGACCATCTTCTCGGTGAGCTTCACCGAACCGACTTCCGAAACCCGTCCGGTGTCGTTGCGGCCCAGATCGATCAGCATCAGGTGTTCGGCGATTTCCTTGTCGTCCGACAGCAGGTCCTCCTCCAGCTCCCGATCAGCCTCCTCCGTGGCGCCACGAGGACGGGTGCCGGCAATCGGCCGCACAGTGATCAGGTTGTCTTCGACCCGTACCAGCACCTCCGGCGAACTACCCACCACATGGAAATCGCCGAAATTGAAGAAGTACATATAAGGCGTCGGATTGAAACAGCGCAGCGCCCGATACAGGTCGATGGGCGCCGCCTTGAAGTCGATGGACATCCGTTGCGACGGCACGACCTGCATGCAGTCACCGGCCAGGATGTATTCCTTAATGGTGTCCACCGCCCGCTCGTAATCGGCCTGGGTAAAGCTGGAGCGGAACACCGGGTCAGCCGCCGACTGCTTGCTGAAATCCAGGCCGGGGCGCGGCGTGATCGGCTGACGGAGTTTCTCCAGCAGCCCCCGCAGGCTTTCCTGCCCTTGCTCGTAGGCATCTTCCCGGGACGGATCGGCGAGGACGATGGCGTGCATCTTCCCGGCCAGATTGTCGAAGACCACCACCGCATCGGAGACCATCAGCAAGATGTCCGGCACGCCCAGCGGATCCGGGTTGGGGCAGGTGCCCAGGCGTTTTTCCACGTAGCGCACGCAGTCGTAGCCGAAGTAACCCACCAGCCCACCGTTGAAACGCGGCAGGCCCGCAATGGTCGGCACGTTGTAGCGGGCCTTGAAGGTTTCGACGAATGCCAGTGGGTCTTCCACTTCCAGGCTTTCGATTTCGACGTCGTCATGGGTCACGCTGACGCGGTGACCGTGGACCCGCAGCACCGTACGGCACGGCAGGCCGATGATCGAATAACGGCCCCATTTCTCGCCGCCCTGCACCGACTCGAGCAGGTAGGAGTTGGGTTGGTCGGCCAGCTTGAGGTAGATCGACAACGGCGTGTCGAAGTCGGCCAGGGTTTCGCAGGCCAGCGGGATGCGGTTGTAGCCGGCAGCGGCCAGGCGCAGGAATTCTTCGCGGATCATGGGGTGCCTCGTGGCATGAGGAGCAGATAGTCAGGTGTGCAAACGCGCCGGATAACCGGCCAGGATCACGTCAGGCGCGCCAACGCCAGCGGGCCAGGGCCTTGATGACTTTCATCCAGAGTTTGCGGGTGACCACCACGATGGCGTTTCCAGAAGAGGATTGAACAGCGTCGGGCAACGTTATCTCAGCGGCCGGGTCCAGGCAACCGGGAATTAACAGGCGCAAATCGTCGATCACCAGCGCGGGAAACTCCTCGGCAATCGGCCGGCCATGGTTGTAGCCGTAACTCAGCGCCACGCACTTGACCCCCGCCGCTTTCGCCGCCTGTACATCGCTGCGAGAGTCACCGACGAACAGAGACTGGGAAGCGGGGATGTTGGCCATTTTCATCACGAAAAACAGCGCGGCCGGGTCAGGTTTTTTCTGCGGCAAGGTGTCGCCGCCGATGATCCAGCGGAAATAACGGCCGATTTTCATCTGGTCCAGCAATGGCGCGACGAAGCGCTCCGGTTTGTTGGTGATGAGCGCCATTTCCACGCCTTGTTTGTGCAACCACTTGAGGGTGGAGCGCACGCCGGGATAGACCACGGTCAAAGCGTGATTGCCTTCATAGGCTTCGTTGAACAACTCCAGCGCCCGTTCGGCCTCGGCATCATCCACACCCTCGGCATCGATGTGGTTGGCCAGGGCCCGGCGCACCAGCGTGGGTGCGCCATTGCCGACCCACTGGCGCACCGAGTCGATACCGGCCGGCGGCCGACCGAGCTGCAGCAGCATCTTGTCCACCGCAGCCGCGAGGTCCGGGACCGAATCGACCAGAGTGCCATCGAGGTCGAACATCACCAGACGCGGCAGGCTGCCGGGAAACAGCTGCTCGAAACCGCTCATGGGCGCGCCAGGGCCAGTTCAGCGCGCATTTTACCGATCACTTCCTGGTAATCCGGTGCATTGAAGATCGCCGAGCCGGCTACAAAGGTGTCGGCGCCTGCGGCGGCGATTTCACGGATGTTACCCACGTTCACGCCGCCATCGATTTCCAGACGGATATCACGCCCCGAGGCATCGATCAACGCGCGGGCTTCGCGCAGCTTATCGAGGGTACCCGGGATGAACTTCTGCCCACCGAAGCCAGGGTTGACGCTCATCAGCAGGACCATGTCGACCTTGTCCATCACGTACTTGAGCACGTCCAGGGGCGTTGCCGGGTTGAACACCAGGCCGGCCTTGCAGCCACCTTCGCGGATCAGCTGCAGCGATCGATCGACGTGCAGCGTGGCCTCGGGGTGGAAGGTGATGTAGGTGGCGCCAGCCTCGATGAAGTCGCCGACGATGCGGTCCACCGGGCTGACCATCAGGTGTGCGTCGATGGGCGCGGTAACGCCGTACTTACGCAGTGCCGCGCAGACCATCGGGCCGATGGTCAGGTTGGGCACGTAGTGGTTATCCATGACATCGAAGTGAACGATGTCGGCCCCGGCGGCCAGAACGTTGTCCACTTCCTCGCCCAGGCGGGCAAAGTCGGCGGAGAGAATCGACGGAGCAATAGCGAAGGGCTGCATGACGCACCTGTTTTGAGCGAAATCACGATGGCGCGCATTGTATACCGCAAGATATGGCGCGCCCACCGTGACGCTCGGTCAATACGCCGCGCGGTAGATTTTCTCGATGTCGCCGGCGCTCAGCTGGCGCGGGTTGTTACGCATCAAGCGTTCGATCCCCGCCGCCTCCAACGCCATCGAGGGGATGACATCTTCGGTCACGCCCAGGCTGCTCAAGCCCTTGGGGATTTCCACGGCGGCGCACAGCGCAACCATGGCTTCCACGGCTTCGTCGGCGGCCTCGGGATCGCTCAGGTGCGCGGTCTTGAGGCCCATGGCTTCGGCAATATCGCGCATGCGTTCGACGCAGGCCAATTTGTTCCACGCCATGACGTACGGCAGCAGCAAAGCATTGGCAACGCCGTGGGAGACGTGGAAGCGCCCGCCCAGTGGATACGCCAGTGCATGCACCGCTCCGACCCCGGCATTACCGAACGCCATGCCGGCCATCAGGCTGGCGGTGGCCATGTCTTCGCGGGCTTGCAGGTGGGAAGGATTGGCGTAGGCCTTGGGTAGGGCGCGGCTGATCAGCTTGATTGCACCGATGGCCAAGGCATCGGTGATCGGCGAAGCATTGAGCGACAGATAGGACTCAACGGCGTGCACCAGCGCGTCAACGCCACTGGCGGCGGTTACGCTGCGCGGACAGGTGAGGGTCATCTGCGGACTGACCAGGGCCACATCCGGCAACAAATAGTCGCTGACGATGCCCTTTTTCAGCTGCGCGGCCTTGTCGGAGAGGATCGCCACGTTGGTGACTTCCGAGCCGGTGCCGGCCGTGGTGGGGATGGCGATCATCGGCGGGCCTTTGCGCGGCACCTGGTCGACGCCGAACATATCCTCAAGCTCCCCGTGATAACCGGCGTAGGCCCCCACACACTTGGCAATGTCGATCGCACTGCCACCGCCCAACCCGATCAGCCCATCATGACCGCCATCGCGGTAGGCCTGCATGCAATCCTTGACGATGGCGATTTCCGGATCGGGCATGACCCGGTCGAAAATCTCATAGTCGCGCCCGCCCAGGTGTTGCAGCGCCAGCTCCACGGTGCCGGACTTGACCAACGCCGCATCGGTCACGATCAGCGGGTTATCGACGTCCAGCCGGGCCAGTTCGCTCGCCAGTTGCTCGATGGCAGCGGCGCCGGTGATCAGTTTGTGGGCGATCTTGAATGAGGAAAGACTCATGTGCGCGGCCTCTTGTTCGATTATGGGCTGGCACAAGGATAGCTCGGTATTGGGGGTTGTTCCGTCATTCAGCTCGTGAATGCACCACTAACCCTTTGTGGGAGCGGGCTTGCTCGCGAATGCGGTGTGTCAGTCGACATCAATGTTGAACCTGCCACCGTATTCGCGAGCAAGCCCGCTCCCACATTGGATCGGTGTACGACCTTACACCTGGGTGGTACGCAGCTTCTCACTACGCCCACGCAACCACTCCAGCGTCAACAGCAGGATCACCGAGAAGGCGATCAGCAACGTTGCCGCCGCGGCGATAGTCGGGCTGAGGTTTTCGCGGATGCCGCTGAACATCTGCCGTGGCAGGGTGGCCTGCTCCGGGCCTGCGAGGAACAGGGTGACCACCACTTCATCGAACGAGGTCGCGAAGGCGAACAACGCACCGGAAATGACACCCGGAGCGATCAGCGGCAGGGTCACCCGACGAAATGCGGTCAACGGCGAAGCCCCGAGGCTGGCAGCTGCCCGGACCAGGTTGTGGTTGAAGCCTTGCAGGGTTGCCGACACCGTGATGATCACGAATGGCACGCCCAGCACCGCATGGACCACGATCAGCGAAGCAAAACTGTTGCCCATCCCAAGCGGCGCGAAGAACAGGTAGCTGGCGACACCAATGATCACCACCGGCACCACCATCGGCGAAATCACCAGGGCCATCACCAGCGCCTTGCCCGGAAAGTCGCCCCGGGTCAGGCCAATCGCCGCCAGCGTGCCGAAGACCATCGCCAGCACCGTTGCCGCAGGGGCCACGATGATGCTGTTCTTCAGCGCCCGCATCCATTCAGCCGAGGCAAAGAAATCGTGATACCACTGCAAAGAGAAACCTTGCAGCGGGTACACCAGGAAACTGCCGGAGTTGAACGACAGCGGAATGATCACCAGTACCGGCAGGATCAGGAACAACAGGATCAGCCCGCAGAGTATGCGCAAGCAGTAGAACCATACCCGCTCAACGGGGGACATATAAGGACTTACCATTTTCGATCTCCCCTTAGCTCAGGCGCAGGCGACTGGCGCCCACCAGCCAGCTGTAAATCAGATAAAGCACGATGGTCGCCAGCAACAGCAGGCCGCCGAGCGCCGTGGCCATGCCCCAGTTGATGCTGGTGTTGGTGTAGAACGCGACGAAGTAGCTGACCATCTGGTCGTTCGGGCTGCCCAGCAGCGCCGGGGTGATGTAGTAGCCGATGGCGAGAATGAATACCAACAGGCAACCGGCGCCGACACCAGCATAGGTCTGCGGGAAATACACTCGCCAGAAACTGGCGAACGGATGGCAGCCCAGGGAAATTGCCGCCCGCATGTAGGTCGGTGAGATGCCCTTCATTACGCTGTAGATCGGCAGGATCATGAACGGCAGCAGGATGTGGACCATCGAGATGTAGACGCCGGTGCGGTTGAACACCAGCTCCAGGGGTTTATCAATCACCCCCATCGCCAACAGGGCGCTGTTGATCAGCCCGCCCGACTGCAGCAGCACGATCCACGCCGCCACCCGCACCAGGATCGAGGTCCAGAACGGCAGCAGCACCAGGATCATCAGCAGGTTGCTCTGGCGCGACGGCAGGTTCGCCAGCAGGTAGGCCAGCGGATAGGCCAGCACCAGGCAGATGGCGGTGATCACCAGGCCCATCCAGAACGTGCGGGCGAAAATGTCCAGGTAGATCGCCTGGTCAGGGGTGGCCGTGGCCAGTTCGCCGAGGTCATCGATGCGATGATCGACAGCCGCCAGCAGGTAGTACGGGGTGACGTTGCTGGTATTGCGGCGGATCACCTGCCAGTACGCAGGGTCGCCCCAACGCTCATCGAGGTTCTCCATGGCGTCTTTATAGGAAGCCGGCTCGCTGGCAAACGGCAGCGCACGCGCGGTCTTGGTCAGCAGGCTGCGATAGCCGGCCAGTTCCATGTTCAGGCGCTTGGACAAGTCGCCCAGGGTCTGATTCTTGCGGGCATCGCCCAGGTCTTCACTGGCGGCCTTGTACACCGGTTCGCCAGGCAACCCGCGTCCATCCCACGCAGCGACCGCAGCCACGGTGCGCGGCATGGCGCTGACCACTTCGGGGTTACTGACGCTTTTGAACAGCAGGGCCACGATCGGCACCAGGAACACCAGCAATAGAAACAGCACCAGCGGCGCAATCAAGGCCTGAGCCTTCCAGCGGTTGACCCGTTCGGCGCGCTTGAGCCGCTGCTTCAAGGTGGGGCTGGTGCCCGCGTTCAGTGGAACGGCGATGGCCATGGTGAACTCCGGAAATCTCTTTTTATCGTTACAGAGGCGGCGTACCGCCTCTGTTATGTTGGAACAGCAACCTGTGCAAGCGAGTCGTTGTGGCGAGCGAGCTTGCTCGCGCCGGGCTGCGAAGCGGCCCCAAAATTTTGTCGGCAACGCCAATTTTGTGAGTGCTGCGCACTCAAGCGGGAGCAAGCTCCCTCGCCACAAAAGCCCGTTCACCCATGGGCGCTTTGGTTACTTCGCAGCCCAGGAGTTGAAACGCTGCTCCAGTTGCTCACCGTTGTCAGCCCAGAAACTGACGTCGATCTGCACCTGGTTGGCGATGTTTTCCGGGGTGGTCGGCATGTCCTTCAGGACATCCTTGGCCAGCAACGGTACGGCTTGGGTATTGGCCGGGCCGTAGGCGATGTTTTCCGAGTAGGTCTTCTGCTGCTGCGGCGCCACCGAGAACGCGATGAACTTCTTCGCCGCTTCGGCGCGGGTCTTGTCCAGGCCACGCGGGATCGCCCACGCGTCGAAGTCGTAGATGCCGCCGTTCCACACCACTTTCAGGTTGCTTTCTTTCTGTACCGCAGCGATCCGGCCGTTGTAGGCCGAGCTCATGACCACGTCACCGGAGGCCAGGTACTGCGGCGGCTGTGCGCCGGCTTCCCACCACTGAATGTTCGGCTTGAGTTCGTCGAGCTTCTTGAACGCGCGATCCTGGCCGTCCTTGCCGGCCAGCACCTTGTACACGTCCTTTGGCGCGACGCCATCGGCCATCAGGGCGAATTCCAGGGTGTACTTGGCGCCCTTGCGCAGGCCACGCTTGCCCGGGAATTGCTTGGTGTCCCAGAAATCCGCCCAACTGGTCGGTGCGGTTTTCAATTTGTCAGCGTTGTAGGCCAGCACGGTCGACCACACGAAGAAGCCGACGCCGCACGGCTGGATAGCGCCCTTGACGTAATCTTCGGTCTTGCCGAACAGGGCCGGGTCCAGTTGCTCGAACATGTCTTCGTCGCAACCACGGGACAGCTCAGGGGATTCGACTTCCACCAGGTCCCACGAGACGCTCTTGGTGTCGACCATGGCCTTGACCTTGGCCATTTCGCCGTTGTACTCGCCAGCCACGATCTTGCCGTTACCGGCCGCTTCCCACGGTGCGTAGAAGGCTTTGACCTGCGCCGCCTTGTTCGCCCCGCCAAAAGACACCACGGTCAGGTCCGGGCCCGCCGCCATCGCGCTTGCCGCACCCATCATGCCCAGGGTCAGGGCTGTGAACTTCAGGGATCTCAACATTTATTGTTCTCTCCACGTGCAGGGTTGGTGTGTTGATTACAGCAGGGGGCGATCAATTCGCCTCTAGAAGTGGATCGAGCGCGCGCACGTGCTCGACCTGCCAGCCAAGCGGAACCACGTCCCCGACGGCCAGCTCGGGATCGAGCTCGGCAATCGGCTGTTTCACGAAGAAGTCGTTCTTGCCGCAGACTTCCAGGCGAACCCGGACGTGGTCGCCCAGATAGATGAATTCCGCCACCCTCCCTGAGAAGCGGTTGACACATTGTTCGCTGGCGCCGTTGAGGCTCACCCGCTCCGGACGGATCGACAGGGTCACCGGCTCGCCGGGCTGACCAACGTTGACCGCCAGTGCCTCGACCTTCTCGCCGCGCCCCAACTCCACCAGACAACGATCACCGGTATGGCTGTGCAGACGGCCGTTGAGGCGGTTGTTTTCGCCGATGAAGTTGGCGACAAAAGTATTTTTTGGCTCTTCATAGAGTGTGCGCGGTGGGGCGATCTGCTGGATCTCGCCCTGGTGGAACACCGCCACACGGTCGGACATGGTCAACGCCTCGCCCTGGTCGTGGGTCACGTAGACCACGGTCACCCCGAGGCGCTGGTGCAGGTGCTTGATTTCCATCTGCATGTGCTCACGCAGCTGCTTGTCCAATGCACCGAGGGGTTCGTCCATCAACACCAGCTGCGGTTCGAACACCAGGGCACGGGCCAGCGCCACGCGTTGTTGCTGGCCGCCGGACAATTGCGCTGGATAGCGCTGGGCGAAGGTGTCGAGCTGGACCATGCTCAGCACGCGCTTGACTCGGTCGCTCACGTCGCTCTTGTTCAGCCCGCGTACAGTCAATGGGAACGCCAGGTTCTCGGCGACGGTCATGTGCGGGAACAAGGCATAGTTCTGGAACACCATGCCGATGTCGCGCTTGTGCGGCGGCACGTGGTTGATAGCGCGCCCAGCCAGCTGGATCTCACCCGCCGTCGGGGTTTCAAATCCGGCGAGCATCATCAGGCTGGTGGTCTTGCCGGAGCCGGACGGCCCGAGCAGGGTCAGGAATTCGCCTTTGCGAATATCCAGGTTGAGGTCCTTGACGATCAGGTTCTCGCCGTCGTAGCTCTTTTGCACACCACGAAAGCTGACCAGCACATCGCTGGTCCCCGCGCTTGAATCGACCTGGCTCATACCCGCACCTTTTGTTTTGATGACTGCTTGTGAATCAAGCCTAGTGGAGCCTCGCGCCCGCGCAAATCGGGGCGCAGGAGAGAATCGCCTCAGCCGGATGGAAGGGTCGGGGTAGGGATTTCCCTACAAGGATGGCGGGATTGGATAAGTGCAGCGGCTAGCTTCGAGCGGTGAGCTGCAAGCACGGGGCAAAAGCGGGTTACGGGTGTGTCGCAAACGGGTATGCCTGCGCATTTTTCCTGTGGGAGCGGGCTTGCTCGCGAATGCGGTGTGACAGTCCATACAGATGTAACTG
>NZ_JALJDX010000150.1 GCF_022952855.1 Pseudomonas sp. RGM2987 | reverse complement strand
CGATGAACTGAAGCAGGTCGCTGTCGAAAACATCGCAACTCGTTGAATCTCAAGGAGTTTTCCGTTTCGACTGCGCCGGAAGTGGGGCGAATTATAGACACCTGAAATCTGCCGTCAACCCTTAATTACACTTTTGTTGCAGAAGTTACTTTCCTGCCCTTTAAACGCGGGATCCGTCGGGCAATCGGCGGGAGCCGCAGCACTAACAGCACAGCACCTATAGAGGCATATATCGCCCACTCCTGTAGATCCGCACGCACGATCCACAGCATATGCAGCAACCCGAGGCCCAGGATCAGATAAGCCAGGCGATGCAGTTTCTTCCAGCGTCCACCCAGTCGCCGCTGGCTATAACGATTGGAAGTGAGCGCCAGCGCCAGCAATCCGAGAAATCCAAGCACCCCGACAATGATGTAAGGCCGCTTGCTCAATTCGACTCCCAGCTGTGACCAATCGAATCCCAATATAAAAGCGGTGTACCCTCCCAGGTGCAGGACCACATAGGCAAAGCACCACAACCCCAACTGGCGCCTGACTGCAATCCAGCCCGCCCACCCTGTCAGTTTCTGTAGTGGCGTCATGCTCAACGTGACCTGCAACAAAATCAGCGTCCCCAATCCAAGCCGATCCACCAACACCTTGCCCGGGTCAGGTCCCAGCGCATTCATCAGCGCCTGATAGAGCCAGAGCATCGGCCAGACCGCCGCCGCAATGAAGACGCCGATCCGCCACAGAGGAAAACGCATCAGTAGTCCTTCCTGAGATCCATCCCCGCATATAAAGAAGCAACTTCATCCTGGTAGCCGTTGAACATCAGGGTATCGCGCACATTGGGACTGAACAGCCCGCTTGGTAAACGACGCTCATGGGCCTGGGTCCAGCGCGGATGATCGACCGTCGGATTGACGTTGGCATAGAAACCGTACTCATCAGAGGCAATGCTCTGCCAGGTGGTTTTCGGCTGCTCATTGACCAGGCTGATGCGCACAATCGACTTCACGCTTTTGAACCCGTACTTCCACGGCACCACCAACCGCAACGGGGCGCCGTTCTGGTTCGGCAGCTCCCGCCCGTACATCCCTACCGCCAGGATCGCCAACGGGTTCATCGCCTCGTCCAATCGCAAGCCTTCCACATAGGGCCAGTCGATCAAGGCGAACCCCGAGCGCTGTCCCGGCATGACCTTCGAATCCTGCAAGGTTTCAAAACGGATGTATTTGGCCTTGGAGGTTGGCTCGACCTGCTTGAGCAACGCGGAGATAGGAAAGCCGATCCACGGGATGACCATCGACCAGGCTTCAACACAGCGCAGTCGGTAAATCCGCTCCTCCAACTGATATGGCTTCATGAAATCTTCCAGGCCGTAGCGCCCCGGCTTCGCCACTTCCCCATCGACCACCACGCTCCAGGGTTCGGTTTTCAGGGAGCCGGCATTGGCGGCCGGATCCCCCTTGTCAGTGCCGAACTCATAGAAGTTGTTGTAGTGAGTGGCGTCCTTGAACGGCGTGATGGGCTCATTGACCGTCATGGCGCCCCATCGAGTGGACAGCAGCTTCTCGGCAAACCAGGACGGCGCCTTGCCAGGCTCGACATCGGCGTACCGCGCTGCATCGGCAGCACCGGCCCAGCGCGGCAGGCCACTGATCGCCACACCAGCCACGCTGGCGGCGAGCATCTGCCGACGGGAAAGATAGAGGGACTCAGGCGTGACGTCCGACTCTGAGCAGTCGGACGACTTGGGGATCTTGATCAGCATGACGACTCCGCAGCATTGGAGGGCAGATGCACCAATAGACTGCGGAGTATGGGGGAAATTACATTAAGGCAACATTTAGCGTCGGCGAAGACGCAGCAGATATTGCACCGGTCCGGAAGCGGCATACGCGAGGAACACCAGCAGCAGGATACGCGGTGGATCGCTGAAAACCACGGCAAACACCAGCACCACCGCCAGAATCGCAACGAACGGCACACGCCCCTTCAAGTCCAGCTCCTTGAAGCTGTTGTACTTGATGTTGCTGACCATCAACATCCCGGCCGCCGCCACCAGCAGCGCTACCAGGAAGGACATCTTCGAACCCTGGATGCCATAGTCGCTGAACGCCCAGACGACACCCGCCACGACACCCGCCGCAGCCGGACTGGCCAGGCCAATGAAGTAACGCTTGTCAGCCTTGCCGACCTGGGTATTGAAACGCGCCAGGCGCAACGCCGCGCCTGCGACATAGATGAAGGCAACCATCCAGCCAACCTTGCCCATGTCCCCCAGCGCCCAACCGAACGCGAGCAAGGCAGGCGCCACGCCGAAGGCGACCATGTCGGACAACGAATCGTATTCGGCGCCGAATGCGCTCTGGGTGTTGGTCATGCGAGCAACACGCCCGTCCAGGCCGTCGAGCACCATGGCAACGAAGATCGCAATGGCGGCGAAGGCGAAGTAGCGACTCGCCCCCGCGCCATCGCCGGCGCTCAACGCAGCCTGGGCACTCATGGAGCTGATGATGGAATAGAAGCCGGCGAACAGGTTCGCAGTGGTAAACAGGTTTGGTAGCAGATAGATGCCACGATGCCGGACCTTACGGCCTTCAGCGTCATGGCCTTCTTCGACGTGCTCATCGATGGGCAGCAGGCTTTCGGCGTCAGGAGCCTGGTTCGGCTCTTCGGGACGTTCGCTCATGGACAGTACCTTGCAACGGTGTGAAAAAATTCGACAGGCGTCTGGGACGACGGTTCGGCCGCAAACGATGCAGCTTTATACCAGAACCCGCCCCCCAAACGAAAAAACGCGGCCAAGGCCGCGTTTTTTTCGATCAAGCTCGCGACTCAGTTCTTGGCTTTGTCGACGATCTTGTTGGCGCTGATCCAAGGCATCATGGAGCGCAGTTGCTCACCGATGATTTCAATGCCGTGGGCAGCGTTGTTACGACGCTTGGCGGTCATCGAAGGATAGCCGGTGGCGCCTTCGCTGATGAACATCTTGGCGTATTCGCCGTCCTGAATACGTTTCAGGGCGTTGCGCATGGCCTGACGGGATTCGGCGTTGATGACTTCCGGGCCGGTCACGTATTCGCCGTATTCAGCGTTGTTGGAGATCGAGTAGTTCATGTTGGCGATACCGCCTTCATACATGAGGTCGACGATCAGCTTCAGTTCGTGCAGGCACTCGAAGTAAGCCATTTCTGGCGCGTAGCCGGCTTCAACCAGGGTTTCAAAACCGGCTTTCACCAGCTCGACGGTACCGCCGCACAGAACGGCTTGCTCGCCGAACAGGTCGGTTTCGGTCTCGTCCTTGAAGGTGGTTTCGATGATGCCGGTACGACCGCCACCGACGCCAGCCGCGTAGGACAGGGCCACGTTCTTGGCGTTGCCCGAGGCGTCCTGGTAGATCGCGATCAGGTCAGGGATACCGCCACCCTTGACGAACTCGGAGCGCACGGTGTGGCCCGGAGCCTTCGGCGCGATCATGATCACGTCCAGGTCAGCGCGAGGCACGACCTGGTTGTAGTGGATCGAGAAGCCGTGGGAGAAGGCCAGGGTTGCGCCCTTCTTGATGTTCGGTTCGATTTCGTCGCGATACAGTGCGCCCTGGAACTCGTCCGGGGTCAGGATCATGACCAGGTCGGCCGCGGCAACAGCGGAAGCCACGTCAGCCACTTTCAGGCCATGGGCTTCTGCCTTGGCGACAGTGGCCGAGCCTTTACGCAGGCCGACGGTTACGTCAACGCCGGAATCCTTCAGGTTGCACGCTTGGGCGTGACCCTGGGAGCCGTAGCCGATGATGGCGACTTTCTTGCCCTGGATGATCGACAGGTCGCAGTCTTTATCGTAGAAAACTTTCATGAAATTTCACCTCTATCCGGCCGTTCAGGCCATTCGCTAATTTGGTTTAGATGCTCAGTACTTTGTCGCCACGGGCAATCCCGGTGACGCCACTGCGTACGGTTTCCAGGATCGAGGCAGTGCCGATCGATTGGATGAAGCTGTCGAGCTTGTCGCTGGTACCGGTCAACTGAACGGTATAGACGCTGGCGCTGACATCGACGATCTGCCCACGATAAATATCGGTAGTACGTTTGATCTCGGCGCGCTGGGCGCCGGTGGCCTTGACCTTGACCAGCATCAGTTCACGCTCGATGTGGGCGCTCTCCGACAGGTCCACCAGCTTGACCACCTCGATCAGCTTGTTCAGGTTCTTGGTGATCTGCTCGATGACTTCATCGTGACCCACAGTGGTCAGCGTCAGACGCGACAGGGTCGGGTCTTCGGTTGGCGCCACGGTCAGGCTCTCGATGTTGTAGTTGCGCTGCGAGAACAGGCCTACAACACGAGACAGAGCGCCCGGTTCGTTTTCCAGAAGCAGGGAAATAATATGTCGCATGATTAGGTACGCTCCGTCTTGCTCAGCCACATATCGCGCATGGAGCCGTCTTTGATCTGCATCGGGTAGACGTGCTCGCTGGTGTCGACCGAAATATCGATCACGACCAGGCGATCCTTCATGGCGAACGCTTCCTCCATCTTCGACTTCAAATCCTTCGATTCGGTGATGCGCACGCCAACGTGGCCATAGGCTTCGGCCAGCTTGACGAAATCAGGCAGCGACTCCATGTAGGAATGCGAGTGGCGACTGCCGTAGCTCATGTCCTGCCACTGGCGAACCATACCCAGCACGCCGTTGTTCAGGATCACGATCTTCACCGGCAAGCCATATTGCAGGCAGGTGGACAGCTCCTGGATGTTCATCTGGATGCTGCCCTCGCCCGTGACGCAGGCGACGTCGGCATCCGGGAAGCTCAACTGGATGCCCATGGCCGCTGGCAGACCGAAGCCCATGGTGCCCAGGCCACCGGAGTTGATCCAGCGGTTGGGCTTGTTGAACTTGTAGTACTGCGCGGCGAACATCTGGTGCTGGCCCACGTCGGAGGTCACAAAGGCATCGCCCTTGGTCACTTCGCACAAGGTCTCGATCACGGTCTGCGGCTTGATCACGCTACCGTCGCCCTTGTCGTAAGGGAACAGTCCACGATCGCCGCGCCATTCATCGACCTGCTTCCACCAACTGGCCACCGCGTCCTTGTTCGGGGTCTCGCCGATTTCCTTGAGGATGGCGACCATTTCGGTCAGCACGCTCTCGACAGGACCGACAATCGGCACGTCGGCCTTGATGGTCTTGGAAATGGACGCCGGATCGATGTCGATGTGGATGATCTTGGCGTTCGGGCAAAACTTCGACGCACCGTTGATGACACGGTCGTCGAAACGCGCGCCAACCGCCAGGATCACATCGGCATGGTGCATCGCCAGGTTGGCGGTGTAGCTACCGTGCATGCCGAGCATACCGATGAACTGGCGGTCGGTGCCCGGATAGGCACCCAGGCCCATCAGGGTATTGGTGACCGGCAGGTTGAGCATTTTCGCCAGCTCGGTCAGCTGCGCGGAGCCGCCACCGAGGATCACACCACCGCCCGAGTACAGCACCGGGCGCTTGGCCGCCAGCAGCATTTCGGCCGCTTTGCGGATTTGCCCCGAATGACCGCGTACGGCCGGGCTATAGGAACGCAGCTTGGCTTTCTTCGGGAAGATGTATTCGAACTTCTCGGCCGGGTTGGTCATGTCTTTCGGGACATCGACCACCACCGGGCCCGGACGACCGGATTCAGCCAGGTAGAAGGCCTTCTTCATCACTTCCGGGATTTCCGACGCGTGCTTGATCATGAAGCTGTGTTTCACGATCGGCCGGGAGATACCGATCATGTCGGTTTCCTGGAACGCGTCGGTGCCGACCATGGTGCTGGGCACCTGGCCAGAGATGATCACCATCGGGATGGAGTCCATGTACGCGGTGGCGATACCGGTGATGGCGTTCGTGGCGCCAGGGCCGGATGTCACAAGGACCACGCCGGCCTTGCCGGTGGCACGGGCATAGCCGTCAGCCATGTGGGTCGCGGCCTGTTCGTGACGAACCAGGATGTGGGTCACTTCCGGTTCTTTGAACAGGGCATCATAGACATGAAGAAGAGCACCACCGGGGTACCCATAGATATATTTGACGCCTTCGTCACGCAAAAAGCGGACGAGCATCTCACCGCCAGATAAAAGCTCCACGTTGTTCACCTCTAAAACGCCAGAATACCGACCCACAAAAAGGGGACGGGTCTTAATAGGTTTACTTCTCGGCAGAGCATGAGCGACGGTGGTCGCCGACTACGTCAGCACTGACTGAGCAAGTATTGGGATCGTCCCAAGTGTTGCGGGCCTTTCCCACCCAGCGCGAGGTAACGCGTTGCGGGTGTAACAGGTCGGCGCGGATATGCGCCTCATGATCTGCCGAGTGGGCCTGCTTCTGGCAGTCCCTCTACAGCGGACTTTGGATTCTTCTGTTTCGCCCTCTGCAAGTCAAGTCGTCTATGTGTTTTATTCGAAGTAAGCGCATGAGAACGCAAGAAAAAACCTTTAAAGCCCAACTGTGTTAGCTTCAATTGCGCAACTCAAGACAAGGAAACAGCATGCGAATGTTCCTACTGACCACCGGCCTGCTGGTTGGCCTGAGCCCGATGTGCATGGCCGGCCAGGTCTATAAATGGGTGGACGCCCAAGGCGTTACCCACTTCGGGGCTCAGCCGCCCGAAGGCGCGGAGACCGCAACCGTGATCAAGTCCGCACCGCCTGCCCCCGCCAAGCCTGCACCACCGCCGTCCGGCGGGGTCGTTGGTGACCAGAAAGCGATCGATCAACAGGTCAAGAAGCAAGTCGCCGAGCAGGAGGCACAGCTCAAGGCGTTCTGCGAGCAGGCCCGGACCAACCTGGCGCAACTGCAGAACAACCCGAGGGTACGTGAGGACATGGAAGGGGAAATGCGTCGTCTCAGCGACGAGCAGCGACGCCAGCGGATCGATGAAACCCGCAAGCAGATCGAGGAAAACTGCCAGTGATGACGATCAGCTGGCGCTGCTGATCAACCGGTCGAACTGCGACAATAGCCGCTGCAACTCGATGCCCTGCCCCGGTCGCTGGGCATAGACCATCTCCGCCATCGCCAGGATGCCGGAGGCGTTGGGCAGCGGCAGGTCGTTCTCCAGGATGGCTTTCATGCGGGGCAGAAAGATCCATTGCAGCCACTGCTCGAAGTCCAGGGTGTCGACCGCGAACGGCTCGACGCTGGCCAGCGCTTCGGCCGATGGCGAATGATCGCTCCACCAACCCTGGACACGCAGTTCCCGCTCGATCAGCAAGAGCTGATCGGCGATTTGGGGAAAACGCGTATCCATCAGAGCGAAACCTTGGCTTTCTGACGGGCCAGGGCCGCGCCAGCTGAATCACCCTGCTTCTCACGGGCCTGGGCGATCAATTCCCACAGGCTGGCCTGAAGTGCCGGACGTCCGCTGGTGAAGGTCAGGCCGCGACGGGCGAGCTGTTCGGCCTGCGGCGCATCGCCTTGGGCCATGCGTACCTGGGCCAGGCGATAGAGCACCTGCGGCTCGCGCGGTGCGACACGCTGGGCACGCTCCAGACTGGAAGACGCACCATTGAGATCGCCACCGGCCTGTTGTTGTTGGGCAGTGGTCAGCAGCGCCAGAACCGGGCCGTCCAGTTGCTCATCGGCAGACAAGCCACCCGAGTTCGCTGGCGGGATACTGCTCGGCGTGGACGGCATGCTGTAGCTGCCTTGATCGATCGGCGAGGTTTCGATCGGCCCTGGGGTGATCGGGCCAGGCGTGATCGGCGTGCTGCTGATCGGTGCCGAAGTCGCGGCGCCGCCACCCGGCACCATCACCACCACACCGCTGTCGCCCTGCGGGATCGCCTGGGCCTGGTTCTGCGCCGGACGCTTCACGGTCGTCTGGCGGAAACCGCCATTGGCCGAGATCCGCTCGCTGTTGGAGACGGCGGTGCCGGAATCAACGACCGGAATCGAACCGCGCTGTACGGTGGAGCAACCACTGAGCAGCGCCACGGCCGTTACCGCTGGAATCAACCACTTGTTCACGTGAAACCCTCTTTGCTTAATTCATCCAGTCCTTGACCCAATCCATCACCGATTCGGCGGGATTCTGGCCACCACAGGCTGCACCAGGCGGTGGCTCGCTGCCGCGAATATACGGCATCTGCACCGCGCCCGGGCAGTTGGCGTCGGAACCTTGTCCGGTGCGCGAGTCGACCCAGGCCTGGACGATGTTGTCCGGCTGCGGCATGTCCAGCGGCAACGGGTCGGCCTTGCGCATAAAACTGGTCCAGACCTGCAGCGCGCCGGTGGCGCCGGTAAACGGAGTCTTGCCATTGTCATCGCGTCCAAGCCAGACCACGGCCAGCAGGTCCTGGCTGAAACCGGCGAACCAGCTGTCGCGCGAGTCGTTACTTGTGCCGGTCTTGCCCGCCAGGTTCAGGGTCCGGGGCAGCACGTTATAGACCGAGCTGCCGGTGCCTTCGCGCATGACCCGCTGCATCGCACTCTGGATCAGATAGATGGAGGCCGGGTCGAAACGCTGCTGGATCTGGAACGGATAACGCTTGAGCGGCTCGCCGTCGGCGGTGAGCACACTGCGGATCCCGCGCATCGGCGTGTTGAATCCACCGTTGGCCAGGGTCTGGTACATGGCCGCTACTTCAATCGGCGCAAGGCCACCAGCCCCCAGCAGCATCGATGGAAACGCCGGCAACTCGCGGCTTACCCCCAGGCGCGCCACGGTCTTGAGCACGTTCGGCACGCCGACTTCCAGCCCGAGCCGGGCCGTTGACAGGTTGTAGGAATGCGCCAACCCCTGATACAGGAACACCGTGCCATGGGAGCGACGATCATAGTTTTGCGGCTTCCACACCTGGCCGTCCGCGCCCTTGACCGAGAACGCCTCGTCCGAGAGCCAACTGGTCAGTGTGTATTGACTGGGTTTCTCCAGCGCGGTGAGGTACACCGCCGGCTTGATCAGCGAGCCGATCGGCCGGACCGCATCCAGGGCCCGGTTGAAACCGGCGAAACTGGCCTGGCGACTGCCAATCATGGCCTGGACTTCGCCGGTCTCCGGATTGGTCACTACCATGGCGGCTTCGACTTCATCGGCACCTTTGCGCGCGCCAAGGCGCTTGAAGGTGTCCTCGACCGAGGCTTCGGCCTTCATTTGCAGGATCGGATCGAAGCTGGTGAAGATCCGCAGGCCTTCTTCGGTCAAGTCTTCGTCGCGGTAGTCTTCACGCAACTGGCGCTTGACTAGGTCCATGAAGCCGGGGAACGAGCTATCCGCCAGGCTGCCTCGCTTGGTCACGCCCAGCGGCATCTTCTTCGCCGCTTCGACTTGCTCGGCGGTCGCCACGCCTTGCTGTTGCAACAGGTCGAGCACCAGGTTGCGCCGCTCGAGGGCACGCTCCGGATAACGCCGTGGGTTATAGGAGGACGGCCCCTTGACCATGCCCACCAGCAACGCCACCTGATGCAGCTTGAGTTCCGACAGCGGCTGGCTGAAGAAGAACTGGCTGGCGAGGCCGAAACCGTGCACCGCGCGCTGACCGTCCTGGCCGATGAAGACCTCGTTGAGGTACGCCTCCAGGATCTCCTGCTTGTCGTAGTGCAACTCCAGCAGCAGCGCCATCATGGCTTCGGTAAGTTTACGTGTGAGGCTGCGCTCGTTGGTCAGGTAGAAGTTCTTGACCAACTGCTGGGTCAGGGTACTGCCGCCCTGGCGCATGTGACCGGAGGACGTATTGACCCAGACCGCCCGGGCTATCGACTTGGGCGAAACGCCGAAGTGATGATAGAAGTCGCGGTCTTCGACAGTGATCAGCGTATCGAGCAGGAACGGCGGCACCTGGTCGATCTTGATCAGGATCCGGTCTTCAAGGTTCTTGGGATACAGGCCACCGATCAGCAGCGGTTCGAGGCGCACCACCGACAGGCTGGCATTGTTGGCCCCCGTCAACGCGGCTACGTAATCACCAGAAAAACGCACCCGCACCGGTTGCGCCTGTTCCATGCCCTCGTAGAACTGGAAGCCACGGGTATTGAGATCAACGGTATTGCCATTGACCGAGGCTGCGCCCGGGCCGTTGGCCACGCTTTCACGGCGGTAGCCCAAGGCATCGAGTTCGGTCAGGAAATCGTCGCGGCTCAGCTTCTGCCCGACGAACAGCTCCAACGGCCGGGCATAAACCTTGGCCGGAATGGTCCAGCGCTTGCCCGAGAACTTTTCCTGGACCACCGCATCGAGGTAGACCGCAAAACCGGCGAGCACGACAAGGCCAACCAGGCTGAGTTTAAGGGCCCAGCCCAGCCAGGGCCGCAGGCGGCTGGCGGGTGGTTTCTTGGGGGTACGGGGGGATCGGGTACGAGTCATGGCGGCGGATTATACGCACTTTGTCGTGGTTCAACATGAGGCCGGCGAGGTTTGCGTTAACCTCGCTTGCCGCCATAATGACGGCCTCGAATTTTCCAGACCCTGAAGGACCGCCCGTGAGCCAATCCCTTATCGCTGCCCTGCAAAACCCGGCCCTCTACCCGCATCCCGTCGAAGGGTTCCAGGTCATCGAAACCCATATTTCCTGGGTGGTGCTCACCGGCCCCTACGCCTATAAAATCAAGAAGCCGATGAATTTCGGCTTTCTCGACTTCACCAGCCTTGAGGCACGCCAGCATTTCTGTGGCGAAGAACTGCGCCTCAACCAGCGCCTGACCCAGGATCTGTACCTGGAAGTGCTACCGGTGACCGGCAGCGTCGATGCTCCGCAATTGGGTGGCGACGGGCCGGCCATCGAATACGCGCTGAAGATGCGTCAGTTTCCGCAGAGCCAACTGCTCAGCACCTTGCAAGCCAATGGCGAACTGACCACCGCGCACGTCGATGAGATGGCCGAACAGATCGCCCAATTCCACCTCGCCACGCCGCAGGTACCCACTGAAAATTCCGCCGGCACGCCGCAAAGCGTGATGGCGCCGGTGCTGCAGAACTTCGAACAGATCCGTCCGTTCCTCAACGACAAGGCTGACCTGTTGCAACTCGAAGCGCTGCAAGCCTGGGCCGAGAGCAGTTTCGAACGCCTCAAGCCACTTTTCATCCAGCGCAAGGCTGAAGGCTTCATCCGCGAATGCCACGGCGATATTCACCTGGGCAACATCACCGTAATCGATGGCAAGGTGGTGATTTTCGACTGCATCGAGTTCAACGAACCGTTCCGCTTCACCGACGTCTACGCCGATACCGCGTTCCTGGCGATGGACCTCGAAGACCGCGGCCTCAAGTCCTTGGCCCGGCGCTTCGTCAGCCAGTACCTGGAATTGACCGGGGACTACCAAGGCCTGGAACTGCTGAACTTCTATAAAGCCTACCGCGCCCTCGTCCGTGCCAAGATCGCGCTGTTCAGCATGCCCGCCGAGGCCGATCCGGTGCAGCGCGCCACGACTCTGCGCCAGTACCGCAACTACGCCAACCTGGCAGAAAGCTACAGCACCATTCCTTCACGCCTGCTGGCGATCACCCACGGCGTTTCGGCCGTTGGCAAAAGTCACGTCGCAATGCGTCTGGTAGAAGCACTGGGCGCCATCCGCCTGCGTTCGGACGTAGAGCGCAAGCGCCTGTTCGGCGCACAACAGGTGCCTAATGATCCACAAGCCGGCATTTATAGCAGCGACGCCAGCAGCGCCACCTACGCCCGCCTGCATGAAGTCGCCGACGTGATTCTGCGCGCCGGGTTCCCGGTGGTGATTGACGCCACCTACCTCAAGCGCGATCAACGCGACGCCGCCGCGAAGATTGCCGAAGCCACGGGAGCGCCGTTCCTGATCCTTGATTGCGAGGCACCACAAGCCGTCATCGAAAACCGACTGGCCCAGCGTCAGGCTGACCAGAAAGACCCGTCCGATGCGAATCTGGCGGTGATCGCTGCTCAACAATCCACCCGCGAAGCCCTCACCCCGGCGGAAATCCTTTGCAGCAAACGGGTACAGACCAACGAAAGCGGGACCCTCGATGTTGTTGTGGCGCAGATCCGTCAGCGCCTGCCAGGCCTGTAAATAACTATTTCGGCCGTGAAGCGACGCCCGGCTTCACGGCCACCAAATAGTGGCACTATACTGGCGTCATAAAACCAACAGGTGCTATGACATGAGCCATCCCAAGCTTCTCAATACCCCGCTTTACGCCTTGCTGCGCAAAGACGATATCGCAGGCTTCAACAGCGAACGACCTCAAGGCCCAATCGACATGCGCGGCGGTGATTTTCGTGGACTTGACCTGCGGGAACTGAACGCAGACGACGTCGATTTCAGCGACGCCTACTTCCGCTCCGCCGATTTGCGTGGCATCGACTTCCGCAAAGCATCCCTGGAAGGTGCAAGCCTGGCCCATGCGCAGATCTCCGGCGCTTACTTCCCACCCGAACTGTCGGCCGACGAAATCCTGATGTCGATGAACTTCGGCACCCGGCTGCGCTACCGCACCCGCTGACCTTTTGGCACGCGGGCGGCTCAAACAAGCTGGCCTGCCACGCAACGCACCGATCTCCAGCGCCCCCGCCTGCGCTGGATGAGACTGCCTGTCGCCCTATCTGCCATCGTGCGTAATGCATTAGAAGCTTTTGCGTTGAATCCCACCAAAGAATCACGCTTTTCCTACTGACCGCTACACTGCTCAGAAGCTTGCCCATTGCACCAGTCGGCCGTCGCAAGGAGGCTCGATGAATGATGAACTGCAACACCTGAAAAACCTGGGCAAGACGTCGGCCCAGTGGCTGCACGCCGTGGGCATCCACAGCGCTTCGGATCTACGCCGGCTCGGTGCGGTTGACGCCTACCGCGCCGTGCGTACTCGCGGCTTCCGGGCATCCAAGGTCCTGCTGTATGCGATTGAGGGCGCGTTGATGGACGTGCATTGGAATGACATTCCCGCCGAACGCAAGGAAGCCCTGAACAAACAACTGGAGGCTATTTCAACGCGGCACAAAGCCTGACGCAGCGGGATGCGCCGTTGTTGTTTCGACAAATCGCAAAACAATGTTTGACTTGGTAATGAGAATCGCTATGATTAGCACATCCAGTCGCGAGACTGGTCGATATTTGAACAGACCTTGGTTCGGACTTTCAGATATCTCCTCATCAGGCTAATCACGGTTATTCGACCCGGCTCTTGCCGGGTCTTTTTTTGCTTGTAGGAAACCAGGGGGAGGCATGGAATCGCCAGGCCGGATATCCTCGACCAGCGTTTCCATTTGACCGTCAGGCCTGCCCCTGTGGGAGCAAGCTTGCTCACTCCCACAGGGTTTCATTGAACATAAGCACGAGACGCCTATGAAATTTCTGTGCACCAACGCCGAACTGCCCGACAACAACAGTCGCGGTTTCGACATTGATGGGCGCAAGCTGCTGGCCGTGCGGCGCGCAGGCCAGGTCTACGTGTATGTCAACCGTTGCCCACACCGCGGCGTGCCGCTGGAGTGGCAACCCGACCAGTTCCTCGACCCCAGCGCCAGCCTGATCCAGTGCGCCACCCACGGCGCACTGTTCCTGATCGAAAACGGCGAATGCGTGGCCGGCCCTTGTTCCGGGCAATTCCTCGCGGCGCTAGACAGCCGGGAGGACGAGCAAGGCATCTGGGTCGAGCGGTAGCGGATCGAGCAGTACCGGCAATGCACGGTCCACCCACATCTGCTCGGGTGTCAGCGCCACCCCGTAGGCCAGCACCTCCACACCTGCCGCTACCGCTTCACGCAGCGCCGCCGCGTACACCGGGTCGATTTCGTGTGCCGGGCGCACCGCGTCGATGCCGCTCAGGTTCACGCAATACAACTGCACCGCCCGTACACCTTCCCGGGCCAGGCAGGCCAGCTCGCGCAAATGCTTGGCCCCGCGCTGGGTCACCGCATCGGGAAACGCCGCCACGTGGGTGCCATCAAACCCCAGGGTGACGCTCTTGACTTCGACCCAGGCCGACCCGTGCGGGTAGTCCAGGCGAAAATCGATACGACTGTTTTCCTGACCATAAGCCACTTCACGCCTGAGCCCAATGAACCCGTTCAGCTCGCTGATCACCCCGGCGCGCAAGGCTTCTTCGACCAAGGCGTTGGCCCGCGCCGTATTGATGCAGGCGAGTCGACCCTGAGGGGTTTCGCCGATTTCCCAGGTACCCGGCAGCTTACGCTTGGGGTCGCTGGAGCGACTGAACCAGACGCGCGCGCCCTCCGCCATGCAGTTGAGCATCGACCCAGTGTTCGGGCAGTGAATAGTGAGCAGTTCGCCATGAACGGTCTCGATATCCGCAAGAAAACGCTTGTAACGGCGAATCAGGCGGCCTTCTTCCAACGCAGGTGAGAAACGCATCAGCCTTTCCAGCTCCGCAGCCCGCGCTCGATTCGCGCCACCGCTTCCTGTAGCCGCGCCAGGTTCTGGGTATAAGCGAAACGCACATGGTGGCCGGCCTGATGGCGGCCGAAATCCAGGCCGGGCGTGAATGCCACGTGTTCGGTTTCCAGGAAATGCTGGCAGAACGCAAAGGCATCGCCGCCGAACACACTGATGTCGGCATAGAGGTAAAACGCCCCCTCCGGCTCCACCGCGATACCGAAGCCCAGCTCACGCAAGGCCGGCAACAGAAAATCGCGACGCCGGGCGAACTCGGCCCGACGCTGCTCGAAGATCTCGATAGTGGCAGGTTCAAAACAGGCCAGCGCCGCATGCTGGGCCATGCTTGGCGCGCTGATGTAGAGGTTCTGCGCCAGCTTCTCCAGCTCACTGACGGCCGCCGAAGGGGCCACCAGCCAGCCAAGCCGCCAGCCGGTCATGCCGAAATATTTGGAAAAGCTGTTCAGGACAAAGGCATCGTCATCGACCTCCAGCACACTGGCGGCGTCGGTGCCGTAGGTCAGGCCATGGTAGATCTCGTCCACTACAAGGTGACCATTACGCCCCTTGATCGCCTTGGACAGGCCCGCCAGCTCGTCCCGGCTCAGAATCGTCCCGGTCGGGTTGGCCGGCGACGCCACCAGCGCGCCGACGGTGTCCTGGTCCCAGTAGCGGTTTACCAGGTCCGGCGTCAACTGGTAACGCACCTCCGGCCCCACCGGCACCAGTTGCGCAGCGCCTTCCACCAGGCGCAGGAAATGCCGGTTGCACGGATAACCAGGGTCCGCCAGTAGCCAATGCTTGCCCGGGTCCACCAGCAAGGCGCTAGCCAGCAACAGCGCCCCGGAGCCGCCCGGAGTGACCAGGATGCGCCGCGGATCGATGTCGACGCCATAGCGCTGTTGGTAGAAGCCGGCGATGGCTTCACGCAACTCGGGAATGCCACGGGCCGCTGTGTAGCGGGTCTTGCCCGCCGCGAGCGCCGCCTGGCCGGCCTGGATGATCGGCTCGGCCGTGGTGAAGTCCGGCTCGCCAATCTCCAGGTGGATGACGTCATGCCCCGCCGCCTGCAGTTCATTGGCCCGGGCCAACAGCGCCATCACATGGAAAGGTTCGATGGCGCGGCTGCGCGCACTGTAGGGCTGAGCCATTAGCCTTCCTTCAACATAAAAAGAATCGATTCTACCCAAGTCAGGGACCCGTGCGGGAACGAGCGCGAGCGTCGAGCGGTCTGAGCCGGTGGATTACTGGAAATGACTCCGGCGATTGACCCAGGCTTGACTAGAATCAAGCATTGAGCACGATTGCATCCACACCGAACCAGACCCGGCCATGTGTCACAAAGCCCCGCCCGCCGCAGGCTCGACAACCGGGAGTAGCGCGGCCCGATTTGATCTGGTAAGTTCGCCCGCTTGCAGCCGCAGGGCCGGCAGGTGTCGGTGATGGAGCAATCCTGCGTAGTGGATTACAAGAGTAGAGGCGGTCCATTCATGCCCACCCAAGCAAAGCAAAATCAAAATCAGTCGCTCAGCGGGTTTGAGCCTTACGTCCCGCAAGCTGGCGAAGAGTACATGGGCGCCCCCATGCGCGCGCACTTCACCAAGATCCTGAACAAGTGGAAACAGGACTTGATGCAGGAAGTCGACCGCACCGTGGATCACATGAAAGACGAAGCGGCCAACTTCCCTGACCCGGCCGACCGTGCCAGCCAGGAGGAGGAATTCAGCCTCGAACTGCGCGCCCGCGACCGTGAGCGCAAGCTCATCAAGAAAATCGACAAGACCCTGCAACTGATCGAAGACGAAGAATACGGCTGGTGCGAGTCCTGCGGTATCGAAATCGGCATCCGCCGCCTCGAAGCCCGCCCAACCGCCGATCTGTGCATCGACTGCAAGACCCTGGCGGAAATCAAGGAAAAACAGGTCGGCAAGTAAATCGCCTGGGTTGTCACGAAAACGGAGCGTTCACACGCTCCGTTTTTTGTTTCCGAAACTGTCCCCCTGTGGGAGCGGGCTTGCTCGCGAAAGCAATGGAACAGCCAGCATTTGTATTGACTGACCCACCGCCTTCGCGAGCAAGCCCGCTCCCACAGATGCGCATCCCCCGACTCGCCCGGTAACATTCACCCATGACTGCCACGCCCTCCTACATCGGCCGCTTCGCCCCCACCCCCAGCGGCCACCTGCATTTCGGCTCGCTGGTCGCCGCGCTGGCGTCGTACCTGGATGCCCGAGCCGTGGGCGGACGCTGGTTGTTGCGCATGGAAGACCTCGACCCGCCTCGGGAAGAACCGGGCGCGCAGGCGGCGATCCTCAAGGCCTTGGAAAGCTACGGGTTCGAATGGGATGGCGAGATGGTCCGCCAGAGCGAGCGCCATGAGGCCTATCAGCAGGTGATCACCCGGCTGTTCAACCAAGGGCTGGCCTACGCCTGCACCTGCTCGCGCAAGCAACTGGAGGCGTACCAGGGAATTTACCCAGGGCTGTGCCGCAACGCCGGACACGGCACCGAAGACGCTGCCATCCGCCTGCGGGTGCCCGAGTTGGAATATCACTTCAAAGACCGGGTACAGGGCGAATATCGCCAACACCTGGGCCGCGAGGCCGGCGATTTCGTGATCCGCCGGCGCGACGGGCTCTATGCTTACCAACTGGCGGTGGTGCTGGACGACGCTTGGCAAGGGGTGACCGATATCGTGCGCGGCGCCGACCTGCTGGATTCCACGCCGCGCCAGCTGTACCTGCAGGAATTGCTCGGGCTACCACAACCGCGCTACCTGCACGTGCCGTTGATCACCCAACCGGGCGGGCAGAAACTGGGCAAGTCCTACCGTTCACCGCCGCTGGCAGCCGATCAGGCCACGCCGCTACTGTTGCGGGCACTGCGCGCACTGGGCCAGCAACCGAACCCCGAACTGACCGACGCCAGCCCACGGGAACTGCTGGCCTGGGGCATTCGTCACTGGGATGCATCGAGGATCCCGCGCACACTGAGCCTGCCGGAAGCGCAAATCCATTGACGGCCCTTGCAGCTTGGCGCCCATCCGTTACCATCGCCGCACGTTTTCGGGCACGCGGATAAACAAGAGAGGCCGGGATGTACATCTATCGCTTGGTCCTGCTCCTGGTAGTGGGGATTTACCTGTTCTCCCCGGCCATCATGGATTGGTGGATCGATGCCACGGGTGCCTGGTATCGGCCGTATCTGCTCTGGCTGATCCTGATTGTCGTGACCTTCATCCTGCAGAGCCAAAAAGATGCCGATGAGCTTTAGCCTGACCCAGATGATCCTGATCAGCGCCGCCTACCTGGCGGTGCTGTTCAGCGTGGCCTGGATCAGCGAACGGGGCATGATCCCCCGGGCGATCATCCGTCACCCGCTGACCTACACCCTGTCGCTGGGGGTCTACGCCAGCGCGTGGGCGTTCTACGGCACGGTCGGCCTGGCCTATCAGTACGGCTATGGCTTCCTGTCCAGCTACCTCGGGGTGTCGGGAGCGTTCCTGCTGGCGCCGGTGCTGCTCTACCCGATCCTGAAAATCACCCGTACTTACCAGCTGTCGTCCCTGGCCGATCTGTTCGCCTTTCGCTTTCGCAGCACCTGGGCCGGCGCGCTGACCACGATCTTCATGCTGGTCGGGGTATTGCCTTTGCTGGCCCTGCAAATCCAGGCCGTGGCCGATTCCATCAGTATCCTGACCCGCGAACCGGTACAGCACCGAGTGGCCCTGAGCTTCTGCGCGCTGATCATCCTGTTCACGATCTTCTTCGGCTCCCGGCACATTGCCACCCGGGAAAAACACGAAGGCCTGGTGTTCGCCATCGCATTTGAATCGGTGATCAAGTTGATCGCCATCGGCGGCGTCGGGCTTTATGCCTTGTACGGCGTGTTCGACGGTCCGCAGCAACTGGAATTGTGGCTGCTGCAAAACCAGACCGCCCTCGCCGCCCTGCACACCCCATTGCAGGAAGGCCCGTGGCGCACTCTGCTGCTGGTGTTCTTCGCCTCGGCGATCGTCATGCCGCACATGTACCACATGACGTTCACCGAAAACCTCAACCCGCGCTCGCTGGTGAGTGCGAGCTGGGGCTTGCCGCTGTTCCTGCTGTTGATGAGCCTGGCGGTGCCACTGATCCTGTGGGCCGGGTTGAAGCTGGGGGCCAGCACCAATCCCGAATACTTCACCCTCGGCATCGGCATCGCCGCCAACAGTCAGGCGCTGGCCTTGCTCGCCTACGTTGGCGGCCTGTCGGCGGCCAGCGGGCTGATCATCGTCACCACCCTGGCGCTGTCGGGCATGGCCCTCAATCACTTGGTGCTGCCGCTCTATCAGCCACCGGCCGAGGGCAATATCTATCGCTGGTTGAAATGGACCCGTCGGGCGCTGATCGTCGCGATTATCATGGCCGGCTACGGGTTCTACCTGATGCTCGGTGACGGTCAGGACCTGGCTAACCTGGGCATCGTTGCGTTCGTCGCCACCCTGCAATTCCTCCCGGGCGTGCTGTCGGTGCTGTATTGGCCGACTGCCAACCGCCGCGGTTTCATCGCCGGCCTGCTGGCGGGGATCCTGGTGTGGCTGGTGGCGATGCTGTTGCCGCTGCTGGGCAACCTGCAGGGTTTCTACATCCCGCTGTTGAACATGATCTACGTGCTCGACGACACCAGCTGGCACATGGCAGCCATCGCCTCGCTGGCGGCGAATGTGTTGATGTTTACCCTGATCTCGCTGTTCACCAACGCCAGCAGCGAAGAGGCCAGCGCCGCCGAGGCTTGTGCGGTGGACAACGTCCGTCGCCCGCAACGCCGCGAGCTGCATGCCGCCTCGCCCCAGGAATTCGCCACGCAGTTGGCCAAGCCGTTGGGCGCCAAGGCCGCGCAGAAGGAAGTCGAACAGGCCTTGCGCGATCTCTACCTGCCCTTCGATGAACGCCGTCCCTATGCCCTGCGTCGCCTGCGCGACCGGATCGAAGCCAACCTGTCCGGCCTGATGGGCCCCAGCGTGGCCCAGGACATGGTCGAGACATTCCTGCCCTACAAGGCCGGCGGCGAAAACTATGTCACCGAAGACATCCACTTCATCGAAAGCCGTCTCGAGGACTACCACTCGCGCCTCACCGGCCTCGCCGCCGAGCTCGATGCCTTGCGCCGCTACCACCGCCAGACCCTGCAGGAATTGCCGATGGGCGTCTGCTCCCTGGCCAAGGACCAGGAAATCCTGATGTGGAACAAGGCCATGGAAGAGCTGACCGGAATCGCCGCCCAGCGTGTGGTCGGTTCGCGCCTGAGCACCCTGGGCGAACCGTGGAAAGGCCTGCTGCAAGGCTTCATCGACCTGCCGGACGAGCATTTGCACAAACAACACCTGGCCATCGACGGCCAGACCCGCTGGCTCAACTTGCACAAGGCCGCCATCGACGAGCCGCTGGCGCCGGGCAACAGCGGCCTGGTGCTGCTGGTGGAAGACCTGACCGATACCCAGATGCTCGAAGACAAGCTGGTGCACTCCGAGCGCCTGGCGAGTATCGGCCGGCTGGCCGCCGGGGTCGCCCATGAAATCGGCAACCCCATCACCGGCATCGCCTGCCTGGCGCAGAACCTGCGCGAAGAGCGCGAAGATGACGGCGAGTTGACGGAAATCAGCAGCCAGATCCTCGAACAGACCCGCCGGGTATCGCGCATCGTCCAGTCGCTGATGAGTTTTGCCCATGCCGGCGGCCACCAGCACAACGACGAGCCCGTCTGTCTGGCCGAGGTGGCTCAGGATGCCATTGGCCTGCTGGCGCTCAACCGACGCAATTTCGAAGTGCAGTTCTTCAACCTGTGCGACCCGGACCATTGGGTCGACGGCGATCCCCAGCGGCTCGCCCAGGTGCTGATCAACCTGCTCTCCAACGCCCGCGACGCCTCACCGGCCGGCAGCGCGGTACGGGTCAAGAGCGAAGCCAGCGAACACACGATCGACCTGATCGTGGAGGACGAGGGCAGCGGCATTCCGCAGAGCATCATGGACCGACTGTTCGAACCTTTCTTTACCACCAAGGATCCTGGCGAAGGCACCGGTCTGGGCCTCGCACTGGTCTATTCCATCGTTGAAGAGCATTATGGACAAATCACCATCGACAGCCCGGCCGATGTTCAAGGCCAACGCGGCACCCGTATCCGGGTGACCTTGCCGCGTCATGTCGAAGCGACGTCCGCTGTGAACTGAGACCGTCGAGAGAATCGAATCAATGCCGCACATTTTGATCGTCGAAGACGAAACAATTATCCGCTCCGCCTTGCGCCGCCTGCTGGAACGCAACCAGTACCAGGTCAGCGAAGCTGGATCCGTGCAGGAAGCACAAGAGCGTTTCAGCATCCCAACGTTCGACCTGATCGTCAGCGACCTGCGCCTGCCCGGCGCGCCCGGCACCGAGCTGATCAAGCTCGGCCAGGGCACACCGGTGCTGATCATGACCAGTTACGCCAGCCTGCGCTCGGCGGTCGACTCCATGAAAATGGGCGCGGTGGACTACATCGCCAAACCGTTCGACCACGACGAGATGCTCCAGGCCGTGGCCCGCATCCTGCGTGATCGCCAGACGGCAGCCAGCAACCCGTCGGAGCCGACGAACGGCAAGGTCGCGGCCTCGGCGAAAGCCGGTGCCGGTTCCGGTAACAGCAATGGCGAGATTGGCATCATCGGTTCCTGCCCGCCCATGCAGGACCTGTACGGCAAGATCCGCAAGGTCGCGCCGACCGACTCCAACGTGCTGATCCAGGGCGAGTCCGGGACCGGCAAGGAACTGGTGGCCCGCGCCCTGCACAACCTGTCGCGCCGGGCCAAGGCACCGATGATCTCGGTGAACTGCGCGGCCATCCCGGAAAGCCTGATCGAATCCGAACTGTTCGGCCACGAAAAAGGCGCGTTCACCGGTGCCAGCGCCGGACGCGCCGGGCTGGTGGAGGCGGCGGACGGCGGCACGCTGTTCCTCGATGAGATCGGTGAGTTGCCGCTGGAAGCCCAGGCACGCTTGCTGCGGGTGCTCCAGGAAGGTGAAATCCGTCGGGTCGGTTCGGTACAGTCGCAGAAAGTCGACGTCCGCCTGATCGCAGCCACCCACCGTGACCTCAAGAGCCTGGCAAAGATCGGCCAGTTTCGCGAAGACCTGTACTACCGCCTGCACGTGATCGCCTTGAAACTCCCGGCCTTGCGCGAGCGTGGCGCGGACGTCAACGAAATCGCCCAGGCCTTCCTCGCACGCCAGAGCGCGCGGGTCAACCGCACCGACCTCAAGTTCGCCCCGGACGCCGAGCAGGCGATTCGTCATTACAGCTGGCCGGGTAACGTCCGGGAGCTGGAGAACGCGGTGGAGCGGGCGGTGATCCTGTGCGAGAGCCCGGAAATCTCTGCCGACCTGCTGGGCATCGACATCGAGCTGGGCGACCTGGACGACGATGAGTTCATCGGCCTGGCCCCGCAACAGGGCGGCGGCGCCAACAACACCAGTCACGAACCTACCGAGGATCTATCCCTGGAAGACTACTTCCAGCATTTCGTCCTCGAACACCAGGATCACATGACCGAGACCGAACTGGCCCGCAAGCTGGGCGTGAGCCGCAAATGCCTGTGGGAACGCCGCCAGCGCCTGGGGATTCCACGGCGCAAGACCGGGGTTGCCAGCGAAAGCTGAGTGGGTGGATATTGTGGGAGCGGGCTTGCTCGCGAATGCGATGTATCAGTTGAATTGACGGTGTCTGACACAGCGTATTCGCGAGCAAGCCCGCTCCCACAAAGGGACACTGGCGTAACGCAGTCAATGTGAAAAAACTGTTACCTCAGTTTTTTCACGTAACAGAAGCCGGGGTTTACGGTAACGAAACCCCGGCTTTTTTTCGCCTCGGAAAAATGGCTATAACCATAGAACCCCCGGTTTCGCTGGGCCTGGCAAAAGTTGGCACGCACCCTGCTATAGCTTTGGTACAAGAACAATAACAAGCAATGCAAAAGACAATAAAAATAAGACGAATCGACTCACGCACAATAAAAACAAGACGGCGAGAGGCGCAGCTAACTGATTCTTTTGGAGAGGCGTTGTATTTGGGGCTTGCCCCACAACCAGGCCGAGAACAATAAAAACTGTCTCAAGACAGATGCCTGAACTGGTTGGATCGATTGATCACTGCAACACAGCGACCAAAGCAATCCGTTTGCTCTTGGCTCCCGATTGGGAGGGTCACGCAGGGAAACCTCGTGGCATGGGCACTCAACAAAAACAAGAAGCCCGAAAACCATAATAAAAACAGAGCACGCAACTAATTCTGGGGGAGCTTCGGCTCCCCTTGTGGTTTCCGTGATTTGGCATTCCTTTGCGCCTACAGGGCTTGTCGCCAAAGCTTGCAGCTCAAAACCGCTGCGTCCTACACCATCCCTCCACTAAATGCTAGAATCCCCGCCCATCATGCGGTCATTCTTCGTTTTTGGCCGAACATTCCTTCAAACAGTGCATCCCATGCTGAAGAAGCTGTTCCAGTCATTCCGTTCTCCCTTGCGTCGTACGCAACACATTCGCAGCACGCCTGAAGTGCTCAACAGCGGCCAGCATTCCCTGCAAAAGGCCCAGTTCAGCCGTTATGCGGTGAACATCGTCGAACGCCTGCAGAGCGCCGGTTACCAGGCGTACCTGGTCGGCGGATGCGTGCGCGACATGCTGCTCAACATCACCCCCAAGGATTTCGACGTCGCGACCAGCGCCACCCCGGAACAGATACGGGCCGAATTTCGCAACGCACGGATCATTGGCCGGCGCTTCAAGCTGGTCCACATCCATTTTGGCCGCGAAATCATCGAGGTAGCGACCTTCCGCGCCAATCATCCGCAAAACGATGAAGAGGAAGACAGCAACCAGTCTTCGCGCAACGAGAGCGGGCGCATCCTGCGCGATAACGTCTACGGCACGCTGGAAGAAGACGCGCAACGCCGCGACTTCACCATCAACGCCCTGTATTACGATCCGGTCAGCGAGCGCATCCTCGATTACGCCAATGGCGTACACGACATTCGCAATCACCTGATCCGCCTGATCGGCGATCCCAAGCAGCGTTACCAGGAAGACCCGGTGCGGATGCTGCGGGCCGTGCGCTTTGCCGCCAAGCTGAACTTCGGCATCGAAAAACACAGCGCTGCGCCGATTCGCGAATTGGCGCCAATGCTGCGGGAAATCCCTTCGGCGCGGCTGTTCGAGGAAGTGCTCAAGCTATTCCTGTCGGGCCACGCGGCAGATACCTTTGAGATGCTGGTGGACCTGCAACTGTTCGACCCGCTGTTCCCGGCCAGTGCCGAGGCGCTGGAGCACAATCCGACCTACACCCACACCCTGATCAGCGAAGCGCTGGTCAACACCGACCTGCGCATCAAGCAGAACAAGCCGGTGACCCCCGCGTTCCTGTTCGCCGCCTTGCTCTGGCCGGCCCTGCCAGCCCGGGTGCTGCGCCTGCAGGACCGCGGCATGCCGCCGATCCCGGCGATGCAGGAAGCCGCCCACGAATTGATCGCCGAACAGTGCCAGCGCATCGCGATTCCAAAACGCTTCACGATGCCGATCCGCGAGATCTGGGACATGCAGGAGCGCTTGCCACGGCGCAGCGGCAAACGCGCCGACCTGCTGCTGGACAATCCGCGCTTCCGCGCCGGCTATGACTTCCTGCTGCTGCGCGAAAGCGCCGGCGAGCAGACCGATGGCCTGGGCGAATGGTGGACCGATTACCAGGACGCCAACGACAGCGAGCGCCGCGAGATGATTCGTGAGCTCAGCGGCAAGGATGATGGCGCCAGCGGCCCGCGCAAGCGCCGTCGCAGCAGCGGCGCCAAGCGTAAACGTGCCGGGGCTTCGAGCGAATCGGGCGAGTAACCGATGGAACGTGTCTACATCGGCATGGGCAGTAACCTGGCCGAGCCCGCCGAGCAATTGCGCTGTGCCGTCCAGGCGCTGGCGCAACTGCCTGACACCCGGCTGGTGGGCGTCTCGGCGTTTTATCAAAGCGACTCCCTGCTGCCGGGCCAACCGCGCTATACCAATGCCGTGGCCGCATTGGACAGCCAACTGGCACCGCTGGCCCTGCTCGATGCACTGCAAGCCATCGAAACCGGGCAGGGTCGCGAGCGTCTGGAGCGCTGGGGTCCGCGCACCCTGGACCTGGACATTCTGTTGTACGGAGATCGGCTGATCGACGAGCCGCGCCTCAAAGTCCCGCATTACCACATGCAGGCCCGGGCCTTCGTCCTCTATCCACTGGCGGAACTGGCCCACGCCGACCTGCGCCTGGCCGACGGGCGCCGGCTCAAGGACCTGCTGGCGGCGTGTCCGTTCGTCGGCCTGGAACGCTTGCCGCCTACGCCTATCTGACACAGCCCCCTTGTGGGAGCGAGCCTGCTCGCGATGATGGCTTTACATTCACCAAAGATGTCGCCTGCCGGACCGCCTTCGCGAGCAAGCCCGCTCCCACAAGGGGCCTGTGTCGCAGCCGGAACTCGTGCCTGCTGAGGATCCTCTGTGGGAGCGGGCTTGCTCGCGAAGGGGCCAGCCAGCACGATATCTTCATCACTGACTTCCCACACTCTGCGCTGAAACGCATCAGTAACTTCGGTAACACCCGCCGGTAACACATCCAATTGACTTCCCCCGTACTCCTCACGACTATAGGCGTCCCATTGCCGCCAACGCGGCGTTTAAGGGCGCAATCCAGGCCTTACAAGCACCACACATAGAGGGTGCGCCTGTATAAATGACGAATCATGCGCGTTACTCGCAGTAGTTCACGAGCGCCTGAAGAGGACTTTTTCATGCCAGCTATTACCCTGACCACGCTGCAAGGTCTCAAGCAAAAAGGTGAAAAAATCACCATGCTGACCTGCTATGACGCAACGTTCGCCCACGCTTGCAACGAGGCGGGTGTCGAAGTGCTGTTGGTGGGCGATTCCCTCGGCATGGTGCTGCAAGGTCACGACAGTACGCTGCCGGTGACCACTGCCGACATGGCCTATCACGTGGCCGCGGTCAAACGCGGTAACACCGATGCGCTGATCCTCGCCGACCTGCCGTTCATGGCCTACGCCACCCTCGAACAAACCATGACCAACAGCGCCCTGCTGATGCAGGCCGGTGCGCACATGTTGAAGCTCGAAGGCGCACTGTGGCTGGCCGACTCTATCCGGCTGCTGGCCGAGCGCGGCATCCCGGTCTGCGCACACCTGGGCCTGACGCCGCAATCGGTGAACGTCCTTGGCGGCTACAAGGTCCAGGGCCGCAATGAGAACCAGGCACGCCAGATGCGCGCCGACGCGATTGCCCTGGAGCAAGCCGGGGCGGCGATGTTGCTGCTCGAATGCGTACCCAGCGAGCTGGCGGAAGAAATTACCCAGGCGGTGAACATCCCGGTGATCGGGATCGGCGCGGGCAGCGCTACCGACGGCCAGGTCCTGGTACTCCATGACATGCTCGGGCTGTCGATTACCGGTCGCGTGCCTAAGTTCGTGAAGAACTTCATGGCTGGCCAAACCAGCATCCAGGCTGCGTTGGGCGCCTACGTCGCCGAAGTGAAAGCGGCCACCTTCCCTGGCGTCGAACACGGATTCTCTGCATGAATACCGTCAAAACCGTACGCGAACTGCGCGCCGCCGTGGCCCGCGCCCGCGGCGAAGGCAAACGCATCGCCTTCGTCCCGACCATGGGCAACCTGCACAGCGGTCACGTGGCACTGGTGACCAAGGCGGCGCAACGGGCCGACTTCGTAGTAGCAAGCATTTTCGTCAACCCGCTGCAATTCGGTGCCGGCGAAGACCTGGACAAATACCCCCGGACCTTGCCAGCCGACCAGGAGAAATTGCTTCAGGCCGGCTGCCATCTGTTGTTCGCGCCCAGCGTCGAGGAGATGTACCCCGACGGCATGGCCGGGCAAACCCGGGTCAGCGTCCCGCAATTATCCGAAGGCCTGTGCGGCGCCAGCCGGCCGGGGCACTTCGAAGGCGTGGCGACGGTGGTCAGCAAGTTGTTCAACATGGTCCAGCCCGACCTGGCGGTGTTTGGTCAGAAAGATTTCCAGCAACTGGCGGTGATCCGCGCGCTGGTCCATGACCTGAACATGCCGATCCAGATCATCGGCGAACCGACCGTGCGCGCCGACGACGGCCTGGCGCTGTCGTCGCGCAACGGCTTCCTCAGCCCGGAACAACGCGCCGTCGCCCCCGTGGTCTACCGCGGCCTGAGCCAGATCGCCGAGGCCATCCGCCAGGGCCAGCGCGATTACCCGGCATTGGTCGCCGGGCAGCTCCAGCAACTCGAAGCCGCCGGCCTGCGCCCCGACTACCTGGAAATCCGCCACGCCCGGACCCTGCTTCCGGCAACGCAGGAGGATCGCGACCTGGTGATCCTGGTCGCGGCCTTCCTGGGGACCACGCGATTGATCGACAACCTGCACCTGGACCTCGACGCCACCGCCTGAGTCACCTGAAACCCTGTGGGAGCGGGCTTGCTCGCGAAAGCGGCGGGGGTCAATCG
>NZ_JALJDX010000151.1 GCF_022952855.1 Pseudomonas sp. RGM2987 | reverse complement strand
TGTGTAAGACTTTCTTGTCTCTGCTGATGCACCGCCTTCGCGAGCAAGCCCGCTCCCACAGGTTTTTGCAGTATCCGGCCCAGCGCAGCCGAGCTGTTAAGATGCCGACATCTTCCTGCCTGGCCTGCCGCAATGCTTGCTTCTGCCCTCGACTGGTACCCTCAGCCACTGCTTGAACCCCTTCATCTGGACTGGCTCGCCCGGGCCGGTGTCGAGGTGGCGGTGTTGCGTCTGGACCGGATCGATCCGCTGATCAGTGGCAACAAGTGGTTCAAACTCGTTCGTTCCCTGCGCGCCGCCCATGAAGCTGGCGCCGACGGCATCATCAGTCTGGGCGGTGCCTATTCCAACCATTTGCATGCATTGGCGGCCGCCGGCAAGCGCTTCGGATTTCCCACGGTCGGGCTGTTGCGCGGTCATCCCCGGGAAACGCCAACGGTGCGCGACCTGCAAGCGTTCGGCATGCAATTGCACTGGCTGGGTTACGGCGGCTACCGCGAGCGGCACGCGGCAGGGTTCTGGGAGCCTTGGCGCAGGCGCTACCCGCATTTGTATCCGCTGCCCGAGGGCGGAGCAGGATTGACCGGCGCGCAAGGTTGCATGACTTGGGCGGCGCACGCCCGGGAACAACTGGCGGCAGTGGGATGGGCCGATTATCACGGCTGGTGGCTGGCCTGCGGTACAGGAACGTCGCTGGCCGGGCTGGTGCTGGCTGAAGCGGGGGAGCGCCCGGTCTACGGCGTGCTGGCCGTGCCCGTAGACCACGGCGTGGCGCAGCAGGTCGAAAGCATCGTGCAGGAAGCAGGGCTTGGCAATCCGCTGTATGAACTGCTCGATGGCAGCCGGGGCGGTTTTGCTCGGGTCGATACCGAACTTACCGACTTCATCCAACGCACTGGCGCCATCGAGTTGGAGCCGCTGTATACCGGCAAGGCGCTGATGTTGCTCAAGGCGCGGATCGAGGCCGGGGGATTCGCTCCGGGCACCCGCTTGATCTTCGTCCACACCGGCGGCCTGCAAGGCCGCCGAGGTTTCGAATAACCTCCGTCAACCGCGCTTGGGCATCATCCGCAACAGCGTGTTATCGCGCACCACGTAGTGGTGATAGAGCCCGGCCAAGGCGTGCAGGCCGATCAACCAATAGCCGATGGTGCCGCCCAGCACATGCCAGCCTTCCACCTGCTTGGCAAATGCTTTGTCTTGCTGGATAAGCAATGGCAGGTCGAAGCCATAGAACATCACCTGGTGCCCTTCGGCGCTGGTGATCAGCCAGCCCAGCAGCGGCATGGCGATCATGAACAGGTACAGCGCCCAGTGCATCAGGCGCGCCAGGAAGGTCTGCCAGACTGGCGACGCCGGGAATATCGCCGGCGCCTTGCCCATGCTGCGGGCGAACAGGCGCAGCCAGACCAGCAGGAACACCGTCAGGCCGAGCATGAAGTGCGCTTCCTTGATCAGCGTCCGGCCGCCGCTGCCCTTGGGGAACATCCCGCGAAATTCGATGCAGGCATAAACCACGGCCAGCAAAACCAGCATCAGCCAATGCAGGGTGACCGTGACGGTACTGTAGCGGCTTTCCGAATTTTTCCAGGGCATTGCGGGTATCTCCAACAATCAGGGTAGAGCGCCGTCTAGAGCGGCGTTGTGTTTACTTTAAGCCCGTTTCGTTGGGTTTGCTTGTGCCAGATCAGGTTTATCGACATGAAATTTCCAGCCCGGCATGACCCGTCCCCGTGGCGAGGGAGCTTGCTCCCGCTGGGCGCGCAGCGCCCCGACCGATATGCCGTCCACATCAAGGTGTCGCATCCGGCGGATTCAGAAGCCAGTCGAACAACAGCCTTGAGTCGGTATGGCCCGGCGGCACTTCCGGCGCCTCGCTGGCAAGCCCTGCGCCGGTATCGACCGCCCCCGGGCATAGCACGGGGCGGTCCGGGTCTCCGTCAAGAAAACTCACCAGCACTTCGCTGCCGGCCACCAGGCAGGTGCTGGCCCCCAACGCCAGTCGCGACACGGGCAACGGGATGCCTTCCTGACCGGGCGCCCACAGACTGACACTGACCTCGCCGCGCTCATCGGGGCGCACCGGTTGGCCGGCGCGGCCAAGCACATGGGCCAGGTGATACCCGGGGATGCAGGGTTTGGGATGCTTGGCGGCCGGCCTGAACACCGTGGACCAGGCAATTGCGGTGAACCGGTTGCGGTAGTCCTGTGCTGAGGGCTCGGCGGGCGGGTCCGGTTCGAGGATCGAGAACTGTCGCCCGCGGTGCTGGACTTCGGTGATCAGCCACTGGTCATTGAAGGCTGAAACCGGGTGCTCGCCGATCTGCGCGATGTGGCCACCGCGCAATGCCGGGTGGGTGCTGTGGCCATGGATTTCCCGTTGCCGGCAGCGCATCCGTTCTAGATGGCGCCGCCCCCTCTGGTGACGGTGTGCCAGGGCCGGGTTGCCGTGGAGTGTCTCGTGGTCGATCCGTTCAAGGGTCTGGTTCGCCGCCTCAGTCCCGGCTTCGGTCGTCGCTCGATCGTTGAATCCACCGAGCGGAACGGGGTTCACTGATTGGTGACGCAGGTACAAGCGCTTGAGGGTCGGTTCCAGGCCCTCGTTCGGTTGCAGGTTCAGTTCCAACGGTTGCGCGGGGAAGCTTTTCGGGTCGTCGGCGAACACCAGCACATGACCCTGGGCGTCGTGTTCAAAGTGGTAATGGATACCTTCCTCCTCGCACAGCCGATGCAGGAAGGCCAGGTCGCTTTCCTCGTATTGGATGCAGAAGGCGCGGCGTGGGTATTGACCGGGTGCCAACTCGAAGCGGTAGCTGGCGGCGGGTAAGGCATTGTCGTCCAGCAGGCGTTGCAACATCTGCACCGCGCTGAGTCGGTGGAATACCCTGCGGCGCGGGCCTTGCTCCAGGCGCTGGAGATAAGGAACCAGGCTCAAGCGATAGCCGATTCGAAGCGAGGCGTGGGCGCTCAGGCTGACGCTGTGGACCACCCCGTGGATGCCCGATTCGCCGTCCAGGCGCAGGAAAGCCGGTTGTTCCAGGAGCATATCGGGACTTATCGGCGGTGCCAGGCCGATCAGTTCCAGGTCAAAGCAGTACGGCTGGTTGAGGGCTTCGTGGCCATTGAAGCGCAAGACTTGCAGTTGCAAATCGCTTTGCGTAAGGGTCAAGCTGAAGGGGCTTTCCATGTCGTTGCGCATCGCGGCTCCTACTTGCAGGAAGTGAGGCACAGAGGGTACGAAACCCTGGGGCGCAGCGGTGCCGACGAGTGGCTATTTCAGAAATGCCCTACAACACGTTGTGAAAAAGACGATTCCGCACGGTGAATTTTTTGGTCGATCAGGCGGTTTAGGCCGTATAAACTTGCGCCACAGCGCCGGCCGGCAGATGTCTCGGCGCGTCAGACAAGAGAGTGAGTAATGGGCGCACAGTGGAAGGTTAAACACAAAGAAGCGGCGGCCAACGCCAAGGGCAAGATCTTCGGCAAACTGGTGAAGGAAATCACCATTGCTGCGCGAAATGGCGCGGACACCGCGACCAATGCGCATTTACGCCTGGTGGTTGAGCAGGCGAAAAAGGCCTCGATGCCCCGTGAGACCCTGGAACGCGCGATCAAGAAGGGTTCTGGCCAGCTCGGTGAAACCGTGCAGTACCACCGCGTGACCTACGAAGGTTTCGCCCCGCATCAGGTGCCGTTGATCGTTGAATGCGTGACCGACAACATCAACCGCACCGTGGCCGAGATTCGCGTGGCGTTCCGCAAGGGCCAGCTGGGTGCTTCCGGTTCGGTGGCATGGGACTTCAACCATGTCGGCATGATCGAGGCTTCGCCGGACAGCCCGGACGCCGACCCGGAAATGGCCGCCATCGAGGCCGGCGCCCAGGATTTCGAGCCGGGCGAAGAGGGCGCAACCTTGTTCCTCACCGATCCTGCCGACCTTGATGCCGTGCAGAAGGCCTTGCCGGAACAGGGTTTCACCGTGCTGTCGGCCAAGCTGGGCTATCAGCCGAAGAACCCGGTGAGCGGCCTGAGCGACGAACAGATGGCTGAAGTCGAAGCGTTCCTCGAAGGCCTCGACAACCATGATGACGTGCAAGACATGTTTGTCGGGTTGGCGGGTTAAACACAAAACCCTGTGGCGAGGGAGCTTGCTCCCCTCGGCGGCGAAGCCGTCGTGAATCCAGCAACGCGGTCTCGCTGATAGACGGTGGTTATGGATGGGGGCTGCTGCGCAGCCCAGCGGGAGCAAGCTCCCTCGCCACGGTCAGTGTTTCAATTTTTCTATGCACTGCTCAATCTCATCGAACCCTGGCCGCGCCAGAACCTCCGGCTGACAGCAGCGCGCCTGTAATTCCCACAATGTCCCCAGTTCCCCAGCAGCGGGTTCGGTTCTCTCCAGCAACTCCCCCAGCAGGATCCCGAAGGCCCGCACTTCGATGCGCTGCAGCGCCCGTGTCTGCAAGGTGTCCGTGGTGGCGTGGAACGATGCTGCGCCGAAGTCGCCCAACAGGCAGTCGCCCTGGTCATTGAACAGAATGTTGTGCCCGTACAGATCGCCATGGGTGATGCCCTGGCGATGCAGGTGCGCTGCCACCGAGGCGATGCCGTGGGCGATGCGCAAGACCACGGGGCCGCTCAAGCGCAGCTCGTCGGCATACTCGTCGCGGGTGCACGACGCCAGGCTCGGCAATGCGGCGAGGTTGCGGTAGCTGGGCGCGATCAAGGCCATCACCAATCCGGACTGCTCCTGGGGATTTCCGACAATCCGGCCCAATACCTCGATCAGGTTCGGATGCAGGCCTGCGGTGATGCAGGCGTGCATTTCATGCAGTGGCGAGCCGTCGCTGGTGATCTGGCCTTTGTACATTTTTACCGCGACGTTGCGCGCAGCCTGGCCCGGCGGCTGCCAGAGCGCCTGGGAAATCACCCCCGAGGCGCCTTCACCCAGTTGCTGTTGCAGGGTCAGTTGCCGCCAGTCGATGGGCGTCGTGACATTCTGCGCGGCAGCTTCGGCCTGGGCCTCCAGCGGATTACCGGCGTAGGCCAGCCAACTGAGGCTTGGCAGTTCCAGCAACCATTGCGGCAGCTCGGTCAGTTGATTGGCGGCGACGCGCAGCAGTTCCAGACGCTGGCACCGGCCCAGGCTCGCCGGCAATTGCTGCAACCGGTTGCCGGCCAGCATGAGTTTTTGCAGGTGCGCACGTTGCCCCAGTTCATCGGGCAGGTGGCGGATGCAGTTGTCCGTCAGGATCAGCCAACGCAGCAGTGGCGGCAGGGCGGCGCCGGTCACGCGCTCGATGCGGTTGGCCTTGAAACCGACCATGGTCAACGCGGCGCAACGGCCCAGGCATTCGGGCAGTTCAGTGAAGCGGTTGTCCGAACAGAACAGCACGCGCAGGCGGGTCAACCGATGCAGGTCATCGGGCAGTGTGTCCAGTTGGTTGCCGCTGAGGTTGAGAATTTCGAGGGAATCGGCCAGGTCGAAGATTTCCCGGGGGAACTGCGTCAGGCCGCAGGCCAGGTCCAGCCGGGTGATGCCTGACAGCTGGCCGGCGCGCAGTTGGGCGAGGGTATGCATGGGAAGAGTCGCCGTTGAAGAAGGCTGATACAAAACCTGAAGCCAACCATAGCACCTGTGGCGAGGGAGCTTGCTCCCGCTGGGCTGCACAGCAGCCCCAAAAAGCTGGCATGCAACCAACCTGACACAACTTGGTGTCAGGTTTTGGGGCTGCTTCGCAGTCCAGCGGGAGCGAGCTCCCTTGCCACAGGTCAGGGCTCAGTTCATTTGTATCGGGCATCAAGCCCGAACATGCCCGGCATGATACCGGCAAAGCGGTGAGGGATGTCGATCACCCTAGCGCTCGATACTGCGGTTCCAGCGAGCATTCCAGGCTGGGCGTTGTTCGTTGACCTGGTCCCAGTCCACGGCGATGGCGGTCTCCAGGTACTGCTTCATTGCTTCAACCTGGCCACGGGTCTTGTCGGTGGTCGGGGTGTTGGGGTTGGACGGAATCTGGTCGCCTTCTTCCAGGGCGATCGCCTGGGCTTCGGGGGTCAACAGGAAAGCAGCGAGCTTTTGCGCCAGTTCCGGTTGGGTGTTCTGGGCGATGGTGCATTCGGCAACGTTGAGTACCACGGCGCCTTCCTTCGGCTGCGCGTATTCCACCGGCATGCCCTTGAGTTTCAACGCGGTGACCTGGGTGGGCGTCAGTGGGAACAGCGCCGCCTCGTCGGTCTGCAGCATTTCGGAAATCTTCGCCGAGCTTGGAATGTACTCCAGCACGTTGCGTCCGACTGTGTTCGGCCACGCCTTGAAGCCCGGCTCGACATCGGTCTCGCTGCCGCCCTGGATCCGGTTGAACATCAGGAACCCGTGCAGACCGAAGGTCGAGGACGCCATCGACTGGAACACCACTTTGTCCTTGTAGCGTGGATCGGCCAGGTCCATCCAGGAGGTCGGTGCATCCCAGCCTTTTTCCTTGAACAAACGGGTGTTGTAGGCCAGGCCCGTCACGCCGAGACTCACGGCCACCGCCTCGTCCTTGATACGGCCCTTGGCCGGGATCTGTGCCAGGGGCGGGCTGTCCTTGAGCTTGTCGCACAGGCCCATGGAGATGGCGCGGTACATGATGCCGTCATCCAGGAACATCACGTGCATCTGCGGATTGCCTTTGCTGGCCTGGACTTTTGCCAGGATATCGGCCGAGGTGCCGGGTACGATCACCACTTTGACGTTATTGGCTTTCTCGAAGGCCGGCAAGACCTTGTCGGCGTAGAGCCGCTCCATGGTCCCACCGTTCATGCCCAGATAGAGCGTCGGCTCGGCCAACGCCTGGGTGACCGGGAGCAGGGCGCCCAGGCAGGCGGAACCCAGCGAGCAGAAACCGAACAATGCACTGCGTTTGACGTTATTCATTGGCGCGACCTTCCTCTATCAAGCAACGGAGATGGAGTGAAACCGGGTGATGGAAAACGCATCCAGCGGCGTGGTTGAAGCGCCGCAGCAGATGATCTCGGTGAGCGCCTGGCCCACCGCCGGGCCGATCTGGAAGCCCGCGCCAGCAAAGCCGAACGCGTGCAACAGGCCGGGTTGGGTGCGGCTGGGGCCGATCACCGGCTGGCGATCAGGCAGGTAGCCTTCGGTGCCGCTCCAGGTGCGAATCGCCTGGGCGCCTTGCAAGAACGGGTACAGTTCGACCGCCTGGCGCAGGATCTCGATCACTGCGTTTTGTCCCGGTCGGGCGCGTGCATCGTCCAGGGCATAGCCTTGGCCGCCCCCCAGTACGCAATTGCCGCGGGCGACCTGGCGCGCATAAATGCCGCCCCCCTCGACGCCGGTGCTGGCGTCCATCACCAACGGCAAGGGCTCGGTGACCAGCATCGCTGGATGCCCGGCATGCATTGGCACTGCTTCGCCGAACTGCGCGGCAAAATGGCTCGCCCAGGCGCCGGCGCAGTTCAGCAGCCAGGGCGCATGAAACAGCTGACCCGTCTCGGTGCGCACGCCGAAGCGCTGGCCGTCGTGGGCAACGCTGCTGACGGCGCATTGTTCATGGATTTGCGCACCGTGCCGGCGGGCGGCCTGGGCGAAGGCCGGCGACACCAGGCGTGGGTTGGCGTGGCCGTCATCCGGGCACAGCGATGCCCCGACGGCCACGGCGCCGACCCACGGGAAACGGGCGCGCAGTTCATCGCGGTCCAACAGCTGCAAATCGAGGCCGAAGCCCTGGCTGCTGCGGGCGTAATCCTGCAATGCCTGGAAGTCTTCGGCGCTGCGGGCCAGTTTCAAGTGACCGCTGCGCTGGTACTCACCGTCGATGCCGATCAGCTGCGGCAGCCGGCCCCAGATGTCATGGGCCCGTTGCGACAGCGGCAGTTGCGACAGCGGCCGGCCCTGGCGACGTACGCCGCCATAGTTCACGCCGCTTGCGTGCGAGCCGCAGAAATCCCGTTCCAGCAGCGCCACCCGGCGTCCGGCCTGGCTCAGGAACAAGGCCGCCGAGGCGCCGACGATGCCGCCACCGATGATCACCACGTCCACTTCGATCATGGCTCGACCTCCAGGCCGAACGGCACCGGTTTGATCGGCGCCTGGGCCCGCAGGCGGCCAACGCTGGAGACCGGGCGGCCGGTCTCTCGGGCAATGATTTCCGCAGCCGCGGCGCCGCACATCCGCCCCTGGCAACGGCCCATGCCAACCCGGCAATGGGCCTTGACTCGGTTGATCTCCCAATGGCCTTCGCCCACGACCTGGCGGATATCGCCAGCGCTGACTTCTTCGCAGCGACAGATCATCAGATTGTCCGGCGCGTCGCTGGCCCAGTTTTCGGGGAAGGCGAATGCCCGCTCCAGGCCCTGGCGGAACTCACCGATACGCTCCAGTGAGCTTTCAAGCTGGCTGCAACGTTGTGGGTCGGTCTGGTAACCGAGGTCTTCGAGCAAGGCCAGGGCCGCCCGTTCGCCGGCCAGTTCGGCGGCGTCGGCGCCCATGATTCCGGCACCGTCACCGGCCAGGTAAACCCCGTGTACGCTGCTGCGACCGGCGCGGTCCCGTTGTGGCAGCCAGGCGCGGTTGAGGGCGCTCCAGGAAAATTCGCAGCCCAGCAGGTCGGCCAGTTGGGTTTCGCTGCGCAAGCCGTGGGCGAAGGCGACGGCGTCGCAATCCAGGGACTGCTCACCCTTGGCGTTGCGCCATTGCAACGAACGCACCCGGCGTTCACCGTTGATACGCAGCAGGTTCGCGCCTTGACGCACGGCGATGCCGTGGGCGGTCAGCCAGGCGCGGTAGTAAAGCCCCTTGGCGAGCGTCGCCGTTTGCCTCAGCAGGCCGGGCAGGGCGCGGGCCTGGGCGCTGAAAGGGGAACTGTCGAGGACTGCCACCACGTGCGCGCCAGCCTTGGCATATTGGTACGCGACCAGATACAGCAATGGTCCGCTGCCGGCGAACACCACCCGCTCGCCGATGGCGCAGCCCTGGAATTTCAAGGCAATCTGCGCGGCGCCCAGACTGTAGACGCCGGGTAAAGTCCAACCGGGCACTGGCAGGACCCGGTCGGTGGCGCCGGTGGCGACAATCACGCTGGAGTACTCGAGACGGTCGGCGCGGCCGTCATGCAAGGTGTCCAGCAGCCCGGCCTCAGCGTTCCATACCAGGGTGTCGGGCCGGTAGTCGAGCTGTTCGCGAAGTGTGTCGAGGGTCTGGTGGATGGCGTTGGCCTTGTGCGCTTCAAAGCCATAGAGCCTGGCCGCCGACCGTTTGAAATTGGCCGGCTGGCGCCGATAAACCTGCCCACCGCCGCGCGCAGCTTCATCCAGCAGCACCGGGTACAGGCCGTGGGCGACCAGCGTTTGCGCCGCACGAATACCGGCCGGTCCGGCGCCGATGATGGCGATCGGTTTCATGGGTGCCTCGTTGGTAAGGTCTGGGCGTCGGCGGCGCCTTTGAAGACGTCTTCGCGGGCAAGCCCGCTCCCACAGTGGTTCTGTGTTGGATACGGGATATGCAAATACCCCAAATCCCCTGTGGGAGCGGGCTTGCTCGCGATGAGGCCATACCAGGTTGCACTGTTCATAACTGACGCCCCGGTTCACGGCTGATGTGCTGGCCTGCTTCGAGCAGCGTCGAGCAGGCGCGGACGCGGCGGCCGTCGCCCAGGCGGACCCAGCAGTCCTGGCAGGCGCCCATCAGGCAGAAGCCGGCGCGGGGTTCGGCGCTGAAATCGCTGCCGCGCAGGTGCTCGCTGCTGGTCAGTACGGCCGTCAGCAGCGTGTCGCCTACCAGCCCAGTGGCCGGTTGGCCGTCGAGGGTAAAGTCCAGGGCCGGGCGGTCGCCTTCGGCCAGTCGTTTCAGCAGAGCCATGGCGTCCTCAATGTTTACCCACCAGGACCCGATCCAGGCCGTAGACCCGATCGAGCAGAATCATCGTCAGCGCGGTGAGCGCGATGACCAATGCCGACACCGCCGCCATCATCGGATCGATGGATTCGGTGGCGTAGACATACATGCGCACCGGCAGCGTTTGCGTGGCCGGCGATGTGACGAAAATCGACAGGGTGACTTCATCGAAACTGTTGATGAACGCCAGCAGCCAGCCTCCGGCCACCCCCGGCAGGATCATCGGCAAAGTGATCTGCCGGAACAGCGTGAAGCGCCCGGCCCCCAGCGATTGCGCGGCCTGTTCGGCGCTGCGGTCCAGGCCGATGGCCGAAGCCAGCACCAGGCGCAGCACATACGGGGTGATCACCAGCACGTGGGCAAAGATCAGCCAGGCAAAGCTGCCGTTGACGCCCATCAGGGCGAACAAGCGCAGCAGCGCCACACCCAGCACCAAGTGAGGAATGATGATTGGCGACAGGAAGAGCCCGTTGAAAAAGTCCCGGCCGGGAAACTCGAGTCGGGTGATCGCCAGGGCTGCCGGGACCGCAATGATCGTCGCCAGCGAGGCCGCGCAGAAAGCCAGGATCAGGCTGTTGTAGAACGCATCGACAAAATCCGCACGCTCGAACACCGCGCGGAACCAGCGCAGGGAGAATTCCGTAGTCGGCAGGCTCAGGGTGTTTTCCGGGGTGAAGGCGACGAGGCAGACCACCACCAGCGGCGCCAGCATGAACACCACCACCAAGGCGTGGAACAACAGGGCGAAAGGACCGTTTCTGGACATGACGAATTACCCCAGTGACTTCTTGTAGCGGCCTTCGATCATCCGGTTCCACGACAGCATGATCAGCAGGTTGAGCAGCAGCAGCGCGACGGCAATGGCCGCCCCCATGGGCCAGTTCAGTTCCGACAGGTACTGGTCGTAGATCAGCGTCGCGACCATTTTCAAACGGCGTCCACCAAGCAGGCCGGGAATCGCGAACGAACTGGCAGCGAGCCCGAACACGATCAGGGTGCCCGACAGCACGCCGGGCATGATCTGTGGCAACACCACCTTGCGTATCACGGTGAACTGGCTGGCACCGAGGGACAGCGCGGCCTGTTCAGCGGCCGGGTCGAGTTTCTGCAACGAGGTCCAGACCGGAATGATCATGAACGGCAGCATCACGTGGACCAGGGCGATGACCACCGCGAACGGCGTGTACAACAGCTTCATCGGCGAGCCGCCCAGGGCTTGCAGCGTCTGGTTGACCAGGCCGTCGGCGCCCAGTAACAAGCTCCAGCCAAAGGCCCGTACTACCACTGAAATCAACAGCGGCGTCAGGATCAGGATCAGGAAAATCGAGCGCCACGGCGCGCCCATGCGGCTGAGGATGTAGGCCTCGGGCACGCCGATCAGCACGCACAGGATCGTGGTCAGGGCGCTGATCCAGAAGGTGCGCAGGAAAATTTCATAGAAGTACGGATCACCCAGCAGACTGCTGTAGTGATCGAAGGTGTAAGCGTCGCTGTTGATGCCCGAGCCATAGTCAAAGACGTTGAATGACAACACCAGCGTCAGGCCCAGGGGAATGACCAGCAGCCCGAGGTAAAGAGCCAGGGCCGGTGCGGACATCAAGTAGCCCTGGCGGCCGCGACGCATTGCATCGATGCCTTTCATGCCGGCACCTCATCGGCGGCCAGCACCCGCAGCAGCGCCGGATCCCAATCAAGGCCCACGGCGGTGCCTTCGGTCATCGGTGCGCTACCGTCATTGCGACGCACCACGCACAGTTCGCCCAGGCCGGTGGAGACGCCGTACAGCCATTGGCTGCCGAGAAAGAAACGGCTGGCGACAGTCCCTTGCAGGCGGCCCGAGCCGGGCGCGCACAAATCGATTTTTTCCGGGCGCAGGCTCAGGGTCAGGTCGCCTTCGCCCTGTTCGCAGGCCTGGATGACCCCGGCGCTGTCGCGCTTGCCGGGCAGCAGGTTGGCTTTGCCAACGAAACCGGAGATGAATTCGGTGCGGGGATGTTCGTAGAGGGTGTAAGGCGCATCGATCTGAGTGATGCGTCCGGCCTGCATGACCACGACCCGGTCACTGATGGACAGTGCTTCGGATTGATCGTGAGTGACCATCAGCGTGGTGATCCCGACTTCACGTTGGATGCGGCGGATTTCGTATTGCATCTCTTCGCGCAGGTTGGCGTCGAGGTTGGACAGCGGTTCGTCAAGCAGCAGCACCGGCGGTTCGATCACCAGCGCGCGGGCCAATGCCACACGCTGGCGCTGGCCGCCGGAAAGCTCCCGTGGATAGCGTTCGGCGTGCCGGTCCAGGCGCACCAGCTGCAGTACCCGATCCACCCGTTGTTGCAATTCGCCGTTGGCCACTTTACGCATACGCAGGCCGAAGGCGACGTTGTCCCGGACGCTCATGTGCGGGAACAGCGCGTAGCTCTGGAACACCACGCCCAGGCCACGGCTGGCAGGCTTGGAGTGAGTAATGTCGCGCCCGTCGAGCAGGATCCGCCCACTGCTGACTTCGACGAAGCCGGCGATCATCTGCAGAGTCGTGGTCTTGCCGCAGCCCGAAGGCCCCAGCAGCGAGACGAATTCGCCTTTTTCCACCGATAGGTTGGTGGCCACCACGGCATCGATATCGCCGTAGCGTTTGCCAAGTTCTTCAAGTCGCAAGAAAGCCATGACTGCGCTCCACCTGAGATTGTTATGCGTCGCCACGGGGCGCGCTTTTTTTTATGGGCAGATACGAAGGGGTGCTGCGGGGTGCGTTGGCGCTCGACCTGGGGTCGGCTGCCGCTGTTGTTCGAATCGCCCCTGTATGGACGCAGAGTAGGACGAAGACTAGGATGAGCTCAATGGACTATTTCACTGAGGCGATGGTTATTTTCCGTTTTATCATTGAGCAAATTTAATGATGAGAAAGTAGATGAAGAATTCCGCTGAACGGAATAATGATAAAGGCGAGGTGGGTGTCGGCGCGGTCCCAAGGCTGTTTGCCGTGTTGCGTAGCCTGGGCGACACCGTCGAGGGCGGGGAGCGGGTCACGCAGTTGGCCCAGCGCATTGGCCTGTCACAACCGACCACCCATCGCTTGCTGCGCAGCCTGATGGACGAGGGCATGGTCGAGCAGGATGCGCGCAGCAAACGCTATCGCCTGAGCCTGGATTTCTTCGCCCTGGCCGCTCGCGCCGGCAACACGGGTAACCTGCGCGAGCTGGTGCGGCCGGCAATGCTGCGGCTGTCGGCGTCGTTGGGGGACTCGTTGTTCCTGCTGGCGCGCAGCGGCTTTGATGCGATCTGCCTGGACCGCAGCGAAGGGCCGTTCCCGATTCGTACATTCACCGGTGACATTGGCGGCCGCGTGGCGTTGGGCGTGGGGCAGGGCAGCCTGGCGATCCTGGCCTTCCTGCCGCAGGAAGAGCGCGACACGGTGATCCATTACAACCTGCCGCGGCTCAAGGACTTCCATCTGTATGACGAAGTCTTCCTGCGCTCGGAAGTGGAAAACGTGCGCACACTGGGCTACGCCGGGCGCAACACCGGCGTGCTGCAAGGCATGGCCGGCGTCGCCGTGCCGATCCTGGACCGTGACGGTCGGGCCGTGGCCGCCTTGAGCGTGGCGACGGTGAGCGACCGCCTGGGGCCTGATCGCCTACCAACGGTGGTAGAGATGCTCAAGCGCGAGGCGGCGCTGATCGGGCCTCGGATCAACCCGTTCGACCCGTTGTTGCGCAGGCCTTCGCAGGTGTTTGGGCAGGGCTAAGCACGGCTCATGACCCACTGCAATCCCCTGTAGGAGCGGGCTTGCTCGCGAATGCAACGGAACAGCCAACATTGATGTTGAATGTCAGTCCGCTTTCGCGAGCAAGCCCGCTCCCACAGCAGACGAATGGCGATCAGAAATTCAGGGTCTGCCTGAGCTTCTGCGCCGCCGGCGTGTCACTGGGGATGACCACCGCATAGTTGTACCCCGGCCCGGACCAGTACTCGGCCTGCAACTCACCATCGCGGCGGCTGCCACGAGGTAGCAGGAAGTTTCTCGGACCCGGTGGGCGCACGTAGAAGCTGATTTTCTGGCCGCTCGGGTCTTGGTAAACCACCATCGCCGCCGCCCCTTGTTCAGTGCTGAGCAAGCGCCCGCTGACTGGCTTGAAGCCCGCGTTTGACAGGTCCGGTAACCGGTTGGCCCGGGTGAAATAGCGGTCGAGCCAGTCTTGCATGTGCTGCTCGTCGTCGGCCTGGTAATCGGCGGGAAGGATGCCCTCTTGGGCGAACAGCCGGTAGGCCTGCATGGCGTCCGCCATGGGGGCTGCGGCACTGAGGAGCGTCATCTCCCGTGCCTGCCAGCCGCTGACTGCGCCCACGCTGAGCGCCACCAGCAACACTGCGGCGCTGGCGAGATAGCGTCGGGAGCGGTACTTCAGGCGGCGACGAATCATCGCCGGGTCGAGATCCGGATTAGCCGGTTGCTGCAAGGCTCCACCCAATGCCGTGCGTAGATGTCGCGCGTCCTGTTGCCAGGCCCGGACCCGGGCGGCGACTTCGGGATGGGAGGCGAGGTAGCTCTGCATCAGGCGCTGGTCGGACGGGCTCAGTTGACGGTCGACGTAGGCGTGCAGGTCGCTGTCGCTGGGGGGCATGCTGATCATTTGAGTATTCGCAGGGTAGGGCGACTGATCTCTCCGTCGCTGAGCTGGCGCAGGGCCTGGCGGGCGCGGGACAGGCGTGACATTACGGTGCCGGTCGGCACGTCGAGGATGTCGGCGACTTGCTGGTAGCTCAAGCCTTCCACCGACACCCACAGCAACAGGGCGCGTTGTTCCGTCGTCAGTTGATCGAAGGCCTGAAGGGACGATTGCGCAATCACGCTGCGCTCGGCCGAAGGATGGGCATCGTCGCGGCCGGTGAAAAACGCCAGCATTCGCGCATAGCGCCGGGAGCGGCGGTGGGCATCGAGAAACTGCCGGTACAGAATCGAAAACAGCCAGGCGCGCAGGTCACCTTCCGGGTGCTTGTCATTCCATTTGGACAATGCCCGTTCCAGGCATGTTTGCACCAGGTCGTCGGCGTTGCTGGGATTGCGCGTCAGCGACACGGCAAAACGCCGCAGCCTGGGGATGAGTTCGCGCAACTGTTCATCAAGTTCGTTCATGGGTCGTGGCTTCAAAGGCAGTCACTGCGTCGGGACTGGAAAGACGCCCCGCGAACGAGATTATTCCAGCGCGGGAAAAATAAATACGCGGCGTGGGAATAAACATGTCCGGCCTGCGTCTGACGGGTCCTTGCACAGATGGCCTCGGGCCTTGGAGCTATTCTCATGGTTGATCCCTCATCTCTGCCGCGCCGGCCACCGTTGGGTGGCGCGCAGCTGACCCTGCGCCTGGCCGGTATCGCGGTGATTGTCGCGGCGCTGGGCGGGGCGTTTGCCTACGTCAACGGCACACTCGACCCACAACGTCTGACACCCGATGCGCTGGTCAACGTGCTGGAAAAAAACAACGGCGTGCATCCGGGTTTCCGGCGCAATCACTCGAAAGGTGTGTGTGTCGCGGGCTACTTCGAAAGCACGGGCGAAGCGAGCAGCTATTCCAGCGCTCAGGTATTTGCCTCGACGCGCACGCCCGTGGTCGGACGGTTCGCCTTGCCCAGCGGCAACCCCTACGCCCCGGACGGCAGCGTGCCGATTCGCAGCCTGGCGCTGCGCTTCACCCAGGCCAATGGGCAACAATGGCGCACGGGCATGAACAGCATGCCGGTGTTTCCGGTGGGGACGCCCGAAGCGTTCTACCAATTCCAGCAGGCCCAGTTGCCGGATCCGGCGACCGGCAAACCGAACCCCACGGCCGTACCGGCGTTCTTTGCCGCGCACCCGGAAGCCATGCCGTTTTTGCAGTGGATCAAGACCGCCAGACCGTCGGCCAGCTATGCCACCGAAACCTATAACGGCATCAACGCGTTCTATCTGGTCAACCCGGCAGGGCAGCGCCAGGCCGTGCGCTGGGGGGTGGTGCCGCTGAGCCAGGACTCGGCGGATGCGATGCCGGCCCAGGGTGCCGATTTCCTTGAGCAAGACTTGGTGAAGCGTCTCGCCGCCGGAACGTTGCGTTGGCAATTGAACATCACCCTGGCCCATCCGGATGACCCGGTAAACGATGCCACCAAGACCTGGCCCTCTGACCGCAAGGTGCTCAATGCCGGTACGTTGGTGCTGGAGCGTACTCAGGCCCAGGACAACGGCGAGTGCCGTGATATCAACTATGACCCGTTGATCCTGCCCAACGGGATCGAACGTTCCGACGATCCGTTGTTGGCGGCGCGTTCCGCTGCCTACGCCAGTTCTTACCTGCGGCGTACCGGCGAAGTGAGCCAACTGCCCGCCAACCAGGAGTCCCGCCCATGAGCGCCCCTCGTCACTTCGCACCGTTGGCGCGGCTGTTGCACTGGCTGATGGCCCTGATGATCATCGCCATGTTGTTCATCGGCGCAGGCATGGTTGCCTCGGTGTCCGAGCGCCATGAATGGCTGCTGCAATTGCATAAGCCCTTGGGCATCGCGATTTTGCTGTTGGTTGTCGTGCGGTTGATTGTGCGCTTCAGCACCCGCCAACCACCGTTGCCGGCTGATCTGCCTCAGTGGCAGGTATTGGCGGCCAAGGCCTCGCATGTTCTGCTGTACGCGCTGATGCTGGTCTTGCCGCTGTTGGGCTGGGGGATGATCTCGGCGGCGGGGGACCCGGTGATGCTCAGCCAGTCGCTGCAACTGCCATCGATCCTGCCAGCAGACGCGCAAACATTTGCGTTGCTGCGCAAGGCTCACGGGTACCTGGCTTATCTGTTGTTCCTGACGGTGCTGCTGCACCTGGCGGCGGCGTTGTTCCACGCCTGGGTGCGGCGCGATGAGGTGTTGGACAGCATGTTGCGCGGGCGGGGTTGAAGCACATCACCCGTGGCGAGGGAGCTTGCTCCCGCTGGGCTGCGTAGCAGCCCTGTTTTTTGAGGGGGCTTTCGCCCCTAAGCGGGAGCAAGCTCCCTCGCCACAGGTGAAAGTGTTGGTTTTCAGCGCAACTCGTCGACCATGTCCGCAACCGTGCTCAACACATCCTTGCCCAATTGCATCGAGCGCTTGCCGGACCAGCCGGTGAGCGGGTTCGGGTGATCGTCGTGGTCCTTGAACGGCATTTCCAGGGTCAGGGACAGGCAGTCGTATTTCTGGCCGACCGCGTTGCAGGCCAGGGTCATGTTGGCCTGGCCCGGCTCATCGCGGGTGTAGCCGTGGGTGGTCTGGAAGTCTTTGGTCTGGTGCTTGAGATGGCTGCGAAAGTGTTCTTCGAGCCTGGCGATGCGTGGCGTGTAGCCCGGGTTGCCTTCGCAGCCGGCGGTGAAGACGTGGGGGATTTCCTCGTCGCCATGAACATCCAGGAACAGATCGACCCCGTACTTCTCCATTTGCTGCTGGACGAACAGGACTTCAGGGCTGACCTCCTGACTGGCGCTCTGCCAGGCCCGGTTCAAATCCTGGCCCATGGCATTGGTACGCAGGTGGCCGTGGAAGGCACCGTCCGGGTTCATGTTCGGCACCAGGTACAGATCGGCCTTGGCAAGCAGGCGATTGAGTTGCGCATCGTCATGATGTTCAAGGCGCTCGATCACGCCCTCCATGAACCATTCGGCCATGTGCTCGCCAGGATGTTGCTGGGCGATGATCCAGATTTTGCGTTGGCCTTCGGCGCCGCTGCCCTTGCGCAGCAGTTGAATGTCACGGCCCTCCACGCTTTTGCCCACGGCCAACAGTTCGGTGCCGGCCTTGTGCAGCGCCTGCTCGATCAACCAGTCGTGACGGCCACGGCTGTACGGTTCGAAATAGGCGAACCAGGCGTGGGATTGTTCCGCCTCCAGGTGGAAGCGCAGGGCATCGCCTTCGAATTGCGTGGGAATACGGAACCAGTTGACGTGATCATAGGAGGCGACCGCCTGGTAACCCGTCCACGCTTTGTTGTAGGACGATTGACTGGCATTGAGCAGGCGGAAGGAATATTCCTGGCCCACGTGCAAGCCGCTGGCCTTGAAGTGGAACCACTGGAAATGGGCACTGCGGGTATCGGGCCGGATCTTGAGCAGTGACTGCAACGGGTTGCTGACGTCGACCACCTCAATGTTGCCGCTGTCGAAATTGGCGCTGATATCAAAGGAAGATTTAGCCACGGTCACGATTCCTTGTAAGGATTTTTATGGCCGTTACTTTACACGTAAGAACGAGGGCTTCGGGACGATTTGCGTCAAAAGAAAGGGGGCGTCCTCCCTGGACGCTGAGCCAGCTTAGAGAGTTGGCAATTGATTCTCAAGTGCTGACCGTCGACCTTCTTCGGTCGATTCGGGAGGCGCCGCACTCTTGTAAATGGACATTCATTTGCTATCATCGCCGCCATCGAATCAGCAGCACTTAAAGACTTCATTAGCCTGAAGCCATAAGCCGAAAATCGGCAAAAAAAGACCCGGCAAAAAGCCGGGTCAAAAACCGTGATTAGCCTGATGAGGAGATATTCCAGAAGTCCGACCTAAGGTCTTCTGGGCTATCGACTGATCTCGCGACCAGCTGATGCAATAATAATCATTATCATTTGCAAGTCAAATGGTTTTATCGCATCAATTGGAAACTTTTTCCCCGGTCTCCACCTTCGTGGCGACCTTCCCAAGGGTTACACCTGGCGAGTAGGGTAGCCATCCAGGGATCGGTCAAGCATCACCTTGACCAGATCAATCATGTGCACCACCGAGAAAGCAAGGTCGCGGCTCGAGCCATCCAGCCGATTGGCGGACTCATGGGCGGTGGCGGCTGCACAGCGCAGCAAGTCGCAGGCGTGAACCAGGGCTTCCTCGGCGCCGATATTGCGATTCACGTCAAAGAAGCGATGTTCCGTTTTTTCGTCCGAAACAGCTGGTTTCAAGTAATAGTCCAGGGCGCGCTGTGCAGCAGGACAGTCCTGAAGCGGAGGAAACGTGCCGTCGAAGGGGCTGCTGGGCAAGTCTTTATTGGGTGTGTCCATGGTATCGGGAATCTCCGTGTTGGGGCTGAACTCCTGAATCCAGAATAGTACCTATCGTAATTGTGACGATAATTTAAATACTACAAGTTGTGTTTTGAGGGGCGGAGGCACCCACGTATCGTGCCGCACATGGATAAATGGATAGAGTTGGTCAAGGCCAAGATGAAGGAGCTGCACATCACTCAGGTGGTGCTTGCAGAACGGTTGGGAATGTCCCAGGGCGGCGTCGGCCATTGGCTGACCAAGCGCCGGGAGCCCAGTGTCAAAGACATGAATCGGGTCCTGAAGGAGCTAGGACTGGAATTTCTTGAAGTGGCAACGGTGATTCGCGAGCCGGACACTTCCACCGAAGAAGGCATGGCGCTGGCGCAGAAGTACAACCCGTACTTCCGCTATCCGGTCAGTGAATGGCACGAACTGGGCAACGTTCGCGAGGGCGACCCGGGTGCCTACAGCCATTCGCGCTATGAGCTGACGGATTACCATGCCCGGGGGGATGCGTTCTGGCTGGTGGTGGTGGGCGATGCGATGACGGCGCCGAGTGGGTTGAGCATTCCCGAGGGAATGTCGATCCTCGTGGACCCGGCCATCGAAGCGGTGCCCGGCAAGCTGGTCGTCGCCTACTTGCCCGGCAGCAGCGATGCGACCTTTCGTAAACTGATCGAAGAGAGCGGGCAGCGTTACCTGGTCCCGCTCAATCCGACTTACCCGAAAAACCTGTGCACCGAAGATTGCCGCATTATCGGCGTGGTTGTGCAGGCGACTATCAGGTTCTGAGCGTATCGGCCCCTGGAGCGGGCCGATCGCTACTCCTCGAACGCCACCAGTGCGCTGCCCTCGCTGACCATTTCACCTTCCTGGCAATACAGCGCCTTGATCACCCCGGCCTTCGGTGCACGAATGCTGTGCTCCATTTTCATCGCCTCCAGGACCACCAGTTGCGCCCCGGCCTCCACGGTCTGGCCGAGGCTCACCAGGACCCGGACGATGCTGCCGTTCATGGGCGCGCTCAGGCCTCCTTGATGGCCGTGGCTGGCTTCAGCGGCGGCCAATGGATCAAACAGATCGATTCGGTGCAGGTCACCCGCCCATTGCAGATACAGGCTGTTGCCCTCGCGGATCACCCGGTGACTGCGGCGCAACCCATCGCGCTCGACCACCAGTTGCTCGCCTTTCAGTTCAGCACAGGCGGCCGTATCGTCCAGGGTAATCGCCCGGTCCTGACCCTCGCAGCTCAAATGCAAGGTGACTTCCCTCGACAGTCCCAGGCGCAGTCCGGCCGTATCGCCCCAGGGTGAGTACACGTCATCCGCTCGTACCCGGGGTGCGAGACTGAGGGCGAAACCCTGAGCAGCTGCGAACCAGAATCCGTCGTCCAATTCCCCCGGCTCTGGCAGTAATTGCGCCTGGTAACGTGGGATAAATCCGGTATCCAGTTCCGCTGCCGCGAAGGCGGGATGGGCCACGATACGGCGCAGGAAACCGATATTGGTCCTGAGTCCGCCGATGGCGAACTCATCGAGCATGCCCAGCAGCCGCAATCGCGCCTGTTCACGGTCTTCTCCCCAGGCAATCAACTTGCCGAGCATCGGGTCATAGAACGGCGAGATCTCGTCGCCTTCTTCAACTCCGCTGTCGACCCGGCGCCCCGGTTCTGGGGCGGATTCGCGGTATAACGCCAGGCGCCCGGTAGCCGGGAGGAAATCGTTGGCCGGGTCTTCGGCGTACAGCCGCACTTCGATGGCGTGACCCCGCAGCGGTACCTGGTCTTGCGTCATCGGCAACGGCTCGCCCTGGGCTACACGGATCTGCCAGGCCACCAGGTCCAATCCGGTGATCGCTTCGGTGACTGGATGTTCGACCTGCAACCGGGTGTTCATCTCCATGAAGAAAAACTCGCCCCGCGAATCCAGCAGGAACTCCACCGTGCCTGCCCCGACATAGCCAATCGCCTGGGCGGCGCGCACGGCCGCTTCCCCCATCGCCTGGCGCAACTGCGGGGTCAGGCCAGGCGCTGGGGCTTCTTCCACTACTTTCTGATGGCGACGCTGGATCGAGCAATCGCGCTCGTTGAGGTGCAGGCAGTTACCATGACGATCAGCGAAGACCTGGATTTCCACGTGGCGCGGCTTGAGCAGGTATTTTTCCACCAGCATCCGCGAATCGCCGAACGAGGATTGCGCTTCACGCTGCGCCGAGGCCAGTGCTTCGGCCAGCTGGCTGATGTCCTCGACGACTTTCATACCTTTGCCGCCACCGCCGGCGGTGGCCTTGAGCAATACCGGATAGCCGATGCGCTCGGCGGCGTCGCGGAAGGTCTCCAGGTCCTGGGCTTCGCCGTGATAGCCCGGCACCAAGGGCACGCCAGCGGTTTCCATCAGGGTCTTGGCGGCGGATTTGCTGCCCATGGCGTCGATGGCCGAGGCTGGCGGGCCAAGAAAGATCAGGCCGGCGTTTTCAATCGCCCGGGCGAACCCGGCGTTCTCGGACAGAAAGCCGTAGCCGGGATGGATCGCCTGGGCACCACTGGCCTGGGCCGCGGCGATCAGCTTGTCAATTTGCAGGTAACTGTCGGCGGCCTTGCTGCCGCCCAGATCAACGCAAATGTCGGCTTCACGGCTGTGGCGGGCATCGCGGTCGGTGGCGCTGTGCACCGCCACGGTGGTCAGGCCCATGGCCTTGGCGGTACGCATCACGCGGCAGGCGATTTCGCCCCGGTTGGCGACCAGCAAGGTAGTGATTGCAGGGGCGCTCATTGACGCGGCTCCTTGTTGTTCGGCTCGGCTTGCCAGCTGGGTGCGCGCTTCTGCAAGAAGGCTCGTAGACCTTCTTGGCCCTCGGGGCTGACGCGGATACGAGCGATGGCGTTTTCGGTGTAGCGCCGTAGCGCCGGGGTGAGGGCGCCGCTGCCGACTTCGCGCAGCAGTTCCTTGCTGGCGCGCATGGCCGCCGGGCTGTTGAGCAGCAGGTTGGCGATCCATTGCTCGACCTGAGCATCCAGCGTCTCGGCTGGGTAACTTTCCGACAACAAACCGATCTCTCTCGCACGTTGGCCGCCGAAGCGTTCGGCAGTCAGCGCGTAACGCCGCGCCGCCCGCTCGCCGATGGCCTGCACCACGAACGGACTGATGACCGCCGGCGCCAGGCCGATGCGTACTTCCGAGAGGCAGAACTGTGCTTCATCGGCGCCAATGGCCATGTCGCAGGCGCTGATCAGCCCCAACGCACCGCCAAACGCCGCGCCCTGGACGACTGCCAGCGTGGGAATCTTCAGTTTGGCCAGGTTGTACATCAGCTCCGCCAGCTCGCGGGCGTCGTCGAGGTTGGTGTGGTAGTCAAGCTCGGCCGATTGCTGCATCCAGGCCAGGTCGGCACCGGCGCTGAAATGCTTGCCACGGCCGCGGATCAGCAGGAAGCGTAGGCTCGGATCGCTGCTGATCTGGTCCAGGGCGAGGATCAGCTCACGGATCATTTCGGCGTTGAAAGCATTGTTTTTCGACTCGCGGCTCAGCCACAGGGTAGCGACGCCGCGGGAATCGGTGAGCAGTTCGAGGGTGTTGAAGTGGTCCATGGGCATTCCCCGTTTACATCCGGAACACGCCGAAGCGGCTCGGTTCGATAGGCGCGTTCAGTGACGCGGACAAGGCCAGGCCCAGTACATCGCGGGTCTGGGCCGGATCGATGACGCCGTCGTCCCAGAGCCTTGCGCTGGAATAATAGGGATGGCCCTGTTCTTCGTACTGATCGAGGATCGGTTGCTTGATCTCGGCTTCCTGTTCGGCACTGAACGGGTGGCCGCTGCGCTCAGCCTGTTCGCGCTTGACCTGCACCAGTACCCCGGCCGCCTGCTCGGCACCCATCACGCCAATTCGCGCATTCGGCCACATCCACAGGAACCGCGGGTCGTACGCCCGACCACACATACCGTAGTTGCCCGCGCCGAAACTGCCACCGATGATGACGGTGAATTTCGGCACTTTCGCGCAGGCCACCGCGGTCACCAGCTTCGCCCCATGCTTGGCGATGCCGCCGGCTTCATATTTCTGGCCGACCATGAAGCCGGTGATGTTTTGCAGGAACAGCAGCGGGATCCCGCGCTGGCAGGCCAGTTCGATGAAGTGCGCACCTTTCTGCGCGGCCTCGGCAAACAGGATGCCGTTGTTGGCCAGGATCGCGATCGGGTAGCCATGCAGATGGGCAAAGCCACACACCAGCGTCGTGCCGAACAGCGCCTTGAACTCATCGAACACCGAGTCGTCCACCAGACGTGCGATTACCTCCCGGACATCGAACGGCTGCTTGGGATCGGCTGAAACCACACCGTACAACTCGTCACCCGAATACAGCGGGGCGATGGGTTGGAGTCGTTGCAGCTCGCCGAGCTTGCGCCAGTTAAGGTTGGCCACGCTGCGCCGGGCCAGGGCCAGGGCATGTTCGTCGCTGTCGGCGTAATGGTCGGCGACTCCGGAAATCTTGCAATGCACATCGGCACCGCCCAGGTCTTCAGCGCTGACCACCTCGCCGGTGGCGGCTTTTACCAAGGGCGGGCCGGCCAGGAAAATAGTCGCCTGCTGGCGGACCATGATCGCTTCATCCGCCATCGCCGGCACATAGGCACCGCCAGCCGTGCAGGAGCCCATCACCACTGCCAACTGAGGAATGCCCTGGGCGCTCATGTTGGCCTGGTTGAAGAAGATCCGCCCGAAGTGCTCGCGGTCTGGAAACACTTCATCCTGACGTGGCAAATTAGCGCCGCCCGAATCCACCAGATAAATACAGGGCAGGCGGTTCTGCTGGGCAATGGCCTGGGCGCGCAGATGTTTCTTCACGGTCAGTGGATAGTAGGAGCCGCCTTTGACCGTCGCGTCGTTGGCGACAATCATGCATTCGACGCCTTCCACCCGGCCGATACCGGCAATCACGCCGGCGGCGGGAACATCTTCACCGTAGACCTGATGAGCGGCGAGGGGGCTGATTTCCAGGAACGGCGAGCCGGGATCGAGCAACCGGTTGATGCGCTCACGCGGCAGCAGTTTGCCCCGTGAAGTATGCCGTTCCTGGGCCTTGGGGCCGCCGCCTTGCCGGACCTGGGCGAGCAGGGTGCTCAGGGCTTCGACTTGTCCGAGCATCGCGTCGCGGTTGGCGATGAAATCGGGCGAACGCGGATTGAGCTGGGTGTGCAGTGTTGCCATGGTCAGCTCCGTTAGCGGGTTTCGTTGAACAGTTCGCGACCGATCAACATCCGCCGAATCTCACTGGTGCCGGCGCCGATTTCATACAACTTGGCGTCACGTAGCAGGCGACCGGCCGGGAATTCGTTGATGTAGCCGTTACCGCCGAGGATCTGGATCGCGTCGAGGGCCATCTGCGTGGCGCGTTCGGCGCTGTAGAGGATCACCCCGGCGGCGTCCTTGCGGGTGGTTTCGCCGCGCTCGCAGGCCTGGGCCACGGCATACAGGTAGGCGCGACTGGCGTTGAGTTGGGTGTACATGTCGGCGACTTTGCCCTGGATCAGTTGGAACTCGCCGATGCTCTGGCCGAACTGCTTGCGGTCGTGAATATACGGGACGATCAGGTCCATGCAGGCCTGCATGATCCCGGTCGGGCCGCCGGACAATACGACGCGCTCGTAGTCCAGACCACTCATCAGCACTTTCACGCCGCCGTTGAGCACGCCGAGAATATTTTCTTCCGGCACTTCGACGTCATCGAAAAACAGCTCGCAAGTGTTGGAGCCGCGCATGCCGAGTTTGTCGAACTTGTTGCTGCGGCTGAAGCCGTTCCAGTCGCGTTCGACAATGAATGCAGTGATGCCGTGGGGGCCTTTTTCCAGGTCGGTCTTGGCGTAGATCACGTAGGTGTTGGCATCCGGGCCGTTGGTGATCCAGGTCTTGCTGCCGTTGAGCACGTAGCGGTCGCCACGCTTGTCGGCTCGCAGTTTCATCGAGACCACGTCGGAGCCGGCGTTCGGCTCGCTCATGGCCAGCGCGCCAACGTGCTCGCCGCTGATCAGTTTGGGCAGGTACTTGGTTTTCTGTTCGTGGTTGCCGTTGCGGTTGATCTGGTTGACGCAGAGATTGGAGTGCGCACCGTAGGAAAGGGCGACCGATGCCGAGCCACGGCTGATTTCTTCCATCGCCACCACATGGGCCAGATAGCCGAGACCGGCGCCGCCGTACTCCTCCGGTACGGTGATGCCCAGCAGGCCCATGTCGCCGAACTTGCGCCACATGTCGGCGGGGAACAGGTTGTCGCTATCGATCTGGGCCGCGCGGGGGGCCAGTTCGGCCTTGACGAAGGCCTGCACCTGGTCGCGCAACATGTCGATGGTTTCGCCGAGGGCAAAATTCAGGGATGGGTAGCTCATGGGACACCTTTGGCTTTTTTATAGGGTGCGGAGGAGCGATGGAATGGCTCTCACCTTTACGTTAACGTAAGCCTGCGATGGGTGGCTGTCAATCGCCCTTTACGTTAACGTCAACTTGGGCGAGAGTAAGAGCGCTTTATCAGCATTGTGTGGCGAGGGAGCTTGCTCCCGCTCGAGCGCGTAGCGTTCGTATCTTGTTGGCGTGTGCTTACCATGACGAGCGGGAGCAAGCTCCCTCGCCACCACAGCCCGTGTGCAGACGGTTCACCGATACACCCACTAATAAAGACAAGAGGGCGCGTCATGGATCAACCCGGTTCGCATTCGCAGCTCAGCTACACCCGAGGCTCGCAGGACAAGGACTTGCTGACGCAAACCATCGGCGAGGCTTTCGACCAGACCGTGCAGCGGTATCCCGATGGCGAGGCGCTGGTGGTTCGTCATCAGTCGTTGCGCTACACCTGGCGACAACTGGCCGAAGCGGTAGACCTGCACGCCCGGGCCTTGCTGGCGCTGGGTTTGCAGGCCGGCGACCGCCTCGGTGTCTGGGCGCCCAACTGCGCTCAATGGTGCATCAGCCAGTTCGCCAGTGCGAAGATCGGCGTGATCCTCGTCAACATCAACCCGGCCTATCGCACCTCCGAGTTGGAGTACGTGCTCAAACAGTCCGGCTGCCGGTGGCTGGTGTGTGCCGGTGCGTTCAAGGCTTCGGATTACCATGCCATGTTGCAAACCCTGGTGCCGGAGTTGACGGAGCAGCCAATCGGCGACCTGCACAGCGAGCGCCTGCCGGAGCTGCGTGGGGTCATCAGCCTCGACCCCCAGCCGCCGTCGGGTTTCCTGCCCTGGTCGCAATTGGCAGCCCTTGGCGAAGCGGTGACGCCTGGGCAACTGGCCGAGCGTCAGGCCAGCCTGCATGTCGATCAACCGGTGAATATCCAATACACCTCTGGCACCACCGGTTTCCCCAAGGGCGCGACCCTCAGCCATCACAACATCCTCAATAACGGTTACATGGTCGGCGAAAGCCTGGGCCTGACCGCCGCTGATCGGCTGGTGGTCCCGGTACCGCTCTATCATTGCTTCGGCATGGTCATGGGCAACTTGGGCTGCATGACCCATGGCAGCACATGATCTACCCCAACGATGCCTTCGATCCGTTGTTGACCCTGAAGACCGTTGCTGAAGAAAAAGCTACGGCGCTGTATGGCGTGCCGACCATGTTCATCGCCATGCTCGACCAGCCGCAGCGGGGCGAGTTCGACCTGTCCAGCCTGCGCACCGGGATCATGGCCGGCGCCACCTGTCCGATCGAAGTGATGCGGCGGGTGATCAACGAGATGCACATGAGTGAGGTGCAGATTGCCTACGGCATGACGGAAACCAGTCCGGTGTCATTACAGACCGGTCCTGCGGATGAGCTGGAATTGCGCGTCACCACCGTCGGCCGCACCCAGCCGCAACTGGAAAGCAAGATCATCGACGAGGCTGGAACGCTCGTACCCCGGGGCACCATTGGCGAGCTGTGTACCCGCGGTTACAGCGTGATGCTTGGCTACTGGAACAACCCCAAGGGCACCGCCGATGTCATCGACCAGGAGCGTTGGATGCACACCGGCGACCTGGCGACCATGGACGAGCAGGGCTATGTCTGCATTGTCGGGCGTAACAAGGACATGATCATTCGCGGCGGCGAGAATATTTACCCTCGGGAGCTGGAAGAGTTTTTCTTTACCCACCCGGCGGTGGCCGACGTGCAGGTGATTGGTATTCCGTGCTCGCGTTATGGCGAAGAGATCGTCGCCTGGATCAAGTTCCATCCCGGCCACAGCGCCACCGAGCAGGAGCTGCAGGCCTGGTGCAAGGAGCGTATCGCTCACTTCAAGACGCCTCGTTACTTCAAGTTCGTCGAGGCGTTCCCGATGACTGTAACCGGCAAGATCCAGAAATTTCGCATGCGCGAAATCAGCATTGAAGAGTTGTGCGATAAAAAAGACTAGCCTCAACCCCTGTGGGAGCGGGCTTGCTCGCGAAGGCGGTGGCACAGTCGGCATCATTG
>NZ_JALJDX010000152.1 GCF_022952855.1 Pseudomonas sp. RGM2987 | reverse complement strand
AAGCTCCCTCGCCACAAAAGCATTTGCACAAGACCGTCCTGACTATTTGACTCCGGCAGACAAGGCACCATGACCCCACCTCTTCTGCACCTCGAAGACGAACTGACCCGCCTCACCCTCGCCCCTCACCTGGGCGCCAGCCTCGTCGAATGGACCCTGCGCAGCAACGGTGCGCCGCTGCTACGCCCGCCGGCACCGCAGGCCGTGGAAAACGGCCTGCCCGGCAAACTCGGTTGCTTCCCGTTGATTCCATGGTCGAACCGGATCGCCCAGGGCGGTTTCGATTGCCCGTCCGGCTGGCTGGCCCTGGAAGCCAACAGTGCTAACGATCCGTTCCCGATCCATGGCAGCGCCTGGCAGCAACCGTGGCAAGTGACCGAACACAGTGCCCAGGAAGTGTTGTTGCAACTCGACAGTTGCTATCCGTTCGCCTACTGCGCCAGCCTGCGGATTCGCTTGAACGGCGGTCAGTTGCAAATCGCCCTGCATGTCACCCACCTGGCCGAACAACCCGCCTGGCACGGCTTGGGCCTGCATCCGTATTTTCCGCGCACCGCCGGCACGCGCCTGCAAACCCGCGCCTGCGAAGTGTGGATGTGCGACAGCTCTAAACTGCCGACGGAACTCGCGGACGTGCCGACAGAATGGGATTTCCAGCAACTGCGATTGCTGCCGGACAGCCTGGTCGATAATGGGTTTGGCGGTTGGGACGGGCATTGCCTGATCCAGCAGCCGGACCTGGGCTATGAGCTGGAATGCCGGGCCAGCGGCAGCGATTATTTCCTGCTGTATTGCCCGGTGGGCCTGGATTTTTTCTGCATCGAACCGGTCAGCCATCCGGTCAATGCACACCACCTGCCGGGACGGCCGGGCTTGCGGCTGCTGGAGCAAGGCCAGTCGGTGGCGTTGGGGTTTTCGATGCAGTGTCGGTTGCTGTAGCCCCAGTCCCCCGACTAGCCAAGGCCCCTGCTTGGTCCGGGGACATGGCCCCCTGTGGCGAGGGAGCTTGCTCCCGCTCGGCTGCGAAGCAGACGCCCTGAGCCAAAACCGTATGGGCCTGCTTCGCAGTCCAGCGGGAGCAAGCTCCCTCGCCACGGGGGTTGTGTCCGGCTGGGGTTACGCCCGCACCACCATGAACACCGCCACCGCCAGGCACACCCCGGCAAACCCCACCTGCAACGCACGGGCCGGGACGTTGGCGGATAATCGCCGGCCCAACACCATCCCGACAATGCTGGCCGCAATGAACACCGCCCCGACCTGATCGATACGCACCCCGGCATGAAAAGCGCCCACCACGCCGATCAAAGAAATCAGGCTGATGACCATCAGCGACGTGGCGACGATCCCGCGCATCTGCACATCGGTCAGTTGTTTGAACGCCGGCACGATCAGGAAACCGCCGCCCACGCCCAGCAGGCCCGAGACCAGCCCGGTCACCGCGCCCAATGCCGACAGCGTCGCGGTGCAGCGCGGGGTCCAGGCCAGACGCCCGGTCTTGTGGTCGAGCATGCAGTTTTTCTGTCCCCAACTGGCGGCGCCGTGGTCGCTGGGCCCTGGCTGCGCGGTTTCGCGGCGCAACATGCGCGCCGCCACCAGCACCATCAGCAGGCTGAACAGGATCATCAGGATTTTTTCCGAAAGCTGGTGGGCGACGTAGATGCCCAGCGGCGAAAACACCGCGCCGAGCAACGCGATCAGCACCGCCGCGCGATAACGCACCAGGCCATGGCGCAGTCCGTCGATGGCGCCCACCGCCGCGGCACTGCCCACCGCAAACAACGCCACCGGCGCGGCCTGGGTCATGCTCCAGCCCAGGCCCAGCACCAACGCCGGGACGGCCAGAATCCCGCCGCCCGCCCCCGTCAGGCCAAGGACCAGACCCATGACCACACCAAAAAAACTCGCCAGCAACATAAGGTTCTCTCAAGCCGCGCACACCTGTTGGCAGGTGCGATCGCATTTGCAGGACGCCTTGGCCCTCACTAAGCTGCGGACCATATGTTGTAAACCTCAAGCGTTGCAACCGGTTCTTCCCGCACAGGTTCGCTGTCATGCCCGCGCAGATTCAAAGCTTTCTCGACCCCGCCTCCAAGACCTACACCTACGTCATCTATGAACACGATGGCGGGCAATGTGCGGTGGTCGATCCGGTGCTCGACTACGACCCGGCCTCGGGACGCAGCAGCACCACGCAGGCTGATCGCATCATCGCGTTCGTGACCGAACACCGGTTGACCGTGCAATGGCTGTTGGAGACCCACGCCCATGCCGATCACCTCTCCGCCGCGCCGTATCTGCGTCGTGCCTTGGGCGGCAGGATCGCCATCGGCCAGGCCATCGACCAGGTCCAGCGGGTCTTCAAGGCGCTGTTCAACCTTGAGCCGCAGTTCGCCGTTGACGGCTCCCAGTTCGATCACTTGTTTGCCCCTGGCGAATCGTTTTCCGTCGGCAACCTCAAGGCCACAGCGCTGCATGTCCCCGGCCACACCCCGGCAGACATGGCCTACCTGATCGACGGTGAAGTGATCCTGGTGGGCGACACGCTATTCATGCCGGATGTCGGCACGGCCCGTTGCGACTTCCCCGGCGGCAACCCCCGGCAACTCTACGCTTCGATCCGCAAGCTGCTGGCCTTCCCCGCCAGCGTGCGGCTCTATGTGTGCCACGACTATCCACCGGAGCATCGCGAGCCCCGGTGCATGAGCACTGTGGGTGAGCAGCGCCAGCACAACATCCATATTCACGATGGCATCGACGAGGCCACCTTCGTCGCCATGCGTACCCAACGAGATTCGACGCTGGGCATGCCGACGCTGTTGCTGCCGGCGGTGCAGGTGAATGTGCGGGCGGGGAATCTGCCACCGGCTGAGGACAATGGGGTGACGTACCTGAAGATTCCGATCAATCAGCTCTAGAAATGTGGGGCTGCTGCGCAGCCCAGCGGGAGCAAGCTCCCTCGCCACGGGATTGGGTGGCTCGCGAGTCGGTAGCTGGATCGAACACCGTCCTGTGGCGAGGGAGCTTGCTCCCGCTGGGCCGGGCTGGCGCTCCAGCGCGAAGCGGCCCCCATCTTCAGGCGCCCAACGTCAACCCATTGGCCGGCAGCGGCAACGCCGTCTTGTAGCGCACCTGCTTGAGGGCGAAGCTGGAACGGATGTTCGCCACCCCGGGGACCTTGGTCAAAAAGTCCATCATGAAGCGCTCCAGGGACTGGATCGTCGGCACCAGTACACGGATCAGGTAGTCCGGGTCCCCCGCCATCAGGTAACACTCCATCACTTCCGGCCGGTCGGAGATTGCCTCTTCGAAATGCTGCAGCGCCTCCTCCACCTGTTTCTCCAGGCTGACATGGATGAACACGTTGACGTGCAGCCCCAGCAAATCCGCATCAAGCAAGGTGACCTGCTCGCGGATCACCCCCAACTCTTCCATGGCTCGCACCCGGTTGAAGCACGGCGTTGGCGACAGGTTCACCGAGCGGGCCAGATCGGCGTTGGTGATGCGGGCGTTCTCCTGAAGGCTGTTGAGAATGCCGATGTCGGTGCGATCCAATTTGCGCATGAGACAGATATTCCTGTTTTTTATCTTTGTGCAGATTTTTTATCTGCAAATGACCTGAACAGCAAGCCAACAGAGAAAAATATTCTTCTACGTCGAGCCTATGATTGTTGTAGGACAATTTCCCCCTTACCCAGGGGGATTTGTCAGCTAGCGCGCCCACTACAAGAAATTCACAAGATCGAGCGTAGAAAGCCATGAACCCAGCGTACGAACCGCTACGCCTGCACGTCCCCGAACCCTCGGGCCGTCCCGGCTGCAAGACCGACTTCTCCTACCTGCATCTGAGCGATGCCGGCACGGTGCGCAAACCTCCCATCGACGTCGAACCAGCCGATACCATCGACCTGGCCCGCAGCCTGATCCGCGTGCTCGACGACCAAGGCAATGCCCTGGGCGAATGGGCCGAGGACATCCCCGTCGAGATCCTGCGCAAGGGCATGCGTGCCATGCTCAAGACGCGGATCTACGACAACCGCATGGTGGTCGCCCAGCGGCAGAAAAAAATGTCGTTCTACATGCAGAGCCTTGGCGAAGAAGCCATCGGCAGCGCCCAGGCCCTGGCGCTGAATATCGATGACATGTGCTTCCCCACCTACCGCCAGCAAAGCATCCTGATGGCCCGCGACGTGCCGTTGGTGGACCTGATCTGCCAACTGCTGTCCAACGAGCGCGATCCGCTCAAGGGCCGGCAGTTGCCGATCATGTACTCGGTCAAGGACGCCGGCTTCTTCACCATTTCCGGCAACCTCGCCACGCAGTTCATCCAGGGCGTGGGCTGGGGCATGGCCTCGGCGATCAAGGGCGACACCAAGATTGCCTCAGCCTGGATCGGCGACGGCGCCACTGCCGAATCAGACTTCCACACCGCCCTGACCTTCGCTCACGTCTACCGGGCGCCGGTGATCCTCAACGTGGTCAACAACCAGTGGGCGATTTCCACCTTCCAGGCCATTGCCGGCGGTGAAGCCACCACCTTCGCCGGGCGCGGCGTCGGTTGCGGCATCGCTTCGCTGCGGGTCGATGGCAACGACTTCATGGCGGTCTACGCCGCTTCGCGCTGGGCCGCCGAACGCGCCCGCCGCAACCTCGGCCCGGCGCTGATCGAATGGGTCACCTACCGCGCCGGCCCGCACTCCACCTCCGACGATCCGTCCAAATACCGTCCCGCCGACGACTGGAGCCACTTCCCGCTGGGCGACCCGATTGCCCGCCTCAAGCAGCACATGATCCACATCGGCCAGTGGTCGGACGAGGAACACGCCGCCGTCACCGCCGAGCTGGAAGCCGAGATCATCGCCGCCCAGAAAGAAGCCGAGCAGTACGGCACCCTCGCCGGCGGCCAAGTGCCGAGCGCAGCGACCATGTTCGAAGACGTCTACAAAGAGATGCCGGAGCACTTGAAGCGCCAGCGTCAGCAGTTGGGGATCTGACATGAACGATCACAACAACACTATTGCGTTGGACACCGCCATGACCACTACCACCATGACCATGATCCAGGCCCTGCGCTCGGCGATGGACGTGATGCTCGAACGCGACGACAACGTCGTGGTATTCGGCCAGGACGTGGGCTACTTCGGCGGCGTGTTCCGCTGCACCGAAGGCTTGCAGAACAAGTACGGCACCTCGCGGGTGTTCGACGCACCAATTTCCGAAAGCGGCATCGTTGGCGTGGCAGTGGGCATGGGCGCCTATGGCTTGCGTCCGGTGGCCGAGATCCAGTTCGCCGACTACGTCTATCCGGCCTCGGACCAGATCATTTCCGAAGCGGCGCGCCTGCGCTATCGCTCGGCCGGCGAGTTCACCGCACCGATGACCCTGCGCATGCCCTGTGGCGGCGGCATCTATGGCGGCCAGACCCACAGCCAGAGCATCGAGGCGATGTTCACCCAGGTCTGCGGCTTGCGCACGGTGATGCCATCCAACCCCTACGACGCCAAGGGCCTGCTGATCGCCTCCATCGAAAACGATGACCCGGTGATCTTCCTCGAACCCAAGCGCCTGTATAACGGCCCGTTCGACGGCCACCACGACCGCCCGGTAACGCCGTGGTCGAAACACCCCTCGGCCCAGGTCCCGGACGGTTACTACACCGTGCCGCTGGACGTGGCCGCCATCACCCGCCCGGGCAAGGACGTGACCATCCTCACCTACGGCACCACGGTCTATGTGTCCCAGGTGGCCGCCGAGGAAAGCGGCGTCGATGCCGAAGTCATCGACCTGCGCAGCCTGTGGCCGCTGGATCTGGAGACCATCGTCAAGTCGGTGAAAAAGACCGGCCGCTGCGTGATCGTCCACGAAGCCACCCGCACCTGCGGTTTCGGCGCCGAACTGGTGTCGCTGGTGCAAGAGCATTGCTTCCACCACCTGGAAGCGCCCATCGAGCGCGTCACCGGTTGGGACACTCCCTACCCGCATGCGCAGGAGTGGGCGTATTTCCCAGGGCCGTCCCGTGTGGGCGCGGCGTTGAAACGGGTCATGGAGGTCTGAATGGGCACGCACGTTATCAAGATGCCGGACATCGGCGAAGGCATCGCGGAAGTTGAATTGTCGGTGTGGCACGTCAAGGTTGGCGACATGGTCGTCGAGGATCAGGTGCTGGCCGATGTGATGACGGACAAGGCGATGGTGGACATCCCCTCGCCGGTGCATGGCCGGGTCATCGCCCTGGGTGGCGAGCCTGGTGAAGTCATGGCGGTGGGCAGCGAACTGATCCGCATTGAAGTCGAAGGCGCGGGCAACCTGAAGGAGTCGGCACAGCCGGCTGCGCCTGTCCAGGCTGCGAAACCGGCGCCGGTGGCCGCGCCTGAACCGGTCGTCGAAAAAACCGCCGCGCCGCGTCCGGCGCCAGCCCCGCAAGCGCCGATAGCCCGTGCGCCCGATGAGCGTCCGCTGGCCTCCCCGGCCGTGCGCAAACACGCCTTGGACCTCGGCATCCAGTTGCGTCTGGTCCAGGGCACCGGCCCGGCCGGGCGCGTGCTGCATGAAGACCTGGAAGCCTATCTGGCGCAAGGTCCCTCGACCCCGGCCAAGGGTGGCGCAAGCTACGCCGAACGCCACGATGAAGAGCAGATCCCGGTGATCGGCATGCGCCGCAAGATCGCCCAGCGCATGCAGGAAGCGACCCAGCGCGCCGCGCATTTTAGCTACGTCGAGGAAATCGACGTCACCGCCTTGGAAGAACTGCGGGTTCACCTGAATGAAAAACACGGCGCCAGCCGCGGCAAGCTGACCTTGCTGCCATTTCTGGTGCGAGCGCTGGTGGTGGCCCTGCGGGACTTCCCGCAAATGAACGCGCGCTACGACGATGAAGCCCAGGTCATCCACCGCTGCGGCGCGGTGCATGTCGGCGTGGCCACCCAGAGCGACGTCGGCCTGATGGTGCCGGTGATGCGTCACGCCGAAGCCCGCAGCCTGTGGGACAGCGCGACGGAAATCTCGCGCCTGGCAACCGCTGCCCGCAATGGCAAGGCCAGCCGCGATGAACTGTCCGGCTCGACCATCACCCTGACCAGCCTCGGCGCGCTGGGTGGCATCGTCAGCACGCCGGTGCTGAACCTGCCGGAAGTGGCCATCGTCGGCGTCAACAAGATCGTCGAGCGACCGGTGGTGATCAAAGGCCAGATCGTCGTGCGCAAGATGATGAACCTCTCCAGCTCCTTCGATCACCGGGTGGTCGATGGCATGGACGCGGCGCAATTCATCCAGGCCCTGCGCGGCTTGCTCGAACAACCCGCCACCTTGTTCGTCGACTAATTGGGAGCAGGCATGCAACAGACTCTGAACACCACGCTGCTGATCATCGGCGGCGGCCCCGGCGGCTACGTGGCGGCGATACGCGCCGGTCAATTGGGCATTCCGACCATCCTGGTGGAAGGCCAGGCGTTGGGCGGGACCTGCCTGAACATCGGCTGCATTCCGTCCAAGGCCTTGATCCATGTGGCCGAGCAGTTCCATCAGACCCGGCACCACAGCCAGGGCTCGGCCCTGGGCATCACGGTGTCGGCGCCGAGCCTGGATATCGGCAAGAGCGTGGAATGGAAGGACGGCATCGTCGATCGCCTGACCACCGGCGTCGCGGCGTTGCTGAAGAAGCACAAAGTCCAGGTCATTCATGGCTGGGCCAAAGTGATCGACGGCAAGACCGTGGAAGTCGGCGATAGCCGGATCCAGTGCGAACACTTGCTGCTGGCGACCGGTTCGAAAAGCGTCGACCTGCCGATGCTGCCGATTGGCGGGCCGATCATATCGTCCACCGAAGCCCTCGCCCCTACCTCGGTGCCCAGGCACTTGGTGGTGGTCGGCGGCGGCTATATCGGCCTGGAGCTGGGCATCGCTTATCGCAAGCTCGGCGCCGAGGTCAGCGTGGTCGAAGCCCAGGAGCGGATCCTGCCAGCCTACGACGGCGAACTGACGCAACCGGTGCACGAGGCGCTCAAGCAATTGGGCGTTAAGCTGTACCTCAAGCACAGCGTCGAAGGTTTCGATGCCCAGGCCAGCACCTTGCAAGTGCGCGAGCCGAATGGCGACACGCTGAACCTGGACACCGACCGGGTGCTGGTGGCGGTCGGGCGCAAGCCCAATACCCAGGGCTGGAACCTCGAAGCGCTGAACCTGGCGATGAACGGTTCGGCCGTGAAGATCGACCAGCGCTGCCAGACCAGCATGCGCAACGTCTGGGCCATCGGCGATCTCAGTGGCGAGCCGATGCTTGCCCACCGGGCCATGGCCCAGGGCGAAATGGTCGCCGAGCTGATCGCCGGCCAGCACCGCGAGTTCAACCCGACGGCCATCGCCGCGGTGTGCTTCACCGACCCGGAACTGGTAGTGGTGGGCAAGACGCCGGACGAAGCCAAGGCGGCCGGGCTGGATTGCATCGTGTCCAGCTTCCCGTTCGCCGCCAACGGCCGGGCCATGACCCTGGAATCGAAAAGCGGTTTCGTGCGGGTCGTGGCGCGCCGGGACAATCACCTGATCGTCGGTTGGCAGGCGGTCGGCGTCGGCGTCTCGGAGCTGTCCACGGCATTCGGCCAGTCGCTGGAAATGGGCGCGCGCCTGGAAGACATCGCCGGCACCATCCACGCCCACCCGACGCTGGGTGAGGCGGTGCAGGAAGCGGCGTTGCGTGCGTTGGGGCATGCGTTGCATATATAGCTGTAGGTATGAGTTTCACCCGTGGCGAGGGAGCTTGCTCCCGCTGGGCTGCGAAGCGGCCCCAATCCGGCGTACCAGGATTGTTCAGTCACACCGCGTTGACCGGGTTACGACTGCTTCGCAGCCGAGCGGGAGCAAGCTCCCTCGCCACGGGGAACCGGCAGAAAATCTGCCTGTCCCCTATCGAGCAGGCTGCGAAACACCCCTGGAATGAAGTATTGTTGTCCCCATCCAAAAACGTCAGAAGCCTTGAACCGTTTCGGCGGTAGTTAAGAAATAGAGGGTGTCATGGGTAACGAGAGCATCAATTGGGACAAACTGGGCTTTGACTACATCAAGACCGACAAGCGCTACCTGTCGCACTGGCGCGATGGCGCCTGGGACGCCGGCACCCTGACCGACGACAACGTGCTGCACATCAGCGAAGGTTCCACGGCGCTGCACTACGGCCAGCAATGCTTCGAAGGCCTGAAGGCCTATCGCTGCAAGGACGGTTCGATCAACCTGTTCCGCCCGGACCAGAATGCCGCCCGCATGCAACGCAGCTGCGCCCGCCTGCTGATGCCATTCGTCGAGACCGAGCAGTTCGTCGAAGCCTGCAAGCAAGTGGTGCGCGCCAACGAGCGCTTCATCCCGCCCTACGGCACCGGCGGCGCGTTGTACCTGCGTCCGTTCGTGATCGGCGTGGGTGACAACATCGGCGTGCGCACCGCGCCCGAGTTCATTTTCTCGATCTTCTGCATCCCGGTCGGCGCCTACTTCAAGGGTGGCCTGACCCCGCACAACTTCCTGATCTCCAGCTTCGACCGCGCCGCCCCACAAGGCACCGGCGCGGCCAAGGTCGGTGGCAACTACGCCGCCAGCCTGATGCCGGGTTCCCAGGCCAAGAAAGCCAGCTTCGCCGATTGCATCTACCTCGATCCAATGACCCATTCGAAGATCGAAGAAGTCGGCTCGGCGAACTTCTTCGGCATCACCCATGACAACAAATTCGTCACCCCCAACTCCCCGTCGGTCCTGCCAGGCATCACCCGCCTGTCGCTGATCGAACTGGCGAAATCGCGCCTGGGCCTGGAAGTGGTCGAAGGCGACGTGTTCATCGACAAGCTGTCGGACTTCAAGGAAGCCGGCGCCTGCGGTACCGCCGCGGTGATCACGCCGATCGGTGGGATCAATTACAAGGACAAGCTGCACGTCTTCCACAGCGAAACCGAAGTCGGCCCGATCACCCAGAAGCTCTACAAGGAGCTGACCGGTGTGCAGACCGGCGACGTAGAAGCGCCGGCGGGTTGGATCGTCAAGGTTTGATCTGAACCCGGCTCCCAGGAGCTTTTGTGGCGAGGGAGCTTGCTCCCGCTCGACTGCGCAGCAGTCGCAATCCGGTCAACACGCTCAATGATCGCGTGACCTGGTTTGGGGCTGCTTCGCAGCCCAGCGGGAGCAAGCTCCCTCGCCACGTGTGCGCACGCCGTCAAACTACCCCCGCCGCAACATCCACCGCTGTCCCCAGCGCTGGCGAAACCAGCCATGCCCGCTGACCAGCAGAATCCCACTGAGCACCAACGCGGCGCCGATGATGAAGTTCGGCTCCAGCGGCTCATCCAGCAGCCAGACGCCAAACCCGATGCCGTACAACGGGGTCATGAACGACAGGACGCCCAGTTGTGAGGCCAGGTAGCGGCGCAGCAGGGAAAACCAGATCAGGAAACTGGCGAAAGACACCAGCAGCACCTGGAAGGCCAGGCTGGCGAACAGTTGCGGCGTGGGGTTGATCGTGGTTTGCCCCAGCGCCAGCGCCAGACCGACCAGCAGCACCCCAGCGCCCACCAGTTGATAGAGCAGCGTCTGGCTGGCGGGCAGGTCCGTCAATCTTGAACAACGCACCGTCACCGTCGTCGCGCCCCACAGCACACCGGCCATCAAGCCCATGCCGTCGCCCAGCAGCGAACCGCCAGCGGCGATACCCGCTCCGCCGCTGAAGGCCACCACAATCCCGCTGAACGCCACACCGATACCGGTCCATTGCAACGGCGTGAGGCGTTCGCTCGGCAGTTTCCAATGCAATCCCAGGGCGGCAAACATTGGGGCGGTGTACAGGAAAATCACCATGTGCGACGCCGTGGTGTGACGCAGGCCCTCGCCCACCAGCACGAACTCCAGGGCAAACAACAGGCCCACCAGGATCCCGGGGCGCCAGTTGCCGTCGGCCAGGGACAGGCGTTCGCCACGGGCCAGCATCAGCAGCCCCACCAGCAGCGCGGCAACGGCCGAGCGCAGACCCAATTGCAGCATCGGCGTCATGTCGGCGGCGCAGGCCTTGATCGCCACTTGCTGGAAGCCCCAGATGGAGCAGAGAAAGGTCATCAGGGCGCAGACCTGGCCGTCCAAGGCGCGGCGGGTAGTCATGGGAACGGTTCCTTGGCTAGGATTCGATGAAAGGATTGTCTGCCTGACAGCTTTGCTGGATATAGTGATTACCCGACAAGCCATCCCGGTATTCCGTCAGAGGCGCCGACATGCACATTCCTGCCCAGCACCTGCGGACCCCGCCGTTCGAAACCGCCCTGCCTGCGCCGATTTACTTTCGCAGTGCCTGCATGCCGGCGCACGCCACCTACCCCCGGCACCGGCATGCCTGGGGCGAGTTTGTCTATTCCTACAGTGGGGTGATGGAGATCGAGACCGCCAGCCACCACTACCTGGCGCCACCGCAGTACGGCATCTGGTTGCCGCCGGACCTGGAGCATGTCGGGTTCAACCGGCATGAGGCCTGTCACTGTTCGTTGTACCTGGCGGCCTCGCTGTGCGAGGCGTTGCCGGCTGTACCTTGCGCGTTGACCTTGAGCCCGTTGATCCGAGCCTTGTTAGAGGAACTGCGCAACGACCCACCCAGCCAGCCGCAGACGCCACCACAGCAGCGCCTGTTGCAGGTGCTGGTGGACAAACTGGCCCAGGCGCCCCTTGCCGGCAGCTACCTGCCGTCCTCGGACGATCCGCTTTTAGGGCCAGTGTTGCGCGCGCTGGAGACCAACCCCGGCGACCCGCGCTCCCTGCCGGAACTGGCCCGCGCCGCCAACACCACCGAACGCACCCTGATGCGCCGGGCACAGCGGGACCTGGGCATGTCGCTGGTGGAATGGCGCCAACGCCTGAAAGTCATCGAAGCCCTGGCCCTGCTTGAACGCGGCCAGACCGTGGAAACCATCGGCCTGGACCTGGGTTACAACAGCGCCTCGGCGTTCATCAGCATGTTCCGCAAAATGATGGGCACCACGCCGGATGAGTATCGGCGTCGGCATATGAGTTGATAGCGCGGCTGCAATCATCGCGAGCAGGCTCGCACACAGGGGACCGTGGGTGTCGCGGATATTTCGCCAACGCATAAAAGCTGTGGGAGCGGGCTTGCTCGCGAAGACGGCGGCATAGTCAACATTGAGGTTGCCTGATACACCGCCATCGCGGGCAAGCCCGCTCCCACAGGTTATCGGTTGTTTGCGAATTTTTTGTTCACACAGTTACATTATGGGAGCGATCAATCATCCCGCGTCAGGACTTCAAGCAACTCGATTTCAAAGATCAGGTTGGCATTGGGCTTGATATGCGCGCCCATGGATCGCTCACCGTAGGCCAGGTGCGCCGGAACCCGCAGCTGGCGCTTACCGCCGACCCGCATGCCCATCAACCCGATGTCCCAACCCTTGATCACGCGACCGGTGCCGATCACGCACTGGAACGGTTTGCCGCGACTGTAGGACGAGTCGAATTCGGTACCGTCTTCAAGAGTGCCGCGATATTGAGTGGTGATCAGCGCACCTTTGACTACGCTTTTACCGTCGCCCTGTTCCAGGTCGATGATTTGCAGTTCTTCGTTCATGGGGCATTTCCGTGTGGTTCAGGCGCGGGGTTTTCGCAGAATTCGGGGCGGCTGGCAATCCTTTGCAGCAACGGGATCGATCCGCGCCGGGTTGCGACGCCACCCGCAAGACGGAACCGGCGCGAGCGTTTCGGTTCACATGGGTATAGTCCCCTGCCGTTCAGATAAGGATTTTCTGATGTTCGACTCTCGCCCGCTCCCAGGTTTCATCCCGCCTTATATCCTCAACCGAATCATCGCCCACGGCTCCGAACAACAGCGTTCCAGTGCACTGGGTACCCTGACCCACGTGCGCAACCTGCGGCACAATCCCGGCCCGCCCGACAACGTACCCGCCGCCGCGAAACTGCCCCAGCGGGGCAAGGCCGGGCATCCGCAACGCAGCGTGCATGATGCCCAGAACACCATGGAGCTGCCCGGCCAGCCAATACGCCTGGAAGGCCAGTCAGCCAGTGGCGACCCGGCCGTGGACGAAGCCTACGATGCCCTCGGCGCCACCTATGATTTTTTCTGGAAAGTCCTGGGACGCGACTCCATCGACAACAAGGGTTTGGCCCTGGTGGGCAGCGTGCACTATGGCCAGGGCTACGAGAACGCCTTCTGGAACGGCGCACAGATGGTGTTCGGCGACGGCGATGGGGAAATCTTCCAACGCTTCACCCGCTCCCTGGATGTGGTGGCCCACGAACTGGCCCATGGCGTGACCGAAAGCGAAGCCGGATTGGTCTACGCCAATCAGTCCGGGGCGTTGAACGAGTCCATCTCCGATGTATTCGGCGTGCTGGTCAAGCAATTCGTGCTCGAGCAGACCGCCGACCAGGCCGACTGGCTGATCGGCGCCGACCTGCTCACCGACAAGATCAACGGCGATGGCCTGCGCAGCATGGCCAACCCCGGCACGGCCTACGATGACCCGCTGCTGGGCAAGGACCCGCAACCTGCGCACATGCGCGAATTCGTCATCACTCGCGAAGACAACGGCGGCGTGCACATCAATTCCGGGATTCCCAACCGCGCCTTTTATCTGGCGGCCACCACGCTGGGCGGATTTGCCTGGGAAAAGGCCGGCCGGATCTGGTATGAAACCCTGTGCGACCGCAGACTGGCCAACGACGCATCCTTCAGTGATTTCGCCCGGCTGACCGTCGAGCACGCCCGCCATCGCTTTGGCACCCGGGAGGTGCAAGCGGTGCAAGGCGCCTGGAGCAAAGTGGGCGTCGACCTGACACAGGAGAGCTGATGAAAACCCTTCCAGACCTCGACGACAACGCCGTGGTACGGCTTTCACGCCAGGGCGGCGTAGCAGCCATCCACGCCCTGACCCGCCCCCGGGAAATCGAATTTGCCCAGTGCGACTTCACGCAACGCTCGCGGATCTGTTCGGTACTCGAAGGCTGCCTGCCGCTGGCATCGGCCCCCTCGGGCCGGGGCGACCAGCGCTTCTTCCGGATCGAAGTGCGCTACCGTGCCAACGACCAGGACGATGAAATGGTGCTGCAGGTGCCCGAGGACCAGGCACCCGGCGAGCTGGTTCATCTGTGGGACAAAGGCGAAGTGCTCTGAGACTCAGCGCGTGGCGGGGGTGATCTTGAGGATCCGGCCGGAGGCGATGACCACCATCACGTATTTGTCATTGATCTGCACCCATTGCGACCCCTCATCCGGTGCTTCGAGGCCCTTTTCCTTCCAGTTCTTGATGGCTTTGTCCGCGCGCTGATATTCGGCCGGCGTGCGGTCGGCCTCGACCAGCCGGCGACCGTTGTTGGGCGAATGCTCCACCGCATCGCCGGTGGTTTGAGCCGCTTGCGCCACAGGGCCGAGGACTACAAGGCCGGCCGTCAGGAACAGGCTGGCGATCAGGGTTGGTTTGCGCATGGGAAGACTCCAGTTATTCAAGGTACTGACTCTGGGACTTCGGCGGTGGCGAAACATTCCTTTTAGTGTCTCGGCAAGGCAATAGTGCCTTACTGAACCGACACACATCCCTGTGGCGAGGGGATTTATCCCCGTTGGGCTGCGAAGCAGCCCTAAATCCTGGCAACTCGGTGCATCAGACAGATTGCGTTGGATGTTATGGGGTCGCTGTGCGACCCAGCGGGGATAAATCCCCTCGCCACAAGGTGCATTGACCGTCTCAAGCCATCTCCACCCGATGAGCCTGGCGAATGTTGTGCAGGAACCCCTCCGCCGGCAGCGGATGTCCCAGCAGGTAGCCTTGCAGCGAATCGCAGCCCAACTGCGTCAGGAAGCTCTGCTGCACATTGGTCTCCACCCCTTCGGCGACGATCCGCAGGCCCAGTGCCTGGCCGAGGGCAACGATGGCCGAAACGATGGCCGCGTCATCGCTGTCATGCTCCAGGTCACGGACGAAGCCACGGTCGATCTTCAGCTCATTGGCCGGCAAGCGCTTGAGGTACATCAGGCTCGAATAGCCGGTGCCGAAGTCGTCGATGGACAGGTCCACGCCCATGTCCGACAACTGCTGCAATACGGTCATGCTCGCGTCGGCATCGCTCATGGCGGTGGTTTCGGTGATTTCCAGGGTCAGGCTGTTAGGCGGCAGATGATGGGTCTCCAACGCCCGGGCGACACTCTGCACCAACCCTGTGTGGCAGAACTGCAAGGCCGAGAGATTGACCGCAATGCGCCAGTCGGTGTAGCCGAGCACATACCACTCGCGCATCTGGCGGCAGGCCTCGTTCAACACCCATTCGCCGATAGGGATGATCAGGCCGGTCTTCTCCGCCAGGTCGATGAAAATGTCGGGCATCAGTAGGCCCTGGGTTGGATGAGTCCAGCGCAACAAGGCCTCGGCGCCCACCGGACGGCCGTTGGCGGCGTCGAACTTGGGCTGGTAATGCAGGCTGAACTGCCGCTGCTCGACAGCGATGCGCAAATCCTGCAGCAGTTGCAGTTGCTTACGGGCATTGTTGTTCATCGAGGCATCGAAGAATCGGTGGCCGTTCTTGCCCGCACCTTTGGCGTGATACATCGCCGCGTCCGCGTTCATCAGCAGCTCTTCGGCGCTCTGGCCGTTGCCCGGGAACAGCGAGATGCCGATGCTGGCGGAGATCTGCAAGTCGTGCTCGGCCACCCGGAACGTACGGGCGATCAGGCTGACCTGACGAGCAGCCAGTCGCAAGGCGTCGTCAGGCTCGGCCAGTTGCACCAGCAGCACGAATTCATCGCCGCCGATCCGTGCCAGGGTGTCCTGACTGCGCAGGTCTTCACGCAGGCGCAGGGCCACGTCGCGCAGCAACAGATCGCCCATGTGGTGACCAAAGGCATCGTTGACCGGCTTAAAGCCGTCCAGGTCGATGAACATCAACGCAAAGCAACCGCCCTGCTCCTGCACCCGGTGCATGGCCTGGTCGATGCGGTCAGCCAGCAGCACGCGGTTGGGCAAACCGGTGAGGGGGTCGTGCAGGGCCAGTTGGGTCAACTCCCGGTTGGCCAAGGTCAGGGATTGGGCCAGCTCGGCGGTACGGGCTTCCAGGCGTGCGTCGAGGATCGATGTCAGCAAGGCAATCGCCAGCACCGCCAGGGTGGTGATCAGCACGATGTTGTCCAGGCCCTTGCCGCTCAAGCCGTCCAGGGCGCCGCAGAAACTGCCGTCCCTGAACTGCGCCCCGGCCATCCCGGTGTAATGCATGCCGACAATCGCGATGCCCATGAGCACCGCAGCGCCGGCACGGGCCAGACGTACATGGGGGGTGTTTTGCCGCAGCCGAAAGGCGATCCACAGCGCCGCCGCGCTGGCCGCGACGGCAATCACCAGTGAGGCGCCGAACAGGGTCGGGTCATAATCGATGCCCGGCTGCATCTGCAACGCCGCCATGCCGGTGTAGTGCATGGCGCTGATACCGGCGCCCATGATCAACGCGCCGAAGGCCAACTGCCAGGCCGGCAATTGCGGCTGACTGACCAACCACAAGGCAAAACCGCAGGAAAGGATGGCGATCAGCAACGACAGTGCGGTGATGGAAATGTCGTAGCCCAACTCCACCGGCAAAGTGAACGCCAGCATGCCGATGAAGTGCATGGACCAGACCCCCACCCCCATCGCCAACGCGCCGCCGGCCATCCACCAATGCGCGGCCCGTCCCTGGGCCGTGGCGATACGTCCGGCCAGGTCCAGCGCCGTATAGGACGCTAGCACTGCAACGAACAGGGAAATGGAAACAAGGGCGGGTGAATAATTGCCGAGGAGCATGGAATTTTTCTCGTAACTGAAAAGCCGAACTGCTTCCATGCCCGGTTGAAGGCCGGCGATTGTACTGAATCGTGTCATGGACGCACGGGGTAAATGTCAAAAAGCCATCAACGCCGGAACATTTGCGACGAAAGACACTTTTCCATTCTTGTAGAAGCCACCGCGAGTGCCCATGGCACAACTCCCTTGGCGCGCCCAATCCCTTGTGGGAGCGGGCTTGCTCGCGAAAGCGGTGAGTCTGCGACCAGAGGTGTTGAATGTGCTGACGTCTTCGCGAGCAAGCCCGCTCCCACAGGGTTATCGGTGTTCAAAAGGTTACCGTCCGCCACAAGTCTCTGTGGGAGCGAGCCTGCTCGCGATAGCGGTGGGTCAGCCCATGAAGATCTCCACAGCCGCGACTGTTCGGCTACTATCTGGCGATCGTTTCCAGCAGGATTCCCCATGCCGGCTCCAATCACCGCCCTGGCTGACTAACCCGATGCCCTTGCTCACCCGCACCCACCCGCGCTTGTCCATCGCCACGGTCCTCGGCCTGACGGTCGGCGTCCTGGCTCCGGCAGATTCCATCCCCAGTAAATTCCTTATCGGCTGGAATGCCGGCGTCTGGAGCTATCTGTTGCTGATGTTCTGGCTGACCGTGCGGGCCAAGGCGCCTGATGTGAGGCGTATTGCCGAAGCCGAGGATGAAAATGCCGGGCTGGTGCTGCTGACGGTCTGCATCGCGGCGTTGGCCAGCCTGGCGACCATCACCCTGGAACTGGCCGGCAGTCGCGACCTGCACGCCACCGCCAGACTGCTGCATTACGGCTTCACGGCCATGACGGTGATCGGCTCATGGCTGCTGATCGGAGTGATCTTCAGCGTCCACTACGCAAGGCTGTATTACACCTGGAACGGCAAGGAACCGGCGCTGCGCTTTGCCGAAGGGCTGACCACCCCCAATTATTGGGATTTCCTGTATTTCTCTTTCACCATCGGGGTGGCGGTGCAGACCTCGGACGTGGGCGTCGCCACCCGCCAGTTGCGCAAGATTGTGCTGGCGCAATCGTTGATCGGCTTTGTGTTCAACACAGCGATCCTGGGGTTTTCGATCAATATTGCGGCGGGGTTGTTTGGGTGATGCGGGTGGAACCGCTTCGCGGCCCAGCGGGAGCAAGCTCCCTCGCCACAAGATCAAGAGCGGGTGGGTAGCCATAGCCGGAAGCGCGCGCCGCCCAGCGGCGAGATTTCGGCGGTCAGGGTGCCGCCCTGGGCTTCCAGGGCGCGGCGGCTGATTGCCAGGCCAAGGCCGAAGCCGCCGGTGGCGCGGTCGCGGCTGCGGTCCAGGCGGTAGAACGGCTCGAACACCCGCTCGCGTTCGGCGTCAGGAATCCCGATGCCGTCATCGTCCACCCAGATCGCGCAGCCCTGCTCGCTGACCAGCACCCCCACTTGGATCCGCTTTTCGCAATAGCGCATGGCGTTGCGCAACAGGTTCTGCAACGCTCGGGCAGTCAGGCGCGGGTCCAGCACGAAACGCTCCAGCGCGCCGTGCAGCAGCACGTCGATCACCACCTCCGGTGCCGCCAGATCCTCATCGACGCTGCCCAAAATGCTGTCGATGAACTCATCCAGCGCCACATCGACCCGCTCGGGCAATCGCTCAGGATTCTGCAAACGGCTGTAGGACAACAATTCCAGCACCAACTCATCCAGTTCACGGATGTGCGCGACCAGGCCTTGCAGGCGTTCCCGACTGGCCGGCGGCAGGTCATCGGACAGCGCCAGCGCCAGGCCGAAGTCCAGGCGGGTCAGCGGCGTGCGTAGCTCGTGGGACACGGCGTTGAGCAGATCCCGCTGCTGATTGAGCAGCTTCTCGATGTCCCCGGCCATGGTATCGAACACATGGGCCAGGCTGCCGATGTTCGAACTGGAGGCGATGTGCGTGCGCTCGCTCAAATGGCCCTTACCGAAGCGCTCGGCGGTACGCTTGAGCCGTTCCAGGTCGCGCCAGTGCGGCCGCAGCCACAATAGCAGGCAGGCCAGCATCGTCGCGCCGATCAGCACGTTGATGCTCCAGTACAGCCAGTTGACGTCCGTGGGGTCCGGCGGAACGATCATCTTGACCGCGGTCTGCCCGTCCAGCGGCGACACAGCCAGGGTTCGCCAGGCCCAATCGCCAAGGCGCACCACATTCTCACCCTGCTTGAGACGCGCCTGCTCGTTGGCCGTGAAGCCTTGATCATCGATGGGCGCCAGCTCGATGCGCAGCGGCTCGAAGTCCTTGTCCAACTGCGCCGCCAGCGCTGGCCACTGCTCGCTGGGCACGGCGTGGAACTGCTTGACCAGCAAGGTTTGCAGGCCCCGGGAATAATCGAGGTTGTAGGTCAGGAAGCGTTCCTGGAACAGGCGGATCACCAGCTCCGGCATCAGGTAGATCGCCGCGCTGTAGGAGACGATGGTGACCAGGTAGAGGCGAATCAGCAGCTTCCACATCGACTCAGCATTCCCACTCGGAACGACTGAACAGATAGCCCTTGCCCCACACCGTCTTGATCTTGCGCGCTTCGTCGGCGTTGTCGTCAAACTTGCGCCGCAACTTGGAAATCGCCACGTCCACCGAGCGGTCGGTGCCATTGAATTCGATGCCGCGCAGGCGTTGCAGGATCTGGTCGCGGCTCAGTACCTCGCCGGAATGGCGGGCCAGAACCACCAGCAGATTGTATTCGCCACTGGACAGGTCTACCGGTTGCCCACGCCAGGTCACGGTGCGCTCGCACAAGTCGATGCACAGGTTGCCAATCAGAATGCGGTCGCTCGCCGTCTGTGGCTCGGTGAGGCTGCTGCGGCGCAACAAGGTCCGCACCCGCGCCAGCAAGACACGAGGCTCGCACGGCTTGGTGACATAGTCGTCGGCGCCCATTTCCAGGCCGAGCACCTGGTCGTGGCTGTCGTCCCGGGCGGTGAGCATCAGGATCGGCAGCGTCGCCGAATCGGCCCGCAGCAAGCGGCAAACCTGCAAGCCGTCCAGCCCCGGCAGCATCAGGTCGAGGATGACCAGATCCGGCGGATCGACCCGGGCCCGCTCGCGCACCTGATCGCCACGGCTGAGCACACTGACCTGATAGCCGTTGCGCTCCAGGTAACTGGCAATCAGTTCGCAGAGGGCGGGGTCGTCTTCGACCAGGAGGATGTTGGGCATAGGTGTTTCCAGAAAGTGCTGTGGCGCCTGATGGACCGTCTTCGCGAGCAAGCCCGCTCCCACAGTTAACCGGTGGTCAATACAGAATCCATGTACACCGCAGATCAACTGTGGGAGCGGGCTTGCTCGCGAAGGCGTCAATACAGTCACCTGAGAATCCAGCTGCCAAGGATATACGCCCCCGCCCGCCCCCGAGCAAACCCCTTACACAATTTCACACACCCCCTACAAAGCTTTACCGCTGCCCTGGGCATTGCGGATCAACACGGTTCCTGTGGGAGCGAGCCTGCTCGCGATGAGGCCACCGAGCGGACATCGCCCCTCAGGCCCGCCGCTCGTGCAACAAGCCCTCGGCGCACGAGACGATCCGCTGGCAGGCATCCGCCAGTTTCAGTTGGTCGACCACCAACCCGATGCGAATATGCCCCGCCGCACTGGGCCCAAAAGCTTCACCGGCCAGTACCGACACGCCGTAGCCCACCAACAGGTGTTCGGCGAACGCCTGGGCGTCAAGGCCGGTCGGGCGCACGTCGACCATCACGAACATCCCGCCATCGGGCCGCACCGGTTCAAGGCCCGGACAATCGCCCAACGCGGCACATACCAGATCCCGGCGCTGGCGGTACTCTTCACGCATGTGCGCCACCTCGGGCAGATCCGTCTCCAGCGCCACCTGGGCTCCCCGCTGCACGAAGTCCGGCAGGCCGAACAGCATGCACAGCGACAGGTTTGCCAAGTGCCCGGCCAACGGTTCAGGGCCGATGACCCAGCCGATGCGCCAGCCGGTCATGGCATGAGACTTGGACAGGCTGTTGATGGTCGCGGTGCGCTCGGCCATGCCCGGCAGGCAGGCCGGGCTGATGTGCTCGCCTTCGTACAACAGGTCGCTGTAGACCTCGTCACTGATCAGCCACAGGTCATGTTCGATGCATAGCCGCGCCAGCGCTTGCCAGGTCGCCAACGGCAGGCTGGCGCCGGACGGATTGTTCGGGCTGTTGAGCAGCATTGCGCGGGTGCGCGGGGTGATCAGCCGCGCCACATCGGCCGGCTCGACCCGAAAACCGTTTTCCGGGCGCACCGCCACGGGCAGCACTTTCGCCCCACAGGCACCGAACACGGCTTCGTAGGTGACATACATCGGCTCGGCGACAATCACTTCGTCGCCGGGATTGAGCAGGCATTGCGCGACCGCAAACACCGCACACTGCGCCCCGGGCAGCACAATGACATGCTCGGCGCCCACCGCCTGGCCGCACCGCCGACGATGGCGCCCGGCAATGCTCGTGCGCAAGGAGTGCAGGCCTCGGATATCCGAATAATGGGTGTCGCCGGCCCGCAAACTGCCCACCGCCGCATCGACGATGGCCCGGGGCGTGTCGAAATCCGGGTCGCCCACCGACAACAGCAATACGTCAATGCCCCGTTCGCGCATGGCCAGCGCCCGGTCGTGAATCTGCCAGGCGGCAGCGCCATCGCCGGTGATGCGTTGGGTCAAGGCTGAAAAGCGCATGTACGTCTCCTGATTGCGCGGGGTCCAGCCTCAACCCTATCTCAAATCACAAACCGCGCCACCATCGCATTCAAACCCACCGCCAGGCGCGACAGTTCATGGGTGGCGTCGCTGGTTTGCTGCGCACCTGACGCCGATTGAGTCGCGAGATCGCGGATGTTGACCAGGTTGCGGTCCACTTCACGGGAGACCTGGGCCTGTTCCTCCGAAGCGCTGGCGATCACCAGGTTGCGTTCGTTGATCTGGTGGATCGACTGAGTGATCTGCTCCAGCGCCACGCCGGCGGCGCGGGCCAGTTCCAGGGTGCTCTGGGTGCGCTGGTTGCTTTGCTGCATCGACTGCACGGCCTCGCCGGTGCCGTTCTGGATGCCGGCGACCATTTTTTCGATTTCCTGGGTCGACTGCGCCGTGCAATGGGCCAGGGCCCGGACCTCATCAGCCACCACCGCGAAACCACGTCCGGCCTCCCCGGCGCGGGCGGCTTCGATGGCGGCGTTGAGCGCCAGCAGATTGGTTTGTTCGGCAATGGCACGGATCACATCCAGCACTTTGCCGATGTCACGCCCCTGGACTGCCAAGCCTTCGATCATCGAAGCGGTGGTTTGTACGTCATGGGTCATGGTCTGGATCGCGTCGACGGTTTCCACCACGCGGGTGCGGCCTTCTCGCGCCGCCTGGGTCGACTGGTTCGAGGCCTCGGACGTGGACACCGCGTTGCGGGCCACCTCTTCCACCGCAGCGGTCATTTCGTTGACGGCGGTGGCGGCCTGTTCGATTTCGTTGTGCTGCTGTTGCAGGCCGCGGGAGGATTCCTGGGTCACCGCGCTCAGCTCTTCGGCCGCCGCCCCCAATTGGGTGGCGGAGCCGGCAATCTGCTCGATGGTCTTGCGCAGGCTGGCTTGCATATCGGCCAGGGCCTTGAGCAAGCGGCCGGGTTCGTCCTTGCCGTCATCCGTGATGACCTGGACCAGGTTCCCGCCGGCAATCGTGCGCGCGGCCTCCAGTGCGCGGTTGAGGGGGGTGACGATGCTGCGGGTCAGCAGCAAGGCCAAGACCACCGTCGCCAGCGCGGCAATGACCGAGACGATGACAATGCCAGTGATGGCGCTGTTGTAGTGTTCACCGGCGTTGGCCGACGCCGCACCGGCGCTGGCCACACTCATCGCGATGAGCTTGTTGAGCTGCTCGCCCATCAGGTCGGTGCCTTCCTTGATCTTGGTGTTGATGTGGGCGCGCAGCTCGTCGACCTTGTTCTGGCGCGACAGGTCGAGCATGTCCTTCTGGGCCAGCAGGTATTTTTCCAGGGTCGCGGAAAAGGTTTTGTACAGTTCGGCCTCCTGCGCGGTGGTCGGCAGCGCGGCGTAGCTGCTGTTGGCCTTGTTCAATTTTTCCGTGAGCACGCCGATGCGCGTTTCGGCTTCGCTAAGGCTGGCCGGGTCGCGGTTGACCAGGATCCGGAACGAGAGGATGCGCATGCGCAGCACGTTTTCCAGCACATTGGCGAGGTAGCCGATGCTGGGCACCTGGGACTGTTCCATGTCCACCGAGGCTTGGCGGATGACCGACATGCGATTGGCGGCGAACACGCCCAGGAGGATGACCAGCAGAGCGATGACGGTGAAGCCGAGAAAGGCTCGGGGCGCGATATTCAGACTACGTAAGGACATGGGAGACCTCGGATGTTGGGGTCGAGCGTCCATGCCGGGAGGCGCAGAATTGGAATATTTTTTAGTGCGCTTAACCCGTTATCGGCTGGGCGTTAGGGTTTTTGCAGGAGTTTGTAAAAATATATTTCAAAAACTTTTTGTGGCGAGGGAGCTTGCTCCCGCTGGACTGCGCAGCAGTCCCATCTTGCGGCCGCTGCGCAACCGAGCGGGAGCAAGCTCCCTCGCCACAGGGGTTGTGTCCGACTCGCTATCGAGCGGCGATCCGCCACAGCCGGGCAATGTCCTGGGCGCGCTCGGCCAGCAGGCGTGGGGCCTCGGCGCAGGCTTCTTGCAGGGTCATTGGCCCGTTGACCAAGGCGAAGGCCGCGTCGATGCCGTGTTCATACAGCGCGGTATAGCCTTCCCCCAGCGTGCCGGCGATGACCACCACCGGTACGCCCCGCTCGCGGGCGATGCGGGCCACGCCAAAGGGGGTCTTGCCGCGCAGGGTCTGGGCGTCGAAACGGCCTTCGCCGGTGATCACCAGGTCGGCGCCGTTGATCGCTTCGGCCAGCCCGGTCAGTTGCGCAACCACGTCCACACCGGTGCGAAACTGTGCACCCAGGAAGGCCTTGGCCGCGAACCCCAGGCCACCGGCGGCGCCGCTGCCCGGTTCGTCGCGGACATCCTTGTTCAACGCCTGGGCACAACGCTCGGCAAAGTGGCCCAAGGCCTGGTCCAGTTGCTGCACCTGTTCGGCCGAAGCACCTTTTTGCGGACCGAAGACCGCGGAGGCGCCGTGGGGCCCGCACAGCGGGTTATCGACATCGGCGGCGATCTCGAAACTGACCTGGGCCAGGCGCCGGTCCAGCGCGCTCAGGTCAATACGCGACAGTCTCGCCAGGGCCAGGCCGCCCGGTGGCAGGGGGTTTTCGTGCTCATCGAGCAACACCACGCCCAGCGCCTGCATCGCACCGGCGCCACCGTCGTTGGTGGCACTGCCACCGATCGCCAGGATCACCCGCCCGGCGCCTTCGTCCAGCGCGGCGCGAATCAACTCGCCAGTGCCGTAGGTGCTGCTGATGCAGGCGTCCCGTTGCCCCGGCGGCACCAATTGCAAACCGCTGGCCTCGGCCATTTCGATGATCGCCGTGCGGCTCTCGGACAACCAGCCCCAGCGCGCCTCGACGGCGACACCCAGCGGGCCCTGGACCCGGTTGCGCCGCCATTGGCCATTGCAGGCAGCCAGCACCGATTCCACCGTCCCTTCGCCGCCGTCGGCCATCGGGCACTTGATCAACCGGGCATCCGGCCAGACCTGGGCCAGCCCCCGAGCAATGGCATCGGCCACGCCCTGGGCGCTGAGGCTGTCCTTGAACGAGTCGGGGGCGATGATGATTTTCATTTTATTCTCCGGTTCCGATGCACAGCATGCTGCCAGCTGACCACGGCCGTGACCCCGGTCTGCCGCACAAAAGACTGGGGGGATTATTGTTCAATTTTACAAAGGGTGGGTTTGCTTGGGGATTGGTGTTGGATGGGAGGGCCTCTTCGCGAGCAAGCCCGCTCCCACAGTTAAGCAGCGGTGGATACAAAATTCATGTACACCACAGAACAACTGTGGGAGCGGGCTTGCTCGCGAAGGCGGCGGCACAGACAACACAATTTCTCAGCACCACCGCCATCGCGAGCAGGCTCGCTCCCACAGGGTTATAGCAGTGTGCTTTCGGTCTGCGGCAACAATTGCACCCCCAGGTACAACGCCAGCATCCCGTCCAGCCGCAACGGGTCGACGCCGCTGAGCTCGGCGATGCGCTCCATCCGGTAGCGCAGGCTGTTACGGTGGATGCCCAGGGCTTCGGCACAGGCCTGGCTCTGGCCGTCGTGGTCGCACCAGCAGCGCAGCGTCGCGAGCAACTGGCCGTTGCTGTCCTTGGCGATGACCTTGCGCAACGGTGTCAGCAACTCGTCGAGGGCATCGTCGCTGCGATGGCGCCAGAGCATCACCGGCAAGCGATAACGGCTGAGGGCCAGCAATCGTGACTGCGGCAGCACGTCCCGTCCGTAGGCCAGCAGGTCGGCCACCCGCCGATAGCACCGCCGCAGCCCCGCCAGCCCCTCGGCCTGTCCACCTATTGCTACTCGCAGAATGCTCCAGCCCAACCCGTCGAGCTTGCCCAGCAGCCGCTCGTTTTCCACCGAAGCGCTGACCGGCCGGCACCAGAGCAACGAGGATTTCGACGAAGTCAGGCACCAACTGTCCGGGTAGCGGGACATCAGCCAGGCGCTCAAGGTCTCGACGGTCTGCCCTGGTCCGTGTTCCAGGCCGAGCTCGAACAGGTACGGCACCCGCGACAATTGTGGCTTGAGCCCCATCTGCTGCGCTTCGTCCAACAGCCGTGGCGAATCACCGGCATCGCCCAGCAGCAAAGCCAGCAAATCATCGCAGCGCTGGCGGCGCCATTGCTGCTCGGCCTGTTGGTTGCGCTGGGCCAGCAGCATTTCGGCGGTCATGCGCACCAGTTCGGCATAGGTGCGCAACTGTTCGGGCTGGCCGGTGATGCCCAGCACGCCGATCAACCGCTGGTCGAGCATCAGCGGCAGGTTGATCCCCGGCTGCACGCCCTTGAGGTGCTGCGCCGTGTGTTCGTCGATTTCCACCACCCGACCGTTGGCCAGCACCAGTTGCGCGCCCTCATGCCGGGTGTTGACCCGCTCACGCTCGCCGCTGCCGAGGATCAGTCCCTGGTTGTCCATGACGTTGACGTTGAACGGCAGGATCGCCATCGCCCGGTCGACGATGTCCTGCGCCAGGTCGTGATCGAGTTCGAACATCAGCGGGTTCCTTGCAGCGGCGTGGATTGTTATTTTCGAGTGTCATGCCTGAACGTTGGTCAGACGCACAGGGTCTTCAACCAAACCCTGTGCTCAGGCACAAAGACACGGGGCCTTGGGCTGGCCGAGACTCAAGGGGCGGTCAACGTTACCCCCTGGCTCGCAAAAATCATAATAAAGAGAGACCCGCCATGTCCCAGAGCGCAACAGCCCTCCTGGCTACCCCCGACGAAAAAAACAGCGTCTACAAACGCATCACCTTGCGTTTGATCCCCTTCATCTTCATCTGCTACCTGTTCAACTATCTTGACCGGGTCAATGTTGGCTTCGCCAAGTTGCAGATGCTCGATGCGCTGAAGTTCAGCGAAACCGTGTACGGCCTGGGCGCCGGGATCTTTTTCATCGGCTACGTGCTGTGCGGCGTACCCAGCAACCTGGCCCTGAGCAAGTTCGGTCCACGGCGCTGGATCGCGCTGATGATGATCACCTGGGGCACGCTGTCGACCTGCCTGCTGTTCGTCACCACGCCCACCGGGTTCTACACCCTGCGGCTGCTCACCGGCGCGGCCGAAGCCGGGTTCTTCCCGGGCGTGGTGTTGTACCTCTCGCAATGGTTCCCGACCTTCCGCCGGGGCCGGATCATGGCGCTGTTCATGTCGGCCATCCCGGTGTCGGGCCTGTTGGGCAGTCCGTTTTCCGGCTGGATCCTCAACCACTTCGGCGCGGGCCAGGGCGGCCTGGCGGGCTGGCAATGGATGTTCCTGCTGCAAGGCGTACCAACGATGATCCTCGGAGCGCTGGCGTTTTTCCTGCTCAGTGACACTTTCGCCAACGCCAAGTGGCTGACCGACCACGAACGCGCCGTGCTCAGCGCCGACCATGCCGAGGACCTGGCGAACAAACCGAAAACCAGCAGCGATTCCTTGCTCGCCGTGTTCAAGAACCCGGCGATCTGGGCGTTTGGCCTGGTGTATTTCTGCATCCAGAGCGGCGTCTACGCGATCAACTTCTGGCTGCCGTCGATCATCAAGAGCCTGGGCTTCGGCGATAACCTGGTGATCGGCTGGCTAAGCGCGATCCCGTACCTGCTGGCCGCGCTGTTCATGTTGCTGGTGGGCCGCTCGGCGGACCTGCGCAAGGAGCGACGCTGGCACCTGGTGGTGCCGATGTTGATGGGCGCGGCGGGTCTGTTGATCGCGGTGAATTTCGCCAGCACGCCGACGGTGGCGATCATCGGCCTCTCCATCGCCACCATGGGCGCCCTCACCGGCCTGCCGATGTTCTGGCCGGTGCCCACTGCCCTACTCAGCGCCGGTGCCGCGGCCGGCGGATTGGCGTTGATCAACTCCATGGGCCAGATGGCCGGCTTCCTCAGCCCGTACTTGGTGGGCTGGGTCAAGGACTCCACTGGCTCGACTGACGCAGCGCTGTACGTATTGGCCGGGGTGATCGTGGCCGGCAGCCTGCTGGCGTTGCGCGTGACGCGTACGCTAAGGACTTGATGTGTCGCACTGTGGGAGCGGGGGGGTG
>NZ_JALJDX010000153.1 GCF_022952855.1 Pseudomonas sp. RGM2987 | reverse complement strand
CCACAGGGGATTGGTGACAGGCGCAGAACCAATGAACATCCAAAATCCACTGTGGGAGCGGGCTTGCTCGCGAAGGCGGAGGCACATCCAACATAGGTGCAAACAGACCCACCGCTTTCGCGGGCAAGCCCGCTCCCACAAGGGATTTGCGCCAGACGCGAAAACCATTGAACACCCGAGTTCCACTGTGGCGAGGGAGCTTGCTCCCGCTCGGCTGCGCAGCGGCCGTGAAGTGATGAACACGGCCTGGCGCTAGCAGGCTCGCTCCCACAGGGGATTGGTGACAGGCGCAGAACCAATGAACACCCAAAATCCACTGTGGGAGCGGGCTTGCTCGCGAAGGCGGAGGCACATCCAACATAGGTGCAAACAGTGAGGTGGTCAACTTTTTCCGGACACCTCAATCGGTGTTTTTCAGGCTGCTTGCCGCTCGTACTGATTGGGCGGCAAATAGCCCAAGGATGAGTGCATCCGTGTTCCGTTGTAGAACCGCACAATGTAGTCCGTAATGTCCTTGATCGCTTCGCCTTGGTTGGCGTAATCCTTCCTCCAAACGCGCTCCATCTTCAGGTTCAAGAAGAAGCGCTCCATAACCGCGTTGTCCCAGCAGTTACCCTTGCGACTCATGCTGCAACGCATTCCATGCCGCTTCAGCAAATCCTGGTAATCCGTGCCTGCATACTGGCTGCCCCGATCCGAATGCGCGATCAGGCCCGGTTCAGGTTGCCTCTGCGCGATAGCCAGTTGCATCGCGCTACACACCAACTCTGCCCGCATGTGCGGTGCCATGGCCCAGCCCACGATCTTGCGTGAGTACAGGTCCATGACGGCCGCCAAGTACAGCCAGCCGCTGCGGGTGCGGATGTAGGTGATGTCGGCGACCCACGACTGGTTGATGCGCTCGGGGTTGAACTGGCGATTGAGCAGGTTCTCAGCCACCGGAAAACTGTGATTGCTGTCAGTGGTATGAACGAACTTGCGCTTCCAGATCGGGCGCAAATCCTGTTGTTTCATCAGGCGGCGGACCTTATGCCGCCCAACGGATACGCCAGTGCCGCGCAGCGCCTTCACCAAACGACGGCTGCCATAACAGTGCTCATTGGACACGAAGGCAGCCTTGACCCGAGCTGCAACCGAGCAGGCAGGTTTTGGCTTCAAACGCCGCTGACGGGCTTCGTAAAACCCTGAACGACTGATCCGCAACACCCGGCAGATACGCGCCACCGGATAGGCCTTGCATTGAATTTGGTGAACCAACTGGTGGATCACTTCAATTCGCGGGCAAAGAAGGCCGTAGCTTTTTTTAATATGTCATTGTCCGTCTTCAGTTCGCGGACTTGCTGTTCAAGTTGGCGAATACGCTGCTGGTCGCTGGTCAATGGTTTGCCAATCCCCGCACCGCCCAACTGCTCGGTTTGGTACTGCTGAACCCAGCGGCGCACGGCTGTGTCGCTCAAACCTAGATCGGTACAAACCGAGTTCACGCTCAGGCCTTGATCAACAATCATCTTGCAGACCTTCAACTTGAAGTCGGCGTCGAATTTTCTGTATTTTTTGGTCATGGGATATTCCTCAATGGGTGTATTTTCACCCATTGAGGTGTCCGGGGCCATTAGACCAGCTCACAGATCCACCGCTTTCGCGAGCAAGCCCGCTCCCACAAGGGATTTGCGCCAGACGCGAAAACCATTGAACACCCGAGTTCCACTGTGGCGAGGGAGCTTGCTCCCGCTCGGCCGCGCAGCGGCCGTGAAGTGATGAACGCGGCCTGGCTGATGCTCACATTCCAGGGATTTGGGTCCGCTTCGCGGCCCAGCGGGAGCAAGCTCCCCCGCCACGGGGTCGGGTATCACCTGGAAAATGATTGCTGCCCCACCGCTCAAAACAAGCGCTGCACCTGCTCCAGCACCGCGCGGTTCATCTGGCCGGTGTGGGTGTGCAGGCTCACATAGCTCTGGAGCATGTCGAGCTTGGTGTTGAGCAGGTCTCGACGGGCCTGGAATACCCGCTGTTGAGCATCGAGAATGTCCACCGTCGAACGCACGCCACCCTGGAAGCCCTTCTCGGTCGAAGTCAGCGCGCGCTGGTTAGACTCCACCGCCCGTTGCATCGCCTTGCTCTTGGCAAACCCGGCGACGACGCCCAGGTAATCGGCTTCGATGTCTTCGGCCAGCTGTTGGCGCTGCACATCGTAGTCGGACTGAGCACCGGCCAGTTGCGCCTCGGCCTTTGCCACCGAAGCGCGGACCGCACCGCCGCGATACAGCGGGATGTCCAACTGCACGCCGACGTAGTAGCTGTCCTGGCGCGGATCGAGTTCCTGGTATTGACGGGTTTCTCGACGGGTCAGCTGGGTGGTCAGCGACAGGGTCGGATAATGCCCGGCGCGCTGGCTGTCGGCCTGGGCCTCGGCGACTTTCACCGCCGCCAGCCGCGCCGCCAGTTCAGGACTCGCCTCACGGGCAATGGCCGTCCAGTACGGCAGGTCCTGCTCCGGCGCAATCGGGCTGCCGGCGGCGAGTTCCTCGCGCATCGGCTGGATGTCGTCGATGGGCACACTGGCCCGTCCCGACAACGCGCGCAACGCCGCCACGCGACGGGCCTGGGCCTCGGCTTCCTGGGCTTCCACCAGATCCAGGCGCGCCTGGGCCTCGTCGATATCGGTGATCGCGCCCTGGCCGCCCTGATAGAGCTTTTTACTCTGGATGACCAACCCATTGATCGCGGCTTTCTGCTGGGCAATCAGCTTGATCTCGTTCTCGGCCCGAGCCACTTCGAAATAGCCTTTGGCGACCCGGTCATACAGCGTCTGTCCGGCCACATCGTACACCTGGATGCCCAGTTGCCCCCGCGCCTTGCCCTCCTGATACGCTGCCCAGCGCCCCTTGTCATACAGCGGCTGTTGCGCCGCCAGGGTGATGCTGTTGGCCTGGTAATCGTTACTGTTGACGTAGCTCTGGTCGTCGCCGCCATCGGTACGCCCGCCATAACCGTAACGGGACGTCAGCGACACCTGCGGATACAGCCCACCACGGCCAATGGCCTCTTCCTGCCTGGAGGCATCGAAGGCATGGGCGGCGGTCTGCACGGTCGGGTCGTTGAGGCGCGAAGCGTCGTACGCCGCGGTCAAGCTCAAGCCACCCTCCCCAGCCCACACCGGGCTGATCGCTACCCAACCGGTGTACAAGCCCAACAGCATTCGCCCACGGTAACGACGACGATCGGTCATGCTCATTCCTCTTTGAACGCCGCCAGCAAGCGTTCGCGCAAAGGTTTCATCAGATAATTCATCAAGGTCCGCTCACCGGTCACCACCGTCACGTCGGCGAGCATGCCCGGGCGCACCCAGAGCCCGGCGCTCTGCAACGAAGCAACGGTTTCGGCAGGGATCTCGACCTTGGCCGAGAAGTACGGCTGGTGGGTCTGCTCGTTGATCAGCTGGTCCGCCGACACCGTGGTCACGGTGCCGGTGACCGTTGGCGTATCCACCCGTTGCAGGGCGGTGAAATGCACATGCACCGGCAATCCCGGACGCAACTTGTTCGCCATCAGCGGCTCGAAACGCGCGGTGATTGCCATCGGTGCGTCCAGCGGCACCACTTGCATCAGGGTCTGGCCGGCCTGTACGACGCCGCCGACGGTATGGATGCTCACGTCCATGACCTGCCCTGACGCCGGTGCGCGGATGCCACCGTTGTCCACTTCAAACTGCAAGGCACGAATCTGATCGGCATAGCCTGCCGCCTCGGCAGAGACTTCGCTGAGCTGGGTTTCGGCATCGCGGCGAAACTCCTGCTGCGCCTGCAACGCCTTGAGCCGGCTTTCGTTGATCGACTGACGGGTCCGGCCGACATCGCCGACACCTGAAGCGATCTGCCCCGCCAGTTGCGCCGCGTTGCGTTCAGCCTCGAACAGTTTGTTGCGCGGCACGTAGCCTTCGCGAGCCAGGTCCCGCAGGCCTTCGAGCTCCTGCTGCTGGAAACGCATCTGCGCGTCGTAGTTGCGCTTGACGCCTTCATAGCCTTGCAATTGCTGCTGCAACGCTGCGACCTCATGCTCGATGATCTGCAAGCGGCTGCCCAGTTCCGCCCGGCGCGAGAGAAACAACTGGCCCTGCAAGGCCATGGCCGCTTTCACCCGCGGCTCGTCGGCACGCTCCAGCAACTGCGCGGGCCATTGGATCTCGGCGCTGCCCAGGCGCTCGGCGATCAACCGCGCTTCAATGGCGCGATCGTTGAGCAGCTTACCGAGGGTCACGTCCAGTTTCGACTGCGCCTGCACGGTATTGAGCTGCACCAGCAACTGGCCCTGAGTGACCCGGTCGCCATCGCTGACCAGCAGCTTCTCCACCACCCCACCGACCAGCGATTGCACCGCCTTGCGCTCACCCGCCACCACCACCGTGCCGCTGCCGACGACGCCCTGGTCGAGCGGCGCGAGGCAGGCCCAAAGCAGGAATCCGCCCAAGGCGAGCACCAGAAATCCCACGCCATAACGGGCCGCGCCACCGGCGTCGGTACTGGCGCTGGGCAGCATCGTGGTACTGCGTACACTCAGCCCTTGCTCGCTGTAGGCATGGGCTCCGGGCGTCAGGTCACGCATCTTTGCCAGCCTCCCTGATCACGGTCGGTCTTGGTCCCGGCATCAACGCCTTGAGCACCCGGTCCCTTGGACCGAAGGCTTGTTGCGTGCCGTCCTTGAGCACCAGGATGTGATCAACCACTGCCAGCACATTGGGCCGATGGGTGATCAACACTACGGTGCTGCCAGCCGCCTTGAGCGCGTTGATCGCCTGGACCAGCGCCAGCTCTCCCGCTTCATCGAGATTGGAGTTGGGCTCGTCGAGCACGATCAGCGACGGGCAACCATAGAGCGCGCGGGCCAGCCCGAGGCGCTGCTTCTGTCCGCCGGACAGCCCCAGTCCGCCAGGCCCCAGCGGCGTGTCGTAGCCTTTGGGAAAGCGCAGGATCATTTCGTGAATCCCGGCCTGGCGCCCGGCGGCAATGATCTTGTCGGCGTCCTGTTCGCCGAAGCGGGCGATGTTGTCGGCGACGCTGCCGTCGAACAACTCGATGTCCTGCGGCAGGTAGCCCAGGTGTGGCCCGAGGGCATCGTGGGACCACTGGCTGATTTCGGCGTCATCCAGGCGCACCGAGCCACCCATGGCCGGCCACACCCCGACCAGCGCCCGGGCCAATGTCGACTTGCCGCTGGCGCTGGGACCGACCACCGCCAGCACATCGCCTTTGGCGAGGCTGAAGTTGATCCCGCGCAGTATCGGTTGCGTGGCGCCGGGCGGGCCGACATACAGCTGCTCCAGGCGTACCGCACCGGTAGGCGGAGGCAATGGCATGCGCAGTCGGTCACGTGGGTGCTGGGCAAGCAACTGGCTCAAGCGCTGGTAGCTCTGGCGCCCGGAATTGAATTGCTTCCACGAGCCAATGGCGATTTCCACCGGCGCCAGGGCCCGCCCTAGCAGCAGCGACATCGCGATCATCATGCCCGCCGACAACTGGCCCTCCAGCACCAGCAACGCCCCCAGGCCCAGGGACAGCGATTGCCCGGAGATACGTACGAACCGGGTGGCCGACGAGATCCGCGCACCGCGATCACTGGCGTGGGCTTGGGCAGCAATGATGCGCTGCTGCAACAGGCTCCAGCGCTGGCGCAACGGCCCCAGCATGCCCAGGGCCTGGATCACTTCGGCGTTGTGCAAGGTGCTGTTGACATAGGTTGCCGACTGCACGCCCAGCCGATTGGCTTCCCCCAGGCGCGTGCGCGTCGCCAGCTCGCCCCACAGCGCCAGGCCGACCAGCACCAGGGCCAGCACCAGCGTCAGCACGCCGAACCACGGATGGAAGATGAACGCCACCAACAGGAAGATCGGCAGCCACGGCGCGTCCAGCAAGGCAATCAGGCCCTGTCCGGTGATCAACTGCCGCAGTGTCGCCAGGTCGGTGAGCACCTGTGCCGGGTTGGCATTGTGCTCGCGCAGGCTGCGGGCAAATGCGGCGTCGAAAATTCGCTCGCCCAAGGCCTCGTCCAGCCCGGCGCTCATGCGGATCATTACCTCGCCACGCACCCACTCGATCAGCGCGCTGAACATGAACAGTCCCAGGGCGATCAAGGTGAGCATGAACAAGGTGGTTTCGTTGCGGCTGGTCAGCACGCGGTCGTACACCTGCATCATGTACAACGACGGCACCAGCACCAGCAGATTGATCACCCCGCTGAACAGTGCCAGTGACCAGAACACCCGGCGATAACTCAATAAAGCGGCATCAATGTCATGACGCGGATCAAGTAGCAAACCCATGGAATGTCGCCCGCAAAAGGAATAGTCGGTCCAAGACGCAATCCATCGCGAGCTTTTTGCCCTGAGATATCGAAGATAACTTTGTACGTAGCCTGACGTGCCGCTATCAGAGACGATCCTCGTCGCTACAGGCGCCCATTAATGACCACACGGCTACGCAATAGTGCCGGTTCGACGGGGTTGGGTTTGCAGGCGGGTGACAGACGGAAACGCCAGGCTGCAAGTGCGGCGTTTTCAGGCCTCGAATGGGCCTTGGCAGTGCAATTGTTGGCGCCAGTAACGTGGCGCCAACCGGTTGAAAATGGCGCGGTCTAGCCGAGGGAAACCGCGCTTTTTGCCTGCGGCGGATGGCGCGACGTCACCAGGCCGATAAAGGAAATTGCCAGCGCCAGGCCAAGGGTGGCGCTTACTTCGCTGCGATGCTCGGGCGTAACCATCATCACCGCCAGCGCGGCCGAGATGAACACGATCACCAGCCAGGTGAGCCAGGGAAACAGCCACATGCGAAAGGTCAGTTCGATGTTCTGGCGCTTCAGCATCCGGCGCATGCGCAGCTGGGAGATGGCGATCACCAGGTACACGAGCAGCGCGATGGCACCGGAGCTGGCAAGGAGGAACTGGAACAACCCCGCCGGCATGAAGTAGCTGAACAAGGTGACACCGGCGCCCAGTACCGTACTGGCAAGCACCGCGGCTCGCGGCACACCCACTGACGAGGTCACCTTCAACGCCTTCGGCGCGTCGCCACGCCTGCCCAACGAGTAGAGCATGCGCGAGGCAATGTAGATCGATGAGTTCATGCAACTGGCGACGGCGATCAACACCACCACATCCACCATGAATTTGGCGTGGGGAATGTTCATCAGCTCCAGCGCGCGCTGGTAGGAGCCCACCGAAGCCAGGAGCGGATCGTTCCAGGGCACCACCGAAATGACCACGAAGATCGACAGCAGGTAGAACACGCCGATGCGCCAGATCACCGAGCGCGTCGCCTTGGCGATGTTCTGCGCAGGATTATCCGACTCGGCGGCCGCGATGGTTACCGCCTCGGTGCCGATGAAACTGAACATGATGGTGATGAAGGCCCCGACAACTGCCGACAGGCCATTGGGCGCGAACCCGCCGTATTGCTCCATCAACCGGCTCAGGCCGCTGGCTTCGCGCTCGGGAATCCAGCCCATCAACACGGCGAAGCCCAGGCCGATGAAACCGACAATCGCCACGACCTTGGCCATGGCGAACCAGAATTCGAACTCACCGTACTTGGACACGCTGAACAGGTTGGTCACGGCCAGCAGGACGATGGACGCCGAGGCAAACATCCAGGCATCGACCGAAGGAAACCACTGGTTCAAGACATGACCGGCGGCCAGCGCCTCGATAGGGATGACCAGCACCCAGAACCACCAGTAGAGCCAACCGATGGTGAAGCCAGCCCAGCGGCCGATGGCCTGGTCGGCATAGGTGGAAAAGGACCCGGTGTCCGGGTTGGCGACCGCCATTTCCCCGAGCATCCGCATGACCAGGACCACCAGCAAACCGGAGAACAGATAAGCCAGCAAGACGGCGGGGCCGGCGGCGGCAATGGCATGTCCGGAGCCGACGAACAGACCGGCGCCGATAATTCCGGCGATGGACAGCATGGTGACGTGACGAGGCTTGAAGCCCTGTGCCAGATGGCCGTTCGAATCCTTGAAGGTCGGGCTTGTCATTGTTGTTGTTCTCTTGTGGCGACATGAAGGCACGCTGAGGGAGGTGACTGCTTTGCGCTTCGCCGCTTCTCCTGAAAGCGGTCGTGGGTGGTGGTTCGATTCCCTCAGGAATACGCGTACGGCGGAAAAAGTTGCGTCACGTTACCTGCCTTGGCGGCAAAAGCAGTTACCTGAAAACGCCACCTCGATGCCTGATCTCGCCGGACGAGATTGATAGAGCACCACCGCCCCACAGGGGTTCTGTGTTAGGAATGAGATAGGTGGGGCAACAACCATCTACTGTGTGGGCTTGCTCGCGAAAGCAGTCTGTCAGCTTGCATCAATGTTGGATGTGCCACCGTCTTCGCGGGCAAGCCCGCTCCCACAGGGGCTCTGTGGTAGGAATGAGATTGATGGAACAACAACCATCCACTGTGGGAGCGGGCTTGTTCGCGAAAGCAGTCTGTCAGCTGACATCGATGTTGGATGTGCCGCCGTCTTCGCGAGCAGGCTCGCTCCCACAGGTTGCGCAGCGTGCCTGCAGGTCCTGCATACGCCTTGCGCCTCCAGATCTGGCGGTGTTGTCCACGGCATCTTCCTCAAGCACACTCTGCCAGCGCCACTCCATCAACCCAGCATTCCAGGCCCCGTCGGCAGACAAACGAATAACCATGAACGAATGCCAAAGCATCATCAGAGCCAGGATCGAAGCGGCCGTGACGGCGGGCCAATGCGACACCATCGACTATCAATCAGAGTGGCTGGGCTACCTCCCATTTGGGGTCTATCACTGGGTTGAATGCCAAGGGCAAGACATCTCCAGTGACTTTCCCTTCGGTTGGTCCCTCGACGACCTGACTGTCCTTGAGCAGGCCGGGTTCCTGCACGTGCTCGACAGCTACGAAAATCCCGAAGACCACTTCGACCGCCATATCCGATACCGCGTCAGCCGCACAGCCCTGTTCACCGCCTGACCCTGTGGCGAGGGAGCTCGCTCCCGCTGGGTCGGTCCGACGTTTCGGGCGAAGCGGCCCCAACCAGGCCCACTCTCAGCACACTGATCACAACGGGTTCAGCGGCACACTATTGCCTTAAGAAAATAACTAAAAGTTATTTATTCTAATTTTTTTAGATCATTTAGATTAAGTCTTAAGCCCAAAGGCTAGCAGGGTGATCGTCAACAAGGAGCGTCGACCCTTACCCAACCATCAGTCACTCCATCACATAAAACGGGCCACCGTCATGCAGCTCCTGACACTTCCTCCCTCACCCGGCCTGGCCACGTCCATCCGTGCCACCGCCCAGGTTTTTGAAGACCCAACCTCCCGCGCCCTGCTGGCTCATTTGCAACAAGTGGCGCCCAGCGACGCCAGTGTCCTGATCATCGGCCAGACCGGGACCGGCAAGGAACTGGTGGCCCGGCACGTGCACAACCTCAGCGATCGCCGCGACAAACCATTCATTGCGGTCAACTGCGGGGCGTTTTCCGAGACGCTGGTGGAGGCCGAACTTTTCGGGCACGAGAAAGGCGCCTTCACCGGCGCGCTGACGGCCAAGGCCGGCTGGTTCGAGGAGGCCGACGGCGGCACGCTGTTCCTGGACGAGATCGGCGACCTGCCGTTGCCGATCCAGGTCAAGCTGCTGCGGGTGCTCCAGGAGCGCGAAGTGGTCCGACTGGGCTCGCGCAAAAGTATCAAGATTAACGTACGAGTGCTCGCAGCCACCAACGTGCAGCTGGAAAAAGCCATCAATGCCGGGCACTTTCGCGAGGACCTCTACTACCGCCTGAATGTGGTCAGCCTGGTGCTCAAGCCGCTGCGCGAACGCCCCGGCGATATCCTGCCGCTGATCCGCCACTTCATTGCCGAATACAGCCGGCGGCTGGGTCACCGTGATGTGACGCTGGATGCCCAGGCCCAACGCAAGCTGCTGGACTATTCCTGGCCGGGGAACATTCGTGAGCTGGAAAACGTGATCCATCACACCCTGTTGATCTGCCGAAACAGCGTCATCGGCGTGCAAGACCTGCACCTGTCCAACTTTCGCATCGAGCGCCAGGAAACCCCGCAGCAATGCACGCCGCAAACGGCCGAGGCGCTGTTGCAAAAAGCCTTCGAAAAACTGCTCGAACAGGAAGACGGCGATCTTTTTGAAAAGGTCGAAGCGCAATTGCTGCGCACCACTTACCGCTACGCCAACTGCAACCAGGTCCACACCGCCAGCCTGCTGGGCCTGAGCCGCAATGTCACCCGCACGTTGCTGATCAAGATCGGTGAGCTGGTGGTCAACAAACGCCGACCTGCGTTGGACACACGGGATGGCCGGGTGATCAACCTGTCGACCTGAGTGGCACAAACCTGTGGCGAGGGGAGAACCTGTGGCGAGGGAGCTTGCTCCCGCTGGGACGGTCCGACGCCTCGGGCGAAGCGCCCCCAACGAAGCTGACCGAATCAGCCTGACACACCGCGGAGACCGCTGGGGGGCTGCTGCGCCCCCCAGCGGGAGCAAGCTCCCTCGCCACGGGTTTAACCACCTCCCGCAACGCGCTGCGCCCCCAGGTAAAAATCCTGCAAATCCCCACGCACCGCCAGTTGCTCGGCGCTCCCTTCACTGACCACCCGCCCACTCTCCAACACATAACCATGGTGCGCATAGCGCAAGGCAACATTGATGTTCTGTTCGGCAATCAGGAAGCTCACACCTTCCTGCTGGTTGAGCTGGCGAACGATCTCGAAGATTTCCTCGACGATCTGCGGCGCCAGCCCCATCGAGGGCTCGTCCAGCAGGACCAGTTGCGGCGCGGCCATCAGCGCCCGGCCGATAGCGACCATCTGTTGCTCGCCGCCAGAGGTATAGCCCGCCAGGCTTTTGCGCCGCAGCTTCAGGCGCGGGAAGTGACTGTAGACCCGCTCCAGATCAGCCAGCAACTGGCGCCGTGGCACCTGCCGCGCCAGGGCCCCGGCCAACAGGTTTTCCTCCACGGTCAGCTGGCTGAAGCAATGCCGGCCTTCCAGCACCTGCACCAGACCGTCCGCAGCCAAGGTATGCGGCGCGCTACGGGTGATCTCCCGCCCCTGGTAGAAAATCCTTCCCCGCACTACCTCGCCTCGCTCGGCGCGCACCAGATTGGAGGCGGCCTTCAGCGTGGTGCTCTTGCCGGCGCCGTTGGCGCCCAATAGCACCACCACCTGGCCCTTATCCACCTTCAGCGAGACACTGCGTACCGCCAGGATCGCTTGTTCGTAGAGCACTTCAATGTCGTCGATCTGCAGGATCGGCACGTTCGTCGCCATGCTGTTTCGCCTTTTCCGGCAGCGACCGCAGGCAAGTGCCCCGGTCACCGCAACGCCTCAGGATTGCTTGCTGCAATCACGCGGGGTAATGCCCTTTTCCCGCGCGTACTGATGCGAAGACGCCTCGATGATCGGCCGCAGCAGCGCCCGGTCAGCCTGGACCCAGTCGCTGATCAGTTTCCACTGGCTGCCGTCCCATTGTTGGAAACGCACCGCGCCACCGCCTTCATGGTCCGAGCACGACAACTGCAACGGCTGCACCAGGCCCAATGCCCCCAGTTCCTTGAGCCGGGCGTCATCGAGCTTGAGGTTCTCGAAGCCCCAACGCACCTGCTCGCCGGTCAACGGCTGCTTACCGAATTTCTGCTGGGCAATGCGCAGCGCTTCGACGTTGAGGATGCCGTTGACCACGCCGAGGTTGTAATACACCGTGCCGAAACGCTTGGGATCGGCAAGGTCGCCCTGGCCGGCGTCGACCACTTTCTGCTTGATGCCCTGCAACACCGGGAAGTCGGTGCCCGACGGGTGTGTGGTAATCGCGATGAAACCCTTGGCCGCAGCGCCCGCCGGCGCAGCGTCGTCCTCAGAGTTGCTCCAGATATTGCCGATGATGTGGTCGGCCGGGAAGCCGACCTTCTGCGCGGTTTTCAACGCCACCGGATTCATCACGCCCCAACCGCGCAAGATCACCCAATCGGGCTTCTCGCGACGGATGTTCAGCCACTGCGATTGTTGCTCGTTGCCCGGATGCGGCACCTCCAGCAAGGTCAAGCTGAAACCGTACTTGTCGGCCAGGGTCTGCAAGACCTCGTTGGTTTCCTTGCCGTAGGGCGAGCCATGGTACAGGGTGACGATCTTCAGGCCCTTGAGTTTCTCCAGCCCTCCGGCGCGCTGGCCGATGTAATTGATGATCGCCGACACTTCGGAATAGGGGTTCAACTGCAACGGGAAAACGTAGGGGAACACGCTGCCATCAGTGGAATCGGTACGCCCGTGGTTGATGGTGATCAGCGGCAGCTTGTCGGCCGTCGAACGCTCCAGCGTCGCGTAGGCAATGCCCACCGACAGCGGGTTGGTGGCCGCCGCTGGCGCGCCATTCAAGCCTTTCTTCAGGCGTTCGTAGCACTCGACGCCCTTCTCCACCACGTACTCGGTTTCGCATTCGCTCCAGGTCAACTTGACGCCGTTCACGCCGCCGTTGGCGTTGACGTACTTGAGGTAGTCGATGAACCCACCGAAAAACCCAGTCCCGCCGGCGGCATAAGGACCGACGCGATAGCTTTGCAGCGGGAAGTACTGTTCATTGTCCGCTTGGGCCGTGACGGCCGCGACGGTGAGGCTCAGGGCCAACGCCAGGCGGCTGGCGAGAGATCGTTTGTGCATCGGATTTTCCTTGTGATGAAGCCAGTGATAAGTCAACGCAATGGAACGACAAACTCGTCGTCAGTAGCGCAACGGCCACAGCCGTGCGCGCTGGCGAAAACGCTGCCACAGGCGCGCCAGGCCCTCCGGTTCCTTGATCAGGAACAGGATGATCAGCGCGCCGAAGATCATTTTTTGCAGGTTCTCCACCTGGCCGGCATCCACCAGTGCGCCCGGCAGCAGCGCCACCAGGTTGGAGAGCAGCACAGGGAACAGGACGATGAATGCCGCGCCGAGGAAGTTGCCCAGCAGGCTGCCGAGCCCGCCGATAATGATGATGAACAGGATCTGGAAAGACCGATTGAGATCGAAGCCGTGGGGCTCCACGGTGCCCAGGTAAGCGAAGGCCCAGAGCGCCCCGGCCACGCCGAGGAAGAACCCGCTGATGGCAAATGCCAGCAGCTTGGTTTTCGCCAGCTCGATGCCGATCACCGCAGCGGCGGTGTCCATGTCGCGCACCGCCATCCAGTTGCGCCCCAACTCGCTGCGCACCAGGTTCTTGCCCAGCCAGAACAGCGCCACCACGATTGTCAGGGTCAATAGATAGCGCCCGGCCGGCGCATCCAGGTTCACGCCCAATACCTCCAGGGGCGGTGCACTGATGACGCCCGAGGCGCTGTGGTTGGAAAACCAACTGAAGCGGGTCAGTGCCCAGGTCACGAAGAACTGCGCCGCGAGGGTCGAGACAAGCAGATAGAAACCCTTGATCCGCAGGCTCGGCAGGCCGAACAGCACCGCCACCAAGGCGGCCGAAAACCCGCCCAGCGCAATGCTCAGCAGCAACGGCAAGCCCGGAACCCGCACCTCGAAGTTGTAAGTAGCAAAGGCCCCCACCGCCATGAACGCCGCGGAGCCCAGTGACAGTTGCCCGGCATAGCCGGTCAGCAAGTTGAGCCCCAGCCCGGCCAGGGACAGCACCAAAAACGGAATCAGAATCGCACTGAACCAATAATCGTTGCCCAGCCAGGGCACCACGACGAAGGCCACCAGCAGCAAAGCCGCGAGCCCATGGCGATCCTGGCGCAGGGCAAATACCCGACGATCCTGGGCATAGTGGGTGCTGAACTGACCTGTTTCTCGATAAAACATAGCGCTGCTCCCCTAGACTCGCTCGATGGCTCGTTCGCCAAACAACCCCGCCGGACGCACCAGCAAAAACAGCAGCGCCAGCACATAGGGAAACCAGTTCTCGATACCGCTGCCGATGAAGGGGCCGAGGTAAACTTCCGCCAGCTTCTCCGAGGCGCCGATGATCAAGCCGCCGACAATCGCCCCGCTGATCGAGGTAAAGCCGCCGATGATCAGCACCGGCAAGGCCTTGAGCACCACCAGCGACAGCGAAAACTGCACGCCCAGCCGCGCGCCCCAGAGCAGGCCCGCCACCAGGCCGACGAAACCCGCCACCGTCCAGACCACCACCCACACCCGCTGCAAACGAATGCCCACCGCCAACGCCGCCAATGGGTCGTCGGCCACCGCGCGCAAGGCCAGACCCAAGCGCGTCTTGTTGAACAGCCAGGACAACAGCAGCACCAGGGACGCCGCGGTCAGCGCGGCAAAAATGTCGAACTGCGACAGCAGCATCCCGCCCAACTCCAGCGGTTCGTCACTGATGCCCAGCTCCAGGCCATGCACCTGGGCGCCCCACAGCGCCTGGGCAAAACCTTCGATGACGTAGGAAAGCCCGAGGGTCGCCATGAACAGCGTGATCGGCGAGCGGTTGACCAAGGGGCGCAGCACCACCCGTTCCACCAGCACCGCCATCAAGGCCATGGCGGCCAGGCTGATGACGAACGCCAGCCAGAACGGCACGCCGCGTTCCAGCAGGCTGACGAAGGTCAGCGCCGAAAACAGCACCATCGCGCCCTGGGCGAAATTGAACACGCCCGAAGCCTTGTAGATCAGCACAAAACCAATGGCGACCAGGGCGTACATCACCCCGGCCAACAGTCCGCCTATCAACACTTCAAAGAAAAATTCCATACCTGTTCCTGTTCTGCGGACGCAACTCGCCTGCCCTTCCCGATGGGAAAGCCGCGAATAATGGGTATCAGTGGCGAGTGCCGAGGTACGCCGAAATGACCTCAGGGTCTTGCCGTACTGCTTCGGGCGATCCATCGCCGATCTTGCGACCGTAGTCGAGCACCACCACGTGGTCGCTGATGCCCATGACGACGCCGATGTCGTGTTCGATCAACACCACCGTGGTCCCCAGCTCACGGTTGATGTCGACGATGAAGCGGCTCATCTGCTGCTTCTCCTCGGCATTCATGCCGGCCATGGGTTCGTCCAGCAGCAACAGCCGAGGCTCGGCTGCCAGGGCGCGGGCCAGCTCCACGCGTTTCTGCAAACCGTAGGGCAGCTTGCCCACCGGCACGTCCCGCCACGGTTGCAGGTGCAAAAACTCGATCACCCGCTCGGCCGCTTCGCGCTGGCGGTCATCCTCGGCCCGGGCCCGGCCGACACCCAGGGCCTGCTCGATCCAGGTGCTGCGGCGCTTGAGGTTGCGGCCGGTGAGCACGTTGTCGAGCACGCTCATGCCCTTGAACAAGGCGATATTCTGAAACGTCCGGGCGATGCCCTGCACCGCGGCGTCGTGGGCGCGCTGCCGACGCCGCTCTTGCCGATCAAAGCGGATGCGCCCTTCCTGGGCCTGGTACACGCCGCTGATGACATTGAGCAGCGAACTCTTGCCGGCACCGTTGGGGCCGATCAGCGCACAGATCTCGCCACTGGCGACGCGAAAGCTGATGTCGGTGACCGCCTTGACGCCTTTGAATGACAGCGAAATATTCTCCAGTTCCAGCAGATGCGTAGTGGCCGTGCGGGTCATGGGGGCTTCCTCTCAGGCCAGTTGCGGCTGGTGCTCGGCCCAGTCATCGGGGATGTTTCTCACCGAGTGCGCCGGCGTTTCCCATTGGGCTGAATCGCTCCAATGGCGAACCCTGATGCCCAGGTTGTCGAAGAACGCCTGGGTCTCGGGCGACAAGGCATCGCCTACCAACAGCGGCGCCCGGGTCCGAGAGAACCCCAGTACATCGCGCAAAGGCCGCCGGACCAGCCAGTGCCCCAGGTATCGTTGCAACGGACCCGAAGGCGCTGCCAACGCCCAGTCCACCAGCCTGCGTGTCCAACTGCCCGGCAGGGGCAAGCGCTCCAGCGCATAGCCATGCAAACGCGTATAGGTTTCACGCGTTCCGGCCACCAGGGTCGGGCCCAGCTCCCGCCGGTCACGATCACGGGTGGCAAGGTTTTCCGGAAAATTCAGGCGAAACCCGGCGATCAGCCAAGGCGCCAGCAGATAGCGGGCCTGGCCTGCCGAGGCAAAAGCCCGGGCGGCCAGCGCTTCTTCCTGCCGTCCCAGTGCTTCGCGCTCCACCAGATGCTGACCCTCGCGCAACAGCTCGGCGTGGCTGAGCCGTTGCTCCTCGATGGCCTGGGCCTCCTCGCGATAAAAAACGAATGCCGTGTGCTGCGCTTGCCCTAGCAACGCCGGCTCATCCGCCGGGCGATGGGCGAGCAGCGCGGCGTAGTCCAGCGCGTCGACGAATGGCCCTGAAGCCGACAAGCCACGCCGGTCGAGATAGATCAGTACGCCGGGCGCGAGCTGCGCCGCGTGCAGGCGCTGGAGCTCTTCCAACCCTTCGACCAGGACAAAGTCTGGCTGCAACGCGGCCAGCAGTGGCAGCTGTTCAGCGCCAGGCTGTAGTGGGTCGAACAGGCTCGCCACGCCACCCAACCATTGCGCCGCCAATGCCGCCAGCAACGCCTGGGGCCTGGGCCGGCTGAGGATCGTCAGGGTCGCGCCCGCCGCAAAGCCGTGGGCCTGCAAACCTGCCGCCAGACGGCTGACCTCATCGGCCACCTGCGCCCAGGTCTGCACTTGCCAGATGCCCAGGTGCTTATGGCGCAACGCGACGTCCGCCCCATGCCACTGAGCCTGATGCCGCAGCCACTGGGGCAAGCTGACCGGCGCCGCGCCGGGTGTGTCGTTGAACGAGCCCATACTGCCTCCCGCGACTAGGCGACCGCCGCCGTTTTCGCCGCTGCTTTGCGCTGCTCCAGCTCACGCACCAGCGGCAGGACCTTGCGGCCGAAGTACTCGACTTCCTCCTGGAAGTGCAGGAACCCTGCGAGTATCAGATCGACGCCAACCGCCTTGAGCGCGACGATCCGCTCGGCGATCTGCTGCGGCGTGCCGATCAGGTTGGTCTTGAAGCCATCGTTGTACTGCACCAGGTCCTCGAAGCTGGACTTGGCCCAGTTGCCCTCGCCTTCCGGGCTGGATTTGCCGGCCTGCTTTGCCGCATCGCCGAAGGCATTCACCGCTTCGGGATCGGCCTGGTCGATGATCTGCGCGAGCACGGCCCGGGCCTCTTCCTCGGTATCGCGGGCAATGACAAAGGCGTTCAGCCCGACCTTGACCTTGTGCTGGTTGGCCGCGGCTTTCGCCTGGATGTCATCGATCTGGGCCTTGACGCCTTCCACGGTGTTGCCATTGGTGAAATACCAGTCGGACACCCGGGCCGCCATGTCACGGGCGGCACGCGAACTGCCGCCCTGGAAGATTTCCGGGTGCTGCTGCAAGGGTTTTGGCTTGAGGGTGTAGTCGTGAAAGCGGTAGAAGTCGCCACGGAAGGTGAAGTTGTCGGTGGTCCAGATACCCTTGAGGGCGGTGATGAATTCTTCGGAACGGCGATAGCGTTCATCGTGTTCCAGCCAGGGTTCGCCAATCGCGGTGAACTCGCCCTTGAACCAGCCGGACACGATGTTTACCGCGACGCGTCCGCCCGTCAACTGGTCGATGGTCGCGATCTGCTTGGCCAGCACCGAAGGCGTCCACGGTCCTGGCAGCACCGCTGCGATCACCTTCAGGCGGGTGGTGGCGGCCAGCAAGGCGTGACTGAAAGCCACCGACTCATGCTGGTATTCCGCACCATAACCGGCGGTGAAGCGCACCTGGGACAGGGCGTAATCGAAGCCGGCCTCTTCAGCGATCTGGGCCAGCTTGCGGTTGTAGTCGATGCCCCAGTCGGTGCGTTGCTCGATCTTGCTGACCACCAGCCCACCGCTGACGTTGGGCACCCAGTAGGCAAACTTGATTGTGTCCTGGCTCATTGCATGTACTCCACGGCTCATTGAAAGAAAGCGATTGATCAGGCAGCGCTGGCGTTGCGCCGGGCATCCGGCACCAGGCTCAGCAACGCCGATTCGACAGCGCGCTCGATGCGCTCCAGCACCAACGGGCTGGAGATTCGGTAATGGGTGAAGTCGGTTTCCGAGGCATAGACCCCGACCGGCAGGCTGAGGGCCTGGAAGAACCCGAACAGTGGCCGCAACTGGTGATCGATGATCAGCGCATGGCGATCGGAGCCTCCCGTCGCGGCCAACAGCACCGGCACGTTCTTCAGGGCTTCGTGATGAACGAAGTCGAACAGGTGCTTGAACAGGCCGGTGTACGACGCCCGATAGACTGGGCTGGCGGCAATCAGCAGATCGGCGTCTTCAATCGCTTGCAGGTGTTCCTGCACAGCCTCGGGCAACGCCTCACGACGCAACACCCCGGCGAATTGGGGTCCGACCTCGGCCAACTCGATCAGGCGCACCTCGATTGGCAACTGCTGCTCGAGCCTTTCTACCAGCGCCTTGAGCAGGACCAGGGTGCGCGACGGTTGCTGCACGCTGCCTGACACCGCCACCACTTTGAATTGCTTGCTCATCGTCTGCCCCCTGTCGGTAGACGCCACTTCAGCGTCCGCAAAGGGTGTAGAGCAGCAACCGTGCCATGTAGATATTTCATTAAATATCAATGGGTTATTGAATAACCTCGATTTTTTTCATTGTCGCCAGCCAGACAAGCTGTTGGGGCACTGTTGCGTGGCCAACAGCGGGCGTTTCGGTGATCCGGGCGGCTGCTGTTGCCCGGCAAACAGCGGTGCAACACATTGCCCGTAGGACGACAGGTTCTTCGCCGGCCTACGCCCTGCAAGCCCCGGATCTACAGGCGTTACAGGTCGGGCATGGACTGTGCAATGCCCCTTGGCACCGGCAGCTTCAACACTGCCCATCTCTTGATCAGAAGAAGTCATCATCAGAAGGAACATCGCCATGACCGCACAGCAACAACATCTGCCGCCGATCCCGTCCACCGGGACAGACTACGAGGCCTTGGCCGAACGATTCCGACCGATCTTCGCCCGCATCCAGGCCGGCGCCCAGGAGCGCGAGCAAACCCGCAGCCTGCCCTTCGAACAGGTCAAATGGCTAAAGGAAGCGGGCTTTGGCGCCGTGCGCGTACCGGTGGAATACGGCGGCGCCGGAGCGTCACTGACGCAGCTCTTGCAACTGCTGATCGAACTGGCCGAAGCCGACTCCAACCTGCCCCAGGCCCTGCGCGGGCACTTCGCTTTCGTCGAAGATCGTCTCAATGCCCACGCCACCAGCCCACAGGACGTCTGGTTCCAGCGCTTCGTCGCCGGTGAACTGGCGGGCAATGCCTGGACTGAAATCGGCGCGGTGAAAATTGGCGATGTCGGGACCCGGGTGTCCCGCCAAGGCGATCAATGGGTGGTCAACGGCACCAAGTACTACAGCACCGGCAGTATCTTCGCCGACTGGATCGACCTGTATGCCCAACGTGACGACAACGGCGTCGACGTAATTGCCGCAGTCAACGTGCATCAGTCCGGGGTCAAGCTCAGCGATGACTGGGATGGGTTCGGACAGCGCACCACCGGCAGCGGCACCTCGGTGTTCGAAAACGCAGTGGTCGAGGCCGAGAACCTCATCGACTTTTCCACGCGCTTCAAATACCAGACCGCGTTCTACCAGCTGGTGCTGCTGGCCGTGCTGACCGGCGCCGGTCGCGCTGCGGTCCACGACTTCACCGAGCAGGTGCGCAAGCGTACCCGAGTCTTCAGCACCGGCAACGCCAGCGAAGTCAGCCAGGACGTACAGGTGCAACAAGTGATCGGCCGGGCCTCGGCCCAGGTCTACGCGGCCGAGGCCACCACGCTGCGCGCCGCCAGCGCCTCGCAACGTGCCTATGAAAGCCGTTTCAGCCGCAATGCCGAGACCGAACACACCGCCAACATCGCCGCGGAACTTGCATCGGCCCAGGCCCAGGTGGTCATCAGCGACCTGGTACTGCGTGCCACCAGCGACCTGTTCAACGCCCTCGGTGCCTCGGCCACCAGCACCAGCAAGACCCTCGATCGCCACTGGCGCAACGCCCGCACCGCGGCTTCCCACAATCCATTGATTTACAAGGAGCGGATCATTGGCGACTGGGAAATCAATGGCACCGAGCCGCCGTATGTGTGGCAGATCGGTGGGGGATCGAAACAAAGCTGAAGCCCCCGTGGCGAGGGAGCTTGCTCCCGCTGGGCCGGGCTGGCGCTCCAGCGCGCAGCGGCCCCGTTTTTTGGGTCTGCTGCGCAGCCCAGCGGGAGCAAGTTCCCTCGCCACAAGGGCGGTCAGGCGTTGGCTTGCGTCAGGGGCAGCTCGGCGAGTTGAGGGTAATGCATGGTCAGCACCGCCCACCTCAACCGTTCGACGCCAGGCACGACACCGGGTGTTCGAGGCGCCAGTGCCTTGATAGGCTGCATGCTCCATGGACCTGGGCACCCGGCAATGAAAACTCACGCAGCGCTTATCCTGATGTTCACCGTACTGTGCGTCCCCGTACACGCCGCGAGCTGGCAGATATGCCGGTTGGACGTGCAGATCGTCGACGTCCTGAAACAACCGTATCCACAGTTGCAGGGGCGGATCCTCAAGATCACGCCGACATCCCCCACCACCCAATGTCCGCAGCAAGGCTCGACGATCACCTTCACTCCGGAAACCACCGACTACCAGAACACCCTCCCGCGCCGGCAATGGCCCGGCAAAGGCCAGACAGTGCAGATCCACTACCGGTATCTGGATGGGATTTGTAAAGGGGATGGAAACGAGCATCCGTGTCGTATCGAACACTACCCGATGGCGGGACGCTAAAGCGGGCCCTGCCCCAATAACTCGGTGATCCATCGCGCCTGCCGGGCGACTTCCTGGAGTTTCTCCTCGGGCACTGCCTGTCGTGCCCGAGCGAAACTGGACAGGGTCTTCTGCTTCTGGCGCAGCAGGCGTTGCCATTTGCTCAGGAACGTTGGGCTACGTGCCTGCATTTGCAAAGGGCCGAAGTACAGTTCCCGGGCACTGTACGCCACCGGCCCGGCGCGCTCGGCGACGATGATCTCGTAGTAGAAGCGGTTTTCCCGCAGTACTTCCTCGTCGAGGATGCGGTAGCCGTTGTTCATCAGCCAATGGCGCAACGGTTGTTCGCCGCCGTTGGGTTGCAGGATCAGGCGCTCCTCGCCGCTCAAGCGCGCCTTGCCACTGTCGAGGATGTCACGGATCGTCTCGCCGCCCATGCCGCAAAGGCTGATGGCGGTGATCCGGTCGCCCGGCTCGATGGCCTCCAGGCCATTGGCCAGGCGCACGTTGATCTGCTGGCCCAGGCCGCTCTCGCGCACGGTGCGCTCGGCGGCATGGAACGGCGTCAAGGCCACCTCACCGGCCACCGCCCAAGCGATGGCGCCACGACGCAGCAGCGCCACCGGCAGGTAGGCGTGATCCGAGCCGATATCGGCCAATCGCGCCGCCGCCGGCATGTGCGCCGCCACGCGCTCCAGGCGTAGGGACAATGTCTGATCGTTCAACAGCGGTACCTATCACTCAATCGTAAAACGGCTCGACCAGCGTCCGGCTGCCGACAAAGAAACTGTCCGCGACCAACCGCAACGGTTGCAGGTCCAGGTCGCTGGCCTTGTCGGCAATCAGCTGCTGGAAGTGGCGGTACACCGCGGCATATTCGCCTTCATGCGACACCTCCTGGCGCACGCCGTCGATACGCAGCAGCGCGCCACCGTTATCCAGGCGCAAGGTGCCTTCAGTGCAGCGAATCTCGATGCTCCACAGTTCATCATGACCGTGGTCGAAATCGAACTCCGCGCGAACGTCGAGGCGATGGGCGTCAGACATCTTGATGCTGGCGGCAATCGGCGACTGGCAGTTGCTGGGCACGCGCAATTCAGCGGCCTCGACAAACAGCGGCAGCGCCAGCAGGTGAGTGACAATCGACAAGGCATTGATGCCAGGATCGAACACCCCCAGGCCGCCGGGTTGCCAGATCCACGCCTGGCCGGGATGCCACTTGCGTACATCTTCTTTCCATTCGATCTTCACGCCTTGCAAGGCGCGGCCCGCCAGCCAATCGCGGGCGGCCTCGATCCCTGGGGCGTAACGCGAATGCCAGGCGAACAGGCCGCTGACGCCCTGCTCACGCACTTGATCGACCAGGGCCTGCGCCTCACCCAGAGTGGCGCACGGCGGTTTTTCCACCAGCACGTGTTTGCCGGCGGCCAGTGCCTGCTGCACCAATGCGTATCGGCCCTGGGGCGGTGTGCAAAAGGCTATCGCATCGACCTGTGGGCCGTTTTCCAGCAGTTCGCCCAGGGATTTGAAGTTCTCCACCCCGGCGCAAGGCTGGCCTTGGGTAGCCACCGCCACCAATTGGAATGCCGGGTTGGCCTGGATAGCGGGAACATGTTGATCCTGAGCGATCTTGCCGTAGCCCACCAGAGCGAGACGAATCGGTTGCATCACTGACTCCTGATTGCTTTTGTACTTATGATGGGGCAGCAAACTAGACGGAAATCGGCCGGCGGACAATGGGGTTGTCAGACATCTGCTGGATTATTGTCAGGCCCGCCCCCTGCCCTCAAGCCGGCCGGGGCGCCGTCACAACGTTGGCAAGCCTGCCGAAGAACGGTTCCAGGCGTTCCCGTGGTGCGTCGTGTTCCACCACCAGGGTGGTGACTTCTTCACACGAAGCGACTTGATAGTGAGCCACGCTGGACAGCTTTTCATTGGTCACGGCCGCTACCACCTGCCCGCTTGCCGCGACCACCGCGCGTTTGAACTCGGCGTCATCCAGGCCAAAAGCGGTGACACCGTTATCCGGGTCGATGGCGCAGGTGCCGAGAAAGCACAGGTCGACATTGAACTGGCGCAACTGCTGAACCGCCGTCAGCCCGATCACCCCCCCGGAGGTCGAGTTCAGGCGTCCGCCCAATAAAATCACCTCGGCAGCCGGAAGCTTCATCAACTCCACCGCAATCAATGGCGAATTGGTGATGAGGGTCAAGGTCAGTTGCGGATCGACGGCGCAGGCAATCGCCAGGTTGGTCGAGCCGGCGTCGATGAACACCCGCTGACCCGCTCGTAGCAACGAAGCAGCCGCTTGCCCGAGGCTGCTCTTGCGAACCGGGTCCTGGCGTACCCGAACATCTATCGGCCTCTCGGCCGCCGGCAACAGGATCGCACCACCGTAGACACGCTTGCACACCCCCGCCGCCGCCAAAGCGCCGAGGTCGCGACGGATCGAGTGCTCAGACACGTTGAATTCGCTGGCAAGGTCAGCGGCAATCACCCGGCCATACCGGGCAAGACGTTCGCTGATCAGTTGCTGGCGTTCACCGGGAAACGCTTCGTGGGCTGAAGTCATACACTATAAACCTGCATAAACGAGCATCAATGCTCACAATCGAGCAAATATGCCGTTTCCACAATGGAGCGTCAAATTCCCTTGGCAAAAAAAAGCCCCGCGACCGAATACGGTGCGGGGCAAGGGAATTGGTTGGTTGCGGCCAACCAAAGGAGCACGGGGAAAACGGTTACGGGCCGGTCAGATGCAGTCCTGTGCGGCACGCTCGAAACTCGATGGCAGCAGGTTCGAGGCCAGCAGGTGGCGCTCGTAGATGAACACCTTGCCACCGCTGCCGGCCTTGTAGGCTTCCAGCACGTTGTCGGCCGAGACCTTGCTGGGCACCACGATCCGATAGCTGCGCTGGTTCTGGGAAACGGTCGGGTTCAAGGCACTGCCCTGCAGTTTCGGCACCACGCACTCCGCGTATTCGGCGGGCGTCTTGCTGGTTTGCAGGGTCAGGGTCGGGTCGTTCGGTACGGAGGCACAACCGGCAAGCCACAACGAGGCACAGGCCATGGACAGCAAAAATAAAGCGCGCATCGGCGTCATCCTGGAAATAAAAGGCTTGGCTCGTCCGGCGAGGGATTGGAGCGGCTTGTTCAATGGAGGCGATTTTCCCTTCAATCGCGACAAAGCAGAACTTGCGTTTCGTGATGGTGACTATTACTTCTAGCAATAGTTGAACGCCGTCGAGGCGAATACCCATAAGGACAAGAGGCTTGCCATGAGAACGTTTGACCTGATCCGCGATGCAGTCCTGTCCGATTTCCGGGAGCGGGTGGCCGATTATCTGGTTCAGTACGAGGCCGTGCTCCTGGCAAAAGAGGCGCCTGACCTGGAACTCAAGCGCGCCACCGCCAATCAGTTGCGCGGGTATCTGCGGGGGCTGAATACCACGCGGGTGTTGGGCATGGCGGAGTGGGAGGAGTTGGATCGGCGGGTGGTCAATACCTGGCTCGGTGAGTAGGTTGCTTCGCAGCTCAGCGGCACTTTTAACATTGATGCAAGCTGAACCACCGCTTTCGCGGGCAAGCCCGCTCCCACAGGGGGATCTGTGGTGGACAAAGAAATGTGGCCAGGACTGGACCCTTGTGGGAGCGGGCTTGCTCGCGAAAGCGGTGGGTCAGCTTGCCGAAGTGTTGAATGTACCGCCGCCTCGCGAGCAGGCTCGCTCCCACAGGGGTTTTGTGGCGAACACGGGTATGGGAACGCCGCGATCAAAACTGTGGGAGCGAGCCTGCTCGCGAGGCGGCCTGGGCTCTTTGCACCAATCTCCCTACCCACTCGGCATCCTGCTCATTGACCAGCGCATAACGGTCCGGCGGGTAAAACATCCAATGATGAGCAACCTCGACCAGGCGCCTGAGTTCTTCGGCGGACAGCCAATATCCCGTGTCCTCCACGGGAATCAGCGGCCCGTCGAACCGTCGGCCCAGTGAAAGATGAGTGCCGGGGGCAAAGGCAATCGCCAGTTCTTCGCGAGGTAGAAGCTGCTTGTCCCGCGCTGGCATCTGCCCCTCCCGAGCATAGGAAAAGTTGCCCGCAAATTCTTCCTTGAGCGCCAGCCACTGCCCCGCCGCTGTCCTGGCCAGGACCCATTGCGACACGCCGCTGCCTTGCACAGATACCAGCTTACCGTCGACCCATTGCATCAGGGTGTTGCAGTCCGGGTCGAAGTCGTTGGACCACAGGTTGAAACCCGAGACCAGGGTATGACGCTCAAGCTCGGCCAACCCTTGTCCGGGCATCGACTGCCAGTAGCGCTTGGTGGGGTCGTGTTTGTCCCGCAGGAAGTTACGCAGCGCCCAAGCCGTGGTGAACAGCAACATCGCAACCACCAGCCAGCCATCGGAATCACCGACGATGCGATCCACGTCCAGCTCAGGGGCGAACAGCGCTTGGTAGAGCAACACCCCAAGCAACCAGGCGATGGGCGGCAGCATCGGGCCGAAGCACAGCGGCGCCATCAGCACCACCAGCCAGCTGAAACTGTGCATGGCCGCATGTTCGCGGGCCCAGGCCTGTTCCTGGGGGAACATTGGCGCCTGTTCGCGCACACCGATGGCCGGATCGGGGGTCTGGAAACGCATGTACCTTGCGTAGATGTCATCGCTCATGGATCGAACAGGCTCTTGAATAAACGGTAGAGGCGTTCTTTACGCCGGAACCGGCGTATTATCCGGATAACCAGGCGTTCTGTAGAGCCACGTTATGCCAACTTCCCAGATTCGCCCGACACCCGCGCCATTGCTCAAGCCAGGCGAGACCGTCGTGCTGTTCGACGGCGTGTGCAAGCTGTGCAACGGCTGGGCACAGTTCCTGATTCGCCATGATCGCGCCCACAGCGTCCGGTTGGCCGCCGTACAGTCACCCGAGGGGCAGGCGCTGTTGGCCTGGGCAGGTTTACCCCTGGATCATTTCGACACGATGGCGGTGGTTCGCGACCATCACTTCTGGGTGCGTTCGGATGCAGTGTTCGAAGTCGTTGCCCTGCTGCCTCGCCGCTGGCGCCCCGTGAGACTGCTGAGCTACCTGCCCCGCAGGTTTCGAGACTGGGCTTATGATCGCATAGCGCTGAACCGCTATCGGCTCTTTGGCAAATACGACACCTGCCTGCTGCCTCATCCTGATCACGAACGGCGCTTCCTCAAGGCCACGACGATGTGAAGAACAAGCCGGGCTGATTATTCGTCAGCTCAGCACCAGACCGGCCCATTGCCACGGGGTCATCTTCGTCACCATGATCATCACGATCACGAACATCCCGGAAAATCCGCAGACACCCATCCAGAACCATTTGCGGTACACCGGCAGGTAGCGCTCATCAAGTCCCTGCCCCGCTTCGACCGCCGTTGAAGCCAGCCCATGCAGACGCTTCTGCAACACCAGGACCGGCAGCCAGAGCAGACCCACACACAGGAAGATGACCAACGCGGTCGTGACCCATGCGGTGGTCAGGGCGAGCCCGGTCAGTTTCAGCAGCAGGTAGCCCGTTATGATCTGGATGAAGCCGGCCGGCGTGGTGATCCAGGTGTCGTAACGGACCACCATCCGCGCCACATGCGCAATCACCTGGGGATTGCGTGTGCGGCTGGCGGCGATCAGGTACAGGTACGAGCCCATGCCGAAACCGAACAGAAAGATGGCGGCGATGACGTGCAGGTACTTCAGGCCAAGATAGAGCATGCTCAGCCCTGCTCGTCGCAGAAGCGCACGGACAGGCTCAGGTTTTGCGAATCATCGATGGCGGCCAGGTATTCGTCGACGCTGATTTCGCCTACGCACGCCCGGGCACCGGGTTCAGGCACGTAGCCCCGGGCCATTTTCGCGGCCAGGGCCACGGCGGCGCAGCTGGGGATTTCCGGGCCCTTGTCGTTCAGCGCTGTGAGCTGCGCACTCATCGACAGTGGTCTGGCGTCGACGCCGATGCCGTGGACATCGATGTACATCGCGCTTTTGCCATCGCCAAAGCGTTCGAACCAGAGTCCCCAGCGGTGAAGCCTGGCGGCCCAAGGCAGATGATCGGTAATCAAGCCGATGCGCATCGCCTGGGCCAGCAGATAGTTGGCGACGCCGCCCAGCTTCAACCCGGCGCCGGCCTGGAAGCGTAACGTATGGGCGCCGTAGCGGCTGGCGAAGATGTCCAGGTCCGGCACATCGACGTTGGCTAACACGCGTCTACCCAGGCCCGGCATTTTGCGCAGCGTCAGGTCCTGCCAGCCCAGGACCTCATGCACCCGGCCATCCTTGAGTTGCTTGATCGGCTTGCCGGCGTAGGCCAGGACGCCTTCGACGGTGGACAGGCCCGGCATCTTCGCCGATGAGGTAATGCCGTGTTCGATCGAGTCGATGCGCTGGAAGCGATGCCGCTGCTGGTCGATGATCGCCGCCGACAGCGTCGGCACCGAACTGCAACCGCTGAGGATCGCCACGCCCGCCTGTCTGGCCTGGGCATCGAGGGCGTCAATGCCGGTGACGAAGGCCCTGCTGTCCGACAGGTCGCAGTAGTGCACGCCCGCGGCGATACAACTCTCGGCTACGGCATAGGACTGGCCCTGGAACGGGCCGCCGGTGTGGACGACCAGTTGGATGTTCATCGACGCCAGAGCGGACTCGAACCCCGGCCCCATGGCGTCGCCGCACCAACTTTCGCAGGTCGTGCCGGATTGGCTTTTCAATTCATCGACCTTGCGTTGCAACTTGCCGGGGTCGCGACCCGAGATCACCAGCTCCACGCCTGGCATCACTGCCAGATGGCGGCAAACGATGCTGCCGAAATTGCCGTAGCCGCCTATTACCAACACCCTGAAAGCCATTTTCAGTTCTTCCTTAACCACCAACTTTGTGACCAGTACTCTACCACTGCCAAAACAGGCGCCCCGCGATGCAGGTGAGCTACACAGACCTCTGTGGGAGCGGGCTTGCTCGCGAAAGCGGAGTATCAGGCAATATAAATTTCGACTGTTGCCCCGTC
>NZ_JALJDX010000217.1 GCF_022952855.1 Pseudomonas sp. RGM2987 | reverse complement strand
GTGTCAGCTTACGGCGATATCGGATGTGCCGACGCTTTCGCGAGCAAGCCCGCTCCCACAGGTTCTGTATCCCTCTTGATTGACTGACCACCAACGCGGCAACAAGTGCTGCACCCGGGCTTCGGCAAACCGGTCATCGATCAGCATCACAACCCCACGATCCTGCTGGGTGCGGATCACCCGTCCGGCAGCCTGTACCACCTTCTGCAAGCCGGGGTACAGGTAGGTGTAATCGTAGCCATCACCGAAAATCGCCGCCATGCGCTGTTTCATCTGCTCATTGACCGGGTTGAATTGCGCCAGACCCAGGGTGGCGATGAACGCACCGATCAGCCGTGAACCCGGTAAATCGATGCCTTCGCCGAACGCGCCGCCCAGTACCGCAAAGCCGATGCCCTGGCTGTGCTCCATGAACCGTTCGAGAAACGCCCGTCGCGGCGCTTCGCCCATGCCCCGTGATTGCGACCAGATGGCAATCGCCGGGTAGCGCTCGGCGAACAGCCCGGCGACCTGCTGCAAATAATCGAAGCTGCTGAAGAACGCCAGGTAGTTGCCCGGTCGCTCGCCGAACTGATGAGCCATCAAGTCGACAATCGGCTCCAGGGACGCCTGGCGGTGGGCAAAACGCGTGGAGATCCGGCTGACGATCTGTACGTCCAGTTGCTCGGGCTTGAACGGCGACTCGACATCGATCCACACCGTATCCGCCGGCGTACCCAGCAGGTCGGCGTAATAGTGTCGGGGGCTCAGGGTCGCAGAAAACAATACGCTGCTGCGGGCTGCCTTCAACCGCGGCCGCAGGAACCCGGCCGGCACCACGTTGCGCAGGCACAGCGTCGACAGGCGGCGTTGGCGACCAAGCTCGCGCTTGTGGATGTCGAACAGGAAGTTGTCGTCGAAGGACTCCGCCACCCGGCCAAACTGCAGGGCCTCGAAGTAAAATCCTTGTAAGCCGCTGTCCAGCCCTTGGGGATGATCATTGAGGTAATCGCCGATGGCCGTGGTGCAGCTCGCCATGGCCTGGAGCAGTTTTTCCGGCGGTTTGTCGTACGCCTGGTAGGCTGGGATTTGCGCCGCATGCAAGGCGTTCCACTGGCGATTGAGCCGTTCCAGGCTTTTCTTCAACGCCTCGGGAGCGGTTTTTCGTACCGCCGCCAGCGTCGCCTGATCGAGGGTCGCGCTGTACATCTGCCGGCCGCGCTCCACTAGGTTGTGGGCTTCGTCTACCAGGGTCGCGACGCTCCAGCCATTGGCCTGGGCCAGCCCAAAGAGCAAGGCACTGAAGTCAAAATAATAGTTGTAGTCGGCCACCACCACATCGGCCCAGCGGGCCATTTCCTGGCTGAGGTAATACGGGCAGATCTGATGCTCCAGGGCTATATCCCGCAGCGCCGCCTGATCGAGCAAGGTAACCTGGCTCGCAGCGGCCCGGGCTGCCGGAAGGCGATCGTAAAAACCGCGAGCCAGCGGGCAGGACTCGCCGTGACAGGCTTTGTCCGGGTGCTCGCAAGCCTTGTCCCGGGCGATCATTTCCAGCACACGCAATGGCATCGACGGCGCGCTGTGGCTGATCACCTGGGCCGCATCCAGTGCCAGTTTGCGCCCCGGACTCTTCGCGGTGAGGAAGTACACCTTGTCCAACTGCTGCGGCGCCAGGGCCTTGAGCATCGGGAACAGGGTGCCGATGGTCTTGCCTATCCCGGTGGGCGCCTGCGCCATCAGGCAACGGCCAGTGCTGACGGCCTTGAACACCGACTCGGCCAGGTGCCGCTGCCCTGTCCGGAAGCCGGCATGGGGAAACGCCAGGGCCTGTGCGCCGCAATTGCGCGCCTGTCGATGGGCCAATTCCTGTTCGGCCCAGGCCAGGAACAGCGCGCACTGCGCTTCAAAGAAGGCCTGGAGCTGCGTCGCCTCGAAGCTTTGCGTCAGGCAGGTTTCCTTTTCACTGACGATGTCGAAATACACCAGGGCCACGTCGATGCGCGGCAGTTGCAGCGAACTGCACATCAGCCAGCCATAGATTTTCGCCTGGGCCCAATGCAACTGGCGGTGATTGGCTGGCTGCTTGCTCAGGTCACCACGGTAGGTCTTCACTTCTTCCAGGCGATTGCCGGTTGGATCGTAGCCGTCGGCCCGACCTTTGACCTTCAGGCTCTGGTAGCAGCCTTCGAGGCTGACCTCGGCCTGGTAACCCTCGCTGCGGCGTGAGGCCACGGTGCGATGCCCGGCGATGCCTTCCAAGGCCGTGGGCGATGGGGTAAAGCGCAGGTCCAGGTCGCCGACCTTGGCGGTGAATTCACACAATGCGCGCACCGCGATGCTGTAGCTCGGCGGCGGGTTCACGCGCCCTGCTCCGCCCATTGCACGTAGCACACCGCAACCGGCATCTGGTGTTCGTGGCAGAACTCCAACCAGCGCAGCTGGTTGTCTTGCAGGCGATCACCGGGGCCTTTGACCTCGATCATCCGATAGGCCTTGCGCTGCGGCCAGAACTGGATCAGGTCCGGCATGCCGGCGCGGTTGGCCTTGATGTCCAGCAACAGACGCAGGAACCAGTGCCTGAGGTGCTCGGGGGGTAGGCAATCGAGGGCTTGCTCCAACAGCTCCCCGGACAGCGCGCCCCAGAACACGAAAGGCGACTGCACGCCCCATTTCTCGGCATAGCGTCGCAGGATGGTCTGGCGATAACGGCCATCGTCCAGCTCGGCAAAACAGGCGGCGAACAGCTCGGCGCGACGCTCGTGGAAATCTTCATTGAGCAAATCTACCGGGCCGCGCTGGAACGGGTGGAAGAACGCCCCCGGCAACGGCGCGAATATCGCCGGCCAGCACAACAGGCCGAACAGCGAGTTGATCAGGCTGTTCTCGACGTAATGCACCGGCGCGGCGTCATCGTGCAGGTGGGCCTGGACGTGATACTCCACCGACAGCGTCGGATCGATCCTGGGCAGATGCAGGTCCAGCCGCTCGACTTCCCGCGCCAGGCTGCGCGGCACCGGCGGCCCGCCGAGTTTACGCCGCAGCCTGGGGACGATCCTGAACAACGCCTGGGCCTCGGCGGCATTTTGCGGCGCCTGTGCGGCGGTTTCGCCCAGCTCGAGGGCCAATGCGTATTCACCGATGCGCTCCAGCACGCGAATCATCCGCAGCCGGGCTCCGGGGTAGGTGCAATCGCGATAGATACACAAGGCCAGGGCGAAGTCGCCGATGCGCTCACCGTGCTGGCCAATCTGGAACAGCAACTTGCCGCGACGCCGCTCCAGCCACGGATTGTCGAGGGTCAAGCCGTTGACCTGGGCAACGACCTCTTCAAGGGCCTCGCCCGCTTCGAAGCGCTGCTGGCAGTCGTGGAGGAACAGGCAGGCATCGACGTCCTGGCGGCTGCGCAAGCCGCGGGACTCGGCGCTGAATTCAACGGTTTCGTAGGTGAAGATGCCGAGATCCGCGAGCACGAACTCCGACCAGTCCTGGTAGAGATTGCCAAAGAACAGCAACCGTAGCCGATCACACAGCGGCATGACCGTCAGGCTGTACAGCCGGTCTTCAAGCTGCGGGCACCAGTCGCGAAACGTTTGAGGTTGGCTGAAATGGCCTTCCAGGGCCTGGAGCCACTCGGTCTTCCTGGCCTTGGGCTGTTCGATCAGGTGGCCCAGGCAGGACAGGATTTCGGCTTTGAGCAGCACTTCGAACAGCTCGACCAGCCCCAGGGGCGCCTGCTCATCAACCCAACCCAGGGCCAGCAACGGTGCGACGGCGCTGCCGATGTCGCCAATTTCCCCGTAGTTGAGCTTGCCGTGGCGAAAACGCAGCCCCTTGCGCATGACCATCCGCACCAGCAACCCCTGGGACCCGCGCGGCAACGCGGAGAAATCCTCGATGAAGCGCTGCTCTTCGCTGCTGAGTACATCGGCATAGCGTTGAGACAGCCAGGCGAGTACCCGCTGGAAGTTGTTCAGGTAATAAAACGGATCGTCGAGGGGATTGGCTGTCACGAAAGAAGCGCCACGGATGCTGGAATACTGGTTATGCGTACAGATATCAGCTACGAACAGCCCAGGCAACTGTAGAAGATGAACGGTCTCCTATATTTACAGGATGAAATCCTTCTGCCAGCGATGAACTTTCCTACAGCAAGCGAGACAAATGGCGGTTGACTAACGTGATGGCGCGATCGAATCAGCCGGTCCGTGTCCTTTGATTTTGAGAGGTTATGGTTATGAACATCAGGTTTCTGGGCCTGCCCCTGGTCGCCGTGGCAATCCTTGCGCTGGCCGGCTGCGCGTCCCCTACGGTCGTGACTTTGCAGAACGGCACCCAGTATTTGACCAAGGACACGCCCAATACCCGGACCAAAGACGGCTTCTATGAGTTCGAAGACATCTCTGGCAAGCAAGTGCGGGTCCGCGCCGATGATGTGGCGACGATTCGCAAGGAAGATTGATCCTGATGGATCGGGGGTGAATCGAATACCGCTATCGCGAGCAGGCTCGGTCCCACAGCGGTTGTCGGTTGCCTGAGGATCTGGATTCACCCCCGATCCTTTGTGGGAGCGGGCTTGCTCGCGAAGACAGTGTGTCAGGTTAATCGATACTAACTGAACCACCGCTTTCGCGAGCAAGCCCGCTCCCACAGTAGGGCTCGGGTGTTTGCAAAATCTGAGTTCACCATCGATCCCTTGTGGGAGCGAGCTTGCTCGCGATGAGGGCCTCAGGCAAACACGATACCGTCGCCCGCCACCTGCCCCAGGTTTACCCCGACCAGCGTCACAGCGCTGTCGCCAACCTTGAGCACCGTGTCGCTGCCCACCTGGCTCAGGTGCTGGCTGTAGTCGTAACCGGTGCCCGCACCCTGCACGCCGATGAACACCAGCTTATCCCCGGCGTCGAAACCACTGATGCGATCCTGGCCGAACGCGCCATTGAAGATAAAGGTGTCACTGCCGCCGCCCGACTGCATCAGGTCATTACCCGTGCCGCCGACGAAGGTGTCGTTGCCTTTGCCTCCCACCAGCGTGTCATTGCCGTCCTGGCCGAACAGCCAGTCGCCAGCCGCTCGCGCTACCAATGTATCGTTGGCGGCGCTGCCCTGGGCCGATGATGCATAGGTCGTCAGGTGGCTGCCGGCCAGCAGGCCGTCGGCGGTCACGCTGTGGTTCACCTCATCCTTGAGCAGCCCCCAGAACAACCCGGACTCCTGGCTGACCAGCGTGCCGATGTCGCGGGTGATGCTGATCCCGCCGTGGGCGTCGCGCAGGTACAGCGTTCCGGCGCCATCCCGGGCGACACTCAAATCATTGATCGATTGCTGCAACTGCAAGCTGTTGTTGCCCTGCCCTCCAAGGATCACGTTGTAGCCGCCACCGTCGCGGAAGGTGTCGCTGCCGGCGCGTCCTTCGAGGTAATCATTGCCTTGGCCGCCCTGGATCAGGTCGTCCTTGTCGGTGCCGATGATGAAAGTGCTGCCGGTATGCGTCTCGGCGTTGCGATTGAGGTCCTGGACCCAGGTGTTGCCCCGCGCCGGGTCCGAGAGGTTGGCGACGATGACGGTGGAATCCTTTTCGGTGAGGTCGTAGAACGCCGACCCCATGACCCGGCCCATACCGTCGCCGTAACCGGTGGGCAGATGGGAGATCCAAGTGGGGATGTTGAGGATGGAAAACGGCAACACATTCCAGGTCGCTGAAGCGTAATGGTCATTGAAACTGACGATGTTGTTGGTGGCCGAGTCCTGCGGCGTATCGTGCACGCCCACCGAGGACAGATTGAACGTCGAGCCGTCCAGGGCGCGGAACACCGGATCGTTTTCATAGCCTATGTTCAGCACCTTGTCCGTGCTGCTTTGGGTTGGCGAGGCGTAGGCGATGTAATTCGCATCGTTGTAGAAGCCCGACCATTGGCTGGCGCTCAAGTCCGCCAGGCTGTTGACCGCCAGCCCGCCCAGGCTGTGGCCGCTGACCAGGACCTCCTTACCGCTCAAGCCGTGGGCCTGGGCGAATTTCGCAACGTCGCCGAGCAGGTTGCCGAAGGCTTCGCCGGCGTAGTTTTTCGCATAATCCTTGGGGCCAAGCGCCGCCATCAGGTCATTGATCCCATCGCCGATGGAGTCGACGATCAGGTTTTCCCGCGGGCCGCTGGTGCCGCGAAACGACACGCCGATTTCCGTCAGGTGCCCGGCGGCGTCGTACTTGCCCAGGATCTCCACCTGGGCGGTGGTGTAGCCGGCCTTCTCGCCGAAGAACGTCCCGCGTCCGTCCACTTTGCCGGTGTAGCCCAGTTGTGAGGCGCTGATGGGCGTCCAGCCGGCTTTTTGCAACGCTTGCAGGGCGAGTTTTTCCGAGTCGGGATTCCACGGAACACCGGGGATCACGCCCTGGGAATCGGTGCCGCCCAGCAACGCGGTGACCAACGTTGCCGGCAGGCCGGTCCCGAAGCCGTTGTGCTGGTAGCCGGCTGCAAAGCCGTTGTCGAGGTTGTGGTAGGAATACAACATGATCGCCATCGCATCGCTGACCAATGCTTTGGATTCAAGGGTGCCCAGGTGTTTGTAGTCGTAGAGACCCATGGTGCTTACTCACTTTTTGTTGTTGGAATGGCTTTTCGAAGTTGCGCGAAACTTTTGTGGCGAGGGAGCTTGCTCCCGCTGGGCTGCGCAGCAGCCCAAAAAAGCTTGCGAGCGCTGCGCACTCGAGCGGGAGCAAGCTCCCTCGCCACAAGGGGATGCGTTTAGGCCACGCGGTCAGAACTGCCAATCCAGCGTCAGCCCCACGCCATGGGTTTTATCCCGCGAGCCCAGCAAACCGTTGTAGTCCAGGTTGACGCGCACGTCCTTGGCCACCGCCAGCCCGGCACGGGCGCCGACCACTGCGGCGTTGCGGTCCATCGACACGCTTTGCACCGCGAAAGTGTTCGGACTGCCGGCGAAGGCCAGGTCCTGCTCGGAGCGGGTGTTGCTCAGGTTGTGCTGCCAGCCGAGGGAGCCGGACAGTTGCAGTTGCTGCTCCTGCGACAGCGCCAGGGTTCGGCCGACCCGCAGGCCCAGGGTCGAGAGCACGGCATCGCGACGATCATCGCCTCCGCGCAGGGCGGCGTTGTCACCTTTCTCGCGGAAGCTGTCGCTGTCCAGATGCACATAGGCCAGGTTGGCAAACGGTTCCAATGCCAGCGGTTGCAGGTCGAGGCGATAGGCCGCTTCGGTGAACAGTTGGGCACTTCGGGCATCGCGCTTGGTTTTCTCCCGGCCAGCGGTGTCGCCCCACTGCACGTCACGCTGCACGTCAATGCGATGCCAGCTGTAGGCGCCACCGACGCTCAGGCGCAGGTCGTCGATTTCATGCCCCAGGTAGGCGCCCAGATGATAGCTGTCGACCTTGGCCGAGGAATGCGTGCCATCGCCCATGCTCAGTGAACTGTCGCTGTAGCCGGTGACGAAACCCAGGCGGGTCTGCTCGCCGATCAAGCCATCGACACCGGCCAGCAAGCCACCGATGGAGCGGGTGGAGCTGGCGTTGTCATGACCGCCATCGCTTTTGCCCCACGCTCCGAGCACCTTGACCCAGGCGTTGCTGTTTGCATCGGTCGGCGTGTTGGCGTCATACAGCGCGTCCTGGCGCAGGCGGTCGGTCACGGCTTCGCGCAGGTGGCGACTGTCGTTGATCAACAACGTACCGACGGCCGGATGGATCTCGCCGGACAGTTGCTGGAACGCCTGTTGCGCCGCCGCGGCGCTGGGTGACAACAACAAGGCTTCGTAGAGCCCGTTGCCCGCCCCGAGTTGTTCGGCGGCGCTCGCCACGGCACGTTGATTGGGCGTCAGGCCAAGACTGGCAAACGATGTGTCATTGCGCTGCACCGCCAGCTGAATACCGTTACCGGTGTAGGCCAGGTCGCCGCCGAGAAACGCGTAGTTGGGCAAGACCTCGCCGAAGCGCCCTTCGATACCGCCGGCGGCCTGAAGGATATTGAACTGCGTGCCGACCAGGCTTTTCACCTCGCTGGCGGTGAGCAGCGTTGCGCTGTTTTCCAGGGACAGCGCCACTGTCGCGCCGTCGATGGACGCCTTGCCGCCCGCGACGATCAGGTCGCTGGAGATCGGCGAGACTTCCACCGCGTAGGTCGAACCGGGCTGGAATATCACGTCACCGGCCACTTGCAGCGTACCGATGGAATTGCCCGGCGCCACACTGCTGCCGCGGTTGGCGGTCAGACTGGCGATGCGTCCGTTGCCGCCGAGGCTGCCGCCGTCATTGACCGTGACAGCCGACGTCAGCGAGCCGTTGATCGCCAATCGACCCTGATTGACCAGGGTCGGACCGCTGTAGGTGTTTTCACCGGTCAGCACCAGCGTACCGATCCCTTCCTTGGTCAGCCCGCCATGACCGGAAATGTCATTGCCCCAGACGTCCAGGCCGCACTGGATGCCGCTGCATACCCGTTCGGTGGGCTTACCGGCGTCGATGATTGCGCCGATGCCCGGCAAGTCCGCCACGAACTGCCCGGAGCCGTAGGCGCCGTCGATGCGAAACGCTGCAGGAATGTCCTGTTCGGTGACCAGCATCGACGGGCCATCGATGGCCTTGCCCAGGTTGATCATGCCCCAGCCATAAAGCGAATCGACCCCCGGCGCGCCCATGTCGGTGGCCGTGGTGCGCAACACGCTGGCGATCTGCGCGCCGGTCATGTAGGGGAAGCGCTCCATCAGCACCGCCGCACTGCCGGCCACATGGGGCGCGGCCATGGAGGTGCCGCTCTTGTTGCCGTAGCCCACGGTCAGGTCGTCGGCGCTGGTGCCACCGATGACCGCGCTGTAGACCCGGGTACCCGGTGCCGACACGCAGAAGCTTGCCGTGTAGCCGCAGCGCGAGGAGAAGGTGCTGATGGTGTAGGGATTCGGGCTGGTGGTGTCCGGGTTGACTTGCAGGGCGGCGACGGTAAGCCAGTTCGGCGCGATCTCCGGCACGAAATACGCCAGGCCGGCGATGGCGTCGGGGTTGTTCAGGTTGTAATCGTTACCGGCGGCAAAGATTGTCACGATGCCACTGCGGGCGGCGGCGATGGCGCCTTCATAGGCACCGCCAGGCTTGGTGCCCAGCAACGGTTTGATCTGGTCGAATTGCAGTTGTGCGTCCTGCACGGTGAAGTGCGGAAACGCCGGGTCTCGGCCGCCCTGGTCGAAGCGGTCAGTGATGCCGATGCCCCAGCTGTTGTTGATGATCCGTGCGCCGCTGGCAATCAAGGCATCCCAACCGGCCTTGTACACCGCGCCGTCGTTGCCAAGGATGATGCCGTCCTCGGGGCCTGGGTCACCGTTGTCGGCGCTGATGATCTGCGCGTCGAACGCCACGCCGTGCATCGGTCCGCCGTCACGACTACCGGCCGCGATCCCGCCGACGTGGGTGCCGTGGGAACCGAGCTTGCCATCGGAGCCGACCGTGGGCGAGCCGTCATAGCGGAACGGGTCGCCGGCCTTTACCGGAATGTAGGGGTCGGTGTATTCGCGGATGCCGCTGGTGACCAGGGTCACGACTTTGTCGTTGCCGGAGAACTCCGGGTGAGCCGCATACACCGGCTGGTCGAAGATCCCCAGCTTCACGCCCTTGCCGGTGTAGCCCGCCGCGTAGGCCTGCTGGGCGTTGATCGCACCCAGGCCCCACTCGGCATTGAATTCGCTGCTACGCCAGCTGTCCGGGTTACCCCGGGTACCGCCTTCGACATAAGGCGCCGCCTGGGCCGTGCCCAGGGTTGCCAGTGCGCAGAGCATGGCGTGGTTGAGGGTCTTGAGCAGAAACACGCGTCCGGTTTTGCCGGGATGTTTGTTGTTATCGGTTTTCATCACTAACCATCCTTAGTTGTTGCAAAGATCCTGTGGCCTGCACTTGGGGTACTGACTGGCATGGTCCTGTGGCGAGGGGATTTATCCCCGTTCGTCTGCAAAGCAGACGCTAGACCCTGGGGCCGCTACGCGACCCAACGGGGATAAATCCCCTCGCCACAAAGACTTGGTCAGCCAATGAGTCAGTGGGTTACAAACGCTTCATCCACCTTCGCCAAGTCCTGCGCCCCCAGCGTGCCGGCGTAGTAGTGCAATTTGGTCCAGGCCATCAGGTAGTCGTAGCGGGCCTGGGCCAGGTCGCGGCGGGTGGTGTAGAGCTGTTGTTCGGCGTTGAGCGCGTCGAGGTTGACCCGCTCGCCGCCGAGGATGCTTTGCCGGGTCGACACCACCAGCGCCTCGGCAGAAGCCAGGGCTTTCTGATAGGCCCGCAGTTTGTTTACCCCGGACACACAGGCGCTGAACTGGCGGCGCAGTTCGATCAGGGTTTCGCGGGTTTTGGCATCCAGCTCGTACTCGGCCTGCTCCATGTGGCGGCTGGCCTGGCGGGTCGAGGCCGAAACCCCGCCGCCGGCGTACAGCGGCACGCTGACTTCCAGGCCGATGGTGTTGGTGTCATAGCGCTGGTTATAAGTGTTGCCGCTCTCTGACTCGTTCTGGCGCATCGTCGCGTAGGCATTGATCTTCGGCAGGTGGCCGGCGCGATTGCGCTCCACCTCATAGCGCGCCACATCCACCGCCTGACGCTGGGAGGCCAGGTTCGGGTTGTTGCTCACCGCCAGTTCGTGCCAGGTGTCAAAACTGGCCGGCTGCAAGGCAAAGGTCTGGAAGCTGTCGTTCAGTGGCGCCAGGTCGCCGATATCCAGGGCCGGCGCGCCAATCAGTGAACCCAGCTCACGCAAGGCGGCATCCTGCTCATTGCGTGCCTCGATTTCTTCGGCCGTTGCCAGTTCATAGCGGGATTCGGCTTCCAGGATGTCGGTGCGCGTCCCCTCCCCCTGGCGGAACAACTGCTCGTTCTGCCGAAACTGTTGCTCGAAGGCTTTCTTCCTGGCCTGGGCGATGTCGATCTGGTCCTGGGCGAACAACGCCTGGGTGTAACTGCTCAGCACTCGCACCAACAGTTCCTGGCTTTTGCCACGGAAATTTTCGTCGGCGAACAGCGCCTGGGCCACGCCTTTGCGATAAGCCGCGTAGGCCTCGTAGTCGAGCAATGGTTGTTGCAGGGTCAGGCTGGAGCCAAAGCTGCTGTAGTTACGGTCGTCATGCTGGCTGGCGCCGCGGTCGTTGAGGTAGGTGACCTTGGACTGGTTGCGGCCCTTGTTGTAGCTGTAGCCCAGGTGCGGCAGCAGCCCGGCGCGGCCGATGGCGCGATTCTCCAGACCTGCGTCGCGCTCCTTGATCGCCCCCAGGTAGACCGGGTCATTGCGCAACGCCTGCTCGTAGAACTCAAACGGGCCCATGGCCCAGGCATTGGGACAGCTAAAAGCGGCCAGCACGGCCAGCCAGTGGAAACGCTTCATGGCGCCGGACATCCTTCTTATTCTTCGGTCAACGCAACGCCTGCTCGGTCGAGCAGCGGTTTGAACAGGTAGTTGAGTAGCGAGCGCTCGCCAGTACGCACGAACATCTCGGCCGGCATCCCCGGCTTGATCACCAGGCCGTTGAGCTTTTCCAGAGCAGTATCACTGACGCTGCTGCGCAGCACGTAATAGGGCGCCCCGGTCTTTTCATCGATCATCTGGTCGGCGGAGATCAGGCTGACCTCCCCCGAGACCCGGGGCGTGCGGTTCTGGTTGAAGGCGGTGAACAGGATATCTACCGGCAAATGGGTGCCGACCTTGTCGATCAGGTTGACCGGCAGGTGCCCTTCGACTTCCAACCGGGTGCCTTGGGGCACGATTTCCAGCAAGGTATCGCCCTGGCGCACCACCGCGCCTTCGGTATGGACGCCGAGGTTGACGGCGATGCCATCGGCGGTGGCGAGGATTTCGCTGTGTTGCAACTCGAACCCCGCGGATTTCAACTGTTGTTGCAGGGTTTCGCTCTTGAGCTGGGCCTCGGCCAGCTGGCTGCGCACTTCCTTCTGGTATTCCTCCTGGTGCTGCTGCAGCTTCAGGCGAGATTCGACAATCCCTTGCTCGACCCGGCCGCTCTCGCCGCTGTTCTGCGCCAGCTCCTGCTGCACTTGCGACAACTGACGCTGGTAGTCGAGCAAGCGGTTGCGCGGGATGTAGCCGTTGTCCGCCAAGGGTTGCAGATTGCCCAGTTGCAGGCGCAGGGATTCGGCCTGGGCCGTCAGGTCGCCGCGGGCCCGGCGCATGCCCGCCAGTTGCGCGGTGGCGCCTTCGATGGCAGCGCGCAACGCAGCCTGCTCCCGGGCGAAGGCTTCCCGGCGGCTGCTGAACAGTTGCCTTTGGCCTTCGAGCACCAAGGCCAGGCGCGGGTCGGGATCGTGGCTCAGTTCGGCCGGGAAACTCACTTGCGTGAGGCTGTCACGCTCGCTTTGCCAACGGGCCAGGCTGGCCCAGGCCATCCGGTACTGGGCCTGCAACGCTTGGACATCGGCGGCGGCCTGGGTCTGGTCCAGGCGGAACAGCGGTTGGCCCTGGATAACCGCCTCGCCTTCGCGCACCAGGATCCGGCTGACCACGCCGCCGCTCATCGATTGCACCGCTTTGCGCTTGCCGGAGACTACGACGGTGCCTTGCACGGGGATGCCTTGGTCCAATGGCGCGAGACTGGCCCAGGTGAAGAAACTGCCGGCGCCGATGAGCGCCAGCAGCCAGCCCAGGCGAGTGAAGAAACGGGCGTCGCGCTCGGGGCGCTCAAACGCTTGAGTGTGTTCGACGTTCATGCAGCAATCCTTGCTCATGCGCTGCCGGGTTTGCCGGCAGCCTGGTATTGGCGACTCATGCTCAGGCCGTTGGGGGTTGGCTGAGGGCTCGCGGGCTGCGCACCTCGCTGTGATTCCGACTGCCCCGACAGCGCTCGCAGCACCTCCTGGCTTGGCCCGAAGGTCTGGAGCCGGCCTTCGTTGAGCACCAGCAACTTATCGGCCTGGGCCAGGGCCGAGGAACGATGGGTGACCAGCACGACGCTGGTGCCCTGGGCTTTCATTTGCGCGATGGCGCTGGACAGCGCGGCCTCGCCGACCGTGTCGAGGTTCGAGTTGGGTTCGTCGAGCACCACCAGGCTGGGTCGGTCGTACAGCGCCCGGGCCAGGGCGACGCGTTGCTTCTGCCCGCCGGACAAGCCGCTGCCATCCTCGCCCAACAGCGTGTCGTAGCCCTGGGGCATGCGCAGGATCAGTTCATGGACCCCCGCCTGTTGCGCAGCCGCCACCACTTTCTCCGGATCGGCCTCGCGAAACCGGGCGATGTTGTCGGCAATGCTGCCGCTGAACAGCTCGATGTCCTGGGGCAGATAGCCGATGTACGGGCCAAGCTGGTCGCGATTCCAGCGGTGGATGTCCGCCCCATCAAGGCGCACCGTGCCACCGAGGGTCGGCCAGACTCCCACAAGCACCCGAGCCAGTGTCGATTTGCCGGAGCCCGACGCTCCCAGCACCCCGAGCACTTCGCCGGCGGCCAGTGCGAAGCTGATCTGTTGCAGCGTCGCCTGGCGTTGCCCGGGCGGGCCGGCGCTGATCTGCTCGAAGCTCACCTGGCCCTTGGGCGCCGGCAACGCCATCCCCTCGTCCTGCGGCGCAAACGCCTGCAACAGCGCATCCAGGCGCCGGTAGGCCAGCTTGGCACCACTCCACTGCTTCCACACCGCAATCAGTTGGTCGATGGGGCTTAACACCCGGCCCATCAGGATCGACCCGGCGATCATCATCCCGGCAGTCATCTGGCCCTTGATCACCAGCAGCGCCCCCAACCCCAGGACCAACGATTGCAGGCAAAGGCGCAGGGTCTTGCTCAGTGAACTGATCACCGCACCGGTATCACTGGCCTGGTTCTGCAAGCCCAGGAAGCGCGAATGCACGGCAAACCAGCGCCCCCGCAGCGCATTGAGCATGCCCATGGCCTGGATGGTCTCGGCGTTGTGCAGATGGCTGGTGGCCAGTTGGCTGGAACGTTGGGAGAACACGCTGGCCTGGCCCAACGGTTTCCTGGTCATGGCTTCGTTCAGGCAGGCCAGGCCGATCAGCAGCAGCGTGCCGACGGAGGCAAACACGCCGAGCCAGACGTTGAACAGGTAGATCACCAGCAGATAGATCGGGAACCACGGTGCGTCGAAGAATGCGAACAGCGCCGGCCCGGTGACGAACTGGCGGATCTGAGTAAGATCGCCCAAGGACTGCCCGGCATTGCCCTCACCCTGCTGCAGGTTGCGCTCGAACGCCGCCTGGTACACCTGAAGGTTGAAACGTCGCTCCAACTGGCTGCCGATGCGGATGACGACGAAGCTGCGCAGCATTTCCAGCAGCCCGATGAAGACAAAGAACCCAACGACCATCAGCGACAACATCCACAAGGTCGTTTCATTCTGGGATGACAAGCCCCGGTCATACACCTGGAGCATGTAAATCGACGGCGCGAGCATCAGCACATTGATCAAGGCGGTAAAACAACCGACGCTGATCAAGATGCTCTTGTAATCGCCCAGCGCTTTAAACAACGGCATTGCGGCGGCACTCCTTGCCTTATTCATGGTCTTCCTTGCTGTTGGTTTCGCCAGGGAACTGGGCGTGTTATTCAAGCGGTTTATCTTTAATCATCAATGTTGGCCACATCGACGCGCGCGCCTTATCTAACGCGCGTACCTGGAACATTGCTCAACACAGTAAATCGTTAATCTTTGCTCGGCGGTTTGTTGCGCTCCAGCCGTAGTGTCAATCCGGACTTTAATAGGACTTGATATTGATGTTCACGCCGCAATCCCAAGTGAACTCTCAAGTTCTGCCGACCAATCAAGGAAAGTCCGTCGGGTTCGGTGAACCATTGAACCGGCTCCTGTCCCAACCAGTGGCCCAGGCAATCGGTTTGCCCAGCCAGGGTCTGGTCGGCCTTGAGCTCAATCAGGCAAACGTTGGAGGGTTTGTCCTGCATCGCCTGGGTTTGTGCGTCTTCATCTGGACCCGACAACACGGCCTGCCATTGACCTGCCAACTGCGAGGGTTCCATTAACAACAGACTGCGGGCCATGACAGCTTCTCCGGACAACATCATCAGCGTGGCGAGCAGCACCGCAAAGGCTTGGGTGCTGCGACGTATGAAATCTTTTCTCATTTTCCTTGCGTCATCACACAGTTCAGCATTTGAAATGAGTTGTGGCGAGGGAGCTTGCTCCCGCTCGGGCGCGCAGCGGCCGCCATCTCTTGGAGGCGCTCCGCACCTCAGCGGGAGCAAGCTCCCTCGCCACAGGGGCATCAGGCCACGATGTCCGAAACTGCTGCCTGGCCGACGGTGCTGACCAGGAAGTCAGCCACGCCATGCCCGGAGAAGTCCACCGACAACAGGCTGTTGCCGCCGGACGTCGACAGCACTGCATCGCCCGCCGCACCCGTGAAAGCATTCACGAAGTGCAGGCCCGCGCCTTTGGTGATGCCGGTCAGGTCGATCTTGTCCAGGCCGCTGACAAAATCGAGGAGCTGGTCCACCGTCCCCGGCCGCGAGTCGGAACTGGCGGCAAACACGAAGGTGTCCGAGCCTGCGCCGCCCCACAGTTTGTCCGCACCGCCGGCGCCCCACAGGATATCGTTGCCGGCGCCACCCTTGAGCTCGTTGGCCACCGCGTTGCCGATCAACAGGTCGCTGCCCGAACCACCGATGGCGTTTTCGACGACCGCGCCCTTGGCGATGGACACGTTGCCCACCAGGCCGCCAACGTCGGAAAACGACGCGTCATTGAGGTTGATTTTCTGGTTCTGGGTGAAGCCGGAGAAATCCAGGGTGTCGCGGCCGCCCGCGTCCCACACCGAGAACACCACCTTGTCCGAGGACGAGGATGCGCTGAGGAAATCGCGGCCGGCATTGGAGTTGAAACCGTAGGTGGTGTCACCGGTGCGCGTGCTGGTGTTGGCCCCGTAAAGCTTCTGGATCGCGGCAATGTCGTCCATCAGCGGGCCCGAGGAATAGGCTTCCACCCCGCCCTTGCTGAAGTTCTGGCTGGTATTGCTCTCACTCCAGTAGCTCATGACGCTGTAGCCACGGGTGTCCTGGCCATAGGTGGCGTCATCGTAGGTCGGCGCGCCTTCGCCGGCGTTGTAGTCACCGGGGTGGGCCAGGCCCAGGGTGTGACCGATCTCGTGGGTCAAGGTCTGGCGCCCGTAGTTGTTCAGGTCCGGATTCTTGTTCTGGGTGTAGCTGCTGTTGATCAGGTACCACGACGTTCCATCGTAGCCGGCACCGGTCCCCGGCAGGTAGGCAAACGCCGCCGCACCGTCCTGGCCGCCGCTGTAGTTGCCGAAGGTCATGTGCCCGTCGCCACCGCTGGCTTTCTCGGTGAAGGTGACATTCGCCACGTCGGCCCAGGATTGCATGGCAAGTGCTGCCTGGGCTTTTTGCTGGGCGCTGAACTGGCTGAAGCCGCTGATCCCATGCTTGTTCAGGGTGCTGGACGAAGCCGAGGTCAGGAAGGTATAGGTCAACTCGATCTTGCCGCTGCCATCGTGGTCCTGATAGGCCGCGCCGTCACGCAGCAACTGCGTGGCCGCCTGGTCGACGGAGTACGAAGGCTTGCCGTTGACGGTCAGGTTGCCGCCCCGGTCGTATTGGTGGCTGAAACTATTGATCTGGTTGAATGCAGTACTGGGGGCAGCCAATGCTTGCGGGGCCCATGGCAGTTGCTCTGCGGAATCAATAGCGCTGTTTTTGACTTTCGACATAAACACACTTCCTTGTTTGCAAATGGAACAGTTTTTATTGGATAGGCGATCTCTGGCGAGATCGTCCAATCACTCGCCCAATGAGGACGTAAGAAAGCTGACACAATTGGAAATCAAACGTCTAGCAATTTTTTCCGCCAGACGTTCTGGACTAACCGTTTAAATCGCAATGCAGACCAGCTTGGTCCCATTAATACGGGGAGCGAGAAGCCGAAACTTGTGATTGTCCGACAATTTGTTATTTAAATATTAAATATCGGTAACTTGCTGTATGCGCAAAGCGCCTCTGCCAAGTGCCAGCGAAGTGCTATTAATTAATACCTACTAGTTGTCTGTAGTTTTACGGCTGCACACTTCCCGCAGACAGCCACGAAGCCAGCGATGCACCGGATCGGCATCCATGCGTGGATGCCAGAGCATGGCAATCGTGAACGCCGGAATCGCAAACGGCAGCGTGAAGCTGTGCATGCCGGCCCGCAAGCGGGTGGTGTAGCGTTCAGGCACCGTGGCGATCAGGTCGCTTGCGCGGGCGAGTCCCAACGCCGAGGAGAAACCCGGGACGGTGGTGATGATTTCCCGCGACAGGTTCAACCGCGTCAGTGCCTGATCGACCGGCCCTTGGTCGAGGCCGCGCATGGAAACACCAATGTGCCCGCCAGCCGCATAGTCAGGGGCGCTGACGGTAGCCTGGCTCAGCGAGTGACCGGAGCGCACCACGCCGATCAAGCGGTCGCCGAACAGCGCCTGGGTGCGCAGTTCCGGGCTGGTGTCTTGGTCTACCACGGCCGTTTCCAGATCCGCAGTGCCCTCGCGCAACGCCGTGCTGTCCTTGCTGGCTTTCTCGACGAAACGCAGGCGTACGCCGGGCGCTTGCGCGGAGATGTGGGCAATCAGGTCGATGGCGAAATTTTCCACGAAGCCCTCGCGAGTGCGCAACGTGAAGGTGCGGGACAGGCGGCTCAGATCCGGCACTTGCACCGGGCGCAACGCGGATTGGGCGTCCTGCACCAGTTGACTGACCTGCTCACGCAACTGCAACGCACGAGGGGTCGGTACCAGGCCGCGCCCGGCTCGCACCAGCAATGGGTCGCCGGTGGTTTCCCGCAATCGCGCCAGTGCCCGGCTCATGGCCGAGGAGCTCAGGCGCAAGCGCTTGGCGGCGCGAGCTACGCTGCCTTCGGACAACAGCACATCAAGGGTCACCAGCAAATTCAGATCGGGCGAGGACATGACGGGATCCTGTCATTCAATGGGTGGCGTCTGGTGCAGCTATAACGTGCAACTGCTGCGCCTTCCGCCATGCTATGCCCAAGCGTAACGTTGCGACAGCTCTGTTTCGAGCGCCGCACACAAGGTGAATCATGAAACTGCTCAAATCCGGATCCGGCCTTCCGGCCCAGCGACGCCTTTCATCCCGCTGGGCCTTGGCCAGCCTCGCGCTCTCGACCCTGCTGGCCTCCCTTGGTGCGAGTGTCGCCACAGTAGGCCTGCCGACACTGGCCCAGGCGCTCGATGCCTCTTTCCAGCAGGTGCAATGGGTAGTGCTGGCATACCTGCTGGCGATTACCACGCTGATCGTCAGTGTCGGCCGGCTGGGTGACCTGATCGGACGCCGCAAGCTGCTGCTGATGGGAATCGCGCTGTTCACCCTCGCCTCTGCCCTGTGCGGCGTGGCACCTTCACTGGGGTGGCTGGTTGCGGGCCGTGCACTGCAAGGCCTGGGCGCCGCCGTGATGATGACGCTGACCCTGGCGCTGGTTGGCGAAACGGTTGCCCAGGAAAAGACCGGCAGCGCGATGGGGCTGCTGGCTACCCTATCGGCAGTCGGTACGGCCCTCGGGCCGAGCATGGGCGGCCTGCTGATCAGCCGTTTTGGCTGGCAGGCGCTGTTCCTGGTCAATGTGCCCCTTGGCTTGCTTACGCTATTGCTGGCGTGGCGCGCCTTGCCTTCAAGACCGACCGCAAACGCCGAGCGTACTCGCTTCGATGTGACCGGCACCCTGCTGTTGGCGCTTGCCCTGGCCGCCTATGCCCTGGCGATGACCACAGGGCGCGGCGATTTCGGCTGGGTGAACGGCGCCCTGCTGCTGGCGGCCGTCTGTGGCGGTGGTCTGTTCATCCTGTCCCAGACCCGGGCTGCAGCGCCGCTGATCCACCTGGCGCTGTTCCGCGACCGGCAACTGGTATCGGGCCTGGCAACCAGCGCGCTGGTCGCGACAGTGATGATGGCAACGCTGCTGGTCGGGCCCTTCTACCTGTCCATTGCCCTTGGATTACCCGCAACCCTGGTGGGCCTGGTGCTGACGGCAGGTCCCTGCGTCGCCGCCCTCGCCGGGGTGCCGGCCGGGTACCTGGCAGACCGCTTCGGCGTGGTGCCCATGCGGCGCGCCGGATTGGCGACCCTGGTCCTTGGTTGCCTTATGCTGTCGCTGGTGACTCCGGGCCTGGGCATCGTCGGCTACGTCACATCCATCGTGGTGACGACTTTTGGCTACGCCCTTTTCCAGACCGCCACCAACACGGCAGTGATGGCCGGCGTGGCGGCGAACAGACGAGGCGTCATCGCGGGGCTGCTCAATCTTTCTCGCAACCTGGGGTTCTTTACCGGGGCATCGGTGCTGGGCGCGATATTCGCGGCAGCCTCGGCGATGGACGACACCCGCCAGGCGACGCCTGAAGCGCTAACCGACGGGCTGCACATGACCTTTGGCATAGCCTTGGCGTTGATGGTCCTGGCCTTGGTCACTGCCTTCAGATACCGCGTTCCAGAGCCGTCCGACAACCACCAGCAAGTCACCTGCGAACGGTGATGGCATTCCATACATCAAGACTTAAGTCGTGATCCAGATCAAAAAAACTGAACCAATCGCAAAACGGACTGAAAAAAGCCACGTGACTTTCATTTTCCGGTGCTATTTTTAGTTCTCACTGGTAGAGCCATGAAGACTCTTCCATCCTGACATAAGCAAAAGGAAGCGCTTGATTGAAGAAGGTGGGCAACACATGAATAAAGGATCTTTCAGCAAAGTTACCTTCCCTAACGCCTGCCAGTTGATGCGCTGGCATTTCCATCCCATGGGATTCGAAGCCAGTATGGACGCGCCTGGCAGCATGGTCGCCCGCCTGTTCGACCGTGCCAGCGGCGAAACCATGATCGCCATCGCCGGTATTCCCTGCGCAACCGTGATGAATGCCCCGGACGTGGAGCGCATCATCGAAGCGGTGGAGGCCGAGCTGGAATCCTTCGTGCCGCCGATCGGCTTGCGACGGTTTGCTTCCTGATCTGAATCTACTCCACCTGTGGCGAGGGAGCTTGCTCCCGCTGGGCTGCGAAGCGGCCATTTTTTGTGGGCGCTTCGCACCCAAGCGGGAGCAAGCTCCCTCGCCACAATGATTCAACCCCACCTTTTCTGCCAACCCCTCAACTGTTGCGCACGCCCCGATAGTCAGCAAAGAACGGCTTGCCCTTCGCAATACGATCCGAAGCCTTCGGCGCGTTGGCGGCATGACCGTCCTGGCTGTCGACATACCAATAGCAATGCTGCACGGCCCGGGTGATGCCCACGTAAGCCAGACGCAGGATTTCGTCTTTCTGCGCCGTGTCGTAGGGCTCGGTATCGCCATCCTGGCCCAGCCCGGCCATCCGATAGACCTGGTTCTTGTACGGTGAGCTGGTCAGGTGCTGGCAGTCACCCAGCAAAAACACCGCATCGGCCTGCAGTCCCTTGGCGCTGTGATAGGTCATTTGCCGCAGGCGTCGCGCCTCGTATGGCAAGCTAGAATCCACATTAACTGTTGGCTGAATATGCTTTTCAATCAATAACTTATCGCTACTTTTTCGATACAGCATCAAGATTGAATCGCCCTGGCGATAGTGCTCATCCAGGCGCCGCGCCAGTCCTTCATCGTCTCGATCCAGCACATTGACCGGGCTCAGCGAGCGCGGTTGGCCGCTGGCCTTGGCTTTCTTGCCCGGAATGGCAGCCGCCGCCCGCACGACATGCTCGGCCGCATCAATGATGTATTGATGGCTGCGGTAGTTGTCGGTCAGCATCACTCGGGTCGTCGTCGGCGCCGGGAACTGCTTGTTGAATGCCATGAAGTAGCTTGGTGAGCTGCCACGCCAGCCGTATATCGATTGCCAATCATCACCGACACACAGCAAGGATGAGCGCTGCGCACCACGCCCTACGTGCATTGCCGGCCCACGCCTGCGCACTTCCCGCAGGCTGGCCCGCAACCAGGAGACGATCTGCGGCGAAACGTCCTGGAACTCGTCGATCATCAGATGTGACAGGGGTCGCAGCAGCTCATCGCTGAGCAGCTTGAAGTTTTCCGGCGTGTGCTCGCTGAACAGCGCGAACATCCGGTTGTAGGTCATGACCGGCGGCGACTGATCCAACAGGTGATCTTCAAAGGCCCGCCAGAAGCGGCTCAGGGCCTCGAAGAAATACCGATCCGGATCATCCTGGGCAAAAGACATGCGGCCCACCGCATCTGGCACATCGAGCCCGAGGTTCTCGATAAAGCCGGCCGCTGCCACAAAACAGTCAAGCAAAGGTGCCGAGCCCAGCTCACCCTTGACCTTGTAATCAAAGCCGGGGCCGGCGCTGGCGTCACCACCCAGGGAAGCCAAAACTCGCTTTGCCGATTCATAACCTTCCAACCAAATCATTGGCTTACGACAGAAAGCTTGAAACAAGGTTCGCTTAACCGCCCATTCCGCCCGGATACTCAATTTGGCGCCGGGACGACTGAGCCGGGCATCTTCCCGCGGATCAAAGCCCAGCATCACCCAGGCGTCCAGCGTCGGAATATAGCCATGACTGTAAAAGGTCGAGCCATTGATCTCGAAGGCTTGGCGCTTCGGCTCGATTCCCTTGATCGGCCAGGCTGCGGCACGCTGCCAGAGATCCTGCACGGCATCGCACAACGCTTTGTCACGCTGGGCGGCCAGTTCGGTGACGGCGATGCGCTTCTGCACATCGGGGTGATCGCGCTCCAACTCTTTTAGCTCAAGCGCATGCCGGGACAGCGGTTTGATCAGCTCACGGAAACGTTCGTCGCGCTGATACAGGCTGTGGTAGCAGGCGTTAAGCCGCTGGCGCTGGGCATCGTTGATCCGTAAGTCGAAGGGATTGCTGTCGCCCTCGGCATCGCTTGCCTCGGCACGGTGGCTCAAGGTTTCGAAGGCCTGGAGCCGCTCGAACCCGGGAAGACTGCGCACCATGGGCAGGATGCGCGAATGAAAGGTGCGCACCAGGTCGCGTGCCTCTCGGAGACTGATCGTCCGGCCCCACAGGCCGAATACCTCGATGAGTTTCTGGATGAAATCCTTGCGCGACTCCCGGGTAAACGTCACTACCGTCATCGAGTCCAACTCAAACCCCAGATAGTGGACCAGCAAGACAATCCGCAGCACCAGCGTCGTGGACTTACCCGCGCCCGCCCCGGCGACCACCGAGGTCGAGGGCGTGTCGCTGAAAATCATTTTCCACTGCGCGGCACTGGGCTGCGCATGGGCCGGCAACAACCGCGCAACGTCGGCCTTGATGCGCTTCTTCAGCTCGGCGGTAAGCGGCAGGCGCCAGTCATCGAACAACAGGTCATCGACTTGGGGTGCCGGATGCTCGGTGCTGCGCGAATCGCGGATCAGCAGGACCTGGCGCCCCGCTTCCAGCCCCTCGGCGTGGCCTTCTTTGTAACCATATTCAAAACCTGCGGTATGGCCACTACGAAATCCATCGGCTTGGCCGTGCAGCCATGAGGCCCGATGCTGGGCTCGCAAGCGAGTCAGGCCATGACCGAAGAACCGGGCGGCCAGGCGCTTGAGCCACGGCATTTGGGCCAGGGGCAGAAGTTCGGGGGGAAGATCGGGAGTGTGTTGCGACACGCGGGAGACTCCAGGTTCTGAACCAAGGCCGCTATGGTGTCTGGATTTAACGCTGTGTTCCAGCCAAAACCTTTCACGTCATGGGGTTAGGCGATGAAGTGAAAGTTGGCTCGCCGATAACAATCAAAATAGCCGATCGTTTTGACAGGTTTTTTACGCTTTTTATCGATGTATTTCTCGAAGAAGATGGTCGCCATCAACCAACGCTTTCCTACTAGCGGAGAAGGACACGATCATGCTCGAACTCAGGCCTTTCGCCTCCCTGGGCGCCGCCAACCATGGCTGGCTGGATGCACATCACCACTTTTCGTTCGCCGAATACTACGACCCCCAGCGCATGAACTGGGGCAACCTGCGGGTCTGGAACGACGACGTCATCGCCCCCGGCAGCGGTTTCCCTCAACACCCGCACCGGGACATGGAAATCATCACCTACGTGCGCGAAGGCGCTATCACCCATCAGGACAACCTGGGCAACAAGGGTCGTACTGAAGCCGGTGACGTGCAGGTCATGAGTGCGGGCACCGGCATCGCTCACAGCGAATACAACCTGGAATCGACCGCGACGCGGATCTTCCAGATCTGGATCATCCCCAACGAAGCAGGCCTGGCCCCATCGTGGGGCGCCAAACCGTTTCCCAAGGATTCGCGCGAAGGCTTCGTCACCCTGGCCAGCGGCAAGGCTGGCGATGACCAGAGCCTGCGCATCCGTGCCGATGCGCGATTGGTGGCGGCCAATCTGAAAGCGGGCGAAAGTGCAGAATATGTACTGGATGCGAGACGTCGGGCTTATCTTGTTCCGGCCACAGGCCGCATAGAAATCAATGGCTTACAGGCACAAGCTCGAGACGGCGTTGCGATAGAAAATGAACAGGTGTTGCGGGTGACCGCTATCGAGGACAGTGAAATCGTGCTCGTCGACTTGGCCTGACACCTGCTCCGGTGGCGAGGTTTTCGTGGCGAGGGAGCTTGCTCCCGCTCGGTCGGTCCGACGCCTCGGTTGCGAAGCGACCGCCGAAAAGCGAACTGCTGCGCAGTTCAGCGGGAGCGGGATCTCCCTCGCCACAGAAGCTCCCTCGCCACGAACAAGCGTCCCGCCACAGGCTTGGGTTATTGACCGCTGATAGCCCCGTCCACCAACGTCTGTGCCTCACTCACCAATTGCTTGAGGTGCTCATCGCCAATGAAGCTCTCGGCATAGATCTTGTAGATATCCTCGGTACCCGACGGACGCGCCGCGAACCAGCCGTTTTCGGTCATCACCTTCAGCCCGCCGATGGCCTGGTCGTTGCCCGGTGCGTGACTGAGGATGCTCTGGATCGTCTCGCCGGCCAATTCGGTGGAAGACACCTGCTCCGGTGACAACTTGCTCAACAGCGCTTTCTGCTGCGGACTCGCCTTGGCATCGACGCGCACCGAGAACGGTTCGCCCAGTTCGTCGGTCAGCGCGCGGTAGGCCTGGCTAGGGTCACGACCAGTGCGCGCGGTCATTTCAGCCGCCAGCAACGCCGGGATCAGGCCGTCCTTGTCGGTGCTCCAGACGCCGCCGTCCTTGCGCAGGAACGAGGCACCGGCACTTTCTTCCCCGCCGAAGCCCAGGGAGCCGTCGAACAGGCCGTCGGCAAACCATTTGAAACCGACCGGTACTTCATAGAGGCGCCGGCCCAGGCGCCTTGTCACACGATCGATCAGGCCACTGCTGACGACCGTCTTGCCCACTGCCGCATCGGCGCGCCATTGCGGACGATTCTGGAACAGGTAATCGATGGACACCGCCAGGTAATTGTTCGGCGCCAGCAGGCCACCGGATGGCGTCACGATGCCATGGCGATCATGGTCCGGGTCGCAGGCGAACGCGACGTCGAAGCGTTCCTTCAAGCCAATCAGCCCTTGCATGGCGTGGCTGGAAGACGGGTCCATGCGGATCTGGCCGTCCCAGTCGACTGTCATGAAGCGGAAGGTCGAGTCGACCGCCGTGTTCACCACGTCCAGGTCCAGGCGGTAATGCTCGGCAATCGCCGGCCAGTAGCGCACCCCTGCACCACCCAGTGGATCTACGCCCAGACGCAACCCGGCATCGCGGATGGCGTCGAAATCGATGACATTGATCAGGTCCGCCACGTAGGTGTTGACGTAGTCGTGGCGATGGGTGGTGTCGGCCTTCAGGGCTTGCTCGTAGCTGACGCGCTTGACGCCGGCCAACTGATTGGCCAGCAGTTCGTTGGCCTTGGCTTCGATCCACTTGGTGATGTGGGTGTCGGCCGGCCCACCGTTGGTGGGGTTGTACTTATAGCCGCCGCTTTGAGGCGGGTTATGGGACGGAGTAATCACGATGCCGTCCGCCAGGCCCGAGGTGCGGCCACGGTTGTAGCAAAGGATCGCGTGGGACACCGCCGGGGTCGGGGTGTATTCATCGCCCTCGGCGATCATCACCGTCACGCCGTTGGCGGCGAATACTTCCAGCGCGCTGGCGCCTGCGGGGGTCGACAGTGCATGGGTGTCGATGCCGACGAACAACGGCCCGTCGATACCCTGCGCCTGGCGGTACAGGCAGATCGCCTGACTGATCGCCAGCACGTGCCACTCGTTGAACCCCAGGTCGAAGGAGCTGCCGCGGTGACCGGAGGTGCCGAACGCCACACGCTGGGTTGCAACCGAAGCATCGGGGCGGCCGGTGTAATAGGCCGTCACCAGTCGCGGGATATCGATCAACAACTCTGCCGGTGCCGGCTTGCCCGCAAATGGACTGACTGTCATGCAAAACCTCTGGGTGAAGTGGCTCGGGGAATGGGATGCAGTTTACTGACAGTTCGACCCCGGCGCGATGGGTTCGATCCATCGCAGCCCCATCAAGATTGTTCGAGCCGCAAGGCATCAGCCAAAGCCCCAAGCACCGTGTCCAGATCCTGGCCCCCGCCCAAGGCATGGGTCAGGCGCATATGTTGCCCGTACAGGCCTTGGAGGCTGAACAGTTCTCCCGGCGCTATGACGATCCGCTGGGCCAGCAGGCGATGGAAAACCCGTCGCAGGTCCACCCGGCGCGTGGAGCGGATCCAGATCGTCGCACCGCCCTGGGGCTCGGCCCATTGCAGGCTGTCGCCGAGCCGCTCTCGAAGCAGTTGCGTCGCCGAAACGGCGCTGTCGCGCAGCATCCGACGCAGGATCAGCAGGTGCTGGTCAATTCGGCCGTTACTGTACAGACGAGCAATGGCCTTCTGGCGAATCGGCGACAACCGAAAGGCGCGGAGCAGGAAATGGCGTTGCAGATTCAAGGTCAACTGCCGTGACAGCACGTAGCCATAAGGCGCCTCCGGCCCGATGGTCTTCTCGAAGGTGGAATAGACGATCAGCCGGTCCGGGTCGAGCAGGTCCCGAAGCGGTGTAGTCCCGACCTCGAATGCAAGATCTGTGTAGCTGTCGTTCTCCAGCACCCAGGTGTCATGTCGCTGCAGCAACTGCGCAACGGCGCGGCGGTTCGCCTCACAGGCGAGTGTCGCCCTCGGCATGTTCAGGGTCGAGGACAGCACTACCAGACGCACCGTTTCACTGACGAGCAAGTGTTCCAGGTGCTCGACAGGGAGCTCGCCGCTCGCCAGCAGCGGCAATTCGATGACCTTGACCTCGGCGTCCTGCAATAAACGCAAGACTGCCCAATCGCAGGGCGATTCGACCAACACCACAGCGCCCCTGAGGGACAAAGCGGCGATCAGGATTTCCAGGACACCCCGCAGATCGGCTCCGATATAGACGTCCTCGGCGTTCCAGCAGCGGGCCGGCGAAGAGGTGTAGCGGGCCGCCAACGCGGTGCGCAGCTCCAGCTCGCCCCAGGGTTGCGGCGGCGTCTGCGCCGTGCGCGGATACTGGCGCAACAGCTCGCGTTCGAGCAACAACAGCGGACTGTCCAAGGGCTGCATCGCCGCCGGCTCATCCGCACTGAGCACGCGCATGCCCGGTCGCCGTGCATTGACGTACAACGTCTCGAGCAGGTCGCCGCCACCATCCACAGGCGTCACACTGGGCATCGGCAGCGCGTAATAACCGGACTTGGCGATTGAGTAGACGCGCCCTTCTTTCTCCAGCAACGAATAAGCGTACTGGATAGTGGAGATCGAGACGTTCAGCCGTTCGGCCAACTGCCGAAGCGATGGCAGGCGCACCCGGGCATCGCTTCCCAGCTCGTTGATCAGCGTGGTCAGGTACCGATAGACCGCCTGGTAGGCGAAGTCTGTCTCCCGCCCTCCTTTCATGGGTTCGAGCCGAACGTGCGGTCCGTTACCGGCCAGGGCCCTACATCGAGCACGCCGGCCGGGTACAGCATGGATGAGTCGGTCAAACCACGTACCTCAATGCCTGGCCGAACGTTCGCATGAACCATCGGCGTCCTGCCCGGCCTCTGCGCCATCGATGCCGTCAATCGCCAGTCGCAGATCGATCGCCGGTTGGGTTTCCGGTTGTTCGGGCAGTGCGACGCTCGCCTGGTACAGCTTGTTGAGTACGTCGACAGGCAGGCCACTGACCTCGACCATCCACTGCGTCACCTGGTCAGCGATGGGCCCGCCCTGCATGGCCTTGTGCAGGTCCGGCGTGGCCACGAGCATGCCGGGATGGCAGCAACGCAGGAAATTCTCCAGGCCGGCGCCCTGCTCCACGAACGGTGCGAACAGCATGCACACCAGTTGCGTTTCGTTGAGCCCGAGCAGTCTTAGCGTTTCTTCAGCCGCCTGGGCGCGGCGCTCAGGCACCGACGCCGGCGAACCGAACACCACCCGGGCCTGCTCGCACGCTTGTTTCGGCAATTGCTTGCGATGCATGATCATGATCGCCCGCTGCACATAATCCCCATAACCGGCCTCGTAGCTGCGCCCATGCAGGTAGCAGGCCTGCAAGCCGTGCAGATGAGCCAATAGCAGCGGGCTGAGGTTGCCGTTCTCGGGCGCTGGAGAAATGAAGTGCTCGGTCCGCACCCGCAGGAATTCACTGAAGAGCGGCCAGTTGGTTCCCTCCGAGCGGTCCACGGTCAGGTCGTCGATACCAATGTGGCTGACGCGCCGGCAGGCTTGGAACTGCACCTCCGGCTTCCACGCACCGTGGCGCTCGGGTCCGTAGAAATGCTGGTAGGGATCGCCCCCCAAGGTATCGAGGTGCGCAATGAGGCTGTCGAAACTGCTGGTGTTGTCGACCGTCAGGCCGATCTTGCGGGTTGCACGTCGCAAGCCCGACATGAATAGTTTTTGCTGGCGCGGCGTATTGTTGGTGATGAGTGAATCCACCCCCGCTTCCCAGCGAGCCATGTGCCGATAGAATTCGGCCATCGCCAGGTAGCCCTCGTCACCAATCTCCAACGGGCCGTTCACCGAGCGCAGGTGCCCCAACAGCAGCATGTCCATGCGATTGGCATGGTGCCCCGCCGCCGACAGTGGCTGCTTGTGGTTGAACGGCATCACCTCGCGGTTATCAGCCATCAGCAACTCGACCCGCGGATCGTCATAGACGAAAAGCGCGCTGTAGCAGCGATGGATGTTTTCCAGGGTCGCCTGGCTGGTCTCGCTCAGGCGGGGCGTGGCGACACGCAAGGTGAAGGTCACTGGGTGCCGACCCGCGATGCTCAGCTGTGCGGCGCGCAAGGCGGTCAGCACATAGAAACTCTCCCGGCTGCCGTTCTGGACCGTCAACACCCGATAATCGCCAATCCGGTCGATGCCTCCGGCGGCGACAATCAAACGCTGGATCAATAACTGCAACGCGGTCCGTTCCCCTCGGGAATAAAAACTCAACAGACGCTGCAATACCTGTTGATACACGTGGATCATTGCTTGTTCATGAATTGCACTCATAGCCATATACCTGGAAATTCAACTATCGGCGCCGCACCTGCACCAACGTGACTGCGCGACGTGTTGGTCTAGATGGTTTGTTCTAGTACTGAAGAGAGTATTGACAATACGACACGCTTTGCTTGTCGTAATTATTTGATACATGCATAGGGACTCGCCCCGCATGTTTCCCCCACCAGTCTGTAAGCCGCAGAAACACTGGGCCGTGTCGATTGGACGGCGCGTCCTAGGAGATTTCTGACAACGTCCCACAGACAATGAGTACGAGAATCAAGGAACATGCCTAAGTTAATTCTGCCGTCTGCCTCCCCCAGTCTTCTCCATAGTCGATAGAGAACAGCACCCCCAAAAACATTTCCTGTGTCTGGGGGGTGTTTTAAAAAGTGCCGACCTTCGAAAAAGTTATACCGCGCCACGACTTCGTCCTTGAGATTGAAATCAGCATTCAATTATCAGGACTTAAACAATGATTAGAAGATACAGATTAAAGGCAAAAACCAGTTCAGATGCGGGCAGGCAGACGTCGTGGGGCTTTAGACTTTGTCCCATGCAGCCCAAGGACCGTCGCAGGCAGCAGGAGCAGGCAACCGCGAGGGTCTGAAAAATTACTGAAGCAAAGGATGGGCGGTCAACCCGAAGAGCGCGCAAGAGCCCGGGAAATGACTCTTGCGCCAGGCAGGAATCAGGTAGGGTCGACTACCTGAAGGGCAACACGTTCACGGCAAGGGCACTCACCCATGTAACGGTGCGCCTCGACAAACTCGGTGAACGCAAACACCCGGGTCTTGAGGGGCAGCAGCACACGGTCAGCCGTCAACTGGTTGATATCACGCAATGCGCGCTGCAACGCCACCTGGTCCTGAATGATGCCCAGTTCCGGCTTGCCGGTGAAGTTGCCGATGCAGTGCACGAAGAACTGGATGTTCTTCTGGAACGCCGCGCAGGCTGGAAACGGTGTCTGGTTACCGCCCTGCAAGCCGTACAACACCAGGCTGCCGCGGGGAGCCAGCACATCGCCAAGCAATGACATCTGCGGGCCGCCAAGACCATCGAAGACCACATCCACGCCGCGGTTGTCGGTGAACTTGTTGATTTGCATGAGCAAATCCTGCTCTTCGGTCACGATGACCTTCTCGGCGCCCAGCGACAGCAAATACTCACGCTCATCGGCCGTCTTCGTGGCGGCGATCACCCGTACACCCAGGGCCTTGCCCAGTTGCACGAAGGAAGGGCCGGCGCAATGGCTGGCATCGGTAACCAGGGCGAATTGCCCCGGCTTGACCCGTGCCAGGTCGACATAGGCGAAATAGGCGATCAACAGCGGTGTGTAATGCACCGCAGCCTCAATCGGGCTGAGCACGTCGGGATAACGCGTCAGGGCGGTGCGTGGCAGCACGATAATCTCGCCATACACCGGGTAATCGTTCGCGCTTTCGGCAGGAAAGCTTGCGACCTTGTCGCCCACGGCCAGATCGTCGACACCGTCACCCACCGCGGTAATCACCCCGGCCATTTCATGGCCCAGGCCTGATGGCAGGCGTGCCTGGGAGGATGCCAGGTTCTGGCGCCACAGAGTGTCGTACCAGCTGACGCCGATCGCTTCGACACGGACCTGCACTTCTCCTGGCGCAGGAAGGGCTGCCGCATGCTCTTCGCATTTGAGCACCTCGGCACCACCGAACTTGTGAAAACGGATCGTGCGGGACATCGCAAACCTCGTCAAAGTAACCTCTAATGCCATGAACTCTATCCGGGCTTTGGAGCCAAGACCATCAGTGGCTATTAATAGTCGACATGCCTGTCATTGATTCCGCAGCAAGAAAGGTGAACCCATCCTGTAGGCTCAACTCAGAAAAGCTGAATTACCCGGTGCAGAGTACCAGCCTTTGCCCGTAAGATTCATGCCGGCCATTGTTCCTATACCGCCGCCTACGTCAAGCCTGCCGAATCTGCCGGGACCCCAGATGAATCGTAATGACCTGCGTCGTGTCGACCTGAACCTGTTGATTGTGTTCGAAACTTTGATGCACGAACGCAGTGTGACCCGCGCCGCCGAGAAGCTGTTCCTCGGTCAACCGGCGATCAGTGCCGCGCTCTCACGCCTGCGCAGCCTGTTCGATGACCCATTGTTTGTGCGCACCGGCCGCAGCATGGAGCCGTCGGCGCGGGCGGTGGAGATCTTTGCCCTGCTCTCCCCGGCGCTGGACTCGATTTCCACAGCCGTCAGCCGCGCCGCCGAGTTCGACCCGGCCACCAGCACGTCGGTGTTCCGCATCGGCCTGTCGGACGACGCCGAATTCGCCCTGCTGCCGATGCTGCTCAAGCGCCTGCGGGCCGAAGCCCCCGGCATCGTGCTGGTGGTGCGCCGGGTCAACTACATCCTGATGCCAGGCCTGCTGGCATCCGGCGAAATCTCCATCGGTGTCAGCTACACCGACGACCTGCCGGCCAACGCCAAGCGCAAGATCCTGCGTCGGAGCTCGTCCAAGGTATTGCGGGCCGATACTGCACCAGGACGCCTGACCCTGGACGAATTCTGCGCGCGCCCCCACGCACTGGTGTCTTTCGCCGGCGACTTGAGTGGTTTCATCGATGAAGAACTGGAAAAACTCAACCGCAAACGCCACGTCGTCCTGGCCGTACCGCAGTTCAACGGTTTGAGCACGCTGCTGTCAGGCACTGACATCATCGCCATCGTCCCGGACTACACAGCCGATGCCCTGACCGCGGCCGGTGGTGTGCGCGCGGAAGATCCACCCATTCCGGTGCGCAGTTTTGAATTGCACATGGCTTGGCGTGGTTCCCAGGACAACGATCCGGGGGAGCGCTGGTTGCGGTCGCGGATTCAGATGTTCTTCGGGGACCCCGATAGTCTGTAATGGAGTTCCAGTAATTCTATAAAACCGTTTTATAACAAGCGGTTATTGGTAATCAAGAGCCACTGCAGCCTGTCTAAATCCAATAGATCCCACGCCTCATGGGGGCATAATTGGGGGCAATTTCAGTTCCTCAAAAAAGGATGCTTCCATCGATGCCCCAGATCATCCGACTGTTTTCAAACGAAAACTCAGCGATGCATTGAAATCTCGCGCGCTTCCTTCAGACCGATGCTGACAGCCTACTATCCGGAAACCTGCGGTTTACTTGCCCAGAATGTTCGTCAACGCAGCGGTATGACCGGCCGGGTCGTTTTCGCTGGACATCACTTCGATGATGGTGATCTTCTGATCGTTCATCGTCATCAACGAGGCCATCAGCAGTTTCAGGCCGTTGAAATCGTCGGTGCCCTCCAGGCGGTATATCCTCAAGCCGTTCACCTCAATGGTCTTCTCGCTAGTCATGCGAAAGTTGGGTGAAGCGGCCTGCTGCTTATCTTTCAAGGTATCCACGGCAATGCGAAACGCAGCGTCCGGGGTGGTGTCCGCAGTCGGCGCCGGACCTTCGGTAACGATGATGGCCCGCTCGCTTTTCGGATCGAAGTACATCGTGCCGCCGTTCTCGCTGTTCAAGGTACGGGCCTCGACGCCTTGCAGCACGAACTCCAGCTTGCCGCCTGCGAGGGACACCGATTGCGTGTCCGATGCCGCCGTAGCGGTTTTTTCAGGCTGGGCAGCAACTGCCATGGTGGCCGCGCCGCTCAAGGTAGCAAGCACGCACAAGGAAAGGGTCCAGCCCAACAGCAAATGCTTCGACATTGATAGCGCCTTTATTTTCAGGCCGTCGAATACCGATGGCCTGTCGTGCGAGCAGCCTAACTTACTTGCCTGCTCACTTGCTCAGGATGTTGTTCACAGCCGCAGCGTGTCGCTTATATTTGCGGTCAGCATGGGGATTGATACCCTTCGCGAGGAGCGCTCGGGCTTCATCACGCAAGGTGCGTGCTTCACGCAGACCAATCTCAGGATAGCTGCCCAACGAGATGCGCTTTTGCTTGCCGAGCCAGTAGTAGCGCAGATGCCACGATTTGCCATCGGAGGGCGTGACCACCAGGCCTAAGCCGTCAGTTTCGGGAATGCTTTAGATTTTCTCGGCGGCCTTGGCTTGCCCCACGGCCAGATCAGAAAGTGCCATCATCAAACGCCCAAGTCGTGAGACTTAGGCTCGATGCTGCAGGTCGCTTCCCGCCCTCCCCCAGAAATCTTCGGCAGACTGACTGAGGATTGCTTTTGGACGGGTCAGATGAATTTCCAGAGGTATATCCCAGCTTTCGTCGAGCGCTCTGACTAAGCGCCCATCCAGGATTTCTTGTTCGGTAAGGCTCTTAGGCAGCCACGCCACACCTTTGCTTTCCAGGGCCATGGACATGAGTACCGCCGCAAGGTGGCTGCTGAAAAGTGGTTTGAGGTGAAGGTAATCTTCCTTGCCCCGCAATCTGTGGGCGACGATACGCCCCAGTCCAGATTCATGGGTGTAAGCGAGGTATGGCAACGCAGCTGGCGAGGTGCCGAAGTTAGCGGATGCACTCGCAAGAGGAACTAGAATGTCCTCACCTACCTTCTTACTGGTGAACTGATCAGGCGCCAGTAAAGGCGGAACGTCGGGATGGCGGTGGCAGAGCAGGAACTGAACCTGACCATGTATCAGCATCTGCTCACAGGCAGCCATGCTGTCTGAATGCAGCTTCACGGCTTCAATGGGAGCACCATTTTCCGAGCTTCGAAGCCACTTGGGAAAAAACGTAAACGACAGCGAATGAGTTGCCGCGAATTGCAGCGATTTGGCGGCGATTCCTGCTACCTCTTGAGCCTCGTTACGCATCCTGTACAGGTGCCGGGCAGCTTCCTGAGCACTGGGCAAAATTTGCCTTCCTGCCTCGGTAAGGGTTGCTCCTTGTGGTGTGCGCACAAACAACTCGACGCCCATCCAATTCTCCAGTGAACGTACTCTTCGACTGAAGGCTGGCTGAGTAACATGGCGGGCCTCAGCGGCACGGACAAAGCTGCCGTACTCCGCAAGCGCTGAAAGGTCTTCAAGCCAAACGAGTTCCAAGGGGCCATGCCTCCTGTGCATAGGGTGCGGCATTAATAGCATTGGGCGGGTGACATCGCAAAGCATAACGTGGGGCCACAAACAACAAGAGGAGCCCGTCATGCGTATCGTAGACATCCGTGAAAAAACAGTTTCCATTGCCTCCCCCATTGCCAATGCCTATATCGACTTTTCCAAGATGACCTGCTCGGTCGTCGCTGTCATCACGGATGTGATTCGCGATGGCAAACCCGTCATCGGCTACGGTTTCAACTCCAATGGTCGCTATGGCCAAGGCGCTCTGATGCGGGATCGTTTCCTGGCGCGTATCACGCAAGCTGATCCTGACACCCTCATCGACCATGAAAACAACAACCTGGATCCGTTCGCCATCTGGAAAACCCTGATGACCAACGAAAAGCCAGGCGGCCATGGCGAGCGCTCGGTCGCAGTCGGCACCATTGATATGGCCGTGTGGGATGCCGTCGCCAAGATTGAGGGCAAACCGCTGTATCGCCTGCTGGCCGATCGTTACCGTAATGGCGTGGCCGATGACAAGGTCTGGGTCTATGCAGCAGGTGGCTACTACTACCCTGGTAAAGACCAGACCAAGCTCAAGGCAGAAATGCAGAGCTATCTGGATCGTGGCTACGACGTCGTCAAAATGAAGATTGGTGCCGTTCCGCTGGACGAAGATATCCGGCGTATCGAAGCGGTACTCGAAGTGGTCGGGGATGGTCGTCGACTGGCGGTCGATGCCAACGGTCGTTTCGATCTTCAGACTGGTATCGCTTACGCGGAAGCCATTAAGAAGTACAACCTCTTCTGGTACGAGGAAATCGGCGACCCGTTGGATTATGCACTCCAGGCTGAGCTCGCCAATCACTATGAGCTGCCCATGGCGACCGGGGAAAATCTGTTCTCCCATCAGGACGCCCGCAACCTGCTGCGTCACGGCGGCATGCGTCCGGATCGCGACTTCCTACAGTTCGATTGTGCGCTGTCCTACGGGCTCGTGGAGTACATGCGTACCCTGAAAGTGATGGAAGAAATGGGCTGGTCTTCCCGCCGTGTAGTTCCGCATGGTGGTCACCAGATGTCCCTGAACATCGCAGCCGGTCTGCACCTGGGCGGCAACGAATCTTACCCCGACGTGTTCCAGCCTTTCGGCGGCTTCGCCGACGGAATCAAAGTGGAAAACAGTTATGTCGGCCTGCCAGATATTCCAGGTGTTGGCTTCGAAGCCAAGTCCGCCTTGTACGCAGTCATGCGTGAGTTAGGCGAAGGCTGATCAACCTCGATCTGCGGTTTCTGTTTAAAGAGGCCGCAGACTCAGGCGTCATCCACTGACGCCAAACCACATGCCCATCACAAAAATAAAATGAGGTGCTTCCGTGGAAATTTCCAAGTCCCGCTGGTACAGCCAGCTGTACGTGCAGGTGCTGATCGGTATCGTCATCGGCGCAGCGATTGGTCACTTCGAACCGCAATTCGGAGCCAAGCTTCAACCTTTGGCGGATGGTTTTATCAAACTCATCAAAATGCTGTTGGCGCCGATTATTTTCGGCACCGTCGTGGTGGGTATCGCCAAGATGGGCAGCATCAAGGAGGTTGGGCGGATCGGCGTCAAGGCGCTGCTCTACTTTGAAATCCTTTCAACCATAGCGCTGGTCATCGGCCTCATTGTGGTCAATATCGTAAAGCCAGGCGCCGGGATGAATATCAACGCTACCACGCTTGATGCCAGCGCTATCGCCAAGTACAGCCAGGCCGCCACTGAGCAGGGCGGCACCATTGATTTCTTTCTCAACATCATCCCGGGCACCTTCATTGGCGCATTCTCGAATGGCGTCATGCTTCAGGTCATCCTGATTTCGGTATTGATGGGCATTGCCCTCGTTCAAATGGGCGAAACCAGTAAACCGCTGATCAATACCATCGACTTGTTTCTGCAAGGGCTGTTCAAGATCGTGGCAATGGTCATGCGCCTGGCTCCGATTGGTGCCGGCGCCGGGATGGCTTTCACCATAGGCAAGTACGGAATTGGTACCTTGCTGTCACTCGGCCAGTTGCTGGTCGCGCTCTACATCACCACCTTGATTTTCATCGTGGTAGTACTGGGTACGGTTGCCAGATGGTCGGGCATGCCGCTTATGCAGTTTCTGCGTTATTTCAAGGATGAAATTCTCATCACGCTTGGCACCTGCTCAACCGAAGCCGTGCTTCCGCGAATGATGGTGAAACTTGAAAAGCTGGGCTGCAAGAAGTCGGTGGTGGGCATGGTGTTACCCACTGGATATGCCTTCAACGCGGATGGCACCTGCATTTACCTCACCATGGCGGCGATTTTTATTGCACAGGCAACCAATACGCCACTGACGTTCATGGATCAGATGATTCTGCTGGGCGTATTCCTGCTGACCTCAAAAGGCTCCGCTGGCGTGGCGGGCGCCGGGTTCATAACACTGGCGGCAACGCTCACAACCATCCACTCCATTCCGTTGGTAGGCCTGGTCCTGCTTTTGGGCATCGACCGTTTCCTCAACGAAGCGCGAGCCGTGACTAACCTGATCGGCAACGGTATCGGCACCATCGCCATTGCCAAATGGGACAACTCCTTTGACGCCGAAGCCTGCGAGCGTGAGATCGCCGCAATGAAACACGAAAAGGCCGTGCGCAAAGCAGCGTTGCCGCAAAAGTAATCAGCAAGGTCGATCCAATCCATGTTCGTATGGGATTTTTTCCAGACTTTCGGGACTGCCAGCGCACAGACCATCCATCACCAAGTTCATCAATCTGGCTAGACGCGAGCGCCATTCGCTCTGGGCATCCATTTGCCATATTCCCGCGATGGCCAGAAAAAAGTCGTCGTTGGTAATCCCGCTACGAATGGTTCCGGCCTTTTCATTTGCCCTCAAAAGCGACTCGGCAGCTTCCTGAACCGGAGCGTATCCCGACTTGCCTGGGAATTCGTAAACAGAGGCAGCTTGTTGTATCGCAGCAGCGAGTCCTGCCTTTGTCATTGCATATTCAGCGAGGCAGTCCATCCACTCTCGGAGGGCTTGCTTGGGTGGTTTTGTTGCGAGCAACTCTTGCGCCAACGAGGCCACCTGCTGCATTTCGAATTGATAGACCTCGAATACCAGCTTCTCCCTGGTAGGGAAGTGACGATAGAACGTGCCCTGCCCTACGCCTGCCTTCTTCGCAATCGTGCTTAACGCAATCGCAGGATCGTTGGTCAGTTCGACCACTGCGACCTCCAGAATCCGTTCCCGGTTTTTCTTGGCATCAGAACGCATCACCAACTTGTCAGTCATGAGCAAAGTTTTCCTTCATGCATTGCTAAGCGGACAGTTGTCCGGTACGGTTTGTAAGTGGACACTTGTCCGCTTATGAAACATTTCTGGAGTTTACTATGAACAGCACTGGCAACACGATTCTGGTCACTGGCGGCACCTCAGGCATTGGCCTTGGTCTGGCACTCAGGCTTCACAATGCGGGCAACCAAGTCATTATCGCGGGACGTCGCAAGGCTCTGCTCGACAAGATCGTGTCGGAGCACCCAGGTATTGAATCACTGTTGCTGGACGTCTCCGACCCACAATCCATCCAGCGCAGCAGCGAGGCGCTTGCGATCAGCCATCCGAACCTGAACGTTCTGATAAACAACGCCGGGATCATGCACTGGGAGGATCTGACTGATCCGCAAAGCCTGAGCACAGCCGAAGATATCGTGACTACGAACCTACTTGGCACGATTCGTATGGTTTACGCATTCACTCCCCATCTGATCAAGCAACCCAGTGCAACGATTGTGAATGTCAGCTCAGCGCTGGCATTCGTACCACTGCCAGCCACACCGACCTACAGTGCAACCAAAGCGGCGGTTCACTCGTTTACCCAAAGTCTTCGAGTTCAGCTGGAAGCCTCGTCAGTCGAGGTTATCGAGCTTGCTCCGCCGGGTGTACGTACCACGTTGCTTGGGCAGGAAAATGACGAACACGCGATGCCCTTGGAAGCGTTCCTGGATGAAATCTTCGAACTGCTCAAGATCTCGCCAACGCCACCCGAACTCGTCGTTGAACGCGCCAAGCCGTTAAGGTTTGCTGAAGCGAGCGGTTCACATGATGAGGTGTTGAAAATGCTTGCGGGATACAAACCACCGGCAGAATGATGTTAACCGTTTGGGTCGCACCTTTTTGCCTTCCAGGTAAGCCGATGGCATCGGCTTACCTGGATTCAGTCGCCTTTCGCTCAGCGTGGGGCCCTACGTGCCCGAAGCACACGGCAGCGTCGATGATAAGAGTCGCTCGCGCCTCCCGATCTTCAACGGCGACCGCTGCCCGCGTGATCGTGGTGTAGCCGAGCCACGTTCTGGTCGATGCGGCCTTGGATCGTGCGCAAAGTGTCTTGAGTAATATCCCGTGGGTATAGATTCTCGGCGATGGTTGCAAACCGGCTCGCTACATCACAAATGCCGTCAATCATTCTTCCTGCAACGTCCGGTGGCACCTCGGCTTCCTCGGCAAGTCGAAGCATTTGCGTGCGGGAAATCGACAGGGCTTCCCCCATCACATCCATCTGGTGATACCCACTTGGCCCCTCGCAGAAGGTCACGTCGTAAGCCGGCGACAATCTCCACTGACCGTCTTGCGACATGATGTAGGCAAAGTTCTTGGGATGATCGTCTCTGTTGTTGAACGCAACATTGAAGACGGCACGTTCGAAGGCCACCGCCATCCCTCGCACGTCGTTGGTACACATCTGTGTTGCCCGTAAGAAGTTGACGTAGTCCAACACCCCCGCAGACCGGTAATTTGCCCCCGTAAAGGCCGCGAGGCTTTGCATGGGTACACGCAGACCATCCCGGCGGTCAAATCGCTTACTGGCAAACGCTGCTAACCCATTAGGCAGACTGAAGTACTGCGTGTCAGGGGTCTCGATACCGCACATGCGCAGGCACTCGGCGTAGACCATTTCGATAGCGCACACCTCGGCATGTTCTTCCTTGGCCGGGAATTTAATCATCCATGCTTCAAAGCCCGGCGTGACGGCAGTGGTAAACCCGCCAGTTTCGGGATCGCGATAGACGAGGGCCTTAGGCCTTGCACCTTGAGGCGAGCCGCCCACCAGCAGCAACGTCTGCAGGAACTCGCCACCGTCGCCATGGAGCACTTCCTGCACTTCGGCGGCAAGCTGTTCCAGCGGGATGTGGACTTCCGATTCCTGACCTTCGGGTGCCACGGGCTCAAACGTCATGGCACCCATCGCATTGCTACCGATGTAGGCCAGCCGTTCCAGTGAGCCGATGCGCGCCGTGGTGAGCCCGCGGCGCCTGAACATACGGTCCATCAGCAACATGCCCCACCCATCCGGCAACGAGTCGTAAACAGGCCCTGGCAAGTACAGTTGGTGGTCTGGAAAATCTCGGCGCAACTGAGCCCCCTCCAACGGCAGCGTGTAGGAGGACAGTTCCAAGCCCCTTTGCCTGGCTTCATTGCTGTACTCGAACACGATCAGCGGGCGACCGGTCAGGGCGGTCGTGGAGACCAGCGTGCCCCATTGCCATCGCTCACCCCAGCCCTCGTAGAAGACGTTCACCTGCTCAAGCATTGCCGGACTTCCTCTTTGTACGAAGACGATTAGCGCTGTTTTCGTAGCGCCGAATATCCTCAATGCTATCCAGCTTTGGCAGGAACAGACCTTCAAGCTCCTTGGTTCGGCCAAGGGCCATCGCCACCCGAACGACGTTCTCGAATCCGACATTGCGGCCGGCTTCAAGGTTGGACACGGTGTTGGTGCCGATGCCGGCACGCCCGGCCAAGTCGGCTTGTGTCATGTCCAGCGCCAAACGCTCTGTGCGCAAGCGATTGCAGAGGCGCTTGACGACCTCACTCGGCTTGCTGAAGCTTAAATCCAACATAATGTGTACTCAGCCCATTCTGTGCCAGCTAGTTCACAAAATTATAGAATTAGCGCCCAGCGCTATCAAGTTGCGTAACTCCCTGATTTTGTGTCTTAGCACTTTTTTTATGGATTTAGTCACATCTCATTCATATCGGTCAGAACGTACTCACGGTGAATGCGTCCGGGGCGTCATCGATTAGCGGGTGCATCAGATTTCCATACGTATAGGCCGCAGGGTAAGCGAGTCGCCCCCCTCTAGAGGGCTCAGTCGAAACGGAACGAAGCGCCATAAGCTGACGCGGGCAAATGGCTCGAACCGTCAGCCCGTAACCGCGAACGGAAGGTACCGCCTTGCGGTTGGGATCGGTATAGGCCACGTTTTTGCAGTTCAGGGATGACCAGCTCGACGAAGTCTTCAAGACTGCCAGGGCTGATCAACGGGTTGAGCATGTAGCCGCTGGTGCCTGAGATGCGTGCGTGCTCCTCAATGCGCTCGGCCACCTGTTGCGGGGTGCCTACGAGGATCAGATCGCTGCCTCGGGTTACGTTGGCAAAGCGCTGCTTGACGTCGCCCGCGGTCAACGGCTTGCCACTTCCATCAGGACGCATCACGTAGGAGGTCATGCCTTCGGTGTGGGTCGAAAGCGCGTCACTGTCAGCGTAGCGGCTGATATCGATACCGGTGTCGCCAGCGTAGCTCACCAATTGTGCCTGAAAGTGATAGTTGCTTTGCAGCTCATCATATTTGCGCTGAGCTTCGTTCTCGGTCCTGGCCGTGACGATACGCAGCACCGTTAGAGACTTCACATCCCCAGGCTGACGGCCACGTGCCTGGGCTTGGGCCCAGATTTCTTGCAGCCCCTGACGAATTTCCAATGGGTTGGATTTGGCGATGAAGATCAGTTCAGCGTGCTTGGCCGCGAATGCCCGGCCACGCCCTGACCAGCCGGCCTGGATCAGGACAGGTGTGCGCTGGGGTGATGGCGAGGTCAAGTGCGGCCCCGCCACACGGTAATGCTCACCTACGTGGTTGATTGGCCGCACACGATCACCCCGCGCGTAAAGTTGGCGAGCCTTGTCCGCGACCACGGCGTCGTTGGCCCAACTGCCTTCCCAGAGTTTGTAGACCACATCGAGAAACTCTTCAGCGCGCTCGTAGCGATCATCGTGCTTGATCATCTGCTCCAGGCCGAAGTTGCGGGCGGCGCTGGACAGGTACGAGGTGACGATGTTCCAGCCCACCCGGCCATTGGTGAGGTGATCCAGCGTGCTGAAGCGTCGAGCATGGGTAAAGGGATGTTCGTAGCTGGTGGTCACGGTGACGCCAAAGGCCAGGTTGTCCGTCACGGCCGCCAATGCAGGAATGATCATCAGCGGGTCATTGGCCGGTGCTTCCACCGCCCATTTCATCGCCGCATCGGCGTTACCACCAAAAACATCGTAGAAGCCCAGGACGTCACCGAAAAAAAGCATGTCGAGGTGAGCCTGGTCGGCAATGCGAGCCAGATTCGACCAATAGCCCAGAGAATTGATAGCCAGTCGTTCGTCAGCGGGGTGCGTCCAGAGGCTTGGCGCACCACCACAGCCCACACTGGCTTGCTCATAGAGCGCAAACAAAAGAGGTTTTGGATCGGACATCGTGGTTCCTGTAATCCTACCGCCTGCAACTGCAGGATTGCGCCGCGCGCGAACCGCAGCACTTCCGTGAGACATAAAGCTAATCGATCTTAAAAAATAGAAATAAATATCTTTTTCGAATTAGCTTAAGCCTTCTTTTCCGAAGGTATCGGCGGCCGCATTGCTCGGATGCCGGGCGTATTGGCGATAACTGGGGCAGTTATTTACCGTTCGGTTTCACAGGCGGCTATTACTACATGCGGTGGCAGTACTCGTTCTGATTGTTCGAGAAACAGGTCAAGAGATCGCAGGCTGCGACCCAGGCCAACCGCCGTTCATGCCCCTGCGGCGGCGAGTGCGAAGGTGCGGCCAGAGGCCTCGAGGCTATGGCGCCGGCCCGGAATATCCGCCAACAGACTGCGCGTGTAGTCACTGGAAGGCGCCTGAAAGATCTGCTCACAGGCCCCCTGCTCCACCACCCGGCCCGCCTGCATCACAACCACCTGATCCGAAATCTGCCGAACCACCGCCAGATCATGAGAGATAAACAGATAACTCAGACCAAGGCGCGCCTGCAGTTCCCCCAACAACTTCAGAATCTGCCCCTGAACCGAAGCATCCAATGCCGACAACGGCTCATCGAGCACCAGCAGTTCCGGTTCCAGCCCCAGCGCCCGGGCGATCGCTACACGTTGACGCTGGCCCCCGGACAATTCGGTGGGACGACTTCCAAGCAACCGCGCTGGCAGCTCGACCTGCTCCAGCAGGGTCGCCGCCCGTTGCCGACGCCAGGCCGCGTCCCCTACCGCAAAGGCTTGCAGCGGCTCGCAGATGATCTGCTCCAGGCTCAAACGCGGATTGAGCGACGCATAGGGGTTCTGATAGACCACCTGGATCCGTCGGCGCAGGGCCAGCCATTCGCGCTGTGAAACCTTGCTGATCTCCTGACCATCGAACACCACACTCCCTGTATCGGGTCGCTCAAGACCGAGAATCAACCGCGCGGTGGTGGACTTGCCCGAACCCGACTCGCCCACCAGGCTGGTGGTGCCGTGTCGGGGCAAATGAAAGGACACCCCATCGACCGCCGCTGGCCCAGGGCCCCAGGTGGAGAAGTTTTTGCTGAGGTCCTTCGCCACCAGGAGCGTGGCGGACTTGCCAGCAACCGGCGGCAATGCTGCCGGCGCCCGCGGTTGTTGCACGCTCAGGCTCGGTGCGGCGTTAAGCAGCTGTTGCGTGTAGGCGTGTTGCGGCGCCTGGAAAATCCGCCGCGCATCGCCGGCCTCGACGATTCGCCCCTGGTGCATCACCAACAGCCGATCGGCGCGATCCAGCGCCACCCCAAGATCATGGGTAATCAGCAACACCGCGGTTCTGCGTTCAAGGGCCAATGCTTGCAAACGGTCGAGAATCTGGCGCTGCACGCCGACATCCAGCGCACTGGTGGGCTCATCCGCGATAATCAGAGGCGGATCGTTGGCCAGGGCGATGGCAATCAGCACCCGCTGACGCATGCCCCCCGATAACTGATGGGGATAGCTGCGCGCAATCCGCTCGACCTCCGCCAGACCAACCTCGCGCAGCAACTCCAGGCTGCGCTGGCGGGCCAGCGCTTTCGGCACACCGTGCAGGGTCAGGGCTTCAATCAATTGGCTGCCGATACGCTTGACCGGATCGAGTGATAACCCGGGGTCCTGGGGGACGAAGCCAATGCGGCGCCCGCGAATCGATTGCCACTGGCGCTCACTGGCCTGCGTCAACTCCTGACCCGCCAGGCGAATGCTGCCCGCCTCGATCCGTGCGTTGGCGGCCAGCAAACCCACCAGCGCTGCGGCCGTGGTCGATTTGCCCGAGCCGGACTCGCCGACAATCGCCAGTATTTCGCCGGCCTGCAGTTGGAAATCGATGCCCGCCACGCCTTCGGTCCGCCCTTCGCGGCCCTGATAAGCGATGCACAGATGGCGCACCTCCAACAAAGGTTCCTGTTGCCGATTCATCCACGTGCTCCCTGTTCATCCTGTAACGTCCTGGCCAATTGGTTGGCCGACACCACCACCGCCGCCACCACCAGCCCGGGCAAACTGGTGTACCACCAGGCGGATACCATGTAGTTGCGTCCTTCGGACACCAGCAAGCCCCACTCCGGCTGCGGTGGCGGTGCGCCGAACCCGAGAAAACTCAAGGCCGACACCGCCAACACGGCGCTGCCAAATTCCAGGGCAGCCAATGCCAGCACCGGTGCGGTCGCGTGCGGCAGGATGTGCCTGAGGATGATGGTCCACGGCCCGACACCGCAGGCTGACGCGGCTTCGACAAAGGTGCTGGCGTTCCAGCGCAGCACTTCGCCCCTGACCAGGCGCGCGAACGTTGCGACGGACGACAACCCGACCGCCAGGGCAATATTCAAGGTGCCAAAACCCAGCACCGTGATCACCGCCATGGCCAGCAGCAACGCTGGAATCGCCATCAGGATTTCCACCAGGCGCATCAACGCAGCGTCGATCCACCCGCCAAAAAATCCCGCCAGTACACCGAGCACGGTGCCACTGAACAAGGCGATCACCACCGCCAGCAGCGTCGCCTGCAACGACAGCGCCGCGCCGTACACCGTGCGGCTGTAGAGGTCGCGCCCCAAATGATCGGTGCCAAACCAGTGCGCCAGGGACGGTCCCTGCAACGCGTTGGCAGGAACGCCGAGCAAGGGATCGAAGTGGCTGAACAGGTGCGGCCAGAGTGCCCAACTCAAGACCAGGAGCAACACCAACAGCCCCAGCGGCAACAGCGGTCGCCGGCGCAGAACCCGCAGCAGCGTTGCCGGCCAGCCCGAGCGCCAGCGCGTCCGGCGTGCCGTGGGCAACACATCAATCAAACCACCACTCATTTTCTGGCTCCCGTGGCGTTGGCGCGGATACGCGGATCAAGCAGCGGATACAACAGATCGACCAGCAAATTGACGACGATGAAGATCAGCGCCGCCAACAGCACCACGCCCTGCACCATGGGGATGTCCTGACTGCTGACCGCCGCTTGTGCCAGGCGTCCGACGCCGTCACGGGAGAACACGGTTTCCGTCACCACCGAACCCGCCAGCAGCGAACCGACGATCACCCCGGACACACTCAAAATGGGAATCACCGCGTTGTGCAGCACATGCACCAGCAGCAAACGCACCGGGCCCAGCCCCTTGGCTCGCAATGCTTCAACGAAAGGCTGGCGCCAGGTCGCAGCCAGTGACCGCGCCAGCACCTGGGCGATCACTGCGCTGGTGGGAATGGCCAGTGTCAGGGCCGGCAGCACCAGCGAGGCCAGTCCCCGGTTGCCCATCGCCGGGAACCAGTGCCAGCCGAAAGAAAACCATTGCAACAGCAGCAACCCGACCCAAAAGGTCGGCAATGACACAGCCACCGCCGGCAACCCCAGCAGCAGATTGCGCAACCAGGCACGGCGCGTCAGGCTGGCGCCCAAGGCCAGGCCGACGCCTGCCACCAAGGCCACCGTCAGTGCCAGAAAGGTCAGCGCAGCTGTCGCCGGCAACGCGTCGGCCAATGACCGGGAAACTGGCTGGCCACTCTGGATCGAGTGACCGAAATCCAGCTGCACCGCTCGCCACAGGGCAATCCCGTACTGCACCGCCAAGGGTTCATCGAGGTGATACTGCGCACGCAGCGCATTGACCTGCGCCTGATTGACCGTGCTCTGCTCGCCACTCTGATTGAGCATGATGCTCACCGGATCGCTAGGCAGCGCATAGAGAATCAGGAACGACAAACTGAACGCTGCCCACAGCACCAACAACGCCTGCCAGGCGCGGGCCAGCAGATAGTGCCCGATACCCGGACTGCGGCGCCGTGCGGTGGCCGGGTCCGCTACCACTGAAGCATCACTCATCGCCCGATCCTCATGGCTGCAACCATGTGTCGAAGAACTGCAACCGCGAAGAGGCTTCGTAATGCAGGCCTTGCACCGTTTTGCCGTGGGCCATGACGGTGGCCAGTTCAATCAGCGCAATCGCATGCCCGTCGCGCAGCAGCCATTCGCTGGCCTGATCGATCAAGGTCTGGCGTTTATCACGGTCGAGGGTCTCGGCGGACTCGCGCAACAGTCGGTCCACTTCACCGCTCTGGCGCTGGTTGATGTTGTAGCCGGCAGCATCGAACAACGTGCGCAGCACATCCGGATCGGCGCGCGTCAGGTTGAGAAAGCGCAGGCTGAAATCGCCGCTGGCCTGTAGCGCAGTCACCTGGCTTAACGTCGATTTGTTCAGGCGCAAGTCGATTCCCACCCGTTTCAACTGTTGCTGGACCAGTTCGAGAATCGGCGTCGGCTGCCAGTAATCGAGACGAAACGACAAGCGCTGGCCGTCTTTGCTGCGAATCCCGTCTGCCCCCGGCTGCCAACCGGCTTCATCGAGCAGGCGCCGGGCTGCCTCCGGGTCATAGGTCAGCAAAGCCGAAAAATCCCGATAGAACGGCGTGCTGCTGGCGATCAGGGCACTGGCTGGTTTCTGGTAGCGGGAAATGATGCTTTGCAGTTCCGCCCGATCGATCGCCTTGCTCAGCGCCTGACGCACCTTGATATCGGCAAACAGCGGCGTCGACTCATTCAGTGCCAGGTTGTACACCACACCGGGATTGGCCCGGGTCAACAGCACCAGGCCCTGGCTGGCGATGCTTTGCTCATCTTGCGGCGCAACCCCGGTGTTCACGTCGATCTGGCCCGACGCCAGGCTACCCAGGCGCACGCCCGACTCGGGAATGATCAGGAATTCGATGCCGTCGAGCCGGGCTTTGCCGCTGTGCGCCGCCAGCGACGAAGCCCAGCTGTAATCCTCGCGCCGTTGCAGCGACACGCTCTGGTTGTGCACGAAGGATTTCAGCACAAACGGTCCCGAGCCAATCAACTGGCCCTGGCAACGCTCTCCGGCTGCCAGGCCAAGGGTCGCTTTGGACAGCAAGCCCAACGTCATGGTCGAGGTCGCCTGAAGAAACTGCGCGTTGGGCTGCTCGAACTCGACCACCACGGTGTGACTGTCCGGCGTCTCGATGCGCTTGAGACCTGCCAGGTAGGTCGAGCCAAGGATCGAGCGCGCGCCGAGGGCGACCACGCCTTCGAAATTCGCCTTGACCGCCGCCGCGTCAACCGCTGTGCCGTCACTGAAAGTGGCTCCCTCGCGCAGGACAAAGGTGAAACGTCGAGAATCGGCATCGACTTCCCAGCGTTGCGCCAGCCACGGCACGATCGCGCCGTTGAGCGGGTCCTGATCGGTCAACGAATCGACCAATTGCCGTCCGACATTGAGCGCCGTGTTGTTCCCGGCCTGCTGTGGATCGACGCATTGCGGATCACCCTCCAGCGCGACCCGCAGCGTGCCACCGTTCTGCGGTTTGGATGCCACCGCGCTGGTCACGCTGCCCTGCGGATCACCACAAGCCCCCAGCAACAGCGCCAGCAACGGCGCCGAGAGATGCCGCCAACGGATCCGCTCACTCATGATTGAACCTCTTTAAGCGACTGCAGGTTCTGGCCGGCGTAGCGGTTGGCGATGTAAGGCAAACCAAGGTTTTCGCGCAAGGTTTTGCCCTGATACTCACGACGGAACAACCCGCGCCGTTGCAACTCCGGCACCACGCCATCGGCGAAATCGCCAATACCTTGCTGCAAGCCGGAAAACATCACGTTGAACCCGTCCGCGGCATCGTTCTCGAACCACTCCTGAAAGTCATCGGCAATGCTTTGCGGGGTGCCGATCAAGATACGGTGGCCGCCAGCGGTGAGTTTGTTGAATAGCTCGCGCACCGTCGGACGTTCCCTGCGGATCAGGTCAAACACCAGTTTCTGCCGGCTCTTGTGGGTGTTGGTGTCGAACTGCTCGGGCGGCAGCGGCACCCGCGAGTCGAACGGCAACTCGGACAGATCGAAACCCAGGCTGGTAAAACGCGAGATCGAACTGAGGAAGGATTTCGGGTCTTGCAGCTCCTGCAACTGGTCATATTTGGCCTGAGCCTCGGCCTGGGTTTTACCCACTATCGTGGAGACCCCCGGCAGCACTTTCAGGTATTCGGGATTGCGCCCCAGACGCTGGGCGCTTTGCTTGATTTCGCGATAGAAAGCCTGCCCCTGCTCGACCGTATGTTGAGCGGTGAAAATCAACTCCCCCGCCCTTGCCGCCAACCTTTTCCCCGAGTCCGACGAACCGGCCTGGGCGATCACCGGGTAGCCCTGGACCGGACGAGCCGCGTTCAGCGGGCCCTGGACCTGGAAGTACTTGCCGTGATGATTGAGCACATGCAGTTTGTCGACGTCGAGCCAGCGACCGGATGCTTTGTCCTGAATAAAGGCATCGTCCTCCCAAGAGTCCCAGAGCCCCGTGACCACATCGTGGAACTCCTCGGCGCGCTCATAGCGATCCGCATGTTTGATGTGCGCGTCGAGGTTGAAGTTTTCTCCGCCTCCCAGCGATGTCACCAGGTTCCAGCCCACGCGCCCCCCACTCAGATGATCGATGGAGGCAAACTTGCGGGCGATGTTGAACGGTTCGTTGTAGGTGGTGCTGGCGGTGGCGATCAGGCCGATATGCCGCGTCGCCAGCGCCAGCGCGGGCAGCAGCACCAACGGGTCCCAGCGCACGCTGTTGGGACCGTTGGCCAGTGCCAGCGGATCGAGATCGACATTCACCGTATCGTTGAAGAACAACGCATGAAAACGCGCGGCTTCGAGCTTTTCGGCGATCGCGCGATAGTGTTCGAAATCGCGGAACGAGTCGCTGGCCGCCGTCGGGTGACGCCAACTGGAACCCTGGATACCGGCGCTGGGAATGAAGGCACCCAGAATGATTTGTCTGTCGTTATGGCTCATGTCGGGGTCCTCATCAGAAGTTGTAACTCACGCGGGTGTACCAAAAGCCACCATAGGGATCGAACGGCGAGATGCTGCCGAACTTCGGAAAGCCGTTGATATCGCCGTTCGGATAGGCGTTGTTGTCGGCCTTGACGTTGAACAGGTTGTTGGCGCCCACGGCGAGGTTCAGGCTTTGGGTCAGGTCGTAGGCGATCTCCAGGTCGGTGAGCCACTTGGCGCCGTAGGTGACGTCGAAATCGGGGTTCACATCTCGGGCGATGACTTTGTCGTAGCGGCTGACAGAGGCGTTGATATCAAACCGGTCGATTTTCCAGTTGGCACTGAGGATCAACTTGGTCTTGGGGTTGGCCACCGTCAGGTAACCCTGGGCCACCCGGTCGAACAGCATCAGGTTGCTACCGACAGCGGTCAGCGCCGCCGGCGTCGATTTAATGCTGTCGATATCGGTTTTGTTGTAGTTGAAGGCCACGCCATATTTGACGTTTCCCAATGCGCCGTAATCGACGCGGTAATCAGTGACCAGGTCGACGCCGCGGGTAGTGGTGTCCGCCGCGTTGGTGAAGTACTTCACCCGGTAACCGGGCCGGAAGCCATTGGCCACAAGGATCTGGTCCACACCGTTGCCAAACAGAAAGCCGGTCTGGGCGATGCGGTCCTTGATCTCGATCTGGTAGGCATCGACGGTGATGTTGGCTTCGGGCACGGGCTTGTAGGCGAAGCCGACGCTGATGTTGCGCGACTTTTCCGGACTCAGGTCTTCAGCGCCCAGAGCCTTGGCCAATGGTGAGTCGACACGCTCCGATTTAGCTTCAACGAACTGCGGGACGCCATTGACGGTGGTGTATTGGTTGGCCGTTTGTGCATACACCGATTGCGACAACGACGGCGCGCGAAAGCCGTTGCTCAAGGTGCCGCGAATAGCGAACTCAGGCGTGAAGTCATAGCGCAGCGAGAGCTTGCCACTGGTGGTGTTACCGGCGCTGTCGTCATAACTCTCGAAGCGCCCGGCCAGGCCGACATAGAATTTTTCGGTCGGGTTGAGCCCGACGTCCACATAGGTCGCGTAGCTGTTGCGGCTGGCCTGGCCTTCGTCTTCCGGGGTCAGGGTGATCGCGCCCTGGGCGCCGACTGCCGCGGGCTGGCCTCGCAACGGACCACTGGGGTAGATGTAGCCGCCGTTGATAAACGACAGCGGATCATCGGATTCGGTCTTGTAGCGTTCATGCCGATGCTCAAGACCCGCGGACACTTGCAGCGGCTTGCTCAGCCCGACTTCAAAGGCACGGGTCAGGTCGAGGTTGTTGGTCCACTGGTCAAAATAGTTGGTGTAGCTGTCGAAGTGCGTCGGGCTCGAAGGCCCCAGGGAGGCATTGAGGGTTTCATCGGCGCCGGCCTGTCCCTTGTCGCGGCCAAAGGTCGAACTCAAGTCCCAGTTCCAGTCGGCCACCAACCCCTTGGCGCCGCCAGCGACCTGGTAGTCGGTTTCCTCGAGGGTGTAGAACGGCGCCGTGCCGTCAGGATAGATCTCGGGGATGATGTTGGTGGAGTTGGGCCGACGGTAATTCTGCCCGCCCCGCGCATCACGTTTGGTCAGGGTCGAGAATGAGTAAAGGGTGACGTCATCCAGAGGCAGTTCGCCGTTGTAAGCCACCCCAAACGCCTTGATTTTTGGCAAGCCGTTTTTCTGCACGTCCCTGTCGGCCGTGGCCTCTCGCGGGTCGGCGGAGCCGTCGGGTTGTCGGTAATAGAACGAGCCGGTAGCGTCCCGTGCACGCACGGCTGTCTGCTGTGACTTGGCGTCCAGAGAGACGTTAAAGAAACCGTCGTTGGGCAACGCAAAACCGTTGTTCAGGGTCTGGCGAATGGTGCCACCGTCACCTTTGGTGTACTCGCCGTAAGAGGTGCTGACCGAACCGCCATTGTCATTTTGCTTGAGGATGATATTGATCACCCCGGCGATGGCGTCCGAACCGTATTGAGCCGAAGCGCCGTCCCGCAGCACTTCGATATGGTCGATGGCGCTGATCGGGATCATGTCCAGGTCGACCGGGTTGGTGCCGTAGGCCGCCGTGGAGTCGAGGTTGATCACCGCACTGTTGTGGCGGCGTTTGCCGTTGACCAGTACCAGCACGTTGGAGCCATTCAGACCGCGTAGGCTGTAAGGCCTGGCGATGCTGTCGTTGGAACTCCCCGAGGGGCGCTGCGAAAACGACGGCAGGGTTTTCTGCAACGCCGTGCGCAAGCTGTTGGCACCGGTTTTTTCCAGTTGTTGCGCGCTGATCACATCAATCGGCGAAGGGCTGCTGGTGACCGTACGCGCTTCGCTGCCGCGCGACCCGGTGACAATCACCCTGTCCAGGGTTTCATCGGTGGCTGCATACACCGGCAGCAAGGAAAAGCCTGCAAACATCAAGGGGGCGAGTTGCAGCGTTGAAACATAAGCGTTCGATTTCATGGGGAATCAACTGTTCAGAATTTGATTGAAGTCGTTGCGCCACAGCGGTCGTACATCGATGCTCTGGCTTATCAGGCGGCTTTCAAAAAACAGATCCGCGACCTGCTGCTGCGCTGCGATGGCACTGTCGTCGGTGCCGACCAGGCGAGTCGGCTGGCTGCGTTGACGGAACTGGCGCAGGTACAGTCCACGGTCGATGCCGGTCAGCGCTTCGCTGCGTTGCGCCCAGCGCTCGGGATGGGTGTTGACCCACTCCCAGGTGGCCTTCTCACGTTGCAAAAAGTCGCTGATCTGGCTGCGACGCTGCGGGTCGGCGAGCACTTGCTCGGTAGTCGCGATCACGTAGTTGCCAGAGGAGTAGTGGCTGACGTTTTCCAGCAACTGGCCGTCCATCTGGCTCACGGCCTGCAAGACACTGATCCCACCCGTCGCCAGCGCGTCGATGTGACCGTTGCGAAATGCGGTCAGGGCATCCTGTACCGGCAACGGCACAGCCTGCACATCGGCCAGGGACAGTCCGTTGCGGCGCAGCATGTTGAGCACGAAGTAATGGGTGTTGGTGGCCCGCACATAGCTGATGGTCTTGCCCTTCAGGTCGGCGACGCTGCGGATCCCCGCGCCTTTCTTGACCACGATGCCGCTGTCGTTGGTATCGCCCTTGTAGACGGCGACCAGCGCAAGCGGTGCCTTGGCAATCGAGGCGAAGATCGGCGGGATCTCGCTCATGAAGGCGTAGTCCAAGTGGCCGCTGGTCAAGGCCTCGAGCACCAGATTGCCGCCACCGATGTCTACCCACTCCACCGGGTAAGGCGTATCCGCCTGCCCGGCATCCGCCAGAAATGAAGCGGCCATGCCCTTATAGCGCCAGACCCGCAAGGGCACGGATGCCGCTTGGGCATTGATGAGTGTGCCGGCCGCCAGTACACCGGTAGCCAGCAGCAATTGCCGACGAGAGAGCGTGTGCATGGCCAACTCCTCAGTCGAGCAGATCGGGCTCTTCGGTGCGGATCAAATCCCACAGCGGCAGGAAGTTGAGCCAACCAAAAAACTCATGACGTGCCTTGTCTCTTGCACCTTCTGGCGAGTCCGCCTGAGCAAGCAACGGCGTGCCAGCCGACTGCGCCAGCAGATGAGCGCGGGCCGTATCTTCGGCGAGGATGAAGCGCCAGGCCGCGCTTTCCACCGTCTCACCGGTGACCCACAGGCCATGGTTCTGCCAGATCAACAGATTGTTCTGGGCAAAGGTCTCGACGAACGCTCGGCTGACGATGTCCCGGTCCTGCTCCAGTGCCCCGCTCGCGGTACGCAGATCGTGACGGTGGAAGAACACTTGATCGCCCTCAAAGGCCCCCGCCTCGGCGGTAATCGGATCGAACAGACGCCCCAGTGACGACCACACTCGCCCATGGAACGCATGCAGGTGGGCGATTCCGACGACGTCCGGGCGCGCCTGCTGCAAATCATGATGAAGCTCCAGGGCGCTGGTGTTGAGCAGGCCATCACCCTCCACCACCTGACCCTCGCTATCGACACGCAGTAAATGGGAAACGGTGATTTGCGAGAACGGCACACCGAGCGGGTTGATCCAGTACTGCTCGGGATGGATCGGATCACGAGCGGTGAAGTGCCCCGCCACACCGACCTCATAGCCGTAACGGGCGAACAACCGATAAGCCGCCGCGAGGCGCTGCTTGCGATGCAGGCGCTCCAGCAAGGGATCGTCGTGCTTGGGAACGCTGCCCAGGGTCAGGCGATTGTTGTCGGAAGGGAGCGTGTAGATGCTTTGGGGAAAACGGTTGGCATGACTCATTTGGGCAGACCCTGATCAGGAACTCGGCGTACGAGCTTTTTTCAAAGGCGAACGACTCCCTGTCTCGGACGTTGCCGGCACGGGGATCGCGAGGGGTGAGTGTTGCTGGGAGCCGCGTCGGGGCATCTGTCAGAAGCCGCGCGCAACAGCAAAGGGGAATGAGGTCAGGTGTTCATGATCAGGAGCCCTCGCAGGTGGGTAAGGTCTTGGCTCTCCTCCACCGTGCGAGGGGTCGGGTCGAGTTGTCGTCAGAAGAAGATCTGTTGAGTCGAAGATATTCGTCTAAAAACCTTCTGTAAAAGTCTTAATAGTTATAATTTAATAATTAATATTATTTAATATTTAACGGTTGGTTTATTAGATAATTGCATTTTCAATGCGTCGCTTGGATGCCCTGTACAGCCCCGCGCCTGCGCCAGGCGCGCCTTGCGTGCCGGGTCCTCGATTCATTGCTGAGCTTGAGTTCTGCGAATGCCTGGCCTCGCGATCAATTGACGTGACAGGCATTCGGCTCAAGCGGATCGGCTGCAGTTATGCCTCTACCGCTTGCAACGGTTCACTGGCAGGTGTCGCTTGCGCAGCTCGGGCAGCACTGTGGCGATTGACCGGCACCGGCAACCCCAGGTGACCACGCAACGTGCTGTGGCTGTACTCGCGGCGGAACAAACCGCGCTCACGCAACAGTGGCAGGACTTCGTTGGTGAAGCGGGCAAACTCGCCCGGCGCACCGACCCGGATGTTGAAACCGTCGACGGCCCCTTCGACAAACCAGCGCTCGATCTCGTCGGCAACGGTCTTCGGTGAGCCGACAAAATTCGAAAACGGTGCGGCAAATCGTAAGGCCGCCTGACGTAGCGTCAGCCGTTGCTCACGAGAGACGCGCTTGATGTGCTCGGCATGCCCGCGATAACCATTGCTGCCCAGATCGCCGAGCTCCGGGAAGGGTTCATCGAGCGGGTATTGGGAAAAATCGTGATAGTTGAACGGACGCCCCAGCTGCACCAGCGCCTTGTGCAGATCCAGCTCACCGTGGCGTTCGCGGTCGATGGCCTGGGCCTGCTCGTCGGTGTCGGCAATGATCGGGGCGATGCCCGGCAGAATCGTCACATGATCGGGGTTGCGTCCTGCGGCAGCGGTGCGTTGCTTGATGTCTGCGTAGTAGGCGCGAGCATCGTCGAAATTGTCCACTCCGGCGAAGATACCTTCCGCGAAGTTCGCCGCCAGGTTGCGCCCTGATTCGGAAATCCCGGCCTGGAAAATCACCGGTTGGCCTTGGGGCGAACGGGCGATGTTCAGCGGCCCGCTGACCGAAAAGAATTCGCCCTGGTGATCGAGACGGTGCTGACGTTGCGGGTCGAGAAATACCCCGCTCTGCTTGTCGCGCACGAAGGCGTCGTCCTCGTAGGAATCCCACAACCCTTGCACCACTTGCAGGTGCTCGCCGGCCCGGCGATAGCGCTCGGTGTGATCAATGTGCTGCTCGCGCCCGAAATTCCCGGCGGCGCCTTCAAGCCCGGTAGTGACCACATTCCAGCCGGCTCGACCACCGCTGATCAGATCCAGCGAGGCAAATTGCCGAGCCACGTTGAAAGGCTCGGTATAGGACGTCGTCAGCGTGGCGACCAGGCCGATCTTCGACGTCGCCCCCGCTACGGCGGACAGCAACGTCAGCGGCTCCAGGCGATTGAGAAAATGCGGGGCCGATTCCGGAGTGATGTACGGACTGTCGACAATGAAGATCAAGTCAAACTTCGCCGCTTCCGCTTGCTGCGCCTGCTGGCGATACCAGTCGATATCGATGCTCGCATCACCGGGTATTTCCGGGTGCAGCCATTCATTCTGAGCGGTTCCGACGCCGGTCAGGATGGCGCCGAACTTGAGTTGTCGTGGTGGTGAAGTGGTCATCTGGATATTCCCCCGAAGATGGCTGCGCTGCTGGCCTTTGGAGGAGGACCTTATGCGTTGGAAATGCGCTTGTGAAATGCTTTGTTGATCTATCCTAATCATGAAAAAGATTGATCATGAATTGAATTAATATTCTTTTAGCGCATATCAAGTCCGTTCAGTTCGATGACCTCGGCGTCGATCCGCAACAACATTCAAATCATCGACGGTGGCTCGAAAGCCGTTACTGGAGGCAACGCATGATCCCACCTCTGGATCTCAACCGAGGCGGTTTGCGCCGAGCATCCCTGCGACAGGCTCGAAGCGCCGATATCGGCAGTAATCATATTAGGGTTGCCGTGTTTATCCAGGCTGTTTCGCTCACCATGCCCCCACGGATCGAACCAGGCCCCCGTTGCGATCTGCACGACACCCGGACGGATTGCGTCCGAGACAATCACCCCGGCCAGAAACGCGCCACGCTCGTTGAACACCTTGACCACATCGCCATCGACGATACCCCGAGCACTTGCATCTCTGGGGTTGAGGGTCAACGGTTCACGCTGCTGGATCTTTGATTCCCGGCTGTAGGCACCGTGATCGTATTGACTGTGCAGGCGGGTTTTCGGTTGGTTCGATATTAGCTGCAGCGCAAACCGGCTCGCAGGCTTGTCCAGCCACACCGGATGACCGGGGCAATCGGCGTAGCCAAAGCTCGCGATGCGTTCGCAAAAGATTTCGATCCGTCCCGAAGGTGTCGGGAGCGGATTGGCGGCGGGGTCTTCGCGGAAGGCTTTGAGCAAGACTGTATCGGTGTCGGGATAGGCGATTTCAAACAGTCCTTCTCGCCAGAACGTGTCGTAGTCCGGCAGCTCAATTGCATGTTCCTGCGCCCTGCCCCGCGACTCGTCATAAGTAAAGCGCAGCCACGCCTCGGCATCGCGACCTTCGGTAAAGGCTTCGCCGAACCCCAGACGCTCGGCGACATCCCCCAGAATCGAATAATCATCCCGCGATTCTCCCACCGGCTCGATTGCCTGGTGCATCGCGATCAGGGAGCGGTCCGATGCCGAACTGCCGATATCGTTGCGCTCCAGGGCCGTCGTGGCGGGTAAGACGATGTCCGCATACTTGGCCTGGGCGGTCCAGAACTGCTCATGGACAACGATGGTTTCCGGGCGCGTCCAGGCTTGCAGTAAACGATTGAGATCCTGATGGTGGTGGAAGATATTGCCCCCCGCCCAATAGACCAGGCGGATATCCGGGTAATGCAGCCGCTTGCCGTTGTAATCGAACGGCGCCCCCGGATTGAGCAGCATGTCCGCCACCCGCGCCACCGGAATGAAATCCTTGACCGGATTGACCCCTTGGGAAAAACGCGGCCCGGAGAACGCTTTGCGCCCGCTGCCGGTGTTGTTCATGCAACCATAGCCGAGGCCGAAGCCACCACCCGGCAGGCCGATCTGCCCGAGCAACGCGGCCAGGGTCACGGTCATCCAGAAGGGTTGTTCACCGTGCACCGAACGCTGCAGGGAATAGGCGACGTTGATCATGGTCCGTTTACTGGCCATGCGCCGGGCCAGTTCGATGATCTGCTGTGCGGGAATATCCGTCAGTCCCTGCGCCCACAAGGGGTCTTTGGGCTGACCGTCGGTATGGCCGAGCAGATACTCGCGAAAGCGCTCATAACCCACGGTGTAGCGCCGAACGAAGTCCTCGTTGTGCAAACCTTCACTGACCAGCACGTAGGCCAACGCCATCATCAGCGCCGTGTCACTGCCGGGGCGAACCGGCAACCATTGGTTGTTTGTCGGCCCGGTCAGATCATCGCGCAGGGGACTGACGTTAACGAACTGCACACCGGCCTCGGACATCTCATCCAGGGCACGGGCCAACAGATGCTCACTGGCCCCGCCGGGGCTCGTCTGGGCATTTTTCGCCGGCAGGCCACCGAAGGCGACGAACAACTCGCAATGCTGCGCCAGGTTTTTCCATGAGGTATGCGCCGCCAGCAGCCAATCCATGTTGCCGACGATGTGCGGCATCAGGACCCGTCCGGCGCCAAGGCTGTAGCTGTCCATGCTGAAGACATAGCCGCCGAACAGATTGAGGAAGCGATGCAGCTGACTTTGCGCATGATGGAAACGCCCGGCACTGCCCCAGCCGTAGCTGCCGCCGAAAATCGCCGGGTTGCCATGTTCGGCCTTGACCCGTTTCAGCTCCTTGGCGACCAGGTCCAGCGCGACGTCCCACGACACTTCGACGAAGGGTTCCTGCCCGCGTAGCTCGGGGTGAGCGCCGGGCTCAGCGAGATAACTGCGCCGCACCGCCGGCCGCATGATCCGCGTCGGTGAAGTAATGGCCTCGGGAATCGACGCACCGATGGGCGACGGATCCGGGTCCCACTCCACCGGGACCATAGCCTGCAGTTTTCCATCGACGACCTGCGGACGGTACGCCCCCCAATGCAACGAAGTGAAACCCATGGCGCGATGAACTCCCAATGGCATACGGTCGATAGCATGTAACAGATCTGATGTGGGAGCGGGCTTGCCCCTGTGACCTGCAAAGAGTGGCATTCAACCCATAACTACCAGCTCTCACCCAGCCCAAGCAAGCTCATGATCTGGCGTCGCAGGTCTACCAGGTAAGGATCGTCGCGATGACGCGGATAAGGCCGTTCGATGGTCAATTGCGCCTTGATCGCTGCCGGTCGGTCGCTGAGCACGATCACCCGGTTGGCCAGCAGCAAGGCTTCCTCGACATCGTGGGTCACCAGCAACGCGGTGTAGCCCTGGCGCTGCCACAAATCGATCAGTTCCTTTTGCATGCTGATACGGGTCAACGAATCCAGCTTGCCCAACGGCTCGTCGAGAATCAGCAGGCGCGGTTCGTTGACCAGCGCACGGGCCAATGCCACACGCTGGGCCATGCCTCCTGACAACTGGCGCGGGTAAGCCCGGGCGAACTGACCAAGGCCGACTTTTTCGAGTGCGGCATCGACCTTGGCGGAATGGGTTTTGAGAATGCCCTGGGCTTCCAGGCCAAGGGCGACGTTGTCCCATACCCGCCGCCACGGGTACAGCGTCGGGTCCTGGAACACCACGACCCGACTCGGGTCCGGACCGGCAATCGGCACACCATCAGCCAGCAAAGCGCCGCAATCGGCAGGTTCAAGCCCCGCCGCCAGGCGCAACAACGTGGACTTTCCGCAACCCGAAGGTCCGAGCAGCGCGACGAACTCGCCGGGCGCCACGTCGAGGCAAATCCGCTCCAGTACCGGCAAGTGCCGGCCGTCCAAGGTAAAACCGTGGCTCAGGTTATCAATACTCAGGGCCAACCCTGCCGAGGCCGTTGCTGCGTGTGCCTGGGCTACCATTTCATCGCTCCTTTTTGCCAGGCCAACAATCGGTCACGGATCAGGAACAGCGCCGAGATCAACCCCGAGCAGGCCAGTGCCATGATCAACAATGCCGCGTACATATTGGCGTAGGCCGCCCACCCTTGGGCCCATTGCAGGTACCAGCCGATGCCGGATTTGACCCCCATCATTTCCGCGACCACCAGGGTCGAGAACGAGGCGCCCAACCCCATGAACAAACCGACAAACACGTGGGGCATCGCCGCCGGGATCGCCACTTTAAAGATCAGGAACCCCTGCTTGGCGCCCAGGGTCCGGGCCACGTCGTAATAGGCCTTATCGACGCTGGAAACACCCGACCAGGTCAGCACCGTCACTGGAAACCAGGTCGCCAGGGCGATGAGAAACACACTGGCACTCCAACTGGTGGGGAACAGAAAGAAGCACAGCGGCAACAATGCCGTCGAAGGCACCGGCCCGAGGATGCGCAAGACCGGGTGCAACCAGTAGCCGATACTGCTCGACCAACCGATGGCCACGCCGGCCACAAAACCGGTCGCGGCACCCAGCGCCACACCACTTCCCAGCAACAGTGCCGAATGCAGCAAGCTGTCGGCCAGGCGCGGCCAGTCGTCAACGTACACTGCGAGCAACGCTTGCGGCGGCGCAAAGAATGGCACCGGCAGCAGGCCCAGCTTGGCGGTAAGCAGTTCCCAGATGCCCAGCAGAATGGGCAGCGCAATCAACCAGGCGCCTGCTGCGCGTATGCGCGTAGCGACCTTCGCCGACCAATGACCGACGATGCACAGCAGCCCGATCAACGTCGCCACGGCCAGGCACAGATTCGCCAGGCCCTGGGTCATCGGCCAGAGGCGCATGGCATTGGGCCAATAGCTGATCAACAACGCGACCGCCACCCATGCCGTCACCGCTACCGCGCCTTGTCGCCAAAGTTTGAATGTCCACGGCCTCGTCGATACGGCCAACGTCGAAACATCAGCTGAAGACATCGGCGGTGATCTCCTTGGCGAACTCGCCGGCGTTGGTGCCCTGGCTGATGACTTCTACGGTTTTCAGGTCGCTGACGTAGGTGGTGATTTCTTTAGTCAGCAACGCCCCCACGGCGTGGTGGCCGTGGGTATGGTCGTGCAGGATCGCCTCGACTTCTTCGGTGGAGGTATTGAGCGCATAGGCCTGGAACCCTTTGGCCACGGCCTCGGGATTTTTCACCGAATAATCGTGGGCCTCGAGAATCGCCTGGGTCAGGGCCGCCACCACGCGCTTTTCCTCACGCACCAATTTGCCGGTGACGCCGACGACGCAGCAACTGAGATTGGCGTACTCCTCGACCAGATTGGTGGACAATTCCTGGGCTTTGCCGGTCTTGATCAGGCGGTACATGAACGGATCGCTGCCGCTGACGGCCTGCACTTCCCCGCGCTCCAGCGCCGTACCCAGCAGATCGGCCGGATACAGCCGCCAATCGACATCACGCACCGGGTCAATGCCATGCTTTTTCAACAGGATCGAGAAGAAATTGCGATCCGGGCTGGCCATGTCAGTGACGCCAATGGTTTTGCCTTTGAGGTCTTCGAGTTTATGCACGTTGCCATTCACGGCACTGAGCAATCTCAGGCAACCGCCGTGAGTGCCCGCGGTGAGTTTGACGTCGAAGCCCTGCTCCATCGCTTTCAGCCAGCGCAACGCCATGCCGACACCGGCATCGGCCTTACCGGTGGCAATGGCTTCAAGCAGCACTTCGGTGGAATTGCCAAAGTTGACCAGCTCGACATCGAGGTTGTGTTTCTTGAAGAAACCTTGTCCGTGAGCAATGACCACCGGTGCCAGGCAAACGGCATTGAGGTTAACGGCCAGCTTCAGCGCGCGCGGTGTCTCCAGCCGGATGAACTCGCCGGTGCCTGCCGGCGCAGGCCCGATATCGACAGCGTGTCCGGCATGTTCATCGGCCGCTCGACTGGAGCGCGGCAACGCCATCAGCAACGGGCTCGCCAAGGCAACACTGGCCAGCCCCAGCAGGTGACGACGGGTCAATCGATTGAAAACAGCCATGCAAATATCCCTTTGGTTGATGGAGGTAGCTCAGTCCTTCAGCTCGCCGAGCCCCAGGTGCTCACGCAACGTCGAGCCCTCGTAGGCGCGGCGAAACAAGCCTTTGCGCTGCAGATGGGGAATTACACTTTCGACAAATTCACTGAACGAACCCGGCAGATAGCCCGGCGAAACCACGAAACCGTCGCAGCCTTCGCCAAGAAACAGCTCGGCCAGTTGATCGGCGATCTGGGCGCCGGTGCCGACCAGTTGCGGCACACGAACGCTGCTGGCGAAAATCCGTCCCAACTGCTCCAACGTGGTGTCGGCACCTTGCATCAGCAGCTTTTCGGCCGCCGCTGGATGGATCAGTGGCGATTGGGCAATCTCGGCCAGCGTCGCGGATAACGGAAACGGTGACAGGTCGACATTGAGCTGTGAGGCCAGCGTGACCAGCCCTAATTCGGGACGTGCCAGTGCGTTGTGTCGATCGCGTTTGGCCCGTGCTTCGGCTTCGGTGCCGCCAATAAACGGCATGACCGCGGTCAGCACTTTGCAGCTGTCAGCCTCGCGACCTTGCTGCACGACCTGCGCCCGCACGTCATCACGGAAAGCGCGCATGGCGCTCAGGTGCGGGTGAATGGTGAAGATCGCCTCGGCCCAACGCGCCCCGAAACGCCGGCCACGACCGGAGGAGCCGGCCTGGATCAGCACCGGTCGCCCCTGGGGCGTGCGCGGAATATTCAGCGGGCCTTCGACCTTGAACCACTCGCCACGGTGCTGCACGGACCGGATCTTCGACGGATCGGCCAGCACCCCGCTTTCACGGTCGAGCTTGAGCGCTTCCGGCCCCCAACTGCGCCACAGTTTCAACGCCACTTCGACGAATTCGTCGGCACGGTCGTATCGCAGGTCATGCTCCAGGTGCTTGTCCTTGCCGAACAGTTGCCCTTCGCTGTCGTTCATCGAGGTGACGATATTCCACGCGGCGCGGCCCTTGGACAAATGATCCAGGGTGGCGAACTCCCGGGCGATATGGGCAGGCTCGTAGTAGGTCGTCGAACGGGTTGCACCCAGGCCCAGCTTGCTGGTTTGCCCGATCAGGTAAGACAGGATTGGCAAAGGGTCCAGACGTGTCGCGTCCTGGGCGCCATAACGCAATGCCAGATCCCGCGAGCCGCCCATTTGATCACCCACTGCGAGGCGATCGGCGAAGAACAGAAAGTCGAACAACCCCTCCTCCACGACTTTCGCAACGCGCGCGTAGTACTCGGGATCGAGGTAATGACCGACGGTGTCCGGATGGCGCCACACCGCGTGACTGTGGATGACCGGCCCAGTCAACAAGAAGGCAGACAGGTGAATTTGACGGCTCATGCTGATACCCCAAAGGATGAGAAGTGGTCTTCTTACTTGGCCTTCGGAGTCCAGACCGCGATGTCGGAAACCTTCAACGGCTTGGGCGTCAGCTTCGCTGCGTAATAGGTGTCGGCAATGCGTTGCTGCTCGGCCAGTTCATCGAGCTTGACCGGGACGATGTCGTAGCTGCGGCGAGTGTTCGCAAGTTCGACAGTGGCGGGCGGAATGTTGCCCCACACTGGCCCGAGAATCTTCGCGGCCTCTTGCGGGTGCGCTTTGACCCACTGCCCGGTCTCTCGCAGGGTATCGAAGGTGACCTGCAGCACGTCCGGGTGCGCGTTGGCGAACTTCGACGTCGCCAGGTAGAAGCGGTTGTAATCGGCTACACCGTCCTTGCCATCCGCCAGCACGCGCACATGGTGATCCAGTTGTTGGGTCGCCAGGAACGGGTCCCAGATGGCCCACGCATCGACACTGCCGTTGGCAAATGCCGCCCCGCCATCCGGTGCTTCGAGGTAACGCGCATTGATATCTGCGAGGGTCAAACCGGCTTTTTTCAAGGCGCAAATCAACAGGAAGTTGCTGCCCGAGCCTTTGGAGACCGCGACGGTCTTGCCTTTCAGATCGGCAATGCTATGGATGGGGGAATTGCCCTGAACGATGATCGCTTGTGCGCTGGATGACGGATTTTCCCGCGCGTAGTAGGTCAGCGGCGCATCGGCGGCCTGGGTGAACAGTGCGAAGGCGTCGGCCACGTCGGCATGCAAATCGACGCTGCCAGCGTTCAGGGAACTGAGCAGGCCTGAGCTGAACTCATGCCAGTTGACGGTGAAGCCCAAGGGTTTCAGGCGTTCTTCCAGTTGGCCGTTTTGCTTGAGCAGAATCCATAGCGTCGAGGAGCGCTGGTAACTGATATCGATGGTTTGCTGTGCATGAGCTCCCGCTGCAACGAACAGCAGACTGGCGGCGACGATGAATTTTTTGAACGTCATGAATGGCCTTGGCATGGGTTGGTTCGGAGAGACTGAGCGAAAAATCGAGTCAGCAGTGTTGCGTCCGGCGAGGTTCGAAGGCCGAGCCTGAAAGCCATATTGATTATATTAGTGACTGATTATTATGAAAGAACCATATAATTCTATGGTTATTCCGGTTGTGCTGGCATGCAAGCGAGCGGCTTCCAAGCCAAGTGACGAGCTGTTGAGGACATTGAACCAAGTTCACGGACCGCGAGCATAACCTTAGCTTTCGAAATTCTTATTCCTTGCGCTCGGCGACAGTTAGATTGTCAGCAACGCTTCGCCCGCGAGGGTTACCGCGTGGTGGTGAGCGGCACGCCGACGCTTATTGGTACCTGCACACTCAACCGCGCAGCGCCTGGACCCAGGAGTTGGACCTGCAACCGCGCAGCGCCTGGACCCAGGAGTTGGACCTGCGGCCATTCAAGGAACCGTTCTGACCTGGAGGTGTTTTATGGGAACCCATCAGACTCAACTTGCTCCCGCCTCCGTGCGCAGCGTGCTGAATTACCTTCAAGACACCGGCGCGCGTCCAGTGAGCTACACCTACCCGCCACCGGACGGCGTGGCCCAACGCAGCGGCGTGCTGGACCCGACTCAGGTGACCATCCACAACGCACGGTTACTCGACGAGCCGGCGAGTATCAACCGCCAGGGCTTCGAAAAAGTCGATCACATCAGCGCCGTTGCGAACCTTGAAGACGACGAACAAGTGCGCCTGTATTACTACCCGGAAACCGAAGCCCTGCTCAAACAACACACCGGCGCGGTGAAGGTGGTGATCTTCGACCACACGATCCGCGTCGATGACCCAGGTCGTGAGGCGCGCGGCTTGCGCGAGCCAGTGCGGTACGTGCACAACGACCAGACCGAGCGCTCGGCCATTCGCCGTGTGCGCGACCACCTCCCGGCGAACGAAGCCGAACAGCGCCTGCTCAAACGCTTTGCAATCATCAACGTGTGGCGTCCCATCGGCGCGCCCGTGCAGAGCACGCCCCTTGCCTTGTGCGATGCGCGCAGCATGGCTGATAGCGATCTGTTGCCCAGCGACCTGGTGTACCGCGACAAAGTCGGCGAAACGTTTTCAGTCAAGGCCAACCCGGCGCATCGCTGGTATTACTACCCGCAGCTGCGCCCGGACGAGGCCTTGCTGTTGAAAATCCATGATTCACGGCACGATGTGGCCAGACTGAGTGCTCACACGGCGTTTGATGACCCCACCACGCCAAAGGACGCGCCGCCACGCCGCAGCATCGAACTGCGCGCATTGGTATTCTTCGACACGTAAATCAAGGCTTCACCCAGCAACAGATTGCGGCTTACCTTGGCCGCCGACCAGGCCTGCGATCCACGCTTGCCGAACAAAATGCTTTCGCCAAGCCTTGGCGGGCTGTATTAAGTCGAGCGACACGCCACGGAAATGAGTGATGAAGATCGCTGGCGGCTACGCCAGGAAACAGACAGTAATTCGATAATCCAAGCGATTATTTCAGATGACCCCGTTCGGTGGCGAATACTTGAAATGGTGCGCTCTCTCAATTTGCCAGACTGCTGGATAGGCGCTGGTTTCGTCCGAAACGCTGTTTGGGACTATTTGCACGGGCGCAGTTCATCTCCTGTATCAACAGACGTCGACGTCATTTGGTTTGACGCTAGGCGTTGCTCCCCAGAGGAAGATATAGCCCTGGAGACCTTCCTCAGACGGCTGGATCCGACCGTCATGTGGTCTGTAAAAAACCAAGCCAAAATGCATATTCAGAATGGGGATGAACCGTACCTTTCTACGACCGACGCAATGCGCTACTGGCCGGAAACCGCAACGGCGGTAGCCGTCAGACTACGAGAGGCAGGTTCATGCGAGATCGCAGCACCGTTGGGCCTTGATGATCTATTTGGGTTGGTTATCAGGCCTGCGGGGAGGTTTGCCACGGAGAAAAAAATGATCTTTCAAGACCGCTTCAAGTCCAAAAACTGGATGACGATATGGCCACTGCTCACACTTGCGTCTGCGCCTTTACCTGCAATCCCTTGCGTCAAGTCGACTTAATCAGACGCCTACAGAAAACCGCCAAAAGTGGATATTCGTCAAAGGATCCAGAGACCGCCAAGGTGGGGCGTGAGTCTCAGCGAGCCGCAATCGCCCTTCCCTCCAACAAAATGCTTTCGCCAAGCCGCGGCCACAATGGCTATTTCTTCGACTCCCACCACCCTAGGATTGGGTACGAAACAACGATGAAGTCAATCTCAGGTGGCACGGTGCAGTTATATCCATAGCAACAAAGGATATTGGTATATACCAGATCACTCCCTTATAAAACGCTTCCATGAAAAGACGTTGGGCTGGAGTGACAAGCGATGGTGTCGGTAAAGGTAATGCTCGAATACTTTCATCCCTGGCCGAACTCGGCGGGTTTTTACCTGGCACGAGAGCGCGGCTGGTATGAAGAACTGGGCCTGGATGTGGAACTGGTGGTGCATGACCCATACCGTGGCGACACCCTGCAGCACCTGCTGACCGGCGCGGCGGATTTCGGCGTGTTCCCCAGCAACCGCCTGCTGGTGCGCCGCAGCTTGGGTCAACCGTTGCAAGGCATCGCTGCAATCAACCATGCCGGCCTGGAGTCGATCCAGACGCTCACCGATTCTGGCATCCGCCGCCCCCGTGATCTGGTCGGCAAGCGGCTGGCACTCAACCCGACACCACGCGGCCTGGCCATGGTGCGCCACCTGGTAAGCCGCGACGGAGGCGACTTCGACGGCGTGATTCTGGTGAACAGCGGCGTGCGCGAACTGCGCCCTGAACAGCTCGCCGATGGCATCGCCGACGCAAGTTTCGGCGGTTACTGGGCCTGGGAAGCACTGATGCACAGCCCAATCGAAGCGTCGCGCCGCGTCGTGTTGCCAGTGGATCAGATGGGTGCGCCGGCCTATCACAGCTACTTGCTCGGCGCCCATGAACGCACACTGGCGGACAAGCCCGAGGTGGTGCGTGATTTCGTCGCGGCTACAGCGCGTGGCTATCTGGCCGTGGCTCAGGATCCATCGATTGCCCTCACCGCCTACGAACACACCACGCCGTACTTCCCGACCGAATTGCTGAGTGCCTCATTGCATAAAATCGCCCCGACCTGGCTGCATGAAGGCCGCTGGGGCGAGCAACGCCAGGCGCTGCTTGCCCCGTATGCCGAGTGGCTGCATGAGCATGCGGTGCTCGACAACCCACAGGTGTGGCAAGGCGCAACCAGCAACGTTTACCTGCCCGAGGTGAGCGCATGAACGCCCAACGCACCGCGCACGGCTTGGGATTGGAGCCGGTCGCCGCCGACTGGCCGGCCCTGCACGAAACAGACATCGAACACCTGCTGCGCGATTACCCCCAACTGGGCCCGCTGCATAGTCTGCATTGGCACAGCCCAAGGCCGTTTTCCGCCGCAGGGTTGATCACCACCCGCAACGCGACGCTGTTCGTCAAACGTCACCACCGGCAGGTGCGCCAAGCCGCGTGGCTGGAAGAAGAGCACAATCTGATCGCTCACCTGCATCGCCAGGGCGCACCGGTGGCGGCGGTCATACCGAATCGGCATGGCGCGACGGCCACGGTACAAGCCGAGTGGACCTATGAAGTGCACCACGTCGCCGAGGGCCTGGACCTGTACCGCGATGCGCTGTCGTGGTCGCCATTCCAAAACCATCAGCATGCCCTCGCCGCCGGCCAGGCTCTGGCACACCTGCATCAGGCCGCCGAACACTACGCCGCGCCACAGCGCCAGACCGCGGTGCTGGTGGCCAATGCGCGATTGATCGAACGGTCGGCGCCCCTGGAAGCCATTGCCAGCAGCGCCAGCCCTTACCTGGCAGGCAAGGATTGGCACGCCCGACTCAGCGAACTGTTGTTGCCGTGGCACAACGCGTTATACCCCCTGCTGCGTCAACAACCGCCGCTGTGGACCCATAACGACTGGCACGCTTCGAACCTGTTGTGGAATGCAGACGGCAGCGTCTCCAGCGTCTTGGATTTCGGCCTGGCCGACCGCACCTTCGCCCTCTTCGACCTGGCCACCGCCCTCGAGCGCAACGTAGTGCCCTGGCTGGAGCTGGACACTGGGGGGGCGGCCCGCGCCGATCTGGACAGCACCGATGCCCTGCTCGCCGGTTATCACCAGATTCGTCCCTTGAGCGCGGGCGACTTGCAGACCCTCAGCGCCTTGCTGCCGTTGGTGCATGTGGATTTCGCGCTGTCCGAAATCGCGTATTTCCATGACGTGGTGGGCTCCACCGCCAGCGCCGATGTGGCGTACTACGCGTATCTGCTGGGTCATCTGCGCTGGTTTTCCGGGGCTCAGGGGCAACGTCTGCTCGACCATATCCGGCGTAAGACCGTATGAGTATTCTGGTCGATAGCCAATGGCTGCAGGCGCACCTGGACGATCCTGGGTTGGTGGTGCTGGATGCCACCGTGGTGCTGCCGTCACCCGAGTTCGATGGCGACTACCGCGTCGATAGTGGTTATGACGGCTGGTTGCAGGCGCATATCCCGGGTTCACGGCATGCCGATCTATTGACTGAACTGGCGGACACCCAGGCCAGCTTCAGCTTTGCTTTGCCGACATCCGAGGTGCTGGTGGAGGCCTTGGCAAACCTCGGTGCAGGCGAAGGAAAAACCCTGGTCATCTACGACCGCGCCGACGGTTTCTGGGCCGCCCGATTGTGGTGGATGCTGCGCGGCGTGGGTGCCGACGCTGCGGTGCTGGATGGTGGTTTCAATGCCTGGAGAAAGGCGGGTCTGCCAGAACACAGCGGCCCTGCCAAACCGATAACGCCTGTGCACCCCTGGTCAATCAACCCACGCCCAGAGCTGTGGATTGACCGCGGCGGCGTAGAAGCAATCGTCGCTGGCAACGCACCGGGACAACTGATCTGCGCCCTCGGCGCGGCCCTTTTTGAAGGTGCCGCTGCCACCCGCTACGCCCGACGCGGGCATATCCCCGGCAGCCTTAACCTGCCGGCCCGCTTTCTGTTCGACGCCCACGGCCGCTACCTGCCCAAGGATGCCCTGGCGGTGGCAATCGGCTCCACGCTGCTGCACAGCGAAGGCCCGCTGATCCTGTATTGCGGCGGCGGTATTTCCGCGGCTGCCAACGCGTTGGCCCTGACCCTGCTGGGTCGCCAGGACATCGCAATTTACGACGGTTCCCTGCAGGAATGGGCCGCCGATGCACGCTTACCAATGACTACCGGAGCAGCTCCGGCCTGACGCCATTTCTGGCGAACCCGGCTTTTTTCATTTCGAACTGGCAACCCCTTCGTTGCGCAGCGCTGGGCCCTTTCATGCCCGATAAAAAGCGTACGGCAGCGGCAGGCAGACCTTTGGAGCGCTCTTTACATGGCTACACCTTATCGCTACACCTTGCTCGCCTTGGGCATCACCTTCGCTGCGGCGGTACAGGCCCAGGATGAGATCCTGGACACCGTCACCGTCCTCGGCCAGGAAAGTACTGACTACCAGGCGAAAAAAGCCGCAGTTGCCGGCTTCGATAACGCACCGTTACTGGACACTCCGGCGTCCGTCGCAGTGATGACCGAAGCGCGCCTGAAAGACCAACAGGCGCGCCTGCTCAGCGAGGTGTTGAAAAACGACGCCTCGGTCGGCGACAGCTACGCCCCGGTCGGCTACTACGAGAACTTCGTGGTGCGCGGCTTTGCCCTGAACCCGGCCAGCAGTTACAAGATCAACGGCCGCACCATCACCGGCGAACAGAACGTGGCGCTGGAAAATAAACAACAGGTGGAAGTGCTCAAAGGCCTGGCGGGCTTGCAGAGCGGCGTCTCCGAGCCCGGCGGGCTGGTCAACTACGTGAGCAAGCGTCCGGAAAGTGTGCGCTCGGTGACGGTGTCTACCAATGAACAGGGCGAGCGCTACCTGGCCACCGACGTCGGCGGCTGGCTTGGCACCGAACAGCAACTGGGTGTGCGCATCAACCTGGCCCATGAAGACATTCGCTCCTACGTCGACCACGCCGACGGCAAGCGCGATTTCGCCTCGCTGGCCGTGGATTGGAGCATCAGCCCCAACGCCCTGCTGCAACTCAATGCCGAATACCAGGACCGGGAACAGCGCTCGGTGCCGGGCTATCAACTGCTCGGCGGCACCGAAGTGCCGCATCACGTTTCGCCCAAGGACCTGCTCGCGTACCAGAGTTGGTCGAACCCAGTGGGTATACGGTCACTGAATCTGGACGGACTGTTCGAATACCGCTTCAACGAAGCCTGGAAGGCCAGCTTCAGTGCGTCCCGCAGCCGTGTGGTGATCGACGACTACAGCACCTTCGCCTGGGGTTGCTACGGTGCCGCCAGTTGCGCCAACACCGCTGTGCCCAACCACTTCAGCCCCGAGGGTGACTATGACATCTCCGACTACCGCAGCCCCGACGACACCCGCAGCAACGAAGAAGCCCAGGCGGCGCTCAATGGCCAGTTCGACACCGGTTTGCTCAAGCATGACCTGACCTTCGGCACCACTGCGTTCCGCCGCCTCGTAGACCGGCGCCAGTCAGTCAACGAGTTCATAGGCGAGGGCAATATTTATGAGCCATCGCCGGTGCTGGAGCCCTACGACGGCCCACTGGGTCACACTTACCGCCGCCTCGATAGCCGCCAGTATGGCTTGTTTGCCAGCGACCGCATCAGCTTCAATGAGCAGTGGCAAACCATTCTTGGCGGGCGCCAGATACGCCTCGATGAGGAGACCTACAACCAGGCCGGCGAGACCACCCGCCATACCCGGCGCAGCGTGTTCTTGCCCCAAGTGGCGTTGATCTACAAGCCGCGCCCGGACACATCGCTGTATGCCAGCTACAGCAAGGGCTTGTCCCTGGGTGGCGAGGCCGCCTGGTTCAGTAGCAACGCTGAGGAGGTGCTGCCGCCGACCACCTCGCGCCAACTGGAAGTGGGAATCAAGCGTGACTTCCAACGCTTGAGCCTGACCGCCGCACTGTTCCAGATCACCCAGGACCTGCAATACAACCGACCCAACGAAGACGGCACCATCAACTTCGTGCAGCAGGGCAAGCAGAAAAACGTGGGGATCGAACTGTCTGCCAACGGTCGCGTGACCTCGGACCTGCAAGTCTCGGCCAGCGTCGCGGCGATCCGTGCCCGGGTCAGCGACAGCGGCACCGACCGCTACGACGACCATCAAGCGATCAACGTGCCCAAGCTGCGCGCCAGCCTGCACGGCGACTACAGCATTCCCGGCATCCCGGGCCTGGCTTTGCTCGGCGGGGTGCAATACAGCGCCAGTAAATACGCCAACCGCGAGGCCACGGTGAAAGTCGGCGACTACGCAGTGTTCGATGTGGGCAGTCGCTACACCACCAAGGTTGGCAATTACGATACTGTGCTGCGCCTGACTGTCGACAACCTGTTCGACAAACGCTACTGGCGCGATGTGGGTGAGTCCGCCGGCGACGGCTACCTGTTCCTGGGTGCGCCGCGCACGGCGCGATTGTCCGCCACCGTCAATTTTTGAGGCTGACTGCCCATGCGTAATTTGTTTATTTCCACCGTATGCCTGCTCTCCACCGCCCTGGTGGGCTGCCAGCAACAACCGCCTGTTGCCCAACCCGACCTACGGCAACTGGTACAGCGCCCCCTATGGCGACCAGGAAAAACTACCCTTTGAACGCAAGCGCCAACTCAAGCAACAGGCGTTGTATCTAGAAAATGAGTCGTGAGAGAACCCTATGTCGCCATTGGAAATCGTCGCCGTGTTCTTCAACATCGCCGGAGTCTGGCTCACCGCACATCGGGTGCGCTGGTGCTGGCCGGTCAGTGTGGTCGCGGTGTTGCTGTACGCCTGGATCTTCTTCGATGTGAAACTGTATTCGGACATGCTCCTGCAACTGGTCTTCGCCGTGCTCCAAGGCTATGGCTGGTGGCGTTGGAGCACTGGGCGCGTCGAAGCCGGCAAGGTTCGGGTGGAGCGCCTGCCACCCAGGGAGGCATGGCGGCACTTGCTCGCGGGCGTGGTTGGCGGTGCTGCCCTCGGCGCGGTGATGCACCATTTCACCGATGCCGCCCTGCCCTGGCTGGATTCGCTGCTGACCGCGTTCAGCCTGGTGGCCAGCCTGTGGGCAGCGCGCAAATACATGGCCAGCTGGTGGTTGTGGATCGTGCTGGACGCGGCCTACGTGGGTCTGTTCCTGTACAAAGACCTGCAACTGACCGCTGCCCTCTACGCCGGCTTTGTGCTGCTGGCGGCCTATGGTTTGCGGGCCTGGCGACGGGATTTCCTGCTGCAGCAACGACAGCAACAGGGCATCTAGCCAAGGGTTGGCTTGAAGCCTGCGCGGACAGGTGACCTGCGCCAACAGGAACGGTAGAGTCACCCCATGTCATGCCTGCACACGGAACCCCAGGATGCCTTTCGACCCGATTTCCCCGCACTACCAACGCATCCGCGAACAGATCGCCAACGACATCGCCGCCGGAGTCCCCCAGGCCGACGAGAAATTTCCCTCCGAGCGGGAAATGATCGAACGCTTCGGCTGCACTCGCGTCACGTTGCGCCAGGCACTGCAGCAACTGGAAGCCGAGGGCCTGGTGTATCGGGAAAATCGCCGGGGCTGGTTTGTCAGCCCCCAACGCATCCGCTACGACCCGACTCGCATCAGCGGTTTCATGGATTACGTCAGCGCCCAGGGCCGCACCCCCCGCACTGAATGCCTGCACGCCGAACTGCGCCCGGCTGGCCAGTGGCTGGCCAAGCGCATGGGTTTGGCTTCGGCGGACGAATCAGTGTTTTTCCTGCAACGCCGCCGCTGGATCGACCGCCGCCCGGTGCTGCTGGAGTTCAACGCCTTGCTCGCCAGCTGGTGCCCAGGCCTGCTGGAGGTCGACTTGAACGCCTCGCTGACACAACTACTGCGCGAACGATTTGGGCGGGTGCAATCACGCTGCGAATTGGAGATGCATACCGGCACGGTGAATGAAGAACAGGCCGAGTTGCTACAACTGTCGCCGGGTTCCACCAGCGTATACCTGGAGCGCTTGAACTTTGGCGAAGACAACCAGCCAGTGGAGTTCGACCAGGAATTCTGGCGCCCGGATGCACTGTCGATCGTGATGGAGACGCGGTATCCGGGAACTCACTGAGACCTCGGCGTAGCCGCCGCCGACAGGTCCTGCGTACATGGCGCAATTCATCCTTGATCCCACTGCCGCACCATCGGGCAGAATCTCCGAACTTCAGGCGTACCGCTCACTCGTAACGTTTAGACACAAATAATGACGAGGCGAGGTCTGACATGAGGTTGATTCACGGCACTTCACATTTTCGACCTTACACCTCAGCGTCAGGCGGCTGGGGATCGGCTCATTCGGTGATGAACATCCTTTGGCGTGAGCAGGCCTTCATCAAAGGCGGCGCCGCTTTGATCAAGCAGAACAAGCCGCAGGGTTTCGCCTGCGTCAGTTGCGCATGGGCCAAGCCGGGCGACCCCCACGCCTTGGAGTTTTGCGAAAACGGTGCCAAAGCCACGGCGTGGGAACTGACGTCGTTGCGCAGCAGCCCAGATTTCTTCCAGGCCCACTCGGTGACCGAACTGCGCGACTGGACGGATTTCGACCTTGAGCAGCACGGCCGTCTCACCCATCCGATGCGTTACGATGCCCAGTCCGATCACTACGTAACGACGACATGGGAAGAGGCAGCCAACGCTATCGGCAAACAGTTACAGGCACTGAGCCCGGACGAGGTCGTTTTCTATGCGTCAGGGCGCGCCTCACTCGAAACCTCATTCATGTATCAGCTTTTTGCCCGCGCCTATGGCACGAACAATCTCCCCGACAGCTCCAACATGTGCCATGAAAGCACCTCGGTGGGCTTGCAAGAAAGCATCGGGGTACCTGTCGGTACGGTCACACTGGCAGATTTCGAGCACACCGATTGCATCTTGTTCTTCGGACAAAACGTCGGCAGCAACAGCCCACGCATGCTCCACCCGCTTCAAGAGGTGCGCAAGCGCAAGGTTCCGATCATCACCTTCAACCCCCTTCGCGAACGCGGGTTGGAGCGCTTTGTAAACCCCCAGTCACCTGTCGAAATGCTTGGCCCGAAATCGACCGCCATCAGCACGCAGTATCACCAGGTGGCTATCGGTGGCGATACCGCGGCGGTCATGGGCGTCGCCAAGGCGCTCCTCGACATGGAAGAACGGGCCAAACAAAGCGGCGAGCCGAGTGTCCTGGATCACGATTTCATCACGCAACATACTGACGGCTTCACCCGCTTTGTGGACCAGGTACACGGTTATTCATGGAATGAGCTGGAACAGCGATCCGGGCTGACTCGCAGTGCAATGGAGGCTACAGCCACGGTTTACGCGCGCAGCGAAAAGGTGATGATCGTTTACGGCATGGGCATGACCCAGCACAGACACGGGGTCGGCAACGTACAGATGCTGGTCAACTTGCTGTTGCTACGCGGCAACATAGGTAAGCCCGGAGCTGGCATCTGTCCCGTACGAGGTCACTCAAACGTACAGGGACAGCGAACCGTAGGGATTACCGAGGACCCTGCAAAGGTCCCCAAGGACAAGCTGGAGGCCTTGTTCGGCTTCACTGTTCCTGAGCGCAAAGGGCTGACGACAGTAGACACTTGCGAGGGGATTCTTGATGCAAGTGTGAAGGGCTTCATCGGGCTCGGAGGCAACTTCCTGCGCGCCGTACCTGATACCAGTCGAATGGAGCCCGCGTGGGCAGCGCTTCGCCTTAGCGTACAGATCGCCACCAAACTCAATCGCACGCACTTGGTACCCGGCGAACATACCTGGCTGCTGCCGTGCCTGGGAAGAATCGAGATCGACCGGCAATTGGGCGTTGAGCAGGCGTACACCACCGAGGACAGCACCAGTTGCATTCGCGGGTGGCGCGGCAACGCAGAACCGGCCAGTGAGCAGCTGCGCTCAGAGGCGGCAATCATTGCCGAGTTGGCCAACGCTACGCTTGGTGACACCGCTACTATCCCATGGCTGCACTGGCGGCACGACTACGCCCTCGTTCGCGAAGCCATCAGCAAGGTTTATCCGGAAATCTTCCATGATTTTGAAGCGCGCATGTGGGAGCCCGGTGGGTTTCATCGCCCCCTCGGCGCAGCTCATCGTCAATGGGCTACGCCTTCCGCAAAAGCCCAGTTCATCACCCCGGAAACGCTCGACGAAGACGACGATGTCTCAAAGGGCGAAGCGGGTCGGGACGTTCTGCAACTGATGACCCTGCGCAGCAACGACCAGTTCAACACGACGGTCTATGGCTACGATGATCGCTTCAGGGGAGTGAAAGGTACCCGCAAAGTCGTGTTCCTGAACCGCAATGACATTGTGCGCCTGGGCTTTGCACCGGGTGCCTGGGTACGCTTGCGCACGGCCATCGAGCCAGAAGTCAGGCGCGAAGTCGGGCCATTTCAGATCATCGCCTATGACATACCGCAAGGATGCGCTGCCTCCTACTATCCTGAATCCAATCCGCTGGTCCCTCTATGGCATTACGCCAAGCGCAGCAAGGTTCCCGCTGCGAAATCAGTGCCTGTCATCTTGATACCGGCTCAACCGGATGCCGATGATCTCGACCAAGCGGTCCCCGAAACGGACCAGGTCGTATAGAGGGCTATCGAGCAGAGGAACCGATATGGACAGTGTTGAGTGGGGACTGATGGCGGCGCGAACCCAGTTCGCGGTGACCATCAGCTTCCATATTGTGTTGGCGGCATTCAGCATCGGTCTGGCGAATTTCCTTCTGGTACTGGAGGCCCTTTGGCTGTGGCGCAAAGAGCAGATGTACCTGGATATCTACCAGTACTGGCTGAAGATATTCGCCCTCAATGTCGCCATCGGTACGGCCTCAGGGCTCATGCTTGAATATCAGTTCGGTCTCAACTGGTCGCGCCTCTCCACCCAGGCGGGAGAAATCCTGGGCCCCCTGATGTTTTACGAAGTGATGGCCGCGTTTTTTCTTGAGGCGGGTTTTCTCGGCATTATGGTGTTTGGCATGAAGAAGGTGGGACCAGGCCTGCACTTCTTCGCCACTTGCGCGGTGGCCGTCGGCTCCATCATCAGCGCATTCTGGATCCTGTCGGCCAATTCCTGGATGCATACCCCCCGTGGCTTCGGCATTGGCGCCGATGGCCGATTTGTCGCGCAGGATTGGTGGGCAATCATATTCAACCCCTCTTTTCCCTATCGTTTCACCCATATGATGCTCGCGACCTTCCTGGCCACCGCCTTTATGATCGCGGGGGCGAGTGCGTGGCAGTTGCTACGTGACTCGACCAATCTGCGTGCCCGAGTGCAGTTTTCGATGGCGCTGTGGGCAGTCGCAGTGTTGGCACCTGTGCAAATTGCCGTAGGCGACCTGCACGGCGAAAACACCTTGAAATTCCAGCCGCAAAAAGTAGCTGCGATGGAAGGTGCGTGGACGCGTCCAGCACCCGGAGCCGGTGAGCCCCTGCGTTTGTTTGCATTGCCAGACATGGCCGAGCGGCGGAATCATTTCGAGTTGGCGATACCACGCATCGCCTCGCTGTACCTGCGTCATGACCTAAGCAGCACGATCAAACCGCTGACTGAATTCGCGTCTCAGGACATTCCCCCTGTTGGGGTCGTGTTCTGGGCCTTTCGCGTGATGGTCGGGCTGGGGTTACTCATGCTCGCGCTGGGGATCACCGGCCTGGTGCTGCGCTGTCGAAACCGCTTATACGGCACGCGTTGGATGCAGCGTTGTTGCTTGCTGATGGCTCCGGCCGGCTTCATGGCCATGATCAGTGGTTGGGTAGTCACGGAAGTCGGCCGACAGCCCTTCACGGTCTACGGCTTGCTGCGGACGGCGGACAGTGCGTCAGCAGTCTCCAGTGACCAGGTCATTGGTTCCACGGTTACGATTCTGTTTTTTTATCTAGTGGTGTTCGGCATCGGTTTGTGGGTATTGCTGCGCATTCTGCATCAACCGGCCAAGGCAGGAGAGCAAGGGCCGCAACCGACGCTTCCTGACGAAATCGGCAGGTCATGAGGGACGCCTATGCTGGACGGTGACGTGATCATTCTGCTTTCAGCTGCGACGCTCGCATTCTCAGTGCTCAGCTACGTCTTGCTCGACGGTACCGACTTGGGAGTGGGTATTCTGTTGGGACTGACGCCGTGCGCAAAACAACGTCGTGCCATGGCGGTGTCCATCTTGCCCATCTGGGATGCGAACGAAACGTGGCTTGTTTTGGGCGGCGGAGGACTGCTGGCATTGTTCCCGCAGGCGTATGCCATTTTATTACCCGCGTTGTACGTGCCGTTTATTGCAATGTTCCTGGCATTGGTCGTCCGCGCGATGGCATTGGAGTTTCGCGACTATACCGATAACCCCAACATCAAGCGGGGCATCGACACACTACACCTATGCGGATCGTTGATCGCTGGGGGATGCCAAGGCGCGGCTTTGGGAACGCTGGTGCAAGGCATCTGCAACCAGAACGGGCAATTCAGCGGAACAGGCTGGGAGTGGGTCAGCCCTTTCGCCCTGTACTGCGCGGGCGTGCTGGTCGTCGGTTATGCGTGGCTGGGAGCGTGTTGGCTGTATTGGAGAACCGAAACAGCGTTGCAACAAACGTCGCGCAGGCAGGCACAACTGCTGTCTGTCGCCACGCTCGTGCTGATGGCCGTGTTGCTCATCTGGACGTCCACGCTGAACCCAAACTACGCACAGCGGCTTTCAAGTCCCGTCGTAATGTATTCAACAATCGGGGCGGGTCTCACGGCATTTCTTGCTTTTTGGACCAGCTTTCGAGGCGGCCATGACCTATTGCCGCTGATCTGCGCGCTCAGTCTATTTGTACTGGGGTTCGCACTGATGGTGATTACGATTTTCCCACTGATCGTCCCGCCCCACCTCACGCTCCAGGCGGCTGCCTCCAGCGCGACCAGCCAGACCTTTATGCTGATCGGTTTTGCCCTGCTGATGCCGGTGACCTTCTTCTACAACACGTTCGGCTTTCGTGTTTTTAGCGGGAAAGTTCATTCGGCGAAGGTTCAATTGCCAGAGTAGGCCGGCGCAGGCGCTGGTGGACTTGCGACGCCAGGCCGTGCTGGTTGCGAAAACGGATCACCAGCCATTGCGGTGCGGTACGCAGAAACGATTTCAGCGAGGCCAGGTCCTGAATCACCGGTAGCCGCAGGCAGTCACTGGCGAATTCGATTTCCGTGTGGTCAGTGCCGAAAGTCAGGTTGGTGCCCCAGAGCAGTGCATCATCACGCAGTGACAAGCGCTGATGACGAAAATCCGCACGGTCAATGGGAATTCGTCGCCCGCCCAGCCAACACAGCAGGCTGATGATCAACACCAGAAACATTTCTTCGCCCTGCCGGCTGAGCTCAGAGTGGTCAAGGGCATCCACATCATCGGCTGGATCCACATGCAGCACAACGCCCGCCCCAAGGGCGATGCCGAACGCACCACCCTGCCCATTGCCGGCGACGACGCGGTCGCCAAGGACGTCGTCGGGCGCTTCATCGATTTACCTGTCTGGCGCTGCCTGTGAACCCGTGGTTGCCTTATCAGACAATCAGGTCGGCGGCAGTCAGACTATTGACCCCTACCAACTGGATCTCGAAATCCGCCCCCAGGTCACCGTTGACGTTTGCGTAGAGTACGTGATCGACGAAACGCAGTTGGCCTGCGCCGGTGAATTCATTCGAATCGATGAAACTGAACCTGTCGATCAATGGCGTCTGGGCATCGGCGTCCAGTGTCAGATGGATTTTATCGCCCTGCAGGCTGCTGAAGTCGGAAATGGTATCGCTTGTGCTGCCCTTGCCCAACTCGTTCAACGCGGTGAACAGGAATCGGTCGGCGCCTTCGCCTCCTATGAGCAAGTCAGTGCCGATGCCGCCAAGCAGGACATCATTGCCTGCACCGCCCTCGAGCCTGTCGTTTCCTGCTCCGGCATCCAGCACGTTGTTGCCGCTGTTACCGGTCAGCACGTTATTCAACGTATTGCCCACACCGTTGATGGAGTCTCCGTCGGCCAGGATGAGGTTTTCCAGATTGGCGCCCAGCACCCACGTCACCGAGGAGCGTACCGTATCGATTTCAGTAGCCAGGGTGCTGGTTTCGCTGACGCTGTCCGTCAAGTCGTTCACCACGTAGACATCGTTGCCAGTGCCGCCAATCAGGATATCGCTACCCCCGACGCCATTCAGTACGTCGCTCCCCGCTCCACCGCTGAGCACATTATTGCCGGCGTTGCCGATCAACACGTTGTTCAAGTCGTTGCCGGTGCCGTTGATGTTGCCCGCGCCGGTCAGCGTGAGATTTTCCAGGTTGGCGCCCAGGCTCCAACTGACTGAGGAAAGCACGCTATCGATTTCACTGGACTGAGCAGTGGTCTCCGTGATGATGTCCGAGACATTGTCGACCACGTAGGTGTCGTTACCGGTGCCGCCGACCAACGTATCGATGCCGCTACCGCCGTCGAGCACGTTGTTGCCGGCATTACCGATCAAGACGTTGTTCAAACCGTTGCCGGTGCCGTTGATGAGGCCTGTTCCCAGCAGCGTCAGATTCTCCAGATTGGCGCCCAGGCTCCAGCTCACCGAGGTCTGGACCGTATCGGTTTCACTGGCTACAGCGCTGGTTTCGCTGATGATGTCGGCGAGGTTGTCGACCACATAGATATCGTTGCCGATCCCGCCGATCAAGGTGTCGGCACCGCCGACGCCGTTCAGTATGTCATTGCCCGCGCCACCGATCAGCACGTTGTTGGCAGCGTTACCGATCAGGATGTTGTTCAGGTCATTGCCGATGCCGTTGACGAGCGCAGCACCGGTCAATGTGAGATTTTCCAGGTTCGCCCCGAGACTCCAGTTCACTGACGAGCGCACGGTATCGATTTCGCTGACCAGGGTACTGGTCTCGCGGACGGCATCCAGCGCGTCATCGACTACATAGGTATCGTTACCAATGCCTCCAACCAGAGTGTCGTTGCCACCGACGCCATTGAGAATGTCATTGCCAGCCCCGCCTTCAAGCACATTATTGGCGGAGTTGCCGATCATCACATTGTTCAGGGCGTTGCCAATACCGTTGATCAGACCCGCACCGGTCAGCGTGAGATTTTCCAGATTGGCACCCAGGCTCCAGTTCACCGAGGAAAGCACCGTATCGACTTCACTGCCCAGCGTGCTGGTCTCAATGACCGCATCCGCGGGGCTGTCGACCACATAGGTATCGTTACCGGTGCCGCCGAGCAGCCTGTCATTACCCGCGCCACCGTTCAGGACGTTGTCGCCACTGTTGCCAGTCAACTGGTTGTTCAAATCGTTGCCAATGGCGTTGATTGCATTGGCACCCGTCAACGTCAGGTTTTCCAGATTGGCGCCCAGGCTCCAGCTCACCGAAGCGTGAACCGTATCGATTTCCCCGGCCTGGGTGCTGGTTTCACTGATAATGTCGGCGAGGTTGTCGACCACGTAGGTGTCGTTGCCGGTGCCACCGATCAGCGTGTCGTTACCAGCGACGCCATTGAGAATGTCGTTGCCTGCGCCACCGCTGAGCACGTTGTTGGCTGCGTTGCCGATCAGGATATTGTTCAGGTCGTTGCCGCTGCCATCGACGGGCGCAGCGCCGGTCAGCGTAAGGTTTTCCAGATTCGCGCCCAGATTCCAGCTCACAGAGGAAATGACCGTGTCGATCTCACTGGCCAGGGTACTGGTTTCGCTGACGGTGTCGCCCAGGTTGTCGACGACGTAAGTGTCGTTACCGGCGCCGCCGGTCATGGCGTCCGCGCCGCCAAGGCCGTTGAGCACGTTGGCCAGCGCATTGCCGATCAGCGCGTCGTCATTGTTCGAGCCGATCGCGTTTTCGATCTTGGCGCCGAAAGCTATCGCCAGCCCTTCATTGAACGCGGTTTGTGTGGAGAGATCGGTGAACGCCTGGCCGATCTTGCTGAACTGGCCTTCATTGAGGTTGATGCGCACCACGCCGCTTTGGTTGCTCGCGTCAATCGTGTCAATGCCGCCTGCGTCCCAGATCGTCTCGAAAACCGATTGTCCCGCCGACCAGCTATAGGTGTTATTGCCGGTCTGCCATTGAGTGTTGGCCCCGTAGAGGCTCTGGATGGCCGCAATATCCAGGAGCATGGGCGTCGTTGGCTCGTAGGAGTACGGCGTGTTGTAACTCATGATGGTGTTGCGCACATCATCCAACTGCGGAGCTAGCACCGTGGAATTCGACAGGCCTGGGGAAAACGGGTGCTTGAGACCCAGGGCATGGCCGATCTCATGCATGAAAACCAGATAGTCGTAAGTGCCCTTGACCGGATTCGGGTTGTCAGTCACTGGACCGAGCCAGACATCGCCGCCGCTTGGGGCGTTATCGGGAAAATAGCCCCAGGCAGCGGTATCGCTGTCCATGTCCAGGTAACCACCGAATCGCAGATCACCGACATTGGTCGAGGTCTCGCTGACCTGGGTGAACTTGATGTTGGCAACCGATCCCCATTTTTCCACAGCGCTGATAACGCCGGTCTGCTGTGCCGGCGTCAGGATGTAGGCGGCGTCAGGCTCATCCATATCGCTGTAGTTGACGTAAAAACGCGAGTTTTCGTTGACGAAGCTGTACGTCAAGGGCGTTGTGTACGTGCCGGTGGCCCAGCTATTGCCCAACCAGTAGGTGCCAAACAGCAAGCTATCGATTTGCGCGTTGCCGGTCAGCGTGGCGGGCGAGGAGAATGAATAACCAATGGGACTGGGCATGAAAAGCTTCCTGTGAACGAACTGTGGCCTTCCTGAATGCGGCCACTACAAAAGGGTTATTTTGCCTGAGAAACAACAGCGGTAACATCATTTGGCCATTATTTTTTTGTAGCCTGGACACAATCTAACTAAGGTGTAACAAGCCATTCGTTGGCCTTTTGGATATCTCCATCTCCCAATCTTCCGCTCCAGCGATGCAGCACAAGCAAACTGGTCACGAAACTGTACTGCGATTGGTAGAAATCACGCCGCGCGCGAAACTCGTCCTGGATGCTGTCGAGCACATCGACGGCATTCTTCACGCCATACCCGAACGCCTTCTCGGTGGCCAGCCGCGACTTCTCGGCGGACTCCAGCGCACGACGCGTTGCCTTGATTCGACTGAGCTCGGCGGACATGCCGAGATAGGCCGTGCGAGTTTCCTTGATCACCTGACGTCGCAAGGCTTCCAGCTCCTGTTGGGCAGCCTCCTTATCACTCTGCGAAGCCGATACCCGGGCGCTGGTGGAGCCACCGCTGTAAAGCGGCACCTGCAAATCAAGGGACGCGATGAGGTTTTCCGAGCGCGGCGTCAACGTGCCTTCATAGCCGATATCGCTGCGTTGCGCCGTAAGGTTCAGGCCCAGCCGGGGCAGATGACCTGCCTTGGCTTCACCGATAGCCGCTTCTGCGGCACGAATCCCGTGCTCGCGGGCATGCAGGGCCGGGTTGCTGTCGAGCGCCGCCTGCACCCAGTAGTCCTGCGCTTGCGCCGGCAGGCTGAACGCCGGGTTTTCGCCGATGCGCTTCAAAGGTTCCCGGACATCACGCCCGACCAACTCGGAGATGGCTTCGCGGCTGATCTGGACCTTATTGCTAGCCTCGATCTCGTCGGCCTTGAGCGCATCCACTCGAGCCTCCAGATCAAGTGCATCAGTCACCATTGCCATTTGGCGCGCATACAAGGCGTTGATGCGCTTGAGGTTACGCTCGGTCGCTTCCAGCTCACTGCGCACCAGGGCCAATTCGTCTTCCGCTGCAAGAACGGCAAAGTAGCGCTCGGACAGGTCAATGTTTGCCTGCACCACGGTGTCAGCGGATTGATCGGCGCTTTGCCGGGCAAGCTCGACGTATCTCTGATAGCTGCGCCAGACCTGCGGGTTATAGATCACCTGATTGAGGGCCATCGCCACGCGCTTGCCGTTGTACTCGGTACGGCTCAGGTCATCGTCACGCCGGCTACGGTTGACACTGCCACTGGCGTTGAGCTGCGGTAGGAGCTGACCAAAAGCGGCTCGTTCATTACTCTCACCGCTGCGATTCAGGGCCTGGGCACGCAGGATGCGCGGGTCGGCCCCCTGGGCCTCCTGATGTAACTGCCACAGGTCGATATAAGTAGCGTCAGCCAGGGCCCCCAGCGGTACGGCGAGTAGACACATTGCGATCAGGAACTTCATGTCAGTCCTCGATCAGCGAACGGGCGAATGCATTGCTTGCCGGCTGCATCAGGTACTGCAACAGCGTCCGCTCCCCCGTATTGATCAGCACTTCGGCTGGCATCCCCGGCACCAGGGTCAGATTACCCAACATCTTGCGTCCCTTCTCGGTCAGGGATACGCGCGCCAGGTAATAGGCGGTACCGGTGTCGTTGTTGATCAGGCGATCGGCGGAAACCTGCACCAGTTGTCCCTCAATGACCGGAGTGGTGCTGCTCTTGAACGCACTGAAACGAATGCCCGCCAGTCTGCCCGGCGCGATACGGTCGATGTCCAACGGCGATACCTGCGCCTCGATGAGCAGCTCTTCGTCGGCCGGGACGATGTCCAGCAGCGCTGTGCCCGGGCTGACCACCGCTCCCAGGGTGTGCACGGTCATGCCCATGATCATCCCTGATTCCGGCGCGACGATATCAGTGCGCTGATCGCGATCCTGCAGAGTGGCCAGGCGCTCGCGCAACTCATAGACCTTGGTCTGGGCATCGCCCAGCAGACCGGCCACTTCGCTGGCGAAGTCTTTCTTCAACTGCAATATCTTCAACCGGGCCTCGTCGATATTCACTCGCGCCCGTGCACTTTCGGACTGGCTTTCGGCGATCTCCGCCTGTAAGCGAGCGAGGCTGCGCTCCTGTTCACGCAGGCGCTGTTTGTCCACGTAGCCTTCGGCCAACAGTGCACGCAGGTCAACGATCTCCTCCTGATAAGAGGCTACCAGCATCTGTTTGCTGGCGATGATGGCCTTGAATCCGCGAATCTGCTCCTCGATTTGCCCGATGGACTTTTCCTGTAGGCCAACCTCTCCTAGCAGCGAGGTCCGTCGGGTCTGGAAAATTCGCACCTCGCTGTCACGGGCTTCGCGTACGCGCGGGTCGGTCGGGTCCAGAGAAGCAACGGCAGGAGGCTCGGGCAGCGAGTCACGTTCAGCCACCAGCCGGGCCTGCAACTCGAGCGCAGCGATCAGTTGGCTGCGCATGGCCTCCATTTCCGAACGGGCCTGGGTATTATCGAGTACCAGCAACACGTCGCCGGCTTTTACCTGGTCGCCATCGTGCACGCGCAGCTCGCGCACGATGCCGCCTTCGAGATGCTGTACGGTCTTGCGGTAGCTCTTGACCGTGACCACGCCCGGCGCCAGCGCCGCACTGTCGAGCGGAGCCAGAGTCGCCCAGCCACCGAACAGGCCAAAGGTCACCAGCAGCATGAGGTAACCGATGCGCCTTGCCGGCAGGTCATTGATGGGCAATCCGGGCATTTCGGCGGATGAGTGTCTATTGCTTTGCATAAGGTACATCCGCTTCTTACGGTTGAATCGCAGTGATCGGCTGGGCTGCGGCCGTGGCGCCTTGCAGCCGCGTCAGGACCTTGTCTCGTGGCCCGAAGAGACTCAGCTCGCCGTGATTGAGAACCAGCAGTTTGTCGACCTGCGCCAGCACCCCGGACCGATGCGTAATGACAAACACCGTGGTCCGGTTCTGCCTGAGTCTTTGCAACGCCAGGGCGAGCATCTTCTCTCCGGCGTCATCGAGATTGGAGTTCGGCTCATCCAGCACCACCAGGCGCGGCTCACCGTACAGGGCGCGAGCCAGCCCGACGCGCTGGCGCTGACCGCCGGACAATCCACCACCATTGGCGCCGATCAGCGTGTCGTAGCCATCGGGCAGTTGCAGCACCAATTCATGTACGCCAGCCATGCGCGCGGCCGCGACCACTGCAGTTGCATCCATGGGGCCGAACCGTGAAATGTTCTGGCCAACGGTACCCTCGAACAACTCGATGTCCTGGGGCAGATAACCGACGTATTGGCCCAGCTCGTCCCGGCGCCATTGACTGATGTCCGCGCCGTCCAGACGCACGGTACCGGCAAGGCTTGGCCAGACTCCGAGCAGAGCCCTGGCCAGGGTCGACTTACCGGAGCCACTGGCTCCGACAATACCCACGACTTCGCCCGGCGACACTTGAAAATCGATGCCGCGGATAATCGGCTTTCGACTGTTTGGAGCCCCTGCCGCAAGACCTTCGACGCGGATGGCCCCCTCTGGCGCAGGCAACGCCATGCGCTCGGGTTCGGCGCCGATCCTGATCAGAAGCTCGTGCAACCGGGCATATTGTGAGCGGGCGCCCAGAAAGCCCTTCCACGCGCCGATCAACTGGTCGATAGGTGCCAGCGCGCGCCCCAGCAAAATGGAGCCGGCAATCATCAACCCGGATGAAATCTCGTGCTGGATCGTCAAGTAGGCACCCAGGCCCAACACCAGCGATTGGACAATCTGGCGCAATGTCCTGGACGCTGCTGCAATGCTGCCAGCGCGATCACTGGCCAGGCTTTGCAGGACCAGGACCTTGTGGTTCTGGCCGCTCCAGTGCTGGCGCAGGCTTGCAAGCATGCCCATGGATTCGACCACTTCGGCATTGCGCAGGCTTTTGTTGATAAAGGCAGTGGCCGCCATCTGCTCACGGTTGGCAGCCTGTAGCGGTGCATGGGTGAGTTTTTCATTGGCATAGGCCAGTGCGCCGAGCAGCACGGCACTCGCCACTCCCATCCAACCGTACCAGGGATGGAAAATGAACATCACGCCCAGGTAGATAGGGATCCACGGAGTGTCGAAAAATGCAAACAGACCGTTGCCGGTCAAGAACTGGCGCAAGGCACTCAGGTCGCTCAATGGCTGGGCGCTGGCGTTCATCCCACAGGAATTGATCGCCTGCTTGAAACTGGCATCGAACAAACGCTGGCCCAATAACATGTCCAGGCGAGTACTGACCCGCACCATGATCCGCGAACGAACCCACTCCAGGCCACCCATTGTCACCATCAACAGCAGCATGATCAGCGTGAGCATCAACAACGTGGACGGGTTGGCGCTTCCCACCGCACGGTCGTAAACCTGCAGCATGTAGAACGAAGGGACCAACATTAGCAAATTGACAAAGAAGCTGAAAAAACCGACTGAGAAAAAACTGCCCTTGCATGCAGCGAGGGCAGTTTGCAGTTCGGTCCTGGGATGGGCTGACATGGTGCTCTACCTGAGGGCCGACGACTCGAACCTGAAAAACCTGAGAAATACTGGCGCGCGGATGCCCTGATTTGAACAGGACACCTGATTTGATGCGCTCGCGCAACCGGATCTACCGCGCTGTATCGGCAGGTTCGCCCGACTCTTGAGGCTTTAGGCAGCTTTGAGATGAACATTGGAAAAACGGGCCGGCGGTAGGCTGGCCCTGTCTTGTCCCAGACTTGCGATCAAGCCTGCCAACGGCGAAACAGTACGCTGGCATTGACCCCACCAAACCCAAACCCATTGGACAGCGCATGGGTAATCGGCATCGTCCGGGCCTTCAACCCGACCAGATCGAGCCCGTCGGCGGCCTCATCAGGGTTAAGCAGGTTCAAGGTGGGCGGCACGACCTGGTCACGCAGGGCCAGCACGGTGAAGATGGCTTCTATTCCCCCCGCCGCGCCCAGCAGGTGCCCGGTGGCGGATTTGGTCGAGGTGATGGCAACGCCCGCGTCGCGCCCGAATACGGCTCTAATTGCCGCCAGCTCGCCGCTGTCGCCGACCTGGGTCGAGGTCGCATGGGCATTGATATGCTGCACATCAGCCGGACTGACCCCGGCCTGGCGCAACGCCTGCTCCATCGCACGCCGGGCGCCGTTGCCGTCTTCGGGGCCGGCCGTCAGGTGATAGGCATCGGCACTGGTGCCATAGCCGACCAATTCCGCCAGAGGTTGGGCGCCCCGCGCCAGGGCGTGCTCCAGCGACTCGATCACCAGCAACCCTGCGCCTTCGGCCATGACGAAACCGTCGCGGTCACGATCAAAGGGACGCGAGGCTTGCTGTGGGCGGTCGGCAAAACCGGTGGAAAGCGCCCTGGCCGCCGCGAAGCAACCCAGGGTCACGCGGTCGATGGCCGCCTCGGTGCCGCCGCAGACGGCGATGTCCGCCTCCCCGCTCCTGATCATCCGGGCCGCATCGCCAATGGCCTGGACTCCGGCAGCGCAAGCGGTGACCGGCGCACCCAGCGGGCCTTTGAGGCCGTGGCGAATGGACACGTGCCCGGCCGCCATATTGGCAAGGAATGCCGGGGCCGAGAACGGTGACAGTCGACGCGGCCCTCGTGAATCAGTGGTGCGAATGGCGTCGGCAATCGCCCCAAAGCCACCCACGCCCGATGAAATGATCGTTGCGGTCCGCTCCTGGTCGGCGGTTTCAGTCGGATGCCAGCCGGCCTGGTCCAGGGCCTCTTGCGCCGCCACCAGGGCGAACTCAATGAAGCGGTCCATTTTCTTGCGGTCCTTGGGCGCGATGAAACGCTCCGGGTCGTAACCGGCCACGGCATCCTCTTCCAGGGTCGGCACCTGGCCGCCGACCGCGACGCCGGTACCCTCGGTGAACGCTTCGGGCAGGTTGCGGATACCGGAACGTCCGGCCAGCAACCGTTTCCAGACTTCCTCTACGCCACAACCCAGGGGGCCGACGACGCCGACACCCGTGACTACGATGCGTGTGTGACCTGCTGGAGTACTCATAGAAACCTCTTCATTTCTGTAGACGCTCATTGGAGCGGCAAGCGATCGATCGCTTATGCCAGCTTTACTGTTTCAGTTTGCACGTTCCTGGCCGGACGGATCTTGAACCAGATGGAATACATGGCCGGCAGGAACACCAGCGTCATGATGGTCCCGACAAACGTGCCGCCGATCAGGGTGTAGGCCAGCGTTCCCCAAAAGACCGAGTGGGTCAGCGGGATAAACGCCAGGATCGCTGCCATCGCGGTCAGAAGTACTGGGCGAGCCCGCTGCACGGTCGCCTCGATGACCGCATGGAACGGGTCCAATCCCTCTTTCGCATTCTCGTGGATCTGCCCGATCAGAATCAGTGTATTGCGCATCAGGATTCCCGACAGCGCGATCAATCCCACCAGCGCATTGATGCCAAACGGCTGGTTGAAGATCAGCAGCGTCGGCACCACACCAATCAACCCCAGCGGCGCAGTGAAGAACACCATGAGCATGGCCGAGATCGAACGCACCTGGACGATGATGATCAACAGCGTCAGGGCAATCATGATCGGTACCAGCGGCACAATGGCCTTGCCGGCCTTACCGGACTCCTCGATGGCCCCCGCCTGCTCGATCCGGTAGCCGTCGGGCAGCGTGTCGATGATCGGTTGCAGTTGCTTGATGACGGCGGTCGATACGTCCGGCGGTTGCAGGCCTTCGGCAATGTCGCCGCGTACGGTAATGGTCGGGGTCCGGTCACGGCGGCGCAGGATCGGATCCTCCATGCGCACGTCCACTTCGCCGACCTGAGACAGCGGAATCCGCTGCCCCGCCGCACCTACCAGGGTGAAGCCTTCGATCCGGGCCGGATCGAGGCGGATATCGCCGGCGGCGCGGCCCACCACCTGCACCGAACGGATGTCCTCGCGAACCGCCGTGATCGGCACCCCGGCCAGGAGGAATTGCAGTTGCTGGGCGACCGCGCTGGAGGTCAGCCCGACCGCCTGCAAGCGGTCCTGATCCAGGTTGAAATGCAGCGTCGGCGTCAACGGGCCCCAGTCGGTGTTGGCGGTCCTCATCATCGGGCTGGCTTGCATCACGTCCTGTACGCGCGCTGCGATCTCCCGCAGTTTCGACGGGTCAGGTCCCATCACCCGGTAGGCCACCGGGAAGGGTGAGTACGGACCAAAGACAATTTGCGTCGCCCTGACCCGCGCCTCCGGGGCCAACCCTTCAGCCACGGCCTCGCGCAGACGGAATTTGAGGGTTTCCCGTGCTTCCTGACTGTCGGTGAGCACCACGATCTTGGCGAACGATGGATCCGGCAGTTCCGGCGCGATCGCCAGGAAGAAGCGCGGCGCCCCCTGCCCGATGTACGCCGTGATGATTTTGGCTTCCGGCTGTTTTTGCAGCCACGCCTCGACCTTGGCAGTGGTGGCGCTGGTCTGCTCGATGGAGGTGCCGTAGGGCATCTGCACTTCGATCATCACTTCAGGGCGGTCCGAGGTCGGGAAGAACTGTTTTTTCACCAGGCCCATGCCCAGGATGGCTACGACAAACAAGGTGATGACCGTGCCGGCCACCAGCCATTTGCGCGCGATCACCCGCGTCAGGGTCCGCCGGAAACGGTTGTAGCGCGGCGTGTCGTAGATGGCCGCATGGCCACCTTCGACCTTCTTGATCTCCGGCAGCATTTTCACCCCCAGGTAGGGGGTGAACGCTACCGCGACCACCCAGGAGGCGATCAGGGCGATGCCGACGATCCAGAACATGTTGCTGGTGTACTCACCGGCGGTGGACTGGGCAAAACCGTTGGGCATGAAGCCAATCGCCGTCACCAGCGTACCGGACAGCATCGGTGCGGCCGTGTGGCTCCAGGCATACGCCGAGGCCTTGATCCGGTCGTAGCCCTCCTCCATTTTCACCACCATCATTTCGATGGCAATGATCGCGTCGTCCACCAGCAGCCCGAGGGCCAGGATCAGCGAGCCCAGCGTGATCCGGTCAAAGTTCTTGCCGGTGGCCGCCATCACCACGAACACAATGGCCAGGGTCAGGGGGACGGCCGCCGCGACCACAATCCCGACGTGCCAGCCCATGCTGATAAAGCACACGACCATCACCACCAACAACGCGACGAAGAACTTGACCATGAACTCGTCGACTGCCGAGTTGATGTTCACTGCCTGGTCGGTGACCTTGGTCAGCGTCATGCCCAATGGCATGCCTTCATTGATTTTGCTGGTCTCTGCATCGAGCGCCTTGCCCAGGTCCAGGCCGTTCCAGCCCTCGCGCATGATCACGCCGAGTAGCAACGCCTCTTCGCCGTTGTTGCGCACCAGGAAAGTGGCCGGATCTTCATAGCCGCGCTCCACCGTCGCCACGTCCGAAAGCTTCAACGTCCGGCCCTGGATGGCCAGCGGCGTGTCGCGGATTTTCTCCAACTTATCGAAAGCGCCATCCACCCGCAGGAAAACCTGTGGTCCGTTGGTTTCAATGGAGCCTGCGGGAGTGAGCACGTTCTGGCTATTCAGCGCGGCAAAGATGTCCTGGGGCGAAACGCCCAGGGTCGCCAACCGGTCGTGGGAGAAGGAAATGAAAATGCGCTCGGCCTGCTCGCCGATGATATTGACCTTCTTCACGCCCGCCACGTGCAGCAGCCGCTGGCGCAATGCCTCGGCATCACGCACCAGCAGCCGCTGCGGCTCGCCCTTGGCCTTGAGGGCAAACAGCGCGAACGTCACGTCCGAGTATTCGTCGTTGACCAACGGCCCGATCACGCCCGCCGGCAACTTGCCGGCCTCGTCGTCGAGCTTCTTGCGCGCCTGGTAGAACTCTTCCTGCACCTGGGAAGGCGGGGTACGGTCCAGCAGCGAGACCATGGTGAAGGCCAGGCCAGGTCGGGTGTAGGTTTCCGAGCGGTCGTACCATTTCAATTCTTGCAGGCGCTTCTCCAGCGGTTCAGCGACCTGATCCTGCATCTCCTGCGCCGTCGCGCCCGGCCACGCGGTGATGACGGTCAGTTGCTTGACCGTGAACGGCGGATCTTCCGCTCGGCCCAACTTGAAGAAGGCCAGGGTCCCGGCGACAGCAATCAGGAAAATCAGAAACACCGTGATGGAGCGCTCACGCACCGCGAGGGCTGAAAGATTGAGGCTCATTGGCGGCTCCCGGCGACCTTCACATCGTTTTGTGGAAGCAGCCTGACCGGCTCGCCTTCACGCAGCAGATGTGCGCCCAGGCCAATGATCTGTTCGCCGACGTTGAGGCGACCGGTGACGCGTGCAGCGTCGTCGCTCAAGCCCAGGACCTGCACTGGACGCCAAGTGACTTTTGCCGGTTCGCCGTCGATAGCCCACACGCCGGTGCCATTGCCCGGGTCGTACAACGCAGCAATCGGCACTTGCACCACCTGCCCCTGAGTCGCGCCTTCGGCGATGCGCAGTGTGACGGTCGAGCCCAGCGGTGCATTGGCCAGGGCACCTTCGAGCACATAGCGGGCTTCAAAGGTGCGGGTCACCCGGTCAGCCGAATCGGACAGCAACCTCAGTTTCGCGGCGACCGCCCCGCTGGAGCTGCCATAGAGCGTCGCCTGGGCGCTGGAGCCGACGGCGGGCCGCAGGGTTTCGGGCAGTTGCACGACGGCTTCGCGCTGCCCGGCGCGTGCCAGGCGAACAACAGGCTGACCGGGGCTGACGACCTGCCCCGGCTCGGCCAGCGTTTCCATCACCACGCCATCGGCGTCAGCGACGAGCACCGCGTAGCCGGACGCATTGCGGGCCACATCCGCTTGCGCCTCGGCGGCACTGAGTTGGGCCTTGGCGGTATCGGCAGCAGCTTTGATCTGGTCGTAGCCCGACGCCGAAATCGCCCCGGCGGCCACCAGCTCGCGATAGCGCGCTTCATCATCGGCGGTCTGCTTGGCCCGAGCGCGCGCAGCCGTGACCGCTTCTTGCTGGGCTCGCGCCTGCAATCCCAGGTCGATCGGGTCCAGACGCATCAAAGGCTGGCCCTTTTTAACGGTCTGGCCGGCATCCACCAATCGCTCCAGCACCTTGCCGGACACGCGAAAGCCCAGGTCGCTCTGGACCCGGGCCGCCACGACCCCGGTGAACGAACGCGCGCTGACGGACGAACCCTGCACCTGCGCAACCCTTACCAGAGGGGCAAGCGTGCGCGGATCGGTGGCGGTGGATGAGTCACCACACGCCGTGAGGACGAGCGGCAACAAGCAGGCGGCAAGGGTGACAGGTCGGAGCCGGAGCATAGGTTCCCTTTATTGAGCAGAGGACTGGGAGCTCATTCTTACGCCTGTGACCAATACTGTCAATGGTCACTAGTTGAGGTTTCATTCCTCTCCCGTGTGATCATCTACAAATCCTTAGTAAATAGGGCGCCTTGGATCCATACAGTCGTGCTCACCACCAATTGACAGGTTGTGACCATACTATAATATGGTCACCAATATCGATTCCGAGGAAACCTCAATGCCCCCCTTTCGCCCCCTTGCTCTTTTAGTAGGCGTCAGCTTGATGGCCGGCTGTGCGGTCGGTCCGGACTATCAGCGCCCGGACGCTGCGCTCTCGGATCGGTTCCTGGGCCAGCCTTCTGTTGAACAAAGGCACGGCGCGACTCAGGCCAGCCTCACAACCTGGTGGGAAGGTTTTGGCGACCCGGTACTAAACGATTTCATCGCCAAGGCCCTGGGGCAGAACCTCGACCTCGCCCAGGCATCGGCTCGCGTGGCCCAGGCCCGGGCCGGCCTTGGCGCAGCCAACGCCGCCCTGCTGCCCTCGGGGAACATCAGCGGCCAGGCCGCACGCGCCTATCAATCGGTCGAGACGCCGCAGGGCCAGATGCTCAATTCGACGCCTGGCTTTGATCGATACGGCAATGCCTACGAGCTGGACCTGGGCGCGAGCTGGGAACTGGATGTCTTTGGTGGCCTGCGACGCGGGCGAGAAGCTGCGTTGGCCGAGTACCAGGCCTCCGAGGCCGGCGCCGCCGCTACCCGGCTGGCCGTCGCCGCGCAGACTGCGGACATCTACGTCACCCTGCGCGGCTTGCAGGCACGGCTCGACATTGCGAACCGCCAGATCAAGACCCAGCAGGAGCTGCTGGAGAAAGTCCAGTTGCTCTACAGTAAAGGCCTCGCCGCCAGCTATCAGGTCCGCCAGACCGAGGGCGCGCTTGCCCAGGTCCAGGCAACGGTGCCCGTCCTGCAAACCGGCCTGGATGCCGCCATGAATGCATTGGATGTGATGCTCGGCACCCCGCCAGGCACCCATCGCCAGCAGCTGGCCGAGACCGGCAGCATTCCCCTGCCCCCGCAAATCAGCGGGATGGGAACGCCGGCCGACCTGCTGCGCCGCCGCCCGGATCTGATCGTCGCCGAGCGCCGTCTCGCCGCCTCCAATGCCCGCATCGGTGAGGCCATCGCCGAGTACTACCCGAAATTTTCCCTCAGCGCGTTGCTCGGCAGTGCCACCTCCGTTTCGGCCGGGCATTTGTTCTCCGGTGGTGCCAGCCAAGCCTCGGGCGCGCTGGGTCTGCGCTGGAGACTGTTCGACTTTGGCCGCATCAACGCGCAGATCGACCAGGCCAAGGGACAGGAAGCCGAAGCGCTGGCTGCCTACCGCCAGTCTGCGCTACGGGCCACTGAGGATGTCGAGAACGCACTTTCCGCCCTGGTGAACCGAGAGTCCCAGGCCACCACGCTGACCGCAGGCGAAGCGTCACTGACCGAAGCGCGCCAGTCGTCCTTCATCGCCTATCAGAAAGGCGCCGCCAGCCTGATCGACGTGCTCAATGCCGATCAGACGCTGCTCCAGGCTTCCGATGCCCGGGCGCAAGCACGGACCGAATCGGCCAGAGCAGCGGTCGCGACCTTCCGAGCGCTTGGCGGCGGCTGGCAAGCGCCACAGCAGCCCGTGGCGATTAGATGATCTGCCATGAACATCAAGCCCTCATCGCGAGCAGGCTCGCTCCCACAGGGTTAGCGCTCGTTCCCTGTGGGAGCGAGCCTGCTCGCGATGAGGCAATCACAGTCACTGTTGTTTTCAATCTTTACCACCGGAGTCCAGCAACATGAAAACCAACGAAAACTCCTGGGTGCTCATCACAGGCGCTTCCAGCGGCTTTGGCGAGGAGTTCGCCCGGCAATACGCAGCACAGGGAAAATCCCTGGTTCTGGTCGCCCGCAGGCTCGACAAACTCGAAGCGCTGTCGAAAGAACTGCGTGAGCGTTTTGGCATCGAGGTGATCAACGAACAAGTCGACCTGTCTTCGATTCCGGCAGTCATCGAGCTGCACAAACGGCTGGCTCAGCAGGGTATTACGGTCGATGTGCTCATCAACAACGCCGGCCATGGATTGCAGGGCTCGTTCGTGGACCACGCCGTTGACCAATCCCTGTCAATGATCAATCTGGACATCGCCAGCCTGACCACCATGACTCGCCTCTTCGCCGCGGACATGCGCATCCGCCGCCGCGGCCACATTCTGCAAGTCGCCAGCGTGCTGTCTTATCAGGGCGTGAAAAACTTCGCGGTTTACTCGGCGGCCAAGGCCTATGTGCTTCGCTTTTCCGAGGCGTTGCATCAGGAACTCAAGGGCGACGGGGTCGTCGTGACCGCGCTGTGCCCGGGCCTGTCGGACACCGGATTTGTGCAGGGCGCCAGGCAGAAACTCACCCCAGCGCTGAAGATGGTGATGATGCAACCCCAACCAGTGGTTCGCGCCGGCATCCGCGCGCTGCAAGCCGGGCGCATGAGTGTCGTACCCGGTTTAGGCAACAAGGCGATCACGGTGCTGACCTGGGCCACACCACGTTGGCTTCACCAACGTATGATGGCCAATGTCATGGGTGTATGAGTTGGGATGTAGCAAAGGGCCGGGAGCCCCGCTGGCTCCCGACACACGCCATATTGCGTTAGAAGCGATAGCTGACTGAAGTGCCGAAACCGCTGGCACTGTTGCGGTATTTGGAGCTGTACGACCCACGAGCCGCAGAGGATTGATCGACTCGCACGCTCTCTTCCTGCAAGTACGAATAAGCCACGTCAATCGTGACATCTTCCACCGGCGTCCAGCCCGCACCGAAGCTCAGCACCGTCCGGTCTCCGGTCGGAATACGCGGTCCTCGGTTGGTGTTGTTGGCCGGCGACTGGTCGACCGTCAAACCTGCGCGCAACACCCACTGGTTGTTCAGTTTGTACGCCGCGCCGATCGCGTGAGCCCAGGTGTCATGCCAGTTCTCTTCTTCGGTGACAGTACCCAGCGCGCCACTGAGCAGAGGCGGCAAGCCGGAGTTCTCGATGGTCAGCTCCTTGAAGCGACTCCAGCGTGTCCAGGTGCTACCCAGGTACAGGGTCCAGTCATCATTGAGCTGATGGGTGAGCGAGAGATCAACCGACTCCGGGAGGTCCACATCCAGCGACGCATCGTAGCTACGCCCACTTACGCCTACTACGCTGAAAATCCCGCCGGTGAGCTTGGACTTGGCATCCAGGTGATAACTGACCTTGGAGTGATAAGTCAGTCCCAGACGGGTCTGATCCGTGGCTTGCACCAGGATGCCGGCATTGAAGCCGAGCGCCGTATCATCGCCGTTGCTTTTCAGCTTTCCATCATTGCTGCCGGGGCTCAGAGGATTGGGCACCATCCCGGTGATCTCACCGCTGATGCGGTTGATGGTCGGACCGAACCCGATCGACACCTTGTCGTTAAAGGCATAACTGACGGTGGGCTGGAACGTCAGCGTCTGCACCTCGCTTTTATTGCCGTAGTAACGCCCGGCAAAGTCGCTGCCGTAATCGGTGATCAAGCCGAACGGTACATAGAAGCCAACGCCGACCGCCCAGTGTTCATCGACGGGCTTGACGTAGTAACCCATCGGTATCGTGGAGGTCGGCACCATGTCGCCGTCTTCCCGGCCACCGAAGGTGCTGCGGGTCTGGCTGATATCACTTTTGGCAAACAGTGTCGCGGCCCCCACGCTGACCTGCTCTTTCTTCAAGCGAGACATGCCGGCCGGATTGCCGAAGACCGTGCTTGCATCTTCAGCTGAAGAAGAGCGCCCGGCAAAGCCCGATCCCATCCCGCTGACGCTCTGTTCGTTAAGCGCGAAACCGCTTGCCAATGCCTGGGAAGTTGCAAGCGCAACGGCGAGCCCCAAGGGGGCCTTGAGTAAGATTTTTTTCATTGTTAGAACTCTAGGAACAGTCGCTTAGGTTGTGGAACAGTGTTTTTGTACTAGGTAAAAATCGCTACGGTCTGACGCGCCCAAAGTACTCGCCGACCGCTTTCGTCCCAGACCTCCATGTCCTGTAGTGAATAGCCTTCCAAGGCTTGCTGACTGAAAGAGCTGATGAGGAACCACTCGCCGGTAACGGCCGGCTGCGGCAGATCGATCGTCCATGACGCCGAGCTGATGGCAGCCGGTTCGGTGAAGCACGTCATGGCTGCGGGCGGCAGGCTGTCAGCCAGTGCAATCAATGCCACTGCGGGATCCACCCCTTGGGCATCCAAATGGCGGACCCACATCAATAATTCAGGATTTTGCGCACCGGACACCGGCAGCGAACCGCCTGCGGGGCGCATTTCGAAGTTGAAGGCGCAGGCGGGCGCAATGCGGTTGTCCAGCTCCAGCGTGGTGTACCGCGACGGCCCCTCTACCAACGGGCATCCCCACGCCTCATGGGTAATTCTGCTGGCTCGTGGTTGAGCGAACAGCAAGGTCGTGCGCAGCGCCAGCTCATCACCGGACTTACAGTCGACCGACACCGACGTCACCGATCGACCTTCGCGCAACACGCTGGTATCGAACGTCTGGGGCTGCGTGACCGGACCTATGAAGGACACCTGCGCGGATTTGAACGGCGGGAAGCCCTTCGGGCGTTCGCGCAGCACCGTCTCCAATGACAAGGCCGCAGACAGGCCGCCAAAGATCGTCCGCCCCTGCTGCCAATTGGCCGGAGAAACAAACGGCACGCTGGGATCAAATTGCGCCAGCACCTGAGCAAAACTGGTCATGTCCACACGCTCCAATTGCACTGAATCTGCGCCCGGAGACGGAACGAATGTAGTTGCCGATGCGTACTCATGGCGATCACTCAAAAGCCGATACGTCATATTTATTCATGTGACCATTTGTGTCAACAGTCACCAGCAAGGCAAATAGAGACCCATCAGTCAGATACAGACCGAATGCAAGAGAAGTCGTTGAGCGGGTATGGCTGCAACCAGCAGCCCTACCCTCAGGGCATCAGGCTACGCAGGATGAGATTCGCGGTCAGCGTCGGCGCAACCTCGACGTGATCGAGGCTGTACTGCAGCAGCAGAGGATTGACGAAAGGCCGAAGCGTCAGGTGGATCGATTCGACGGTTTCATCCAGGGGCGTCTTGCGCTCGAACTCACCGCTCTCGCGCCCTTCGCGCACCACCTGCACCACGAACTGCTTGATTTGCCCGTCATATACCTGGGAGCTGGGCCAGCGCTCCGATGCGGAGAATGCGGCAATGTCATAGAGCTTGCGATCATTGAAGAACAGGTCGATTCCGGTGGTAATCAGGGTCTTGACCAGGCGGCGAAAGCGCTCTGTCGAGGAGAGCCCTTGCTCGTTGACGGCCTCTTCCACAGCCTCCACGATCCTTGCAAGACAGCCGGCGCAAATGGCCTCGCCAATCGCCTGCTTGGAATCGAAGAACTTGTAGATATACGCCTTCGAGAAGCCGATGGCCTTGGCCAGGTCGGACACCGTGGTCTTGGCGTAACCGTATTGACTGAAATGCTCTTTGGCCGCCGCGACAATCTGGTCGCGAATGTCATGATCGGCAGGGCCGCGAGTGCTGGGCGTAGGTGCTGGTGACTGGTTCATGGGGGCAGCTTACGCATCCCGGCGGGCGATGACAACTTGTGACTACTTATGAATACCGTCACTAAGCAACCATTCGTCAGTTGCAGGTTCCGCCGTGGCAATGGAGGTGGCTTTCGCTCGGCTGAATAGTTCATCCGGGCGACTGCGATGGGGCTGCTTTGCAGCCCAGCGGGAGCAAGCTCCCTCGCCACAGGGGGGGTGATGAACATAATTAATTGCGCACCAATCCCGTGGCGAGGGAGCTTGCTCCCGCTCGGCTGCGCAGCAGACGCAACCCATCACAAGGATGACGCCTCAGCCACTCCTGTTGTGGAGGGTTCACAAGCTCCCACTTGGGGCACCAGCCGAATATCCACGCGTCGGTTGGCCATTCGCCCGGCCTCGATGAGGTTGTCGGCAATCGGCTGGCTGGCGCCGAAACCCTGCACAGCGAAACAGTCGGCGGGGATGTTTCCCATCCGCTGCATCCAGTCGCGTACCGCTGAGGCGCGGGCCTGGGACAACTGAAGGTTGTGTGCATCGGGGCCCGTTGCATCGGTATGCCCGGCAATCACGATCAGCCAGCCTGGCTGGGCCTTGATATCCATCAGCGCGTTAACCAGTACGCCGGTTGACCCGGGCTTGAGTGCCGCGCTGCCGGTGTCGAACAGCGACAGGCTGTCCAGCCGCACTGGCTCTGGCAAGACCGGTTCGTCAGCAGAACCTGTCAGCCCCACGCGCCAAGCCAAGCCAATCACCAACGCCAGCATGATCCCCCCTGCGCACGCCCACAGTGCGATGCTGCGCTCGCCGCTCCTGGCCCTCGGCGGGGGTGAGAGCAGGACTGGCATCACAAACCCCGCAGCCGCGCTGCTGACGGGGTGCAACGGCCTTTCGTGGATTGCTCTGCTTCGCTGCAAGGCCGTGATGAGGCTGACGACTTGCCGACGCAGGCTCACAAGCGTGGGCAGCGGCGCGCAGGTCTGATTGACCAGGCGCTCATCCAGGCTCGCCAACAAACGGTCCAGCTCGATGAGTGTCGATACCGCGTGTGCCGCCAGCGAAAAACTGCGCAGCAGCCGTTGCAGTTGGGCAAACAGCCATTCCAGGATATCCAGGCGCATGGAGTCGGTCGGCGGCCAGAGCTGCGGCCATTCAGCGCTTAGCGTATCGAGCAACCCCAAGCCCTGGGCCATGCCTTGCAGGCCTGTGCGCTGGCTACGGGCCAAGGTGTAGAAACTCACGGTTTGCAGTTCCGCCCCGTTTTGCCGGAGCAATATGAGGCACAGTTGCTCCACTTTGTTCCAGTCCACATCGGGACAGGCCGGGTGGCCTAGCTTTGCCAGTTCGTCCCACAGGGCACTGAATTCTTCATGGTGGCGCGGGTCACCGCCGACCCGGATATGCATCTCCAGCCATACTGTCATTGCGTTCCCTTCTGCGATCCGTTCATGACTGGGGGGCATCCTGGCCCGTCAGAGAGCGCACCAGGGCCTTGCCTTCGGCTACCAGCGTCGTGGCGAAACGCTCCCGGCGGCCGCCTTTGAGCTGCACGTCCAGGGCAAACTCCAGGTACCCCGGCGACACCTGGGGCAGCAGCTCGACAGCGACGCTGGCCAGACGTGGCTCGTACTTGAGCAGGACAGTGGTCATGGTCGCGATCAGCGTATGCGCGGCAGCTGGCAGCCCCTGCAGGACAGTGCCCATGTCCGGCAATCCGTAATCCGGCAGATGACTGAGGGCGCCCGCCCGGCTGTCGAGGATGCGTTGCAGATTGTCCAGCACCGAAAGCACTGGCTGGTCTTGCTCGTCGACCCGTTCCAGGTCCAGCTCGCCTGCAAAGTTCTGCAACAGCAGCTCATAGAGCGAAGGGTTGAGTTCAGTCATGACTCATTCCTTCGCCAGCGGGGCCAGCGTCAACCCGTTATCGCCCAGCTCGACCAGCCGTGCCCGGTCGGCGAGCAACTCGTCGCGTGTCAGCGTCAGGCGCCAGGTATTGAGCTGGGTATCGGGCCGATGGAACAGCGCCACCACCGCGACAGCCTGGGTGTCCTTGTCCATGGGCACACTCAGGCGGGACTTGTGCTCGGGCTTCACCACCACCAGCCGCTTGTCCAGCAAGGCGCTGGAGAGCGGGCGCTCTTCGTTCAACACACCCTCGTAGGTGATCTGCTCCAACGCCTTGCTGTCGCGCAGTTGGTACACCCGCACCAGGGTCGGTAGCGACAATGCACGCCTGTGCGCCGTGTCAGTGTCGTGCGTCGTCGCAGCGCTGAGATCCAGGTGCAGGGTTGTCACCTGTCTATGGAAAATCGCCTTGGTAGTAGAGGCGGTGCCGTCTGCCACGGTCTGGGTCAACCCGCACCCACTGAGCCAAATGGCAACCATCGCGAGGGTCATTGGATTAAAAACGATACGTGACATGCTGTGCCTCCCTGAAACGGGGGTTAGGTGTAAGGCCTCGGTATGGGCCCAGGTTGATGCTGATGGAGTCGTGTTCCGCCACCTGCCAGCCATCGCCGCCCAAGCCCAGGACGCCGGTCATGCCGAGCCGGATGGGCGCTTTTCCCAACACCGGTGCCGGCAAGCTGTGCACCGGCAGCGACAGCGCAAGCTTTGCGCTGCAACGCCAGCCCAGGTACACCCGCAGCAGGACCAGGAGATCGCCATGCAACTGCCCTCCGGGCAACCAGCCACCGGCTTCCTCCAGGTCTTGGGTGAACAGCGCCAGGTGCAATTGGCTGTTCACGTCGTGACCGACACTGCCCAACGGCGTGCCCTCGGACAGCCCCACCGGGCGCGCCGTACACAGGCTGGCGGGGTGTGCCAACGGCACTTTGCGCGGCCAGTGCGGGGTTACTCGCGTCCGGGTGCCCGGGGCCAGCAGCCTTACCAGCGCTTCAATGCCTTCGGCGGTGCGGGTGGGCAGCCGCATCACACTCAGCAACGCCAGGAAGCGCGAAACCGGTGTAGCGATCTGTTCGGCAGTGCCGGGAATCCCCAGCCCGATCAACCCCAACAGGCACTGGGAGGTCGCATCGGTGCCACCCGCCTCGAAACTGGCCGGGTAGGAATACTTGCGCCAGATCCGATAGAACTGGGTAAAGATGCGGTGGTTGAAGATGTCGAGAAACGCCTCAAGTGCCTCGTGGCCTTCACGGCGCCGGGCGATATCGTCCAGGAACGCCGTCGGCATTGGCGAGTCGACGCCGTACAACCCCAACAAGCGAGTACGCACCGTGGCCGCACGCCCGGGATGATGTGCGTCGACCTCAATCGCCTTCAGCTCGCCAGCCGGAAACCCCATGCCCGGGTCAGGCCGGAAGCGCACCGGGTCGTCTGCCGGGTGAGCCGTGCTCCCCAGGAGCGGATGGCCGGGTAAGGCCTGTTCCAGTAACTGGCAAAAACGATACAGGCTGGCCTCGGCCACTCGCCCCTTGAGCGCGTCCAGCAAACCGCCGGCCTTCAGCCGGGAATACGCTGACTGTGATTCTCGGTCCATTGCAGGCACTTTCCGGTAGGTTGCAGGATCAGCGTGAGCCGGGTGAACAGGTGGATGTCGGCATAGAGGGCAAAGAAGCGGTTGAGCATTTCGCCGAACAGGCTGATGTCGCCCTCCCCCGAGAAACCGTTGGCGTCCAGGGTGATTTCGATGTCCACCCCACGCAGTAGAAAGCCTTTCTCAAAGCGCTGGGCCAGGTGATGGTTCACCTCGACGATCGCCGCCAGACGCCGCCGATTCAGCTCGCTGCCCGTCCAGTCGTACAGCGCCAGGGTCCCTCGCAGCACTTCTGCGCTATCGAGCATCGGCAGGAAATTCGAACCCAGGTGACTGAGGAGGCGCCAGTGAAAACGGTCGCGGTTCGGTGGATAGCAAGGCAACGTTGGCGCACACAGGTTACGCACCCGCAAACCCGACTCGCTGGATTGCACCAGCGTGTCGAGCACGGTGCGCTGCAAGGCCTTGCGTGGGAGCTGGCCATGGGTGCCGGTCAAGCGCAGCGAAAGGCTCTGCCCGTCGTGCAGCCGATCTTGATCAAAGCCATCACCGCCCAGGATCAGCCAGGTGTCATGCAGCCCGTTGGCCGCCCGTTTCAAGCGTGTATGGAAATAGCGTTCGGGCGCCTCATCGCTCAGCATCCCGCCCTTGTGACGAAAACTGGTAAACGGCACATAGTCATGACGCTCGGCGTTCTTCGATGCGGTGACGCCATCCACCGAATAGATTTCCATGTGGCCGTCCTGCAGACGCATGGGGCGCAGCAGGTAATCGGTCTGCAACGGCGCCAGCGCCATCGGGTCGGCTTCCAGGGCAAACAGGTTGATCACCGGTACACAATGCAGGCGGATGTGCTCGGTGCCCAACTCGAAGGTCGGCGGCCAGGGCTCACGCAACACCACTTCCAGTTCAAACCAGGGGGCGCCGGGTGTCATCACCAACTGCTCCAACCCGCAGAGGGTCACGAACATGAATTTTTCCCGGAAGGTGAAATACTCCAGCAGCAACTGATAGCCGCTGAAGGCACTGTCGCCCTTGGGCCACAGCCGATCCTCGTCGGCGAAGCCCTTGGCCGTGAAGTAGCCGTCGAGAGGCTGGCGGTCCGGCTGATGCGGCATGCGTATGAACATTGCCTGGCTGTTCAGCGTCAGCGCGTGGTGCAATGCGCTGGCCAGCGGCGCATCGGCGCTGAGGTACAGCGGCAAACGGCTCAGGTCGAGCTGCGTCCAGTCTGTGAGCGCGCCACGGGTAAAGCGCAGGCGCAGCAGCGTGCGGCCGTCCGGCTCATGGTCACGCTCGACCGCGGTCAGCGCCAACGGCTGGAGCATCAGGTCCTGGGTGGTGGTGTAGCGGCAGCGGGTGTGTTGCGGCCCGATGGGTTGCGAGAGTATTTCAAAACCCCGGTCGATCCGCTGGCTACGCTTCATCTGCCCGAGATCAGGCATAAGTTCGATGATCGATAGCGACGGGATGGTCCGCAAATAGTGCGGCCACAACAGGCTGACCAAACCTTCGGTCAGCTCCGGCAAATCATCGTCGAGCTTCTCCCGAAGGCGCCCCATCAGAAACGCAAAGCCCTCGAACAGTCGCTCGACATAGGGGTCCTGGGCCCCTGGCTTGTCCAGGTTGAGTTGCGCGGCGCGGTCCGGAAACGCCTCGGCGAATTCCTTGCCGGCCTCGCGCAGATAACGCATTTCGGCATCGAAATAGCGCAGTGTCAGGTTGTCCATGCTCATGGAAAAACTCCTTTTTGAATTCGTGTCAGCCACACAGCACGGCGGCCCGTACCGGATCAGCCGTCACCAGAGCGGCCAGCAACGCCTCCATGCGGCGAGCCAGGGCGGGTTTGTCGGCATCGGGGCGCTGGGCCTTCAAGCGCAGCAACCGGAGCAGGCGAGCCTTGACTTCGAAACACAGCTCGGGCTCCCACGCGCTCAGGTCCTGGCGCTGTACCGTGGCGTCGAGTTCTGCCAGCAGGTGGATCGACAGGTCGCTTTTGCCAAACTGTTCGGCCACCCGCGCCATGAGCAGGCGCAGCAACCAACCCTGGCGTGCGGTCTGCACGCCAGGGCGGGTCGCCAGCCAGGCCAGTGCCTGTTCCACGCCCTCCCGGTCTGCCTGCGCCAAGGCCTCGCTTTCCAGCGCCAATAGGTCGGTGTCGCCAGTGGTGGGCGCCAGGGTGGGTAGCCATTGCTGAGGGCGGTGGTCGCTCAGGTGGCGGGCGATCCACTCTCGGGTGGTCTCATCGGCAAACGGGCTGCCGTCACTCCAGCACAACGCCTCCAGACCCGGCAGTCGCTCAAGGAACATGCCCAGGTCGTGCAAGGTAATCGCGGCCCAGCGGTCCTGGGGCGCTGGTTGCTTGCTCAACGCCTGGTACAAGTACCATTGCAGGTCCAGCCAGAAGTGATTCACCCCCTCGGCATAGATCCGCTCAACGTGATCGAGCAGTCCAGGCCAATCCTGTTGCAGGTACAACCGCTTGAGCTGCGCGCGGTAGTCAGCACGTGGCGGAACCAGACGGGTGTTGCCGTTGGCGTCCTGCGGCGGCGCCTGATGGACAGTGTCCCAGCGCAGGCTCTTCATCAGCCGGTGGGCCGCCAGCCAGCCCTGTGGCTGATCGCGCAGATAACCGGCCAACGCCCGACCGTTGTCCAACAGATCCCGTCCAGACTTGATCGCGGTAACCGGCGCCGCCCCGCCCTGCCCTTGGGATGCCTGACCGGCGGCGTTCTGTGGCACCAACGCGTCCACGCCACCCGACTGTGCCAGGCGCGCCGATAGCGCGGCGTACAAGGGTTCCAGGCTGGGACGCTGCTCCTGGGGCCAGGTGTCCAGCCCCTGTTCCAGCCAGGCCAACGCGGCGACGGTTCGCTCGGCCTCGGCTTTGACCACCTCCGGAAACAACGACAAGGTGTCCAGCAGCTTATTGCCGGCCAGCCATTGCACGGCCATCTTGCGGCTGTTGGCCCGCACCGGCAGCACCGTCTCGGCGAAGTGGGCCACCAAGGCCGCCAACAGGCTCAAGCCATCGGCCAACCCCGCCTCCCCGTCCTTGTGCAGGCGCGCCCACAGGTAATAGGTGGCGACGCGCAGGTCCTTGCACGTGTGGGTGAGCAACTTTTCGGCCAGCGCAATGACCCGCTCGATATCGGCGCCGGACAATTTATCGACCTCTTCGCGCATGCGCTGGAAGTCATCGTCATAGCCGGGATCTTCACCGACTGCAGAGTTCGCGTTGATGGGGCGCAGCCAGGGTTGCCAGCGTGCAGCCTGTTCCCGGGCGATGGCCAGGGGGTCGCGCTGCCCCAGGCAACGGTCGATCAGGTTGGACAAGCTCATTCGACAACCTCGTTGTGGGCATAGGCGCCAGAGGCCTGATCGGCGCCGAGAAATATCTGCCGCGGCAGCGTGAACCCGCGCAGCCTGAGCAGCGCCAGCGGCCCCGCATCCAGCTCGGTGCGCAAGTGCCAGGTCAGGTTCGCGCCATCGCCCGCGTCGATCACCATCCGGAAGTGGCTGTCACTGTCATCCAATGGCGTGATCCGGGCGATTTCCAGCAGACGGATCAGGCCCCAGGTGCCGGCGTAGTCGCCGAACAGTTGTTCCTCGCCGACCAGGCCGGTCCAGGTCAGGCGTACGCCCGGGTAGTCGCTGCGGCCCGGCCAGTTGAAGCGCTGCCAGCGTTCCCTCTGGTTGAAATAATGATGTTTCTCGCCGTTGAGGGTGAAGGTGCTCTGGACCACGTTGGGCAGCGGTTTGCCGCGCAGTTCGAAACTCAGGCCCAAGCCGCCGTCGGTATAGAGCACATCGGCCAGCTCATTGAGCTGATTGACCGCCGCCAGGAACCGCGGATTGAGCCGCAATCCCTGGCCGTGGCGCGGATCGGCCACCCAGCGGTTGCCCTCCTTGCGCAGCACACCGCTCAACTGGCTGTGCAGGAACCGCTCGATGCGCCCGGAGTCGGCACGGATCATTTGCCCCAGCATCGGCAACGAGGCGTCGCTGGTGGTTGCAGCGAATGGGTAGCGCCCGGCAAAGGCCGCGTTCCAGTGATCGACAATCGAGCGCTGCCATTGACTGTTGAGCCCCGCCGCCGACGGCTGCAACACCTGTTGCCAGGCTTGCTCCAGCGGCTGAACGAACAGCGTTTCGCCGACCCTGGCCCATTGCGCGCCGAGGCTGGCGGCCATCAGCCGGCCATAGGACTGGGTGTCGGTCAGGTCAATGCCGCGGCCTTGAAACACCGTCTGCGCCAGCGCCTGGGTCATGTCCAGCGGGTCGGCGGCGCTGCTGACCTGTTGCAACTTCAGGCGCATGCGAGTGACCCGGGTGAGGAACGTCTGCAAGCTCAGGTCAGCACTGCCGCCGTTGGCCTCCGGGCCCTTGCCCACCAGCGCCAGCAACGGCCCGAACGTGATGTCCAACGGCCCACTTGGCAAGTCGCTCAGTTGATCGATCACCGGCACCGTATTCGGCCCGATCAGCTTTTGCGCAGACTTCATCAGCGAGTCGGCCAGGGCCTGGGTGCGCTGGCCGGCCTGGCCCTGGTAGGCCAGGGTATTGATCAGCGCGATCAGCGGCGACTGGCGCACGTCGCTCATCAACGTCAACTGGTCGATCACTTCGCTCAGGCTCGCCGGTTGACGTGTGCGCAGGCTGTTGAGAAAGACCAGCCAGGCGCTGGCGTAATCCTGGAAGTAACGCTCGGTGAGCCGTTGCTTGAGCTCCTCCGCCGACAGCCGTGAATCGACCTCGCCGGGCTTGTCACTGAGCACCCAGTCGATCTCCTCACGACGCGCCTGGGCGATCTCATCGATGGCCCGGCGTACCTGGCCTTCCCAGGCCTGACGCGTGAACACGCCCGCAACGCTGGCCGAACTGGAAAACAACCCGGCGGCTTCGGTGTCGCCCACCATCTGTTGCAGCCCCAGGGCCGGATAGTGTTGAGCCGCCTCCTCCAGGACCTGTTGGTACAGGTTGGCTTCGGCATTGCGTTGCCCCAACTGCCCGAGCAACACCTGGCGGACCTGGGCCACCAAACGTGGGTCAACCTCGATGCGCCACTCGGGGTGTGCGGGCAATTGCTGCGCATAAAACTGCCACAGGTTCGGCGCCAGGCTTTGCCAGAGCCCCGTCGAGAGGCCGCCGCGTATGGGCTCGACGCTGCCCAGGGTCTTGGCCAGAAGGCCGGCTTCGGCTTTTTCCGGTCGGGCCATCATCAGGTAGGCCTTGAGCTGATCGTAGGCGTCACGCGCCCGCTCGGCGCGGGCGGGGTTGTCCGGCGCCAGCTGCACCAGCGCGCTCAACTGCTCGCGCAGACGGGCCGCCGCCGGGTCACGAATCAGCCGGTTATTGGCCGCCACATAATGCGGCCACAGCACCTCACGCAGCGTGTCATTACGGTTCAAGCCAAACCGCTGGTACCAGGGCGCACCGTGCACCACCCGGTCGTCCAGGCGCGCCAACTCGCGGACCAACTCGTGCAAGGCCAGCAACTGTTCATTGTCGTGGGATGATGACTGCTGCGACGCCTGCTGCAGCGTTGTCAGCAAGGACTGCACCTGAAGGATCTGCGCACGGTTACTCACAAAGGACAGCGACATCCCCGCGCCCCACACCACGGCCAGCGCCATGAACACTGCAAAAGCCCATCGCGGCGAGCTCCAACCCAGGCGCTGACTGGATGTCCGGTCGCCCTGCACACCGCGCCACGCCGGGTCGGCCAACCAGAAATGCTCGGTGTCATCGCCCAACCGACGCACCGGCAAACTGAACCACAACCCGCGCAACGGCACCCCACGGGCAAAACCGTCCCACCAAGGCGCCAGCACCTTGCACCAACGGGCAATCCCTTCGGTCTGTAAGCTGCCGGACAGGCGCACCAGAAAATCGTGCAGCATGTCCCCCTGCATCTGCGCCCAGCCCTGGCGGCGCAGCGGCTCGACCAGGGCCTGCAGAGAATCTTCCAGCATTGACGGCGTCGCACGCCGGTCCAGCAGACAGCCCACCGGTTGCGTCGGCCGTGCATCCTGAGGCCAGGCACTTTCGCAGACCTGCCACAGATGCACCGGCAACTGCCAGCGCACCTTGCGGGCCAGCTCCCGCAGATGCTGCAAGCCAACCCTCATCGCCTTGCTATCGACGCCTTGCTGCCGGGTCACTGCCCAGACCACACCGTCCAGCGGACGGCCATGGCCGAAGTTCAGCCGCGAGGTATCCAGCTCGGCCTGTGGACTACCGCCCCACAGGAGGACGGTGTTTTCACCTTCGAGCCACAGTTGTTTCGCAAGGTTGGGGGCGATGGCATCGATCTCGGCGGGCTCGCCGATGACCAGCAGGATGCGGGTTTTGCGGCGCCAGAAGTGACCGTGGTTGTGACGCAAACACTCGACCATATCCACCGCACTGGCCGACGGCTTGGATAACTCAATTTCGCTTTTTGAGGGTGTCGGCTGGCTGGCCTTCACCAGCTTTCGGATGCCGCCCTGCGTGACCTGGCAGGTCAGCATAGCCATCGCGAACAGTAGCAACCAGGCAAACAGCGCTTTGAATGAAAGGTCCGAGAGCCAGGCGCTGTCGACGGGTTGACCGGCCCACAACCACCAGGCCAAGCCTGCTACTGCAACGAGCACCGCCATGACCAGAGCCAGCAGGAGCGTCGTAAGCCAAGAGGACAATTTCAGAGGTTCATTAGCTAAAATCATGGGGTTTCACAACTCCAAGGGCCAAGGTGTAATGCGGGTCACAGGCCAACCAGGCACAGGGCACGCCGTGATGCTGCGCGTAGCTGGCGGCAAGGGTCTGCACCACCATGGCCTCCAGATTGGCTACCGCGCCAAAGTGGCGGTCTTGCACGTTTCGTTTGGTGTTCCAAAGGATGGTGGGCAGCTCGGGTACATCGGGCTGGGAGAACGACATACACACATCGGCAGGCGCCGACAGTTCGCTCTGTTGCACCGCCCGCTCGGCCACCCACCCAAGCGACTCGCTGTCGTCGAACCATTCACCGCGGGAGAAAACCACGCTCTGCTCGGGACCGAACAACCACATCAATGCCGCTTCTCCAGCCGGTAGCCGGCCGTCCCGTTGCGGAGGGGACGATTGGCAACCGCCACAGAGAATCCGGGCATCTGAGGGAGCGCCCTGCAATTGATCAATGATCGAGTCCAGGCTGCGGATGCCCAGCCAGGGTTCGGGTCGTTCGGGCAGCTCAACCTGCGGGCAGGACGTGGCCATCTGTTCGACGAAGGCCTGCCAGGACTCAAGGGATCCCTGCCAATAGCAACGCAGTGGCTGCAACACGACCGGCCCGGCTTGCTGCGCACGCCATTGCAGGGCGAGCACACGCGCCAGCTGTCGCTCACGCTCGACAAGATCATCTCCCAGCACCTGAGGCAGCCGAAGCACCATGCCTCCTGGTTTTTTCTCCGGTATGGGAGGTGGATGGTCCGGGTGGAAAAGCGCCTGCCGGTGCTCAGGCGTCTGGCAGCCCGGCCCCAGCAACACCGACTCGACCAGCGTCGCTTTTTGCCGATGCCGCGCCCACCAGGCTTGTTGTATGTGACGCGCTGTCTGGATATAGCATCGCGCGTTGTGCCGGCTCAGCCGGTAATACACCACGCGCAGCAGGAAGGCGAGCATCCATGCCAGCAGTGCGATGGCAAACCCGGCTATGGCTATAAGCGATCTCATCCCGTCCCCGGCGCTATGGTCGCCGTTCACAATAGCCACGATGTTACCAACCAGCAGCGCCAGGAGACCTAGCCCATAGGCGACCCAGCGCGAGTAGGCCGGCGGTCGTGCCGCAGGGTCGGTTGCGAACTCCGGCGCCGGGATCACGATGCCACCTGCGTGTCGGGCATGGAGCTGACCAGGGTGCAGTTGCAAGCACAACGGTGACCATCCAGCGCAACCGGGCGCCCATCGATGTGCATCAGTTCACTGCCTTCAGCGATCCTGGTCCGGCCATGCAACGCACAATGCACGGCATCGCCCTGACAGGCGATGGGAAGGCCTTCACTCTCGTAATGCCCCTCCAGCACCTTGCCTCCATATTCCCTGAGTGTGTCGCCCATACGAACAATGGCTTTCATGGTGTTACCTCTGGCCTTTCGGCGCTTGTGGCTGTGGACATGACGAAGGCTCCGGCAGGTGCAACGGCGTCTTGATCGGGTATTCGGGGCTGCGGTAGGCGTAGCAGGAAGTGGTGACCTGAAGCTCATCGCAAGGCAGGAAGTGCACGGTAAGGCCGCAGACTTTTTCGCCGGTGTAATCGGGGACGGGGACGATTTTGGTGTGTTGGCGTTTTTGGGCGCGGACCTTATTTCTCCAAACTAAGTACTTCGCCTCATCAGCAAAGCCAGGAAAGCCGTCGGAATATGCCGAGCCGGTTTCCCAATCCACTCGCACCGTCATCCCCGGCTGCCAGCGCGCCGGGGCGATATAACAGCAACCGCCCCCGCCGCCCTGGTAGGGACCGATGATGTCGATGCCCGAACGGCCATCGACGCTGAACCGGTTGATCGCCCAGTGGGTGTGGTTGATGGCGCCGAGGCTGCTGGCCTGGGCGTTGTTTACACACCCAATTGCGAGCAGGCCGCACAGGGCCGCGAGCCAGGCAGCAAGGTTGCCTTGTAGGAAAGCGCCTCGGGCCAAGGGGCGCGAGAGGGCTTCAGACCGGGGCATGGCTCTTCACCTCTTCGGCGCTGGCGTAAAAGTCCTGCCACAACGCATCGATGGCCTGTAGCGCCTCGGCCTGACGCTCGGCGTCCATGACCAGGGCATGCGCCTCAGGGTACGGCGAGGCGTTGCCCTGCGCGAGCTGCGGTGTGCCGTTTGCGTCATACAGCACCAGGTCCCTTCTGCCGGCGTCGCCAAAGAACACCATGCGTTCACGCAGGTAGCCGCCAAACGGCTCGCGGGTACCCAGAAAGGCATAAAGGAACCAGGCGCGGGAGTCATGGACCTGGTCGTCGAACAACGCCCGTAACAATCCCTCGGGCTGGGTGGCGTTGCGGCTTTCATCGACATTGCCGCGACGTTTTTCATCCACATAGTCGCGCTCACCGATCGGTCGCGGGAACAACTGGCGAACCCAGCGATGCGCCGCCAGCTTCATGGCCTCGCGTTCGGTGCGCATTTCGGCAACCGCCTGCAAGCCGGGGCCCAGCAGGTCGCGGGCCATCCAGACCGCGAATGACAGTGTCACGTCGGAGCGATAGTCCTGGGCGAATTCCTCGGCGGCTTCACGCAACTGGGTTTGCGCCAGGTCCGGGTCGAAATCCTTGACCCCGGGTTTGAGCGGTTTGCTCGGCTCACGGCCCAGGCGTTCCCCGGCCAGTTGCTCCAGGCGTTGCTTCTCGACTTCGGCCTGTGCCGCTTCACGGGCAGCCTCGGCTTCCTTGCGTCTGCGCGGGTCGCCATGGCTGTCGCTGGCCTGAAGGTAGAACGGCGCCAGTTTCAGGCTGCCAAAGGCATAACGGTCGATGCGCCAGGCGGTGATCCAGCCCATCTGCTTGCGCAAGGCCTGTTCCAGCGTGTCGGGGGCTGGTATCGGTTGGTAGTGTTCGGCTCGCTCGGTGGGTAGCGGTTGGGTTCCGGGGGTGAGACCTAAGGTGACTTGCCGCCATGCGTTAAAACGGTCAACTAGAACTGGAGAAACCCCAAAATCCTCGATCAGTTCATCTTCCATTGCTCGCCATAGCTCATGGCTAAGCTCGTTTGGCAAAGCGTCCTTTGGGACCTTCAATGGTGCCCCATGTGCAAAGGCATCGACATATAGATCGTTGAGAGCAATCTGTGAAAGAAGCAGACGATCATCATCACCAACGGCCTTCCCCTGATCCCCCGGTGGATACCCACCGCCCTGATCCGAATGCACCCCAGGATGCAACACCTCCACGCTATTGTCCGGGTACTCACCGCTTTGACGGCGGATCGAATCCAGCGGAAAGCACAGGCGTTGCTCATGACTGGCGACGATATGCAAGCAGCGCTTGACCAGCCCACCGACAGGCAGCTCCTGGGAGCCATCGGCCCAGCCCATATGCCCCTGGGCCCACGGCATGATATCGGCGACCCCCACCGAGGCCACGGTATCCAGCAACCCGAGATACTCCACACTGATGGGCAACTGCATATCGAGCACTTCCAGGGCCCCGGAGCGGGACAGCAACTGGCTCAACCAGCAGACAAAGGCCCGCGCCGCGGCCGCGCCCCGGGAAAACCCGTAGACATACAGCTTGATGCCCAGCAACTTGGATTGGCCCGGGCTCGACTGGCTCAAGGCGATTCCCAAGGGATCGAGCAGGGGCGCGAGCTGTTTGTAAAACTCGCGACGCCGGTTGCCCTGGCCGGTGATGGACTCCAACCCATGGGCACTGCCCATGGCGTTGACCACGGCCAACAGGGTGCTGTTGCCCTGGCGCGGCAGCCCGAGCATGCGCCGCAGGGCATCGATGATCATCAACAGGCCCCAATTGACGCGTGCTTCACCGTAAGTGGCCAACGCCAGGCCAAAGCTGGTGTAATCCAGATCACCGACCTCCGGGAACGACGTACCCACGCCCGGCATGTAGTACTTGAAGTACTGGCCGTTGCCGGTGCCCGGCGCATCGGTCAACCACTGAGCCTCGTTGCTATGGCTGGTGCCGCCGGCATAGCCGTCGCCAATACTGGCGCGGAACATCCGCGCAATATTGGTCGGGTGCCGGGGATTGGACAGATAAAGGTCGTTATTCAGGTTATTGCCGGTACCGTCGAAGCACAGGCTGATGTGCAAGGTCTTGCAGCACGGCGTGGTCACTCGGCGCCCCGCCGCCACGCACAGAGCATCGTGGTAGTCGCGCTCCAATTGGCACTGGCGTTGAATATTCTGCTGGACCTGGACGGGCCGAGTGGGCAAGCGGCCCTGAATCGGAAACTGTGGTGGGTACCAGACAGGGGGATGCTTTATCGTGGACATGACTGAGGCTCCGGCAGGTGCAACGGCGTCTTGATCGGGTATTCGGGGCTGCGGTAGCCGTAGCAGGACGTAGTAACCTGGAGTTCATCGCAAGGCAGGAAGTGCACGGTGAGGCCGCAGACTTTTTCGCCCGTGTAATCGGGAACGGGGACTACTCTGCTATGTCGGCGTTTTTGCGACTCGATTTTGTCGACCCAGGCCTCATACTTGGCTCTATCAACAAAACCGGGGAAGCCTTTCGAACTACCCACACCAGTTTCCCAATCAACCCGTACCGTCATCCCCGGCTGCCAACGTGCCGGTGCGATGTAACAACAACCGCCCCCGCCGCCCTGATACGGACCAATGATGTCGATACCCGAACGGCCATCGACACTGAAGTGGTTGATCGCCAAGTGGGTGTGGTTGATAGCACCGAGGGTGCTGGCCTGGACCCCTGGGGTTAACCAGATCGCAGCCAAACCACCACCCATCGCAAGAAGGCGCCTGGTTATCGCAAATGTAGGCATAAGATCGTTTCCTTTCGTTGAAGACCGGTCATTCGGGCGCAAGCAATCTTTCAAGGGCAAAAGCTTCACGCTCGGAAACCAGAAGCAATCCCGCTTCGGTGGCCTCGATCATGGCGGCGTAACACTGATGAAAATATTGTTCAGCCCCCCAATGCGGCGTACGGCCGGCAAGCAGATTGCCCATGGCAAGGGTTGCATCACTGGCACAGCCGAGGGTTTCCAGCTGGTTATCGCTCAGCGCCATGGGTAAACAGTCATCAGCGGCCAGGGGGACACCGGGGCAACCAGGGAGGTACGCAGGCATATCGTCGCGATCCAGCCAACTCCAGAACACCGCGGGGCGCAGCAAGAGCTGCTGTTGCTCGGGTTGCAGCACATGGCTGAACAGCAGTGGAAACAGCCTTGGGTCGTAATAACGCAGCAGCCCGTCGCAGCCGCCATTGGTGGCTTCCAGACAACGGCCGAGGTATTCGGCCAGCGCCGCAAAGGGCCATGGCGAAGCCAGGATCAGCAACTGTGAGCGCCCCCGTGACGCCTGGATCAGGTTGCCCAGCCATTGCCGTTGCAGGGGCTGTATCAAGTCGACACGCAGCAACAACGGCGCCAGCTCGGTAGCGCCCTCTTCGGGCAAACCGGTGAACAGCGACTGCCACTGCAGCGGCGGTGCTACACAGCGCACGCTGGGCAATAACGGGACGTCACTGGCGGCCTGGTCCACGATGACGTCGAGATGGGTAAGGCCGCTCTTCGCACAAGACACTTCCAGTAGATCGAGCCAGGCATTGCAGTGAGCGGCGGTCATGCCGAAACCTCCCGAGGCATGAACCCCTGTGCAGCGGCCCGGGCTTTTTTCAAACACTCCTTGCACACAGAACCGGGTAATTCAGGCAGGGGGAACGCTTCGCTGGATGGTCCGCTGAGCCGGTGCTGTCCTTTTATGCTGACCACACCGGGGCTGTGAATCTGGATTTCGCCTTCGGCGGTAATCCGAATAAAGCCCCCACCACACCCCAGCGTGATGCCGTTCTTGGCCGTCACCTGCACGTGTCCCTGCACCGACTGCACGGTGATGTCCTGCTGGGCCTTGAGGTCCAGCACGTCGCCATGGGATTCGATTTCCAGCGGTCCCTTGCCGGAGACCAGGCGCATACCCTCCTGTTGCGCCAGCAACGAAATCCCCTGGTTGGCATGCGCCGACAGGCGCTTGGCGGCGGCGAGACTGATCTCGTCCTGGCTTTGCAGGTACAGGGCGCTTCCGCTTTCCAGCAGCAGGCTGGCCGGCGTCACGGCTCCAATGCCTTTGGGTGCGCTGAGCAGGATCGCGGGACCGCTGAGGTCCTTGGCGTCGGTCTGAAGCTGCCGCAACCCGTCAATGGCCGACGGGCGACTGTGGTGGGCCTGGGCGATCTGCTGCCAGCCAGTCATCTGTTGGCTAGCCGTCTGTACCCGTTCGGACGCGGGCGCCATGGCCAATACGTCACCGTTGGCCTTGGCCTGCTCATCAGCACTGATAAACAGCCCCTTACCCCCCCGAATCGCCCCCCAACCATCCGTACGCAGCTCAAACCCTTCCCCACGCTTCGCTTTCTCGCCATCCACCAAATGCCCCAGGTTCAACTGGCTCTTGCCACTGTGCTCAGTGCTGAGCTTGATATGCTCCTGGCCGCGCAGGTCGTCCATGCGCAGTTTGTTGTTGGCCGGGGTGCGCAGGACGTTGCGTTTGTAGTTGTGCAGGGTCACCGGGTCGGGGTGTTCGTTGTCGTGCAGGGCGTAGGCGATGTAGGGGCGGTCGGGGTCGCCCTGTTCGAAGGCGACGGCCACTTCGGTGCCGTCCAGCAGGGGGAGGTGCAGGCCGTAGGTGTCGCCGGCGTAGGGCCGGGCCAGACGTAGCCAGAGGCTTTCCCGGCCGGGTTGCCAGGTGTCGCGGTCGAACAGGAAGCGGACTTTGTAGCGTCCTTCCAGATCGATCTCGGCGTACCGGTCGTTGCGCTCCGGGCTGCTGACGCGGGCCGGGACGGTGCCGGCGATCCGCGGCTTGGGCGGCAATGGCGGGCGGAAGCACACGGTTTCCGAATAGGGGATCGCTTCGAAGGTGGCAACGAAGCTGCGGTCGCGGGCGGCTTCGGTGCGCAGTTGGACGATCACCGCACCAGGGGCGAAGGCCTGGGGTGCGCCGCCGGAGATTTTAAGCTGTTGGCCCGGTGCCAGGATCGCGCTGCTGCTGGTGCCGCTGAGTCGGGTCCGTTGGTTGAGGTAGCGCTCGTGGCGCAGGCGGGCGTAGAAGAAACCGCTTTCGCTGAGCAGGTCTTCGTCCTGGGCGTAGCGGTCACCCAGTTCCCGGTAGGCTTCGGCGTAATGATAGGCCTCGCCGTAGGTGCCCGGGGCGCGCCGGGTCTGGTCGACTTCGCCGTTAAGGAAGGCGTGGGCGTCGCGGTAGTGATAGGCGCGAAAGTGGATGTTGCGTTCCACCACCTCGTGGGCGGTTTGCAGCTGCCAGACGCTGTCCTGGCCGCTGCTGGTCAAGCCCGATTGCGGCTGATAAGCCAGCTCGATGCCGCGCTGGTAATGGCGCTGGTCGTCGTGGAGTTCCACCACGTCGATGCTCAGGCGCTCGTGGCTGGTGAAGCGGTACCAGATGCCGACCTCGGCCAGCAGCCGGTCGATGAAGGCCAGGTCGCTTTCGTCGTACTGCATGACCTGTTCGCGCCGCGGGTAGTCACGTGCCAGCTTGAAGTAAAAGTCCTGGCCCTCGAAACCGTGGCGGCTGCGCAGGATGTGCTCGACGATCTCCGGCACCGATTGGTGCTGGTAGATCCGGAATTGTTTGCCTCGGGCCAGCAACCCCAGGCGCGGTTGCAAGGTGATTTCGTAGCGGGCTTCGTCCCTGGAGCCGGACAGCCGTTTGAAGCCGCACACCACGCCATGGAAGGTGCGTAACGGCTTGATCACCGGCGGCGTGAAACCCCGCGGGGTGGGCGGTGGCGGCATGGCGTAGAGGCTGAAATGGGCGTACTGGTTGAGCAACTCTTCGGCCGCCAGATCGCGTTCGGTGCAGGTGAATTCGATGCGATAGTGGTACGGCCGGCTCAGGTGCTCGTCGCCCTCGAAGGCCAGCACGTCGAGCTTGGCCTTGAGGTCGCCGACACGCAGGGTATGGCGGCTGTGGTCGAAGAAGGTGCGCACGGCGGTGTTCATTGGGCGGCCTCCATGATGACGGTGTCGTGTGTATTCACGGCATCGACGAAGCGCAACGTAACGCCCTCCTCGCGGCAATAGCCCAACCTCACTGCCCGGGTTCGCTGCCGCGCGGCCCGACGTTGCAACAATTGCTGGCTCAGCACCGGCAGGATCTGTTCGTTGAGCAGGCTGTCGATGTTGCGCGCCCCGGTGTCGGGCAACAGGCAGGCGCTCACCAGCGCCGTGTTGAGTGCGCTGTCTACCTCGCAGTCCAGGCCGTAGTGGCGTTGCAGCCGCCGGGCAACCTGGCCGAGCTTGATCGCGACGATGCGCTCTAGAGCATCGGCGAGCAGCGGGCGATAGATGAGGGTCTGGAAGCGCGCCAGCAAGGCGGGTTGGAAGTGCTCGCGCAGGATCGGTCGCAGCAGTTCGTGCAAGGCGCTATCCGGTGTGTCGGGCTGCGCGTTCAAATGGGCTTGCAGCAGATCGCTGCCCAGGTTCGAGGTCATGAGAATGACCGTGTTACGAAAGTCGATTTCGCGCCCTTCCCCGTCACGCATGAAACCGCGGTCGAAAACCTGGTAGAACAGGCTCAGCACATCGCGATGGGCTTTTTCCACCTCGTCCAACAGCACGACACTGTAAGGCCGCTGGCGTACGGCTTCGGTCAGTACCCCGCCCTGCCCGTAGCCCACATATCCAGGGGGCGAGCCTTTGAGCTGGCTGACGGTGTGCGCTTGCTGGTATTCGGAAAAGTTGAGGGTTATGAGGGATTTCTCGCCACCAAACAGACTGTCGGCCAGCGCCAGGGCGGTTTCGGTCTTGCCGACGCCGCTGGTGCCCACCAACAGGAAGACGCCCAACGGTGACTTGTCATCGGTGAGGCCTGTCTTGGCCGCACGCAGGCGCTGGGCCAATGCGTTGAGCGCGGTGGCCTGGCCGATGACGCGCTCGCCCAATCGCTGCTCCAGCATCAACAGATTGTCCTGTTCATCCTTGAGCAAGCTGCCCAGCGGAACTCCGGTCCAGTCAGCAACCACTTCAGCCACGCTGCGTGCGTCAACGTCCAGGGACAGCAGGGGTTGACTGTCCTGGACCTCGTCCAGGCGTCGTTGCAGTTGCGCACAGGCCTCACGCTGCGGTGGCTCTGCCTGGCGCGCAGCGAGCAGTTGTTGGGTCAGGTCGAGGGCCTGCCGATACTGCCGCTCAAGGGTGGATTGCTGACGCTGCAAGTGGAGGTACTGCTCAGCGATTTGCCCCAGGCGCTGGGTATCGGCACAGCCACTCAGCTCCCGGTCGGCTTCCAGCGCTTGTTGCTCCTGCGCCAAGGCGGTCTGGCTCGCTCTCACCCGGACCAGCGCCTGGGGTTCGCAGTCCAGGCTCATGCGTACCCGTGCACTAGCGGTGTCCAGCAAGTCGACGGCCTTGTCGGGCAATTGGCGGCCCGCCAGGTAGCGCCGCGACAAACTGACGGCAGCCTGCACCGCTGCGTCCAGGATGTGCACGCCATGGTGGCTGGCATAGCGGCCTTTGAGACCGCGCAGCATCAAGCAGGCAGTCGCGTCGTCCGGCTCGTCGACCTTGACCCTCTGGAAGCGCCGCTCCAGCGCAGCATCGCGCTCGAAATATTGTTTGTATTCACTCCACGTGGTGGCTGCAATGGTGCGCAATTCACCACGGGCCAGGGCGGGTTTGAGCAGGTTCGCCGCGTCGGCGCCACCCGCCTGGTTGCCGGCGCCGATCAGGGTGTGGGCTTCGTCGATGAAAAGCAGGATCGGGGTGTCGGATTGCTGCACGGCATCGATGACGTTTTTCAGGCGCTGTTCGAACTCACCTTTGACCCCGGCGCCGGCCTGCAACAATCCGAGGTCAAGGGCGCGCACGCAGGTCGACTTGAGCCGGTCGGGAACCTCGCCCTGGGCAATGCGCAGCGCCAGGCCTTCGACCAGCGCGGTTTTACCGACCCCGGGTTCGCCCACCAGGAGTGGATTGTTCTTGCGCCGGCGACTGAGGATATCGATGACCTGGCGGATTTCATCTTCCCGACCGAACACCGGATCGATCTCCCCTCGCCCCGCCTTCGCGGTCAGGTCCTGGGTGAATCTGTCCAGCAGGGCTTGCTGTGCACCAGGCTGCTGCGACGCGGGACCAGAGTCACTCATGGCGCCCACCGCCCCGTCCACAGCCAGCTGTTTCTGGATCTCGGGTCGTTCTTCGGAAGTTTGTTCAAGCAAAGGAAACAGACGCTGGAATTGCGCCTCGCTGAGGCTGAGCAAGGGCCACGCGGCCTCGCAGGCCAGCAGGCCGGGCGTGTCCATCAGGGCGCCGAGCAAATGTATGGAGCGCAGTCTGTCGTTATGATCATCCATTGAAGCGCGCAGCCAGGCGTTGCCGATCAGTTGTAGCAGGGGCTCCGCCAGCTGCGGCTTGCCCTGTACGCTGCGTGGCAGGGTGTCGATGTGGTTGAGCAAGCCGTACCACAGCGCCTCCAGGTCCCACTCGTAACGGCGCGCGATCAACGTCAGATCACCTTCGCCCTGACCAAGCAGCTTGAGCAACCAGTGTTCGATGGTGACCTGGGCGTGGGCGCGGCTTTGACACAGCGAGGCCGCCGCACTCAACGCCTGGGCGCAGTAAGGGTTGAGACGACGAAGCAAACGAGTGGAGCTCTGTGCCATGAGGGGCGTCCTTGTGCGGGTTTTCCGTGTGTCGGTAGAGCAAGTTGCGGATCAAGGGCGATGTCTCGGGTGAAGCGTCCGCGAACGGACGCTCAACCGGCCCTTTGTGCGTCAGGCGCTCTGGCGCTCAGTCCAAGAATCGGAGTGGATGATGTTGCCGTCCTTGTAGGTCCAGGTGACCTTTTCGTAGCGCAACTCAATCTGTTCCAGATGGTTGTGCTTCTCTTTGGTCGGGTCCTTGATGTCATGCATTTGCGGAGCAACCCTGACGACCTTGACTTTTTCCAACCGGGTAATGAAATACACGGTTTCCTGCCCGGCATCGTCGATGCGGTACCACTTGAATTCCGCGCTCTCCAGGGTTTCGCCGGTGGTTACTGCCTTGTAGAGATAAGGGCTGGAGGCATCGATTTCCTTGGAAAACAGAAATGGCGCATGCACCCGCGTACCGGTCAACTTACCGGTGTTGTTATCCGTGGGGATGTACAGGCTGTGTTCCTGGGCGAGCACCTCGATACTGCCCTCGCGCTCTCGCACATCAACCGAGCCCTTGATGGCCTCGTTTGCGTCCTTGTGCAGCCAGAGGTAAATGGGAATTGCCATGTGAAGCTCCTTTTCTGAGGGTTAAAAGTCGCGGAATGCGACGGGGGGTTGCGTGTCCGGGCCTGCCGTGGGGGAGGCACAGGCCCCCTCTTCAGGCACCAGACGGATATCGACACGACGATTGGCCGCGCGCCCTGCCTCGGTGTCATTGCTGGCGATCGGTTGGCTGGCGCCGAACCCTTGCACGGCGACACACCGGTCCGGAATGCTGCCCATGTGCTGCATCCATTCATGCACGGCGGCGGCCCGGGCGCGGGACAGCTGAAGGTTTTGCCATTCATCTCCAGTGGCATCGGTGTGCCCGGCGATGACGATCAGCCAACCGGGCCGGGCCTTGATCCCGAGCAGTGCATTGATCAATACCCTGGTCGAGTCCGGCTTGAGCCGGGCGCTGCCCGGGCTGAACAGCGACAGGCTGTCCAGGCGCACCGGTTCCGACTGCGCAAGCATTGGCACAGCCGGCCCACCGTGACGGGCAATGACCGTCAGCAGCGGTCCCCTGAGCTGCTCGCCCCGATACAGGCCCAGGCCCAGTGCCAGCGGGGCACCGTGACGGTAGTAGGTGTCCAGGCGCCTGGCGGTCTGACGCAGGACCGTCATGGCGTCTTCGCGCAATGCCGATTCGCCGTGGCGGCGCGGAACCGACTCAGGGATCGACGTATAGCGACGCAGGTCGTCGCTGACCTGACGCACCAACAGGGTGTTCTGCCAGGCCGAACTGGTGAGCGCGACCGCACCGGCCAGCGCAAACAGCCACAGGGCAACGACACTGGCGCGCTGTGTCGACGTGGGGCCGACGCGCAGTGGGATCAGGTTCAGCAAAGGATCCGGGAATGGCAGCGCCGCATCCGTCACGGCTTGCCTGTTGTCCGTCAGCACCAACCGCTTGCGCAGCCATTTTCGCCATAGGTTTTCGTGCATCACCTGGGGCAATGCCGATACTTGCCTGATTGCGCAAATCGTTACCGATCCGAACGGTCCGGTAGCCTCGCGGATGGCGAGGTGTGGCAAGACGGCTTCATGCAGCCAGGCCGCGGCGCTGCTCAGTTGCACGCAGGCATGCATCCGCGTTGCTTGCACTGACGAATCGGCGGCGTGCAATTGCCAATCCGTCAGACTGACGCACGCCCCGGCGTCACGAACGCGAGGGCTGCCCTCGCCATTCGCCCAGCAGAACCATGAGTCCTCACCTTGCCGGGTTTGAAAGTAACTCACCAGCATCAACGGCAGCGCCGTCCCCTGCCTGCGCGCAATTGCCGCCTGGTGGCGAAACGTGCGCAGCCGTCCGGCCAGCACGCCACTGTCGGTGTGTGCGCAAGGATTGAGGACGAGCATGACACTGAGTTGGGCGTGCCACTGCGGGCGCAACGCCAGGAGGCTTTCAGTAATGTCCGGCAGTTTCTCCAATGCCGGCACGCACACATAGCAGCCCTGATCCGTATGCCTCAAGGCAAGCCGCTCGGCGACGACTGTGCCGAACAGACTGTCCATGCCATCGCCACATACGAGCACGACCGGCCGACGAAACGAAGCCGGGGGCAAGGACACCGTGTCAGCCCATAGGCCCCCTGCACGCTGATGCGCGGCGCGACGCCTGGCCAGAAACCAACCCAATGACACACCGCACACGACGATCAGAGCCACGACGATGCGCACCGGACCAGCAAGCGGGATGATGGCGAGCAATCCAAGGATCAGCATTCCCGCCCAAAGCCCGAGGGCGTGTTGCAATCTGGTCGTCATTTGCAAGTCATGCCTCACCGGGTGAAAGCGAGGTCACCACGCCATGCAGCAAATGATCCATTGCCCACCAGACACCGACGAGCAAGAGTGCGACCATCAGGGCATGGAACAGCGGTGATCGGCGCTGGAACAGGCCGCCAATCACTGTGCTGCGCGCCGGCTGCAAGACCAGTTGCTGGTCTACGACCAAGGGCGGTACGTGCGCGTTGAGTGCCGCCAGTATCTGTTCACGCTCAGGATCGGCCGCCTCCGGATAGCGCCCCCGAAATCCGAGCAGCAATACCCGCTGGAAGACTGTCAGCACACGCTTGTCCGGGGCAGGCGCGCGCAAGACTTCGTGCATCTGCTCGTAGAGAAAGATCCCGGCCTGATGACGATTGAAAAACTTCGCCTGAAGCGGTTCGCAGGCCCATTGGGCGCGGATGTCTGCTGTGCTACAGCTGAGCACAGTCTCATCGAGCAAGGCGCATTGAGCATGGCTGACATGATCGATGCTGGACTGATCGAGGCCTGCCTGCCCCAGTTGCCGTCGAGTATCCTCAACCTGCTTTACGCATGCCTGCCATAGCTGCTGGATCTGAGGCGTCGAAGCACCCTGGCGCAACTCGACCACCAACATGTAGGTATCGTGCAGCAGGGCATCCATGTCCGCCGCGATTAAAGACTGTTTCTGGTTAGTCCGATTCATGCGCGCAACACCGCAAACAGTTCAAGCTTCACGTCCGCCAAGGTGCTCGGTACATAAAAGGCAAAGGTGCCCACGGCCAGCATGGCCTGCCCCTCGGGATGGCTGAGATCGAGGGCGAAGTACTGATTCTCCAGACGCAGCGCAATCGCCGCCGGTACATGGCGCAGGGACAGCAGCGGGACCCCGTCGAGAGCGGCGTTGATCAGCTGATCGACATCGTCCGGCGCGCCGACCTTGCATAGGCGCGGGAATTGGTCCTGCAACTGCGCCGCCGGCAACAGGCTACGCACCGACAGGTAGAAATCCGCGCCATCGGGTTCGCGCAAGCGTGCGTCGTTCAGCGTCACCTGCCAGCGGTTGGCGCCCGGTTCCTCCAGCGCCAAGGCAACGACCCGCGATGGCAGGCTGGCTTCCAGCAACTTGGCGATGGTGCGCATCAGTGGCGCAAACACCGTTTCCAGTTGCTCATGCCGATAGGCTGGAATCTCGTCGGTATCGTGCTCCAGGGAGAACGTCAGCAGGCTTCCGGCCAGTTTCACCAGCACTTGGTAAACCTGCTCGGGATGCCGCTGCGGGAATGACTTGAGGTCGTCCAGTACCGGCTGATAAGTGTTCAGCGCATTGAGCAACCAGAACAGCGACACATCAGCGACGGCAAAGTCGGCCATGCGCTGATTGCTCTCCCGACGCATGCCCATCAGTCGCTTGCGCTTGGCGGACAGTTGAGTCAACAGATTGTCCAACTGGCCCAGGAGTCCCGGATGCGCGGCGAAACTGAGCAGTGGCGGCACATAGGCCGGATCGAGGCCCCACCCACCTTGCCCATCGCGCACCAGGCGCGCGACCGGACAGGTCAGGTATTCGCCGTTGTCGTCGCTGTCCAGACGCAGACCGAGGATGTGTTCCAGTACACCGATGGACTGGATATCGTCGGCGTAGATGTCCTGGACCGCTCGCCAGTCCTGGCGATAACGGGTTGGCCGGTCGGCCCGGCCTTCCTGCATCAAGCAATTGTTGCCATTGGCCTGCTCCAGCGGCAGCGCCAGCAGCAGGACCGCTTCCTGGGCATCGTCGGACAGCAATCGTGCCAGCTCCAGTGCGGGCGGCAGTCGATCTACCCGTTCGCTATCGACCAGGGTGCCGTCGGGCATACGCACATGCAGCCGGGTTGCCTTGAGCTTGCCCAGGCGCAATGCGTCCAGGTCAAACGCCACAGCGCTCACACCCCAGGGGTGCACCAGTGCCAGCTGCGCGAGCTGCTCATTCGCCCATGCCTCCCAGCGCGCCTGTTGCTGGAACTGTTGCGCAGACAGCAGGGTTCCAGACGCCCATAAAGGGCGGTCAATTTTCATGGCATCGTTTCCTTCGAAGAGAGGTCAGGCTTTCGCCTTGGGCATCTGCGAAACCAGCGACAAGTTGACGTCCATGCCCTCGACTTGAAAGTGCGGCACGGCATACAACTTCACACGGAAGAAGCCGGGATTGTCCTCGATATCTTCCACGGTGACTTTCGCCTCACGCAGCGGATGGGAGGCTTGCAGGTCGTCCCCGGGGTCGGTCATCTGCGTGACCAAGCCACCGATCCACTTGTTCAGTTCCAGCTCCAGCACGCGCCGGTCCTTGGTGGTCCCGATATTTTCCCGCTGGATCAATTTCAGATAATGGGCAATGCGCGAGAGCAGGAAGATATAGGGCAAGCGCGCATTGATCCGGCTGTTGGCGGTGGCTTCCACCGCGTCGTACAACGCCGGTTTCTGTGCAGAGCTGGCGGAGAAGAAACACGCATAGTCACGATTCTTGTAGTACGACAAAGGAATGAAGCCGAGGTTGGCGAACTCGAACTCGCGGGTTTCCGGAATCATGATCTCTGAAGGGATCTTTACCTGGCTGCCAGTGCCCAGGTCGTACAAGTGGATCGGCAAATCCGCTACCGCGCCGCCGGACTGCGGCCCACGAATCTGCACGCACCAACCATTGGCAATAAAGCTCTTGACCATGTTGGCGGCGAAGGCAAAGGAGGCATTGGTCCACAAGTACTTATCGTGGTCTGGTCCCTTGACGTTTTCGATATAGTTGAAGCTGCGCACTGGCAGCGTATCCGGCCCATAAGGGAGACGACCCAGGACTCGTGGCATGGTCAGACCGATATATCGGGCATCGTCACTGTCACGGAACGCCTTCCACTTGATGTACTCGGCTCGATCGAAATAGTTGCCAATGTCCTTGATGGCCGCCACTTGCTCCATCGACTCCTTGCCAAAAAAACCTGGCCCGACCGAACCGATGAATGGCATGTGCGCTGCTGCAGCCACTTTCGAAATATTGCGCAGCAAGGCAATATCCTGCGGACTGCGGTCAAACTCATAGTTTGAAATAGCCGCGGCAATAGGCTCGCCTCCCGGCATATCGTATTCGCGGGTGTAAGTATGCAAATACAAACCGCTCTGCGCGATCTCGGGAGCGTCTTCAAAGTCTCGCACCAGATCGGATTTACTGATATCCAGCAGTTCAACGCGCACGTTCTGGCGGAAATCCGTCTGGTCAATCAGGGACTTCACGCCGCGCCAGGTCGATTCGACCGCCTGGAAGTCAGGGTGATGCATGATCGCGTCGAGTTGGCGACTGATCTGTCCGTCCAACGAAGCGATATGTTCGTCGAGCAGCACTTTGTCCAAGCGCTCCACTTTGCGCGATGACTGTTTTAGCAACTTCAGGAATACCGATACGGCAGCAGTGACCCGCTCATCGGCCGAGGCTTCGGACAGCGCCTCGGGATGCTGGAAGGTTTCAATATCTGCAAGTTCTGTGATGGGACTCAAATTGATCCGACTGAAAAGAGCAGCATAGACTCCACTATCTTCAGACAACACTGTAGCGCCGCGCGATTGCACGCTTGAACTTTCAATGGGCATGATAAAACTTCTCTTTTTGCCTAAGACAGAATGAATGAGCGACTTTATTTCCGAGCTAAAGCCGTCAACTCTGCTCGTAGTTCATCACTGAGTGAATCGTCTTTTAGAATACGTTCCAGTTCGTGACGAAAAGTCATGTTATCCAACAGGTTCGATTTGAGATCGCGTAACAAATTGCGCATGGCCAACAGCGCACGCAACTGCGGGATCTGCCGCGCAACCTGCTCAGGCTCGAAATCCTTCATGCGTTGGAACTGCAACTGGACCGCAAATTCGGCTTCATCACTGACCAGCGTGTTATGCGCAGCGAATTTGACGCCGGGCGAAAACTCCCCAAGGACACTGTCCAGATTATTCTTATCGACATTGATCTTGTTTCTGTCCGATAACGGCCGCGTTTCCTTGCCGTTACTGTAGTCGCCCATCACCATCAGCTTCAGCGGCAGTTCGACTTTTTTCTGCGCTCCGCCGGTATGTAAATCGAGCTTGATGTTAACCCGCGCCTTGGGCACCTCATTTTGGAAACTGTTTGAAGTCATATCCCTTCCCTCCCAGACTTTTCAAGGCATTGGATGCCGGATAAATACGTCACGAGCCCGCGCGCCTTCCCCTGTTGCCAGCCACTCTTCTCTCACGCTGAGCATGCGCGCCAACTGCTCGATTCGTGCCTCGGGAACGCCTCGGGCGAACCAGTTGGTCAGGCACTGCGGGCTGATACGAAGCAGTTCAGCGAAGCCCGCGAAAGAGATGGCGTATTCCCCAAGCGTGGCTCTTAAACGTTGCCCGCTGGCCGGTTGGGAGCGTGGCTGCAAATGTCTACGCGCTCGTCCTGAGCGTTGATCGTTAATGATGCCGTGCCTCCTGTGCCTCCGATTTGCGAGACCCAATGTAGGTGACAAAGTGCGGGATGGGATAGGGCTAAAAGTGCCCCAATTTGTAGAATAGGAACCGCCCCACGCCTCGCGGACAAAAGACCTACAGACGTTGCCTAAGCGGAGGCTTGTCGACCCCATATTGCGGCTGAAAACCTCACTTTCTGACAGAAAAGGTTACAACTCATGGGCGCCATCGCGAGCCGGCTCGCTCCCACAACGGCCTTGGGTGGACTCAGAACCCTTGCTGATCTCACGGAAGTCCGATGCTGGCCTACCCGGGCAGTCCACCAAGCCACTGCACATCCGAATTCAAGGCTTGCGCCGAGCAAATGATCTATACCTTCAGAAACACGCAATCAGGCCAAGGCGGCGGTACTGACGTGACTGGATGGGACGTGTGACTGGATGGGACGGTGGTAGCGGATCTGTCCGGATCGCGGGCTCTTATAATGAAGCCGGCCTGTAGACGTATATCCGGCGCCCTTACGCTTGGATTGGCGCACCACTTTCAATGCCTGAAGTATCGTCCATGAGCCCGACCACGCGCGTTTTGAATGCCTCGACCAAAGCGCTTTACCGGCTTTGTCTGTTGCTGCCGCTGCTGGCTGCCCATGGGGCGAGCGCCGAACCTCCAGTCATTGAACTGCACATCCTCGATGCGCCGCCCCTGACATTTGTCGATGATCCCCGAGGCCATGGCATCGTTGGCGATGTCGCCGTGGCAGCCATGACCAAGGCCGGGTATGCGGTGAAGATTCATGTGCTCCCTTGGGCCAGGGCCCAGAAGCACGTAAGCGAGAGTCAGGACCATCTGATCACGCCGCTGTCACGCATACCCGGGCGTGAAGACCACTACACCTGGATCGCCTCGATCATGCCCATGGAGCGCGCTTTTTTCAGCCTTGATCGGAAAGTAGACAGCTTTGCGCAGGCCAAGGACAGCTTCCGTAAGATCGGCGTCGGCCTGGGCAGCGCACAGGAGGAGATCCTGCGCACCCAAGGCTTCAGCGATGAGCAGATCTACCCGCTGGCAATCGGTGACAATCCGGCGCAGATGCTGCTGAAGGGGCGCATCGACGCGTGGTTCAACGGTGTCCCGGAGAGCCGCTACATCTGGCCGAAGGTGTCCAAACGCAAGCTGTTGATGAGCCCGGTCGGCAGTAACGCCGACCTGTACCTCGCCTGCTCCAAGCAATGCTCCGCCAAGATGGTCGAAGACCTGCGCAACGCCGTGGAATCGCTTCGCAAGGATGGATCGGTCAAGCGCATCCATGACCTTTATTTACCCGAATAAACGAACCGATTAATGATTGCGATCATACTCAAACCATCAATCTGATTGATAGCACGCTAACAAAAGCCCCGAACTAGAGGGCTCGTCGATGGCTTATATCATTCCGAATGATAGTTACCTTTGTTTCATTCGATTCGTTCCGCCGCTTCGCGCCACGCATCATCCGCCCATTCTCAATACATTGGCGGATGCTATCCATGGACCATTCACTTCCACAACAGTCACTTTCAAAACTGCGTTTCCCCCTTGCGCTGCTGGCGGTGCTGGTGATGAGCGCCTGCGGCAAGACTCCCGATACCGCTGCCTCGATGCCGCCAGCCAAAGTCAGTGTCGCCAAGGTGCTGGAGCAGCCGGTCAACGAATGGGATGAGTTCACCGGTCGCCTCGAAGCCCCGGAGACCGTCGAGATCCGTCCTCGCGTGTCGGGGCAGATCGATGAAGTCGCCTTCACCGAAGGCGCACTGGTCAAGAAAGGCGACCTGCTGTTCCAGATCGACCCACGCCCATTCCAGGCTGAAGTCCGTCGCCTGGAAGCCCAGGTCGCCCAGGCCCGTGCCACCGCGACCCGCAGCGAGAACGAAGCCCAGCGTGGCGAACGCCTGCGTCTGAGCAATGCCATTTCCGCCGAACTGGCCGACTCGCGCACCACCGCCGCCCAGGAAGCCCGCGCGGCCGTCGCTGCCATCCAGGCACAACTGGACCTGGCTAAGCTGAACCTGAGCTTCACCCGTGTGACCTCGCCCATCAGCGGTCGCGTCAGCCGCGCGGAGATCACCGCCGGCAACCTGGTGACCGCCGACACCACGACGCTTACCAGCGTGGTCTCCACCGACAAGGTCTACGCCTACTTCGACGCTGACGAGCGGGTCTTCCTCAAGTACACCCAACTCGCTCGCCAAGGCCAGCGCGGCCAGGCCACGCCGGTCTACATGGGCCTGTCCAACGAAGACGGCAACCCGCACCAGGGCCAGATGAACTTCATCGACAACCAGGTCAACCCGCAGACCGGCACCATCCGTGGTCGCGCCGTGTTCGACAACAAGGACGGCGCCTACACCCCAGGCCTGTACGCTCGCCTGAAGCTGGTCGGCAGCGGCACCTATTCCGCCGTGCTGATCAACGACGAAGCCGTGGGCACCGACCTGGGCAAGAAATTCGTGCTGGTGATGGACGCCGAGAACAAGCCGGCCTACCGCGCCGTCGAGCTCGGGCCGAAGATCGAAGGTCTGCGCATCGTGCGTAGCGGTCTGAACAAGGACGACACCATCATCGTCAAGGGACTGCAACGGGCACGTCCGGGTTCGCCGGTCACGCCTGAAACGATTCCAATGGCCAGCGAGGAAACCCTCGCAGCCCTGGCACAGCAACGTAAAGCGCTCGAAGCCAGCAACCTGCCGCAAGTCGCGCCGTCCAAGGCGGCGTCCGGCTCGGCAGGCAAACTGGCCGCTGCGACCCCACGCGGTTAAGGGACTGAATCCAAGATGAAATTTTCCCAGTTCTTCATTTCGCGGCCGATCTTCGCAGCGGTGCTTTCGCTGCTGATCCTGATCGCCGGCGCCATCTCGCTGTTCCAGCTACCGATCAGCGAATACCCGGAAGTCGTACCGCCGACCGTGGTCGTGCGCGCCAACTTCCCCGGCGCCAACCCCAAGGTCATCGGCGAAACCGTGGCCGCGCCCCTGGAGCAGGCCATCACCGGCGTCGAGAACATGCTGTACATGTCCTCGCAATCGACCGCTGACGGCAAGATCACCCTGACCATCACCTTCGCCCTGGGCACCGACCTGGACAACGCCCAGGTGCAGGTGCAGAACCGCGTCACCCGGACCGAGCCCAAGCTGCCGGAAGAAGTGACCCGGATCGGTATCACTGTGGACAAGGCCTCGCCCGACCTGACCATGGTCGTGCACTTGACCTCGCCGGACAAACGCTACGACATGCTCTACCTGTCCAACTACGCCCTGCTCAACATCAAGGATGAGCTGGCGCGCCTGGGTGGCGTGGGGGATGTGCAGCTGTTCGGCATGGGCGACTACTCCCTGCGGGTCTGGCTGGATCCGAACAAGACCGCTTCGCGCAACCTGACCGCCACCGACGTGGTCACGGCCATCCGCGAGCAGAACCGCCAGGTCGCCGCCGGCGCCCTGGGTGCGCCACCGGCACCGAATGCCCAGGCGTTCCAGCTGTCGATCAACACCCAGGGTCGCCTGGTCAATGAAGAAGAGTTCGAGAACATCATCATCCGCTCCGGTGCCAACGGTGAGATCACTCGCCTGAAGGACATCGCGCGGGTTGAGCTGGGCTCCAGCCAGTACGCCCTGCGCTCGCTGCTGGACAACCAGCCGGCGGTGGCGATCCCGATCTTCCAGCGTCCTGGCTCCAATGCCATCCAGATCTCCAATGACGTTCGCGCCAAGATGGACGAACTGAAGAAGGGCTTCCCGGCCGGCATGGACTACAGCATCGTCTATGACCCGACGATCTTCGTACGCGGTTCCATCGAAGCAGTGGTTCACACCCTGTTCGAAGCGCTGATCCTCGTGGTGCTGGTGGTGATCCTGTTCCTGCAAACCTGGCGCGCCTCGATCATCCCGCTGGTGGCAGTTCCGGTCTCGCTGATCGGCACGTTCGCGGTGATGCACCTGTTCGGCTTCTCACTCAACGCCCTCTCGCTCTTCGGATTGGTGTTGGCCATCGGTATCGTGGTGGACGACGCCATCGTGGTGGTGGAGAACGTCGAGCGGAACATCGAGCTGGGCCTGGCCCCGGTGGAAGCGACCAAAAAGGCGATGGGTGAAGTGACCGGGCCGATCATCGCCACTGCCTTGGTGCTGTGCGCGGTGTTCGTACCGGCGGCATTCATCAGCGGCCTGACCGGACAGTTCTATAAGCAATTTGCCTTGACCATCGCGATTTCCACGGTGATCTCGGCGCTCAACTCGCTGACCCTGTCCCCTGCCCTGGCCGCCGTATTGCTCAAAGGCCACGATGCGCCCAAGGACCGTTTCTCACGGTTCCTGGATCGGATCCTCGGCAGCTGGCTGTTCCGTCCGTTCAACCGTTTCTTCGAACGGGCCAGCCACGGCTATGTGGGCACGGTCGGTCGCGTGATCCGCAGCAGCGGCATCGCCCTGTTCGTCTACGCAGGCTTGATGGTGCTGACCTTCTTCGGCTTCTCCAGCACGCCGACCGGTTTCGTGCCCGGCCAGGACAAGCAATACCTGGTGGCCTTCGCGCAACTGCCGGACGCCGCGAGCCTGGACCGCACCGAAGACGTGATCAAGCGCATGTCCGACCTGGCCCTCAAGCAACCGGGCGTTGAGAGCGCCGTGGCGTTCCCGGGCCTGTCGATCAACGGCTTCACCAACAGCCCGAACGCCGGCATCGTGTTCGTAACCCTCAAGCCGTTCGACGAGCGCAAGGACCCGAGCCAGTCGGCCGGCGCCATCGCCGGCGCCTTGAACGGCCAGTTCGCCGGAATCCAGGAAGCCTACATGGCGATCTTCCCGCCGCCGCCGGTACAGGGCCTGGGCACGATCGGTGGTTTCCGCCTGCAAATCGAAGACCGAGGCAACCTGGGCTACGACGAGCTGTACAGAGAAACCATGAACATCATCACCAAGAGCCGCAGCGTGCCGGAACTGGCCGGGCTGTTCACCAGCTACACCGTGAACGTGCCCCAGGTCGATGCCGCCATCGACCGTGAGAAAGCCAAGACCCACGGCGTGGCCGTCAGCGACATCTTCGACACCCTGCAGATCTACCTGGGTTCGTTGTATGCCAACGACTTCAACCGCTTTGGCCGCACTTATCAGGTCAACGTCCAGGCCGAGCAACAGTTCCGCCTCGAATCGGACCAGATCGGCCAGCTCAAGGTGCGCAACAACCGTGGCGAGATGATCCCGCTGGCGACCTTCATCAAGGTCAGCGACACCTCCGGGCCTGATCGCGTGATGCACTACAACGGCTTCATCACCGCTGAGATCAACGGTGCCGCAGCTCCAGGCTACAGCTCCGGCCAGGCCGAGAAAGCCATCGAGAAACTGCTCAAGGACGAACTGCCCAACGGCATGACCTACGAGTGGACCGACCTGACCTACCAGCAGATCCTCTCGGGCAACACCGCGCTGTTCGTGTTCCCGCTCTGCGTGCTGCTGGCGTTCCTGGTACTGGCGGCCCAGTACGAAAGCTGGAGCCTGCCATTGGCGGTGATCCTGATCGTGCCGATGACCCTGCTGTCGGCGATTACCGGGGTGATTCTGTCCGGTGGCGACAACAACATCTTTACCCAGATCGGCCTGATCGTACTGGTGGGACTTGCCTGTAAGAACGCGATTCTGATCGTCGAATTCGCCAAGGATAAACAGCTCGAAGGCATGAACCCGCTGGCAGCGGTCCTGGAAGCCTGCCGCCTGCGTCTGCGGCCGATCCTGATGACCTCCTTCGCGTTCATCATGGGCGTGGTGCCCCTGGTGTTCTCCAGCGGTGCCGGTGCCGAAATGCGGCATGCCATGGGTGTGGCGGTGTTCTCCGGGATGCTCGGGGTGACCTTCTTCGGTCTGCTGCTGACACCGGTGTTCTATGTGCTGATCCGTAACTTCGTCGAACGCAGTGAGGCTCGCAAGGCGGCCCGGGCTTTGAAACTGGAGGCGCAACAATGAGTTTGAAAGCGTTCATGCCGAGCCTTTTGGTACTGGCGCTAAGCGCCTGCGCTGTAGGCCCGGACTACAAGGCACCGCAGACGGAGGCGGCGAATATCACCACCGCCACCGACGGCGCCGCCGGCCAGAAGAATTTCGACCGTGCCCGTTTCGAAGGCGTGTGGTGGCAGCAGTTCGACGATCCGACGCTCAATGCGTTGGTGACCCACTCGCTGGAGGGCAACCGCGAGTTGCGCGTGGCCTTTGCCCGTCTGCGGGCCGCCCGGGCGATTCGCGATGACGCCAGCAACGACGTGATGCCGACCATCACCAGCCGTGCCAGCAGTGACCTGGGCAAAGGCCAGATTCCGGGCCAGACCACTGACCGGGTCAGTACCGAGCGCTACGATCTGGGCCTGGACATGGCCTGGGAGCTGGACCTGTTCGGGCGCATCCAGCGCAACCTGGAAGCCACCGACGCCGACCAACAGGCGGCCGAGGCCGATCTCTACCAGTTGCAGGTGACCATGATCGCCGAGCTGGTGGACGCCTACGGTCAACTGCGTGGCGCGCAATTGCGGGAAAGAATCGCCCTGGCGAACCTGAAGAACCAGCAGGACTCGCGCAAGATCACCGAAAGCCTGCGGGACGCCGGTGTCGGCGACCAGCTGGACGTGGTTCGCGCCGATGCGCGCCTGGCCTCGGTAGAAGCCAGCGTGCCGCAGTTGCAGGCCGAACAGGTGCGCCAACGTAACCGCATCGCCACGCTGCTGGGCGAGCGCCCGGACAAACTGAGTGTGGACCTGAGCCCCAGACAGTTGCCGGCCATCGCCAAGGCCCTGCCCATCGGCGACCCAGGTGAGCTGTTGCAACGCCGTCCTGACATTATCAGCGCCGAACGGCAACTGGCGGCCGCGACTGCACGGATCGGCGTGGCCAAGGCCGACCTGTTCCCGCGGGTCAGTTTGAGCGGGTTCCTGGGCTTTACTGCCGGACGTGGTTCGCAGATCGGCTCCTCGGCAGCCAACGCCTGGGCGCTGGGCCCAAGCATTACCTGGGCGGCGTTCGACCTGGGCAGTGTGCGGGCGCGCTTGCGTGGTGCCAATGCCGAAGCGGACGGCGCCCTGGCGACCTATGAACAGCAAGTGTTGCTGGCTTTGGAGGAATCGGAAAACGCCTTCAGCGATTACGGCAAGCGCCAGCAACGGTTGATCTCGCTGATCCGCCAGAGCGAATCAAGCCGCGCCGCCGCCGACCTGGCCGAGATTCGCTACCGCGAAGGCACCGTGGACTTCCTGGTGCTGCTCGACGCCCAGCGCGAGCGCCTGGCCGCCGAAGACACCCAGGCTCAGGCCGAAGTCGACCTGTACCGCGGCATCGTCGCGATCTACAAGGCCCTGGGCGGTGGCTGGCAACCGCAAACCGTCGCCAGCAACTGACCCACCCTTCCCAACCGAGCTCCTTTGGTTGGCCGCAACCAACCAATTGTTTGCCCCGCGCCGCATTCGGACGCGGGGCTTTTTTTGGCCTGCTACCCATAGTCGGTTCTGAAGTGAGCAAATCATGTAAACACCGCCAACTCACTGTGGGAGCGGGCTTGCCCGCGAAAGCGGTATGCCTGCTTGCATCCATGGTGAGTGTTGCGCCGCCTTCGCGAGCGAGCCCGCTCCCACAGGAGGATTGCGGCGGACGCAGGTCTTGCATACTCCAACAATCCATTGTGGGGGCAAATGCTTTCAAGGTTTGACTCAGGCCCCGGGCTGGTCGAAGCTTGCGGGACTTCACGCTTCTGGTCATGGATTTCCTGCATGCTTTCGCCCCGCCGCTATCTGCTCCTCAGCCTTTCGATCCTGTTGGCAATCGGTGTTGTCGCCATTTGGCTGCGCAGCACCACACCGCAGATCCCCGAGGCGATCAAGCGGGGCTACAGCGAGGCACTGGGACAGGCGCGCAATGGCCTGCCGGGCGCGGCGCGGATGCTGTATCAACAACTGGGCCGCCCGGACATCTCGCCCAAGCGCCGGGTGTGGCTGCATGCCGAGCTGCCCAACTACCCGAGTCCGCAAGCGCTGAAACTGGCCGATGCGGACCTTCACCACGAATCGCCGGATGTGCGTCGAGCCGCCATCACCAGCATCGTCGGCCTGGTGCCGACGGGCCAGCGTGCGCTGCTGATCGGCCCGCTCCTGGATGACGACGACCAAAGCGTGCGTTTTGCCGCAGTGAACGCCCTGCTGGGCTTGTCGCCAGATGACCTTGGTCTGTACTTCGGGGCGATGCAGCTGGCAATCGATACCTGGGAGCAAGTGCTGGAAGACGCTCCACCGACCGCCGAAACCCATTATCAGCTCGCCCGCTTGCACCTGCACAACGCCGAGCTGAAGAAGGCGCAACAAGCCCTGGAACAAGCCCTGAAGCTGCAACCGGACAACCTGCCGGCGCTGGTCATGCAAATCGAGGTGCTCGACAAGCAGGGCCAAGGCGAAGCCGCACGCCAGTTACTCGCCCGGCAGTTGCAAACCCAGCCGGAGTCGGCTTATCTGCAACATGCCTTGGGCATGTGGCTGCTGCACCACGGCCAGAGCGAATTCGCCCTGCTCGGCCTGTCCAAAGCCGTGGAGCTCGAACCGCAGAACCGGCAGTACCGTTACGACCTGGCGACTACACTGCACGCCGAGCAGGAAGTGGAAGCGGCGCAGAAACAGCTTCAGGAGATCGTCCAGCGCTACCCCGCCGACCGCAAGGCACGCGTGCTCTTGATCAATTACTGGAAGGAGACCGGGCAGTTGCAGAACGTCCAGATCCTGCTGGCGCAACTGGAGCAACTCAACCCCGACGACCCGGCGTTGCAGCAAGGCCTGTAGGCCCTCCACGGTCGACAAAGGTCACGAGACTGCGCGGTAATCGAGCCACCAGCGACACCCGACAGATCACAGCAAAACTTGTGCAGTACCCCACGTTTTGTAAAAGCAAGCGGAACCGCCAACAGCGCCAAAGGTCAAGTATTCAGGCAGTTCATTTACAGGCGCACATTGCCTGCTGCCGACTCCCGTAGTCATGAGAGGGCTATTTTTGTCTACATCCAATGAGTTGCTCAGCGCTAAAGCCGCCACCGGTATCGAAGGACTGGACGACATCCTTGCCGGTGGCTTGTCCCGCGGCCATGTGTTCCTGCTCGAAGGGGAACCCGGGACCGGCAAGACCACGGTCGCGTTGCAATTCCTGATGGCCGGTGCGGAGGCCGGCGAACGAACGCTGTACATCACACTGTCGGAAACCGAGCGCGAACTGCGTCAGGGCGCGCAATCCCACGGCTGGACGCTCCCCGACAACATGCATATTTTCGAGCTGACCCCGGCCGAAGACCTGCTCAATGCCGAGCACCAGCAGAGCCTGCTGTATTCCTCGGACCTGGAGCTGGGTGAAGCGACCCGGCAGATTTTCGAAGTGGTCGAGCGGGTCAAGCCGACCCGGGTAGTGCTCGACAGTCTCTCGGAGATCCGTCTGCTGGCGCAAAGCTCCCTGCGCTACCGACGCCAGATCCTGGCGATCAAGCACTACTTCGTGCGCTATGACGCCACCGTCCTGCTGCTGGACGACCTGACCACCGAATCCCTGGACAAGACCGTACACAGCGTGGCCCACGGGGTCATTCGCCTGGAAGAGCTGACCCCCGCCTACGGTGCCGAGCGCAGGCGCGTGCGGGTGGTCAAGTATCGCGGTCAGAAATATCGCGGCGGTTTCCACGACTTCACCATCATGGCCGACGGCATACACGTCTTCCCGCGCCTGGTGGCCGCCGAACACCGCAGCGGCTACCTGCGCCAGCAGCTGTCCAGCGGCATCAGCGGTTTGGACGCCTTGCTCGGCGGCGGCATCGAGACGGGGTCCAGCACTTTGATCCTCGGTCCGGCCGGCACCGGCAAGTCACTGATTTCCATGATCTTCGCCGTCGCGGCGGTAAACCGTGGCGAGAAAGCCGCTCTGTTCATTTTCGACGAAGAACTGGGCTTGCTGTTCGAGCGCATGAAAAACCTGGGCATCGACCTGGACGCCTTGCAAAAAACCGGCAACCTGCTGATCGAACAGGTCGATGCCGCCGAGCTGTCCCCCGGCGAATTTTCCCACCGGGTGCGCCGTTGCGTCGACGAAGGCGGCATCAAGACCGTCATCATTGACAGCATCAACGGTTACCAGGCGGCCATGCCGGAAGAAAATGCCCTGGTGCTGCACATGCATGAGCTGCTGCTCTATCTCAATCGCAAGGGCGCCGCGACCTACATGACCGTGGCACAGCATGGCCTGGTGGGCGACATGCAGGCGCCGGTGGACATCACCTACCTGGCCGATACCGTCGTGTTGTTGCGCTATTTCGAGGCGCTGGGCAAGGTTCGGCGGGCGATCTCCATCATCAAGAAACGCACCGGCAGCCACGAGTCCACCATTCGCGAATACCGCATCAGCGGCGATGGCCTGACCATCGGCGAGCCTCTGGAAGCCTTCCAGGGCGTGCTGCGCGGAGTGCCCACCTACCTGGGAGAAGGCATTCCGTTGCTCAAGGATGATCTGCGGTGACGTTGGTCGAGCCTTTGCACGAGCGGGCGCTGATCCTTGCACCGCTCGGGCGGGACAGCCAGATCGCCCTGAAGATACTCAACGAGGCCGGTTTCGCGGGCATGGTCTGTCTACACCTGGTGCAGCTGTGCGAAGAGTTGGAGCGTGGCGCCGGGCTGTTGGTGGTTTCCGCTGAGGCGCTGCTCGGACCTGGCCTGGAAACCTTGTTCCACCTGATCGAACAGCAGCCGGCCTGGTCCGACCTGCCGATCGTCTTGCTGACCCATCACGGGGGGCCGGAACATAACCCGTTGGCACGTCTCGGCGCACAACTGGGCAACGTGACGTTCCTGGAGCGGCCTTTCCACCCGGTGACCTTGATCAGCCTCGTCACCACGGCCCTGCGCGGGCGACGAAGGCAATACGAAGCCCGGGACCGCCTGATCGATCTCAGTAACAGCGAGCAGCGCCTGCAAACCATCCTGGAAACCCTTGAGCAGCAAGTGGAAGAGCGGACCGCGCAGTTGCGCCACAATGAAGAAGCCCTGCGCCAGTCGCAGAAAATGGAAGCGGTCGGCCAGCTCACCGGCGGTATCGCCCACGATTTCAACAACATGCTCACCGGGATCATCGGCAGCCTGGAGCTGTTGCGGCGACGCCTGGCCCGGGGCCGCACCGAGGACCTGGACAGCCTTATCGACCTGGGCGTGACCTCGGCCAACCGCGCCGCCGGCCTGACCCATCGCCTGCTGGCTTTCTCCCGCCGCCAGTCACTTGACTCCAAAGCCGTGCAGATGAACACCCTGGTGTTGTCCATGGGCGAACTGCTACAACGCAGCCTCAACGAAAGCATCCGCCTGGACATGCGCCTGGACGACCAGCTCTGGATCGCCGAAGCCGACCCCAACCAGCTGGAAAGCGCCCTGCTCAACCTGGTACTCAATGCCCGCGATGCGATGCCCGACGGCGGAACGCTGGTGGTGCAGACGTTCAACCGGCACCTGGATGCCGGCTTTACCGACGCCTACAGTAACCTGGAACCCGGCGACTATGTGGTGCTCAGCGTTCAGGACACTGGCTGCGGCATGCCCGAGTCGGTGATCAACCGGGCATTCGACCCCTTCTTCACCACCAAGCCGATCGGCCAGGGCACCGGCCTTGGCCTGTCGATGATCTATGGCTTCAGCAAACAGTCGCGCGGCCACGTGACCATCGACAGTGAAGTCGACAAGGGCACCACGGTGAACCTGTTCCTGCCACGCTTCATCGGCGAGGAAATCGCCGAGCCGGTGGTTGGCAAGCCGCATGCGCCGCAAGCACAGGATGGCGAAACGGTGTTGATCGTGGAAGATGATCCAGCGGTGCGGGTGCTGGTCAGTTCAGTGCTGGGTGAACTGGGCTACGCCTTCGTCGAAGCTGCCGACGCCGACAGTGCCGTGCCTATCCTGCAGTCAGACCAGCGCATCGACCTGCTGATCAGCGACGTAGGGCTGCCCGGGATGAATGGCCGGCAACTGGCGGAAATCGGTCGACAGATCCGTCCCGGCCTGCGGGTGCTGTTCATCACCGGTTACGCCGAGCATGCAGCGGTACGCGGCGGCTTCCTCGACCCTGGCATGCAGTTGATCACCAAGCCGTTCACCTTCGACCTGCTGACGGCCAAGGTGCGGGAGATGATCAAGGGTTGAGGTGCTGGAAGCCTGCCTGATCCCTGTGGCGAGGGAGCTTGCTCCCGCTGGACTGCACAGCAGGCCCATGGTGGTGAATCTGATTGGACGGCGTCTGCCTTAGTGGGGGGTCGCTTCGCGGCCCAGCGGGAGCAAGCTCCCTCGCCACAGCAAGCTCCCTCGCCACAGGTCAAGCGTGCTCCGCGGGTTTACGACAACATCTTGCGCATGATTTCCTGCAACTCATCCAGGTCAAACGGCTTGTCCAGGATCGGCGCCTTGCGGGTGATAGGGCTGTCGGTCTCGCGCACTTCCTGGGCGTAGCCGCTGATAAAAATCACTTTCAGGTCGGGCCGCAACTTCACCGCCGGCTCGGCAATCTGCACCCCCGAGATCCCGCCCGGCAGACGAAAATCGGTGATCATCATGTCCAGGTGCGGCTTGCTCGCCAGGATCTCGAAGGCTTGCTCGCCGTTTTCGGCCTGCAACACCCGATACCCTTTGTCTGCAAGAAAATGAGACAGCACCATCAGGATCGATGGCTCATCCTCGACGATCAGTACAACATCTTGCGCATCTTCACTCATGAGAAGCCTTTGTTCGATCAATAGCTGCTGATACGACCCTGGAGTCACTCAGAGGTTGCGTCTGTTCGGCGGTTTTGTGCGCACCGGTCTTCAGCAAGGGCAGGCACACGCGAAACAACGACCCTTCGTTGATCCGACTGTCCACCGTGATAGTACCCCCATGTGCGGTGACAATCTGTTCGGAGATGAACAATCCCAGCCCCAGGCCAGCCGCCGCCGCTTTGGATGACACCCGCTCGAACTGCTGGAAGATGCGTTTCTGGTTCTCCTCGCTGATGCCGATACCGTGGTCCTGGACCTCGACGCAGGCATGCTCGCCGGTCTGGTACACGCGCACTTCGATCGGGCCCTTGCCGCCGTAGCGCAGGGCATTGGTCAACAGGTTCGAGACCACCTGCTCGATGCGAAACTCATCCCAAAGGCCCTCGACCACCGGCTCTGCCGTGTACTTCAACGAGCATTCGGCGACCGCAATCTGCGGTTGGAAATTGCGCAGCAGGTTTTCCACCAGCGCCGTCAGGTTGAAACGACTCGGACGGATCGACAGCTTGCCGGTGCGGATCCGCGAGACGTCGAGCATGTCCTCGATCAAGCGAATCAAACTCTTGATCTGCCGCTCGTCGCGCTCGACCATGGCCCGGACCTTGTCCAGGCTGAAGGCGGCGGCGTTATCCCGGGCCAGGTGCATCTTGCGCAGCTGAGTCTCGAGGATCAGGCCGTTGAGCGGCGTGCGGACCTCGTGGGCAACGATGGACATGAAGTCGTCGCGCATGCGCACCGCCTGCTCCAGTTCGCCGCGAGTGGCCTCCAGTTGCTGCACCAGCAATTGTTGCTCGCGCCGGCTCTGCTCGAGGGCAATGACCTGCTCTTTCACCGCTTTTCGCTGGCGATAGAGTTCGACGAAGACGTTGACCTTGCTTTTGACGGCATGGGTGTCCAGCGGCTTGTGCAGGAAATCCACCGCACCGTTTTCGTAGCCGGTGAAGGCATAGTTGCGCTCACGGCCGGCGGCGCTGACGAAAATGATCGGGATGCTGCGGGTCTTTTCCGTGCCACGCATCAACTCGGCCAACTCGAAACCGTTCATGCCCGGCATCTGCACGTCGATGATCGCCAGGGCGAAGTCATGTTGCAGCAACAGCGACAGCGCTTCGTCCGCCGACTGGGCCTTGAAGACCTGACGGTCGTCGCCCCTGATCAGCGCTTGCAGGGCCAACAGATTCTCAGGCAGATCGTCGACGATCAGCAGTTTGGCGTGAATATTTCTTGGCATGTGGTTCATTCCAGCCCGGCCAGTAACTGGCCGATGCCTAGCAAAGTAAGGATATGGTCGGGCTGGTGCAGGGCCAATGCCGCTTCAGGCATGGTCGAGACCTGGGCTTCGTCGGGGTCCTGGACCACTGTGGTTCCGCCCAGTTCCCTGACCCTCGCCATGCCACGGGCGCCGTCGCAGTTGGCACCGGTCAGCAGCACCGCCAGCAGGCTTGGCCCGTAGACATCGGCAGCCGACTCGAACAGCACGTCAATCGACGGCCGGGAATGGTGCACCGGTTCCTCCAGACTCAACGACAGGCTTCGATCGGCCTCCACCGACAGGTGATAGCCGGGGGTGGCGAAGTACAGCGTACCGGGCACGATATCCAGTTTGTCCTGTGCTTCCAGCACTGGTACCGCGAGGCGATGGCCAAACACCTCGGCCAATTGGCTGTCGCGCTGGTCCGGCAGATGCAGCACCACCATGACCGGCAAGCCGAAGCCCTTGCGCAGGTGCCCGAGCACCTTGAGCAGCGCTTCGACGCCGCCGGCGGATGCGCCCACGACGATGGCCTCGATGGGAGGGCCGGATCGGTCCGTCAATTGGTTCATAACTTGCGATAGATCCGTTCCTGTTTGACCAACGGCTCGAAGTGCCCGCCGTAGGCCGAGAAATCCAGGGTCTCCTTACTGCCCAACACCAGGAAACCGCGATGACTCAAGGACTCATGAAACAAGCCGAACGCGCGATCTTGCAGTTTTTTATTGAAGTAAATCAATACATTACGACATGAAATTAATTGGGTTTCTGAAAATACACTGTCGGTGGCCAGGCTGTGATCGGCGAAGGTCACGTTCTTGCACAGGGTTTTGTCGAACATCGCGTAATCGTAGGCCGCCGTGTAGTAATCGGCAAACGACTGTCGGCCTCCGGCACGCTGGTAATTCTGCGTATAGGTGCGCACGCTTTCCAATGAAAAGATGCCTTGCTTGGCTTTTTCCAGCGAGCGTGGATTGATATCGGTGGCATAGATGAATGTACGGTCCAGCAAACCTTCTTCGCGCAACAGGATCGCCATCGAGTAGACCTCTTCCCCCGTACTGCACCCGGCGATCCAGATCTTGATCGAGGGGTAGGTCCTGAGCAGCGGCACCACTTCCTCGCGGATCGCGAGGAAGTGCGTTGGGTCGCGAAACATCTCGCTGACCGGGATCGTCAGCAGTTGCAGCAACTGCATGAACGCCCCCGGGTCGTGCAACACCCGCTCCTGCAACGCCGAGATGGTCTTGCATTCGAACTGGCCCAGTGCATGGTGCACCCGGCGCTTGATCGATGAGCCGGAGTAATCGCGAAAATCGTAGCTGTACTTGAGGTAGATCGCTTCGATCAACAACCGAAGTTCAATGTCAGAGTCTCGTTCCACTAAATTCTTTCCATATTCGGCAACCACACGCGAATCAGCGAAAACAGGCGATCCAGGTCAATCGGCTTGGCCAGGTAATCGTTGGAGCCAGCGGCCAGACAACGTTCCTGGTCATCTTTCATGGCCTTGGCCGTCACGGCAATGATCGGCAGCTTGCGCCAGCGCGGGTCCTTGCGGATCCGTGCGGTGGCTTCGAAACCGTCCATCTCGGGCATCATGACGTCCATCAGCACCAGGTCTATGTCTTCGACTTCGTTCAGGCGATCGATCGCCTCGTAACCGTTACGGCCTATGACAACCACGGCCCCCTTCGCCTCAAGCGCGCTGGTCAGGGCAAAGATGTTGCGCACATCGTCATCCACCAGCAGCACTTTGCGGCCTTCGAACACCTTGTCGCGGCTACGGGCTGTCTTGAGCATCCGTTGCCGCTCATGGGACAACCGCGATTCGACTTTGTGCAGAAAAAGTGTGACCTCGTCCAGCAGGCGCTCCGGCGAACGGGCGCCCTTGATGATGATCGAGCGCGAATACTTGCGCAGATCGGCTTCCTCATCCCGGGTCAGGTTGCGCCCGGTATAGACGATGACCGGTGGAAACGAACAGATGTCTTCGGTGGACATGCGCTTGAGCAGGTCGTTACCCAGCATGTCCGGCAGTTTCAGGTCGATGACCATGCAGTCGTAGACATTGGTGCGCAGCAGGTCCAGGGCCTGTTGGGCGAGGCCGACGGCGGTGATCTCGATATCGTCGTCGCCAATCAGCCGGGTGATGCTGTCACGCTGCAGATCGTCGTCTTCCACCAGCAGCACCCGCTTGACCTTCTGTGTCAGCTTGGCTTCCAGGCGGGCGAAGACCTCCTTGAGCTCCTCGCGGGTGGTAGGCTTGACCGCATAGCCGATGGCGCCCATGTGCATCGCGGCCTCGACGCGGTCTTCGACGGAAATCACATGCACCGGGATGTGCCGCGTCTCGGGCTGTTCCTTGAGGCGCTGCAGTACCGTCAGGCCGGAGTGATCCGGCAGGCGCATGTCCAGCAGAATCGCATCGGGGCTCAGTTGCGAGGCGAGGTCGAAGCCCTCGTCGGCACCGTGGGCCACCAGGCATTGGTAGCCCAGTTCGTGGGCCAGGTCGAAGAGAATCCGGGCAAACTTGGGCTCGTCTTCGATCACCAGGATGCAACGGGTGTCGAACGGGGCTTTGTCGCGATCGTCGGCGAACCGGGCAATAGGCAGGTCGACCTCGGCGATCAGCGGTGCAAGGGCCGTTGCGCGTGCCTGCGGAGCCGGTGCCGGCGCGGTCGCCGTCGGGGTGAAGGTTCTTGGCGCTACCGGCGTATCTCCCGGCTCGACGTAGCGTTCAGGCAGCACCAGGGTAAACACACTGCCCTGCCCCGGTTCGCTGGAGACCGAGATCGAGCCGCCCAGCAACGTGGCCAGGTCGCGGGAGATCGACAGCCCCAGGCCCGTACCGCCATAACGGCGGTTGGTGGTTCCATCGGCCTGGCGGAAGGCTTCGAAGATGCTCTGCTGCTGATCGGCAGCGATGCCGATCCCCGAGTCACGCACCATGAACGCGATGCCCGCGCCGGGCTGACCGGCTACCGACAGGCTGACGCCGCCTTGCTCGGTAAATTTCAGGGCGTTGGACAGCAGGTTCTTGATCACCTGCTCCAGGCGTTGGCGATCGGTATACAGCATCGACGGTGCGTCCGGCAGCACCTGCACCTCGAAACTCAGGCCCTTGTCGGTAGCCAGCGGCGTGAACATGTCCCGCAGACCCTCCACCAGGCGCTGCACGCTGGTGTTCTCCGGGCGCACTTCCAGCTTGCCGGCCTCGACCTTGGAAATGTCCAGGATGTCATTGATCAGGTTCAGCAGGTCATTGCCGGCGGAGTAGATCGACTCGGCGAACTTGACCTGCTCCTCGCTGAGATTCTGCTGCGGATTTTCCGCCAGCAGCTTGGACAGGATCAACGAACTGTTGAGCGGCGTGCGCAGTTCATGGGACATGTTCGCCAGGAACTCGGACTTGTACTTGCTCGAACGTTGCAGCTCTTCAGCACGCTCTTGCAACTGGATCTGGGCCAGGTTCAGCTCGCTGTTCTTCTGATCCATGGCGTCGCGCTGCTCGGCCAGTTGTTCGTTGGTCTGCTCCAGCTCCTGTTGCTGGGTTTCCAGATGGGCCTGGGACTCCTTGAGAATGCGCGACTGCTCCTCCAGCTCCTCGTTGGCGGTCTTGAGCTCTTCCTGCTGGACTTGCAGCTCTTCATTCAACTGCTGGGTTTCGGTCAGTACTTCCTGCAAGCGCTGACGATAACGGGCCACTTCGATGGACGTGCCGATGTTGCCGGCCACCAGTTCCAGCAGCTCGATGTCGCGCTCGGTCAACGGCCGCAGGAAACCCAGCTCGATGACGCCATTGATCCGGTCGTCGTCGCGAGTGGGTACCACCACCACGCTGTTGGGTGAGCCCTGGCCGAGGCCTGAGCTGACTTTCAGATAGTCGTCGGGCACTTCGTCCAGGCGGATGAGCCGGCCTTGTTTGACGGCCTGGCCGGCAATGCCTTCACCGTCGAGGATCGATTGATGCTGTTCGTCGTCCTCCTGGGACATACCGTAAGTGGCGACGCGCCTGAGCACACCGTTTTCTTCGCGCGCATACAATGCGGCCACGACAGAACCCATGTATTGGGCGCAGAACAGCAGGATGTTGCGCCCCAGCAGGTTCAGGGTCAGTTGCCCCAGCACCTGCTCGGCCAACTGAGTCTGGCCATTGCGCAGCCAGGCTTGCTTCTCCAGGTGCTCAGCGCTTTGCCGCTGTTTCCTGAGGGTGGCGCCATAGCTGTTGGACAGGTTCAACAGATCCCGGCGACCGATATAGGCCAGCAGCCCGCTGACGACGGCGACAAACAGCAGGTACAGGGCAATGCTCCAGACTGTGGTAGCGCGTACCTCTTCGTTGCGGGCCACGCGCAGATGCTGTTCAGTCTCGACGATATCCTCGAAGGTTTTACGGATCTCGTCGGTCAAGCGCTTGCCTCGCCCGGCCTTGATCGCACCCTTGTAGTCGCCGCTGGCCCGTTGCAGGTCAATCATGCTTTGCGCGTACGTGGCCCACTCCTGCTGGAGCGCCTGCACCTTGCGCAGTCGGTCGGTCTGGACGGGGTTGTCGGCTGTCAATTCCAACAATGTATCCAGCGCAACGGCGATGCGTGGCTTGGCGACTTCATAGGGGTCAAGGAAGTGCTCGTCGCCGCTGAGCAGGTAGCCACGCATACCGGTTTCCAGGTCCACGCTCAACTTCAGCGCTTCGTTGGCATTATTGATCACCCGGTCGGTATGCCCGACCCATTGGATCACCGACAGCAGATAAGTGATCAACACGATGAAAAACACCGCGCTGAGGGCACCTATGCCCAGCGGCAGGCTGATGTTGCGGCTCAGGAGCTTGCGAAAGCTATGCTCGTCAACCGTAGACGAAGGAGTCATGGAATAGGCCTTGGTGGACAGTTGAAAACCGTGGAGTTTGCCCGAAAAATGCCGGTTGGATCCACATTTCTGACGAGGTAAAGGCACAAATCCCACAGCGCACTGCCGTGTCGCAAGGAAGCGACTATCCTTGTCAGCTCTTGTACTATAGATCCTTTCTTGTACAACCTCGGGAACTTGTGCCGCCTCGCTACTTACTGATGCAGGAGGCCGTTTTTATTTACGCTCTTCCCGATTTCAATTTTTGAGAATGCCGACTATGTCCACCCCAGCGCCCACCGTCCAACCCACCATTCTGGTCGTCGAGGACGACGACATCGTGCGAATGCTGATCGTCGACGTACTCGAAGAACTGGAATACCAGGTGCTGGAGGCGGACGGTTGCGAGCAGGCGCTGGCGTTTTTGCGCGACGACGCGCAATCCATTGCCCTGATGATGACGGACGTCGGCCTGCCGGTGATGGACGGCCGTGAGCTGGCAAAGCAGGCGCGGCTGGTGCGGCCCGGGCTGCCCATCCTGTTTGCCAGCGGTTACGCCGAGAGCATCGATGTGCCGGAAGGCATGGCGGTGATCGGCAAGCCATTTTCCATCGATCAGCTGCGCGACAAGGTCAAACGCATTCTTCCTTGAGCCGGATCGAATTGTTGGTCACTATCGGCGCCCCGCGCGCCGACTGCGCCTGATTCGCTCCCAGGAATGCCCGCTCATGCGTCACCCCACTGCCACCAAGGTCCTGGTCATCGGCTATGTCTGGCCCGAGCCGCGCTCATCCGCAGCCAGCGGTCATGTCATGCAGATCCTCGAAGCCTTCCTCGGCGAAGGCTGGGACATTACCTTCAGCAGCCCGGCAGGCTTCGGCGAGCACCGCGCCAACCTCGCTGCGCTGGGCATCCGTGAGGTGCCGATCGAACTCAACAGCAGCAGTTTCGACGCATTCATCCAGGCGCTGGCACCAGATATCGTGCTGTTCGATCAATTCATGATGGAAGAGCAGTTCGGCTGGCGTGTCGAGAAACACTGCCCCGATGCGTTGCGTGTGCTGGAGACCTCCGACCTGCAAAGCCTGCGTCACGCCCGGCATCAGCGCCTGAAGGAGCGGCTCAAGGCCGATGACGCCTCCCAGGATTTCAGCGACCTGTTTGCCCCGGCCCTGCGCGAGGAGTTCGAACTGATGGCCGACACCGATCTGGCCAAGCGCGAAATCGCCGCGTTGTACCGCTGCGACCTGAACCTGATGGTCTCGCAGGTGGAAATCGAGCTGCTGGTGGAGCACTTCAATCTGCCCCGCCGACTGTTGCACTGGTGCCCATTGATGCTGGAGTTGCCCAGCGAACCGCTCGTACCGTTCGAAGACCGGGCGCATTTCCTGAGCATCGGCAACTTCCGCCATGCGCCGAACTGGGACGCCGTGCTCTGGATGAAAAATGCCGTGTGGCCGCTGATCCGCCAGCAACTGCCCGGCGCGCAACTGCATTTATACGGTGCCTACACCCCGCCCAAGGCCGCCGCCCTGCACAACCCGGCCCAGGGCTTTCACATCATGAACTGGGCCGAAGACGCCTTGCAGGTCATGTCGGCGGCGCGCATCTGCCTGGCGCCGCTGCGTTTCGGGGCTGGTATCAAGGGCAAACTGATCGATGCCATGCTCTGCGGCACACCGAACGTCACCACCCCGGTCGGCGCCGAGGCGATGCACGGCGACATGCCCTGGCCTGGATCGATTGCCCAGAGCGCCGAGGGTATCGCCCACGCGGCAGTGCAGTTGTACAGCGACCCGGCGCGCTGGACCCAGGCCCGGGACGCCGGCCTTGCCCTGCTCGCCAAGCGCTATCGGCAGCAAGTGCACGGGCCGGCGCTAATCGAGAGCATCAATGCCTGCCGCGCGGACCTTGCACGCCACCGTCGGGATAACTTCACCGGCAGCATGCTGCGCCACCACCAGCACAAGAGCACCCAGTACATGTCCCAATGGATCGAAGAAAAGAATCGCAACCACTAGAGTGCCGACCGGCCGTCCGGGCTGGCAACGGACCGGTGAAGGGGGCATTATCCAGCGGCAATAACAATAAAAGTGCCAGTCCCATGACCCGAACCGCCAGAGTCACCGACCCTTCCTATGAGTTGATGGATGACCACAACGGCCTGTCCATCATTTACCGTCAGCATGGCTTCCCGTGCCCGCTGGTGCGCTGGCATTTCCACAAGGAATACGAGCTGCACCTGATCACCGCCAGCTCCGGCAAGGTATTTATCGGCGATTACATCGGCAACTTCTATCCCCAGACACTGTTCCTCACCGGGCCCAACCTGCCCCACAACTGGATCAGCCAGGTGGCCGAGGACGAGGTGGTGCCCAAGCGTGACATGCTGGTGAACTTCACCGATGAGTTGTTCGACAACGGCCATCAGGTGTTTGCCGAACTCAAGTCCGTCGCGCCACTGCTTGAACGGGCGCGGTACGGCATCGAGTTTCGCTGCAAACGCACCATTCGCCAGGCAACGATCCTGATGCAACGCATCGCCGACTCCCAGGGCATGAGCCGCCTGGGATACTTTTTCATCCTGATGGAACTGCTCGCCGCCAGCGATGACTATCAGTTGCTGTCCGGTGCCACATCCACGCAATCGACCGATGAGCACAGCATCGACCGCACCAACCGCGCCGTGGATTACATCTTCGCCCACTACGCCCGAGAGCTGTCCCTGGAAGAAGTCGCCGAGCACCTGGGCATGAAACCCACCTATTTCAGCCGGGTGTTCAAGCAGGCCACCGGCCGCTGCTTCATCGAATTCGTCAATCGCCTGCGCATCAGCAAGTCCTGCGAACTGCTGGCCGACGGGGATAAACCGGTGACGGACGTGTGCTTTGAATCGGGTTTCAACAATATTTCCAACTTCAACCGTCGCTTCCAACAGCTCAAAGGCATGACCCCTTCCCACTACCGCCGGCTGGCGGTGCAGCGCCTGACCGAGCAGAACCAGGGTTGATACTCCTGAGTCATCCCTACCGCAGTTTTTTTGTGGGAACAGCTTGCCCTCTCAGATAAACGAAAATCCCCGGTGGCGAGGGAGCTTGCTCCCGCTGGGCTGCGAAGCGGCCCCATTTTTTTGCGGCTGCTATGCACCCGAGCGGGAGCAAGCTCCCTCGCCCCAGGGGGTACACCGCTCAGCTCAGTGCAAAAAAGTATCAGCACAAGTGCGACGGATGATTTGTCACGCCGTCCATAGAGGGCTGTAATCAGCGCACATTCTTCCCTTCATCCGGAAGACACAAAAACAATAACTGTCCTTCTGTAGCCTACCGGCGCGGAAAAGGAGTGCGCGATGAAACCTTCGGTAAAAGCTCTGCTTGTCTCCACCTGCATGACCCTCAGCAGCGTCAGTTTCGGCGCGCAGACCCTGACCATTGCCACCGTCAACAACAGCGACATGATCCGCATGCAAAAGCTCTCGAAAACCTTCGAGACCGAGCATCCGGACATCAAGCTGAACTGGGTGGTGCTTGAAGAAAACGTGCTGCGGCAACGCCTGACCACGGACATCGCCACCCAGGGCGGGCAGTTCGACGTATTGACCATTGGCATGTACGAAGCTGCACTCTGGGGCGCCAAGGGCTGGCTGGAGCCAATGAAAGACCTGCCAGCCTCCTACGACCTGGATGACGTATTTGCTTCAGTGCGGGACGGCTTGTCCGTCAAGGACTCGCTGTACGCCCTGCCGTTCTATGCCGAAAGCTCGATCACCTATTACCGCACCGACCTGTTCAAGGACGCCGGGCTGAGCATGCCCGAACACCCGACCTGGGCCCAGATCGGCGAGTTCGCGGAGAAACTCACCGACAAGTCCAAGGAGCAGTACGGCCTGTGCCTGCGGGGCAAAGCCGGCTGGGGCGAGAACATGGCGCTGATCACCACCCTCGCCAACGGTTATGGCGCGCGCTGGTTCGATGAAAAGTGGCAACCACAATTCAATGGGCCTGAGTGGAAAGATGCGCTGAATTTCTACGTCAGCAATATGAAGAAATCCGGCCCGCCAGGCGCGTCCAGCAACGGTTTCAACGAAAACCTGGCGCTGTTCAACAGCGGTAAGTGCGCGATCTGGGTCGACGCCAGCGTCGCCGGCTCGTTCGTGACCGACAAGACCCAGAGCAAAGTCGCCGACCATGTCGGCTTCACCTTCGCCCCCCACGAGAAAACCGACAAGGGCACCTCGTGGATGTATTCCTGGTCGCTGGCGATCCCCACCAGTTCGAAAGCCAAGGACGCCGCCAAGGTCTTCACCACCTGGGCCACTTCCAAGGAATACAGCCAACTGGTCGCCAAGACCGACGGCATCGCCAACGTACCGCCAGGCACCCGCACCTCGACCTACAGCGACGAGTACATGAAGGCCGCGCCGTTTGCCAAGGTGACGCTGGAGTCGCTGAAAGTCGCCGACCCGAAAGCACCGACCCTCAAACCAGTGCCATACATCGGTATCCAGTTGGTGACTATCCCTGAATTCCAGGCCATCGGCACCCAGGTGGGCAAGTTCTTTTCGGGGGCGCTGACCGGCCAGCAGACCGTGGACCAAGCCCTGGCCGCCGCGCAGTCCACCACCGAGCGCGAGATGAAGCGCGCCGGGTATCCAAAATAAGGTCTGAACTGTCCACTTGTGGCGAGGGAGCTTGCTCCCGCTGGGCCGGGCTGGCGCTCCAGCGCGCAGCGGCCCGGG